>JBCCBM010000016.1:0-91220 GCA_039034015.1 Pseudomonadota bacterium | reverse complement strand
GCGACCGAAGCTTTCGATCGCTGTATTGCCGCTCGGACAGCGTGCGTGGTCGTGGCGCTCCCGTGGAGTATTTGGCCCACAGTGCGTCCCTCTCTTCCGGTGTTGGGATCCTACCACCACACTCCGGGACGAAACACCTAGACCCCTACGCGGCCGCGCCGCGGCGCCGGCGGTGGATGTTGCGCGCCAAGAGCAAGAGCGTTGCACCGCACATGATGACAACGCCCGCCTGGGCAAGTCGGTCCGGCCCGCCACCTTCTAGCACTTGCGCGCCGATGGCGGGGCCCAGCGCCACACCCAAAAGCGCGGCCATCGGCATCAATCGGTGAATGATGGCATCCCCCACGCGCGCCGTTTCGCCCAGGAACGATGCGCCGGCAACGTTGATGCCCACCTCAAACGCGCAGATAAAGATGGCGACCGGCAACACCGGCGCGTGCTGGGAGAGCCACAGCACGGCAGCAACGCCCACCACCGACACCACAAGTTTGGCCCGGCTTTCCCCCCGCAGACAGACGAGGACAATACCGAGCACCGCGCTGCTTAAGAGCTTCCCCCACCCGAGCGCCGTGAGGTTGGATGCGCGGAGCGCCCCGCCCTGGGCCACAAGGTCCACAATGTGCGTGACCAGCATCAATGTGCCGCAGAAGAAGAGGACGCACGGGGCAAGCGCAAGGGCAACGGCCACGCTGAAGGCCCGCCGCAGGAGCGTTGCTGACGAGCCGGCGGCAAGCGTTGGCGTTGACCGCCCCACCATGAGCGCCAGGGTGACGGCAAGGGTGAGCGCGGCGTACATCAGACACACCCCCTCAAAGAGCGGGAGCGGGAGTGCCGCCCCGCCGAGCGCTGCCGTCGCCGACAGCACCATCGCAAACGAGAGCCGCACCAGAAAGCTGACAAAGCGGTGCTGGGCGGTTGCGGCCGCGTGCATCCCCTCAAACATCAAAATGCCTGACACCCAGCCGATGGCCACCCACAGGGGAAGTTCTACCGTGGGCGGCCAAAACGGCACGATGCCCAGGAGCGCGGCCTGGATGATCCCCAAGACGCTGAGCCGGGGGGCAAAACCGCCCAGCCGCACATTGAACGCGCGGCACGTTGTGGCGGCAAAGAGGCCCGCAAGGCACGCCGACATCAGCGCGCCGGCCTCTGTGGCGCTAAAGCCATGCTGCACGCCCGACACTGCGATGACCGCCGACATATGAAGCGGGAGCGAGCCGAGCCCGCTAAACAGGATGAGGCGCAGTTGCGCCCCGGTCATCGGCTGGGCGTTTGCGATGGGATCAACCCCGCCCGCGCTTGCGCTGGGCGCTGGCATAGCGGCCCGGGCGGTGTTGTTGGGACATGTCAGTGCGCCGGATGACGGTTGCGGCGCCGGCCCAGTCGAGCCCCGCGGCCGCGTCCATGCCCTCGTCATGGACGGTGATGGCGGTGTCGCCCTTATCGTAGAGCGCGAGCGGCACTGGCTGGATCTGAAAGAGCGGCCGGCCGGCGGGCAGGAAGATCTCGCAGTCGGTCTTCATCAGCTTGAAATTGATGAAGAGAGGCAAGGGCTTGAAGGTGGAACAGTCCACCAGCCCCTCGTAGCACGCGATGGCGCTGCGGTTGTGAAGGTTGACGCAGGGGCGAATCAAGAGGCCCCATCCGGGCGCCGTGTCGACAAAATAACCGGTCCACAGTTGCACAATGCCAGGCGCGAAGAGTTCTGAGAGGAACGGGGGCGCAAGATTTTGCAGCGCGTCCGGGGCGCGAGTGTTCCACTCGGCCAGAAACTCGGGCTCGAACGCGGATGATTTGACCGGGAACCACTGGCCATCATCGAAGAAGTAGGCCTCCGCGCCATCGAAGTAGAGCGAGATGTCTTTGGGCGGGTAGACGTACCAGCCGAAGCCGGACGCAATGCGCATCGCCTCGCAGTATTGAAAGGCGCCCGCGGGCATGGTGCCGGCCGCGCTCTTGTCGGCCTTTTGGAGCGGCGGGGCAGGGGCGTAGGCTTTCCAGAGCCGCAGGTTTGGTTGGGCGGCGGGTCGCACTGAGGGCTGGGCGGAGGGTTCGGCGGCCATTTTGCAAAACCTCTCGCACAACAAATCCGCGCGGCACCCCACGCGGATGGTTCCTAGTCGATGTTTTGATAGGCCGCCAGAGCGGCGCGGATCGGGACCGGAGCGGCCCGGCCGCGTCCTTTGTCGATTACCGATTGGCCACGGGCGGGGTCATCGAGCCGCCCAGCGACGCGGACGCGACCGGCTTTACGGTCGGCGGCGCCATGGAGCCGCCCAGTGCCGCGGACGCGATCGGCTTCACCGTCGGCGGGGTCATGGAGCCTCCAAGCGACGCAGCCGCGACCGGCTTCACCGTCGGCGGGGTCATGGAGCCTCCAAGCGACGCGGCCGCGACCGGCTTCACCGTCGGCGGGGTCATCGAGCCGCCGAGCGAGGCGGTCGTGACGGGCTTGACGGCCGGAGGTGTCATCGAGCCGCCGAGCGCCGCGGACGCGACAGGCTTCACGGCCGGAGGTGTCATGGAGCCGCCGAGCGACGCGGATGCGACCGGCTTCACCGTCGGCGGGGTCATGGAGCCGCCGAGCGACGCGGATGCGACCGGCTTCACCGTCGGCGGGGTCATCGAGCCGCCAAGTGCCGCGGACGCGACCGGCTTCACTGTCGGCGGGGTCATGGAGCCGCCGAGCGACGCGAATGCGACGGGCTTCACCGTCGGCGGGGTCATGGAGCCGCCGAGCGACGCGGATGCGACGGGCTTTACGGTCGGCGGGGTCATCGAGCCGCCGAGCGACGCAGGTGCGACCGGCTTCACCGTCGGCGGGGTCATGGAGCCGCCGAGCGACGCGGATGCGACGGGCTTCACGGTGGGAGGGGTCATGGAGCCGCCGAGCGAGGCAGCGGCGACGGGCTTCACGGTCGGCGGGGTCATGGAGCCGCCGAGCGACGCGGATGCGACGGGCTTGACGGCCGGAGGGGTCATGGAGCCGCCGAGCGAGGAAGCGGCGACGGGCTTCACGGTGGGAGGGACCATGGAGCCGCCGAGCGAGGCGGAAGCAACGCGGTTCACACGCAGGGTGGGCGCAACACGAAGTTGAGAAGACACGCTCATAAAGATCTCCAAACGGACCAACAGCGCGTCTTTCGCGCCATCACCAACGCGTAAAGTCACAACATCTTACACCAATGAACGCGAGTAATTTATACGCAAAAAAAGCGAAATTAAATCGTATAGCGGAATAATACTACCTTTTTCGACTTTGGAATACTCCAATCCTGATGATACGATACAGCAATATATTTGAACCCGACAGATAACCAAAACGGAAAGGACGCGTTGCCCGTGGAAGTTGTCGTTCAAGCCGCGTTTGTCGCATCCAGTGGCGCACACATCGATCAGCAAAGCCCACCGGAATTCCCGGTGGAATGCGCGCTCGCCCCGCTCCTGGGGCCAAAACCCGTGGAATCAGAGGAAATCAACCAAAACGTGTCTTCAGCGGACAGTTATATTATCGACATGACGGTCAGGCGCTTCGGCGACCTCGTCATCGCCGACGTGGACCTCGTCCAGCGCGAAACGATGTACCTCGTCACATCCCAAAGGCTGGCCGGGCAGCTGGACGCGGACGAAGTGCACGACGGCCTCAAAGCCATCATCGACGATATGATCGCAACGCTGCAGACCATCCCGCGTCTGCTGTTTGGCGAGGAAAGCGTCTTTGCCATCCGCCAGGCGAGCCGGACATACGCCGTGCACGCCTGACCCCGTTGCGGGGGGACCTTTCGGCGCATACGTACCGTTAAACGGATAAAGCGCCACTCATGCACGACAACGAAACCACTTGGTACGGCACCACCATCCTCACCGTCCGAAAGGGCGGAAAGGTGGTGGTCGCCGGTGACGGCCAGGTCTCCATGGGCCAGACCGTCGTCAAATCCACGGCCCGAAAGGTCCGCACCATCGGCAAGGGCAACGTGATTGCCGGATTTGCCGGCGCCACAGCCGACGCCTTCACGCTCCTTGAGCGGCTGGAGGCCAAACTTGATTCACACTCCGGCCAGCTGATGCGCGCGGCGGTCGAACTTGCCAAAGATTGGCGCACCGACCGCTACCTGCGGCATCTGGAAGCGCTGATGATTGTGGCGGACGAGACCGAGACCCTCGTCATCACCGGCAATGGCGACGTTCTCCAGCCCGAACAGGGCGTGGCGGGCATCGGCTCTGGCGGCAACTATGCGCTGGCCGCCGCCCGCGCCCTGGTGGACAGCGACTTGTCGGCCGAAGAGATTGTGCGCAAATCCATGAAGATCGCCGCCGACATCTGCGTTTACACCAATGAGAGCCTGATCGTGGAAACGCTCGACGCGCCTTAAGACGGCAGCGCCTCAACAAAAACCCTGATCACAGACATGGCCGCGGTGCGCTGCCATGGCGCACCGCCCACCAGGACCTTCCATGACCAACTTCTCCCCCCGCGAGATCGTGTCGGAGCTCGATCGCTTCATCATCGGCCAGCAGGACGCCAAACGCGCGGTCGCCATTGCGCTGCGCAACCGGTGGCGCCGGCAACAGCTTCCTGATGAGCTGCGCGATGAGGTGATGCCCAAAAACATCCTCATGATCGGCCCGACGGGCGTCGGCAAAACCGAAATCTCGCGGCGCCTCGCAAAACTTGCCAACGCCCCCTTCATCAAGGTGGAGGCCACAAAGTTCACCGAAGTTGGCTATGTCGGCCGCGATGTGGAGCAGATCGTGCGCGATCTGGTGGAGATCGGCATTGGCGAGGTGCGCGAGCGGCGGCGCAAAGAGGTGCGCGCCACCGCCCATGTGGCCGCCGAAGCGCGGGTGATTGACGCCCTGGTGGGCAAGACCGCCTCCCCCGCCACCCGCGAAAGCTTTGCCAAAAAGCTGCGCGCCGGCGACCTCGACAATCGCGAGATCGAGGTGGAAATCACCGCAATGCCGCAGCTGCCGAACTTTGACTTGCCCGGCATGCCCGGCGGCAACATGGGCATGATCAACCTTGGCGATATGCTCGGCAAAGCCTTTGGCGGACAAAAGAAGACCCACCGGACCACGGTGCGCGACAGCTACGAAATCTTGGTGAACGAAGAGAGTGACAAGCTGCTCGACAACGAAAAGCTCACCAAAGAGGCGCTGCGCCAGGTGGAGCAAAACGGCATCGTCTTCCTGGACGAGATCGACAAGATCACCGTGCGCTCCGACCGTGTGGGCGGGGACGTGTCACGCGAGGGGGTCCAGCGGGATCTTTTGCCGCTGGTGGAAGGCACCACCGTTGCCACCAAACACGGGCAGGTGAAGACGGACCACATCCTCTTCATCGCCTCGGGCGCGTTCCATGTCTCAAAACCGTCGGACCTTTTGCCCGAGCTCCAGGGCCGCCTCCCCATCCGCGTGGAGCTTCAAGCGCTGACGAAGGAAGATTTTCGCAAAATTTTGACGGAGACGGAGGCAAGCCTCATCCGCCAATCATCCGCGCTCATGCAGACGGAGGGCGTGACGCTCGACTTCACCGACGACGGGATTGACGCGCTTGCCGAAGTTGCCGTGGAGATCAACGACACCCTGGAAAATATTGGCGCCCGGCGGCTCCAAACCGTGATGGAGCGCGTGCTGGACGACATCTCGTTCAGCGCCACCGACCGCTCGGGCGAGACCTTGACGATCGATGGCGATTACGTGCGCGGCAACCTTGCCGAAATTGCGAAGAACGCGGACCTGTCGCGTTTTATCCTCTGACGGGCGGGCGCGCGCCTCACCCAATCTTTGGCGCGCCGGCCCACAACACGTGGGCAAGCCCGGCAATCTGCACAACGAGCAGCCAATAAATCCCGTCAATCAGCGTGAGGTCGAGCCCGCGGTCCTGGTAACGGTGGTTCATGCTGATGGGCGCAAGGATCAGCGTTGCCCACAAAATCGCAAGGACGGCGACCGCGGAGGGGATGGAATTCACAATCCCCATGGTGGCGAGCAGCCAGCCGATGCCAAACGAGATCACCAGGAGGTGGGCCGCGGTGAGGCCGATCAGCACCGGCGTCATCGAGGCGTCCTCCGCCTTCATGCCCACCGCGCGCAGCCACGGCTTTGACAACACGGTGTAGTAGATCGCGCCGAAGAAAAACGGCACAACCGCGCCAATCAGCGTCGCGATGGGATCGGGATAGACCATTTATGTGTCTCCGTCGGTCGGTGCGTCAGCCGCGGGCTCGGCCGGGTCGTCCGCATAGGTAATGCGTTGGTTGTTCGGAAGTTTTTCGCCGGGCTCAGCGCTCGCGATCTTCACCTTGGCGTGGGCAACGCCGGTGTTCCACACGGGGCTGATTGCGCCATCGTCGGCAACATGCACCTCGTTGTAGACGTACTTGTGAACGTTGCCGTCCCCATCCACGCCGGTGTTGACCGAATAAAGCCGGGCATGGACGTCAACGTCGACGCCCTCGCCCACAAGCTCACGGTGGAAGACTTGGGCAAGACTTCCATCGGCGTTTTCGAAGGCGGAGCGGGTGGTGTCGACACTTGCCGGATGCTGGGGCAGCTGGGTGGTGTAGTTGTGCTCGGTGATGCCGTCATAACCATCGAGGGTTTGGGTCTTTTGGGCCTCCGCATCGCCCATGATGCGCTTCATCAAAACGCCGTTCAGCTTTTCGCGCATCGCATCGCGCGCGGCGGCAAAGGCGGCGTTGGGTACCTTGCCCCGCCCCGCATTGCACCCGGTGATGGAGATGAGCGCGGCCCCTTCCACGCCCGCATCCGCGAGCTTTTTGGCGAGCGCAGGCGCGGCATAGCCGCCCAGCGTGCGCTCAACCCCGCTCGCGTGACCGTGGAGGTAGATGCGCGCGCCCTTCACGTATTCAGGGTCGAATTTGGGCAACTCGTCGATCTGAAAGACATCGTCGTGGGTGGCGCCGGTCTTTTGCTGCAGCTGCGTCGAGCCGCGCAGCAACGTCGTGTCCCAGTGGCCGCCCATCGCCTCGATGATGATGGTGCGCGTGTATTTGTTGTTTGGCATCAGGCCCCCCAGCCCCGCTTAGGGGAGCGGGAACCCGTCATGAAGTCAAGCGCCGGCGGGGCGCGTGAAGGCGTCGTCCGGTGGGATTTGCAGCGCCTCGGCCAGCCGGTTGGTCTCGCTCGCCATGCCGACAATCGCGATGAGCTCGGTCAGCATCGCGTCCGTCATCCCCTTCGCGCGGCCGGCGGCGGTGTGGGAGTGGATGCAATAGGCGCAGCCGTTCGCCATCGACACGGCGATGTAGATGAGTTCCTTGGTGAGGGGGTCGAGGGTGCCGGGGCCCATCACCCCCTTCAGGCTCTCCCAGGTGCGGGCGAGGAGCGCCGGGTCGTGGGCCAAAACGCGCCAAAAGTCGTTGACAGTGTCGCTGCCGCGGGTCGCCTTGATGTCGGCAAAGACGGCCTCCGCCTCCGGCGACAGCGCCCCATCGGCCAGCGGCGGGAGAAGCGCGGTCATCGCGACACGGTGATGGCAGAGCCTGAGGATGTGGTGCCGTTAAAATCCTGCTTGGAGGCCGCGCGCAGGGTTGCCACCACCGCCGCGCCATCGCCCCCTTTGAGGGTGACGGTGTTGCCCGAAAGGTCCCACGCGCTGATCCCGGCAAGCTGTGGGCCCGAGCAGCCGCGGGTGGAGGCGCGGTAGCCCCCCGTCCACGTGGTGAGCGACATGAAGAGCTGGCACCGCTCCCCGCCGGATGCGATGGCCCAGCCACCCAAGAGGTCGGTCCGGCCGACGGCCACCGATTCGGAGGCGGGCGGAAGCGTTGCGGCCGGTTCCGGATCGCCGGCGCCGGGCAGCGGCTCGTCCGCAATGGGGGCGGGCGGGTCGGGCTCGGGCTGCGTGGGCGGGGGGAGTTCGGCCGTCTGCACGGGCGCCGTTTGCGCCGCCGGCAGAGGCGCTGGGCGCTTTTTGTTGCCCACACAGGCGGCCAGCGTGAGCGCCATCGCCACCACAACCGCCACCCGAAAAGACCCAGCCAAGATCATATCCGTCACTCCCCGCCCCGCGCCGTCAGCGTCCTTAAACCAAACGTAATATGAACGTACGCCCACCTGCCGAAGGGTTTAACCACCAACCGTGTGCGATCGGTGAAGACCGCCCCCCGGCAGCACCAGATCGGGCGGCCGATGCCCGTCAAGCACGGTTCTGACGTTTACGATGACTTTTTCGCCCATGTCGATGCGGCTCTCCACGGTGGCCGAGCCCATGTGCGGCAAAAGGATCGCCTTGCCGGCCGTTTGCAACGCCAAAAGCCGTTCGTCGATGGCCGGTTCATGCTCAAAAACGTCAAGCGCGGCGCCGGCCAGGGCGCCTGCTTCCAGCTGTGCCATCAGCGCCTCCTCATCCACAATCTCGCCCCGCGCGGTGTTGATGAGGATGGCATCGGGCCGCATCAATTTGAGCCGTCGCGCGGAAAGCAGATGATAGGTGGCTGGCGTTTGCGGGCAGTGGATGGAGACAAAGTCCATGTGCGCCAGCATCTGATCAAGGCTTGGCCAAAAGGTGGCCGCCAGCGGTTTTGTGACCGCCTCCGCCGCGGGGGCGCGGTTGTGATAGTGGACACCCATGCCGAATGCGCGGGCGCGGGCGGCCACCGCCGCGCCAATCCGGCCGAGCCCCACAATGCCAAGGCGCTTGCCCGACACCTTTCGCCCCAGCATGTGGGTGGGCGACCAGCCGGTAAACCGGTCCTCCGCCGTCATCGCCACCCCTTCCGCCAGCCGCCGGGGGAGCGCGAGGAGGAGCGCCATTGTCATATCGGCCGTGTCATCGGTGAGGACGCCGGGCGTGTTGGTGACGAGGATTTTGCGCGCCGCTGCGCTTTCCAGATGGATGTTGTCGACGCCGTTGCCGTAGTTCGCGATGAGCGCAAGGTCGGCGCCGGCTTGGGCCAGCACGCCCGCATCCACCCGGTCCGTGATGGTGGGGACGAGCACCCGCGCCTCGCGCACCGCCTCCACCAGCTCGGCCTGGGTGAAGGGCCGGTCGGCGGTGTTGAGGCGCACGTCAAACAGCTGGCGCATGCGCGCCTCCACCGGGTCGGGCAGCTTTCGCGTGACAATGACGCGGGCATTCATGGCGGGGTCTCCAGCGTCGGCGCGGCGGATGGGAAAAGGCGCTCTAAGCAAACGTTAACGGAAGGGCAACTGCCGGGGCGCCATCGTGGTGCCGATCATCCGGGATTCTTGCTGATGCTTTTGCGTTGTCTTGCCGCGCTCTTCATCCTCGCCCCTGTGGCCGCCCTCGCCAACGATGCGGTGCGTCGCGGCGCTTCGGGCCTCCCCCTGCCGCGCTTTGTGAGTCTCTCATCGGGCGAGGTGAACGTGCGTGTCGGCCCCTCGTTTCAACACAAGGTGAAGTTCACATTCGTGAAGCGGGGCCTGCCGGTGGAGATTGTGCGGGAGTATGGCAACTGGCGTCAGGTGAAGGACGCCGTGGGTGAGGAAGGGTGGGTGCACCACTCGTTGTTGTCAGGCCGGCGCACCGCTATTGTGGCACCCTGGGGCGCGGCCGAGCCCATTGCGCTGCGCCGCACCGCCAGCGGGTCGGCGCGCACCGACGCGCTTCTGGAGCCGTTCGTCCTTGCCGTCGTTGAGGAGTGTGACGGCGCGTGGTGCGCCATCTCGTCCGACCGGTTTAGCGGCCACGTGCGGCAGACGGACCTTTGGGGCGTCTACCCCACCGAAACGGTCGACTAGGGCGATTTTCTGAAGGGTAGGGCATTTTTCTCGCGCCGTATGCGGCGCGAAATGCCCTAGACCTCGCCGACCCCCCGCGGGCGCACACGCACCACCACATCCACACGCGCGATTTCCATGCCGTCCGGCGCCTCGGGCACGCGAGAAAGGGCGAGGGCCTCTGCGGGAATGTCGGTCACCGCGCCGCTCGATTCGTCGAAGAAGTGGTGGTGATCGTCGGTGTTGGTGTCAAAATAGGTTTTGGTGCCGTCCACCGCGATTTCGCGCAGGAGGCCCACTTCGGTGAACTGGTGGAGTGTGTTGTACACCGTTGCGAGGGACACGGGGACGCGGGCGGACACTGCCTCTTCGTGCAGCCCTTCGGCCGACACGTGGCGATGGCCACGGGCAAACAGAAGATTGCCCAGCGCAACGCGCTGACGGGTCGGGCGCAGGCCAGCCGTCTTCAACCGATCGCGCACATCGACGTTGTGCGGGCGCACGTCTTTTGCCCCGTCAATCGTCTCGCGTGTGAAGAACACCGCCATTGCGCACCTGTTTGATAAAAACGTCCCCAGCCATCGACATATAGCCGGCCCGGCAAGGGGGATCAATGCGTCGCCGGTCGCTTGCCAGCGCGCCCCAATCCCCCATAAGGGATTTTAGCGCAAAACCCTGCGGCCGCCGAACAACAGGTTTGACACGACGAGATGGCAGCGACCTCCTTTATGCAGCAACCGGCTTACGAGTATGAAGAGCTTCTCGCCTGTGGCCGCGGCGAACTCTTCGGCCCCGGGAACGCGCAACTTCCCCTGCCGCCCATGCTGATGTTTGACCGCATCAGCGCGATCTCTGAGAGCGGCGGCGCCCACGGCAAGGGCGAAATTCGCGCCGAACTTGCCGTGCGTCCCGACCTTTGGTTCTTCGCCTGCCATTTTAAGGGGGACCCTGTGATGCCCGGGTGCCTCGGCCTTGATGCGCTGTGGCAGATGCTGGGCTTCTTCCTCGGCTGGCTGGGTGAGCCGGGCCGCGGCCGCGCCCTTGCAACGGGCGCGATAAAATTCACCGGCCAAGTGCTGCCGCACGTCAAAACGGTCGAATACGGCGTCGATTTGAAGCGGGTGATGCGCTCCAAACTCGTGCTCGGCATTGGCGATGGCTGGCTGAAAGCCGACGGGGAGACCATCTACAAGGCCGAGGATCTCAAAGTCGGTCTCTTCAAGGACGATGCGGCGGCGCGCTAGCCCCGCTTGGAAAGGAACTTATGAAACGGGTGGTCGTCACCGGGGTGGGCATTGTCTCGCCCCTTGGCAATGGAATGCAGGAGGTTACCGCCTCCCTCCACGAGGCAAAATCGGGGATCGTGCGGGCGCAAAGCTACGCCGACCTTGGGTTTCGCTGCCAGGTGCACGGCGCGCCGACCCTTGACGCGTCCGAAGCCGTCGACCGCCGCGCCATGCGCTTCCACGGCGGCGGCACGGCGTGGAACCATGTGGCGATGGACCAGGCGGTCCAAACCTCCGGCCTTGAGCCGGGCAAAGTGTCGAACCCGCGCACGGGCATGGTGATGGGTTCTGGCGGCCCCTCCACCCGCGCCATCGTCGATGCGGCCGACACCGCGCGCGAAAAAGGCCCCAAGCGCATCGGCCCCTTCGCCGTGCCGAAGGCGATGAGCTCCACCGCCTCCGCAACGCTCGCCACCAACTTCAAGATCAAAGGCCTCAACTACTCGATCAGCGCGGCCTGCGCGACCACCAACATCTGCATTGGCCACGCCGCAGAGCAGATCAAGCTTGGCAAGCAAGACGTCGTCTTCGCCGGCGGGTGTGAAGAGCTCGACTGGACACTGTCGTGCCTCTTTGACGCCATGGGCGCCATGTCCTCCAAATACAACGACACGCCCGCCGTTGCCTCCCGCGCGTTTGACAAAAACCGCGATGGCTTTGTGATTGCCGGCGGCGCAGGCGTCCTCGTGCTTGAAGAGCTGGAGCACGCCAAGGCCCGCGGCGCGCGCATCCTCGCTGAAATCACCGGCTACGCCGCCACCTCCGATGGGTATGACATGGTCCAGCCCTCCGGCGAGGGCGCCACCCGCTGCATGCGCCTCGCGCTGGAGGATGCCGGCAACCCCACCATCGATTACATCAACCCCCACGCCACCTCCACGCCCATCGGCGACACCCGCGAGATGGAAGCGCTGCGCGAAGTCTTCGGCGACACAACGCCGCCGGTCTCGGCCACAAAATCCCTGTCCGGCCACTCTCTGGGCGCGGCGGGCGTCCACGAGGCGATCTATTCGCTTGCCATGATGCAGGGCGGCTTCATCGCAAAAAGCGCGCACATTGACGAGCTGGACCCGGCGTTCGAGGGCATCGACATTGTGCGCGAGCGGCGGGACGATGTGGCGCTCACGCACATCTTGTCCAACGGGTTCGGCTTTGGCGGCACCAACGCCACCCTCGTCATGAGCCGCTACGATGGCTGAGGTGACGGGCGCCGGCCTCATGTCCGGCAAGCGCGGCATCGTGATGGGCGTTGCCAACAACCACTCCATCGCGTGGGGCCTTGCCCGCCAACTCCACGCGGAAGGGGCCGAAATCGGCCTCACCTACCAAAACGACCAGTTCGGCAAGCGGGTCAAACCGCTGGCCGCCTCCATCGACGCCGCCTTCCTGGAGCGGTGCGACGTGGAGGACGTGTCGACCGTCGACAGCCTCTTCGACGCGGCCGCCAAACACTGGCCCTCGCTGGACTTTTTCGTCCACGCCGTCGCCTTCTCCGACAAGAATGAGCTGAAGGGTCGCTACGCCGACACCAGCCGCGAGAATTTTTCGCGCACCATGGTGATTTCGTGCTTCTCCTTCACCGAGGCTGCCAAACGCGCCGCAACGCTCATGACCGGCGGCGGCTCGATGGTGACGCTCTCCTACGGCGGCGCGGCGCGCGTCATGCCCAACTACAACGTGATGGGCGTTGCAAAGGCGGCGCTTGAATCCTCCGTGCGCTACCTTGCCGCCGACTATGGCGCCGATGGCATCCGCGTGAACGCCATTTCCGCCGGCCCCGTGCGCACGTTGGCGGGCGCCGGCGTCACCGATGCGCGGCTGATGTTCAACTACCAGCGCAAGCACTCGCCGCTGGAGCGCACGGTCACAATCGAGGAAATCGGCCGCGTCGGCGCGTACCTGTTGTCGGACTATTCGTCGGGTGTGACGGGCGAAATTCACTACGTGGATTCAGGCTACAACATCATGTCGATGCCCAAACTTGATGAGCTTCGCGCCGGCGAGCGGCGGGAGATTATTGAAGAAAAGGTGGCCGACAAGGCTGAAATCCTCGCCGACGGCTCGTGACCCCGCGCGTCAAAATCTGCGGCATCACGACCCCCGACCTTGCCCTCAGCGCCGCAAAGGCAGGGGCCGACATGATCGGCCTCGTCCATTTCGCGCCAAGCCCCCGCCATCTCCCGCTGGAGGCGATGGCCCTTATCTCCGAGGCAACCCCCGAGGGCATCACCCGCGTTGCCCTCACCGTCGATGCAGATGATGCCACCCTCGCCGCCATCGTCGAGGCCGCACCCGACATCATCCAGCTCCACGGCCGCGAAACGCCAGACCGCGCCCGCGCCATCGCCGACCGGCACGGCATCGCGGTGCTCAAGGCAATCGGCGTTGCGGGCGCAGCGGACGTTGCCCGCGCCGGCGCCTATGGCTGCGACATCTTGTTTGACGCAAAGCCGCCCAAGGACGCCACGCGCCCCGGCGGCCTCGGCACGGCGTTTGACTGGTCGCTCCTGCCGCAGGACGGCAATTTCATGCTCTCCGGCGGCCTGACACCCACGACCGTTGCCGCCGCCGTCACCGCAACCCGGCCAAACGCGGTGGACGTCTCGTCCGGCGTGGAGACGGACGGCGCAAAAGACCCTGCAAAAATGGCCGCCTTCGTGCGCGCAGTGCGCACCGCCGGCATCACGGTCGAACGCATCGATCCGGAAAGCCCGATCGCCACCGCCGCCCTCTCCCGGTACTATGGTGAACTTGCCGCGCGCTTTGAGGGCGGCTTTGACGTCACCCTCTCCCGCGATCCGGACCGCGCGGCCCTTGCCCCACCCCACGGTGCGTTTTTGGTTGCGACCCGCGACGGCGCACCCATCGGCTGCGTGGCGCTGAAGGGGGGCGACACGCCGGAGGTCAAACGGCTGTGGGTGGCGCCGGAGGCCCGGGGGCTCGGCCTTGCCACCCGCCTCATGGCAGCGCTGGAGGCAGAGGCCGCCGCACTCGGCCTCACCCACCTGCGCCTTGACACCAACAACGCCCTTCCCGAAGCCGCCGCCCTCTACGCCCGGCTCGGCTGGCGCGAGATCGAGCGCTTCAACACCGACCCTTACGCCCACCGCTTCTTTGAAAAGCGGCTCACCGCGGCCCACAACCAACCCGCTTGACGCTGGCCGGCAAAGGGAGGCATCCCCCTTCGCCTGCCCCGGGAGATTTTTGATGAGCGAACGCCCCAATTCCTACCGCAACGGCCCCGACGAAAACGGCCGCTTCGGGATCTTTGGCGGCCGCTTCGTCGCCGAAACGCTGATGCCGCTCATCCTCGACCTTGAAAAGGCGTACGATGCCGCGCTCGCCGACCCCGCGTTCGAGGCCGAGATGGCCTCTTTGCGCAAAGGCTATATCGGCCGCCCCTCGCCAATCTACTTCGCTGAGCGCCTCACCGAAGAGCTGGGCGGCGCGCAAATCTGGTTCAAGCGGGACGAGCTGAACCACACCGGCAGCCACAAGATCAACAATTGCGTCGGCCAGATCCTGCTTGCCAAACGCATGGGCAAAACCCGCATCATTGCCGAAACCGGCGCAGGCCAGCACGGCGTTGCCACCGCCACCGTGTGCGCCCGCTTCGGCCTGCCTTGTGTGGTCTACATGGGCGCCAAGGACATTGAGCGACAAGCGCCCAACGTCTTCCGCATGAAGCTCTTGGGCGCCGAGGTGATCGGCGTCGAAGCGGGCGCGGGCACACTGAAGGACGCCATGAACGAGGCGCTGCGCGATTGGGTCGCCAACGTTGACAACACCTACTACCTCATCGGCACCGCCGCCGGCCCCCACCCCTACCCGCGCATGGTGCGCGATTTTCAAAGCGTGATCGGGGCCGAAGCGCGCGAACAACTCCTCGCCGAGGCGGGCAAACTCCCCGATCTCATCGTGGCAGCCGTCGGCGGCGGGTCCAACGCCATCGGCCTCTTCCACCCCTTCCTCGATGATCCGTCCGACATTGTGGGCGTGGAAGCCGGCGGCGAGGGTCTTTCGGGCGACCAGCACTGCGCCTCGCTCACTGCCGGCTCCCCCGGCGTCCTCCACGGCAACCGCACGTACCTTCTGCAAGACGACGACGGCCAAATCTTGGAAGGCCACTCCATCTCCGCCGGGCTGGACTACCCCGGCATTGGGCCCGAGCACGCCTGGCTGAAAGAGACCGGGCGCGTGCGCTACGTGCCCATTGATGATGAGGCCGCCCTTGCCGCCTTCCAGCTTTTGGCCCGCACGGAAGGGATTCTTCCCGCGCTGGAGCCGGCCCATGCGCTTGCCCACATTGCGAACGTTGCCCCCAAAATGGGTCGCGACCAGGTGATCTTGATGAACCTTTGCGGCCGGGGCGACAAGGACGTCCACACGGTGGCCGCAGCGCTTGACCAGCGCGCCGCCATCGCCAACTGACAGGGCGCCTGGTAAAGAGCCGCCATGACCCGGATTGCCGAACGCTTCAAATCCCTCGCCGCCGAAAACCGCGCCGGACTCGTGACCTTCATCACCGCCGGCGACCCGGATTTGGCCGCGAGCGGAAAAATCCTTGAGGGCCTGCCCGCCGCAGGCGCCGACATCATCGAACTCGGCATGCCCTTCACCGACCCCATGGCCGATGGCCCCGCGATCCAAGCCGCCGGCCGCCGCGCGCTCAAGGCCGGCACCACCCTCACCGACGTCCTCGCGATGGTCCGCACGTTCCGACAGGGCGACGACACCACCCCCATCGTCCTCATGGGCTACTACAACCCCATCTACCACCGCGGCGTGGACCGCTTTTTGGACGAGGCGAAGGCGGCGGGCGTCGACGGGCTCATCATCGTGGACCTTCCCCCCGAGGAGGACGACGAACTCTGCCGCCCCGCCCGCGCCGCCGGTCTCGACTTCATCCGCCTCGCCACCCCCACAACGGATGCCGCGCGCCTGCCCGCCGTCCTCAACAACACATCCGGCTTCATCTACTATGTCGCGATCGCCGGGATCACAGGCACCCGCTCCGCCGCCGCGGCCGATGTGGGCGACGCGGTCGCCCGGCTGAAGGCTGCGGCCGATATGCCGGTCGGCGTCGGCTTTGGCGTCAAAACGCCCGAACAGGCGAAGGACATTGCGTCGGTCGCCGATGCGGTGGTGGTCGGCAGCGCGATCGTGGATGTGATTGCGCAAGGGGGGCCGGATGTCGCGGCCCGCACCCACGCGTTTGTCAAGACGCTCGCGGAGGGCGTGCGCGCGGCGCAAAAGGTGCCCGCATGAACTGGATTTCCACCGTCGTCCGGCCCAAAATTTCGTCGTTTTGGTCCAAGCGCGACACGCCCAAAAACCTTTGGATCAAGTGCCCCGAGACCGGCGAAATGGTCTTCCACCGCGACCTTGAGCTAAATTCCTGGGTGGTTCCGGGCTCGGGCTTTCATATGAGGATGCCCGTCCCCGCGCGGCTCGAAAGCCTGTTTGACGCCGGCGCCTACGAGACGCTCCCCACCCCCGCCGTGCCCCAGGACCCGCTCAAATTTCGCGATGAGCGGCGCTATGCGGATCGCCTGCGCGATGCACGCGCCAAAACTGGCCGCGAAGATGCGGTGACGCTTGCCACCGGCACCATCGAGACGCTGCCCGTCACCGTCGCGATCCAGGATTTTGGCTTTATGGGCGGCTCGCTCGGCATGGCCGCGGGCGAGGCAATCGTGAAGGGCGCCGAACACGCGCGGGAGCGCAAAACCCCTTACATCCTGTTTGCCGCCTCG
This sequence comes from Pseudomonadota bacterium, assembly GCA_039034015.1. Lineage (GTDB taxonomy): Bacteria > Pseudomonadota > Alphaproteobacteria > Rhizobiales > Amorphaceae > Acuticoccus. Next base: position 74,470 of record JBCCBM010000016.1, on the reverse strand, counting down.
GGCGGGGCGCGCATGCAGGAGGGCATCTTGTCGCTCATGCAAATGCCGCGCACCACGGCGGCCGTCATCGCGCTGCGGGAAGCGGGCCTCCCTTACGTCGTCGTCCTCACCAACCCGACGACCGGCGGCGTCACCGCCTCCTACGCGATGCTGGGGGATGTGCACATTGCCGAGCCCGGCGCGCTCATCGGCTTTGCGGGCCCCCGCGTGATCGAACAGACCATTCGGGAGAAATTGCCCGAAGGCTTCCAGCGGGCCGAATATTTGTTCGACCACGGGATGGTCGACATGGTGGTCCACCGGCACGAGATGCGGGCAACACTCGCGCGGCTTTTGCGCATTTTCATGCACGATCAGCCTGTGGCGCACGAGGCGCTTTCCCCGCCGCCGGACCCTGCGCCAGAGCCGGCGCCCGAGCCCACAGACGCTCCGTGACGTGGACGCCGCCAGCCCCATCCTGACGCGCCTTGCCGCGCTCCACCCCAAAAAGATCGACCTGTCGCTTGGCCGGCTGACGGGCCTTTTGGAGGCGCTCGGCAACCCGCAGGACCGCCTGCCGCCGGTGATCCACGTCGCCGGCACCAACGGCAAGGGGAGCGTCACCGCCTTCCTGCGCGCCATCGGTGAGGCGGACGGCATGGCCGTCCACGCCTACACCTCCCCCCACCTTGCCCGCTTTAACGAGCGTATTCGCCTTGCCCATCCCGGCGGCGGCCAACTGGTGTCCGACGGCGCGCTGACGGAGGTGCTATCGCGCGCTGAGGCCGCCAATGACGGCGCCGCAATCACCATCTTTGAGATCACCACCGCCGCCGCTTTCGTCCTTTTTGCCGAGGCGCCGGCCGACCTTTTGGTGCTGGAGGTGGGGCTCGGCGGCCGGCTTGATGCCACCAACGTCGTCAGGAAGCCGATTGCGAGCGTCATCACCTCCATCGGCTTTGACCACATGGGCTTTTTGGGCAACACCCTCGGCGAAATCGCGGCCGAAAAGGCGGGCATCATCAAGCCGGGCGTCCCCATTATCAGCGCGCCGCAAAAGCCGGAGGCGGCGGCGGCCATTGAGCATCGCGCGGCGGGCGCCGGCGCCCCACTCCTCATGGGCGGCGAGGATTTTGTGGTCGCCCAAGAGCAGGGCCGCATGACCTTCCAGGATGAGGGCGGGCTTTTGGATCTGCCGCTCCCCCGCCTTGCCGGGCGCCATCAGCTGGTGAACGCGGGCGTCGCGATTGCGGCCGCGCGCGCATCCGGCGCCGTCACGCGCCAAGAGGCCATTGAGGCGGGCCTCCAAAACGCTGACTGGCCGGGCCGTCTCCAGCGCCTCACCCGCGGAAAGCTGATTGAGCACGCGCCAAAGGGCGCCGAACTGTGGCTTGACGGCGGCCACAACCCGGACGCTGGCGAAGTGATTGCCTCCGCGCTTGCCGACCTTGAAGATCGCGTGGCCCGCCCGCTTTTCCTGGTGGCCGGCATGCTCGCCACCAAGGACCCGATCGGTTATTTCCGCGCCTTTGCCGGCCTCACGCGCCACGTCTTCACAGTGCCGGTGCCCGATGCCGACGCCTCCATCGAGCCGGCCGCCCTTGCCGAGGCCGCCGAATGCGCCGACCTCTCCGCCGAGCCCGTGGGTTCAGTCAAAACCGCGCTGCGGCTCCTTGGCGAGAACTGGCGCTTTGAGCCCGCGCCCCGCATCCTCATTTGCGGCTCGCTCTACCTTGTCGGTGACGTTTTGATCCAGAACGGCACGCCCCCCAGTTGACCGGAGTTTTGCCATGGCCCTTGCCGCCGATGCGCTCATTGCGCGCCGCCGCCTCATTCGCCGCGTCACCATCTGGCGGGCAATCGCGATCCTTGCCGTCATCGGCGCGATTGTGGGGGGCGTCCTCTCCCAGGTGAACCTTTCGGGCCCGCACATTGCGCGCGTTGCAATCTCGGGCGCCATCGTATCCGATCGTCCGCTGATCGAGCTTTTGACCCGCCTTCAAAAGAAAGACACCGTGCGCGCAGTGGTGGTCGCCATCGACAGCCCCGGCGGCACCTCCGTCGGCGGCGAGCGCCTTTATAAGGCGCTGCGCACCCTCTCGGCCGAAAAGCCCGTCGTCTCGCACATCAACACGCTGGGCGCCTCGGCGGCGTACATGACGGCGCTCGGCACCGATCATATTGTCGCCCACCGCACCAGCCTCACGGGCTCCATCGGCGTGTTGATCCAGTATGGCCAGGTGTCAACGCTGCTCGACCGGTTGGGGATTGAGGTGGGGAAGGTGGATTCCGGCCCCCTCAAGGCCGAACCCAACCCCTTTACGCCCACCGAGCCTGCCGCCGTTGCCGCCCTTCAATCGGTGGTGGACGACACCTTTGAATGGTTCCTCGGCCTTGTGATTGAGCGGCGGGGCATGCCGACCGAAAAGGCCCGGCGCCTGGCGGATGGGCGGATTTACACCGGTCAGCAGGCCATGGAGGAGGGCCTCATCGATGCGATCGGCGGGGAGGAGGTTGCCGTCAAATTCCTGGTGGACGAGCGCGACATCCCGAATGGCTTACCGGTGCGCACCTATAAGCCCCGGCGGGACAATGACCTCCCGATTGTGGCGCAAATGACCGATCGTGTGATCCAAAAACTCGGCCAAGCCATTGGTGTCGCTGTGCCGGCCGCACCGGTCGCAGGATCAGTTGACGGCCTATGGTCCATTTGGCACGCTGCGCACTCCGTTAACTAAGGTTAACCGATGATCAAGTCGGAACTCATTACGCGCGTTTTCGTGCGCAACCCGCATTTGCTCCATCGTGAGGTGGATGCGGCGGTCAACACGGTGTTCGACGAGATCGGCAAAGCCCTTCGGGACGGAAACCGTGTTGAAATCCGTGGGTTTGGCGCCTTTTCGGTGCGGTACCGCGAGGCGCGCACAGGCCGCAACCCGCGCACGGGCGAGTCGGTGGACGTTGACGAAAAGGCCGTCCCTTTCTTTCGCACCGGCAAGGAGCTGCGGGACCGGATTGATCGCTCGGACGCGGCGGTGAAAAACCGCGTGAGCTGACCGGTGCGCCGCGTGTTGACGGCGCTTTTCGCGGTGCCCCTTGCGGCCGCTGCGGTGCTTTTGGCGGTCGCGAACAGGGACCCTGTGCGCCTCACCGCCGACCCCTTCCGCAGCGATCCTGCGCTCACGGTTGAGGTCCCCCTTTACCTCGTCATTTTTGGGGCAACGGCGGCGGGCGTTGTCCTCGCCCACCTTTTTATGCGCCGCTGAGGGCGCTTTAGAGCGGGTAACGCCGTCACGAAAGCGCCCGATGGCCCAGCGCCGGCCGGTGGCAAGGAGCGCGGTGCAGCGCGTGGCGGGGCCACGGGCAAGCCGCGGGACGCAGTCCACCCGCCCGCGCGGGGCCACCGTCGGCGGGAAAAGGGCGCCCACCGGACAGCGTTGCCACTCTTGTCCGTGCAACCAGCACGCACTGCGAGCGGCGCCTTGCCACGCCGCGAAGTCGCGGCCGAGCCGACGCACGCCCTTTTCCCGTCGGGCGCTTCCGTGACGGCGTTAGCCGCTCTAGGCCGCGTCCATGGCGGCGGCAATCGCCTCGATGGCGTCGCCGGCTTTGTCGGCATCCGGGCCGCCGGCCTGGGCCATGTCGCGCCGGCCGCCGCCGCCTTTGCCGCCGAGCGCTGCGGAGCCCGCGCGCACCAGCGCCACCGCGTCAAACCGCTCCGCAAGGTCGGCGCTGACGGTTACGACGACGCTCGCGCGCCCGCCCTCTGTCCCCACAATGGCAACCACCGCGGAGCCTGCCGCCTCCCGTGCCTCGTCCGCCAGCCCTTTGAGCGCTTTGCCGGGGAGGCCATCCACCACGCGGCCGACGAACGTTGCGCCCGCCACGTCCCGCGCCGCTTGGCCTTCGGTGGCGGGGCCGGCGAGCGCCAGCTTCTTCTTCGTTTCGTCGAGCTCACGCTCCAGGCGGCGGCGCTCGTCCATCAGGGTTTCCACCCGGGCGGGCGCGTCCTGCGGGGCGACCTTCAGCAGGGCGGCGACCGCGTCGAGCCGGCGGCGCTCCTCGCCAAGGTGGGCCATGGCGGTGGCGCCGGTCAGCGCCTCGATGCGCCGCACGCCGGAGGACACCGCGCCCTCCGCCACCAGCGCGATCACGCCAATGTCGCCTGTGCGCGCCACATGGGTGCCGCCGCAAAGCTCCACCGAAAAGCGCCGGTCCCCGTCGATGCCCATGGAGACAACGCGCACCTCATCGCCATATTTTTCGCCAAACAGCGCGCGGGCGCCCGATTTCATCGCCTCGTCCACCGGCATCACCCGGGTGTCGACAGCATCATTTTGGCGCACGCGGGCGTTGGCCTCGGCCTCCACGGCCGCGATGTCCGCCGCGCCCATGGGCGCGGTGTGGGAAAAGTCGAACCGGAGGCGCTCGGCCGACACCATGGAGCCCTTTTGGGCCACATGGTCGCCCAGCGTGCGGCGCAGGCACTCGTGGAGGATGTGCGTGGCGGAGTGGTTGGCCGCGATCGCATCGCGCGCGCCGCTCACATAAAGCGTCACATCATCGCCGGCCGAGAGCGTGCCCGACGTCACCTGCCCGTGGTGGACGATGAGGCCGTCGGCCCGTTTCACGGTGTCCTCCACCGTGACCAGCATGTCGCCCATCTTGATGGTGCCCGTGTCGCCCACCTGGCCGCCGGATTCGGCATAAAAAGGCGTTTGGTTGCACACGACGCTCGCCGTCTCGCCGGCGTTCACCGCGGTGACCTCCGCCCCGTCTTTCACGATGGCGACCACCCGTGCATCGGCGACGCGGGTGGAATAGCCGAGAAATTCGGTGGGGCCCACACGGTCGCGGATCGCAAACCAAACGCGCTCGTCCGCCGCATCGCCAGAGCCTTGCCAGTTGCGCCGGGCCTCGGCCTTTTGCGCCTCCATCGCCGCATCAAACCCGGCGCGATCGACGGAGAAGCCGCGGGGGCGCAGCGCATCCTCGGTGAGATCGTAGGGGAAGCCGTAGGTGTCGTAGAGTTTGAAGGCGGTTTCGCCGGGGAGGGCAGCGCCGGGCGACAGCGTTGCCACCGCGTCATCCAGCAATGAGAGCCCGCGGGACAGCGTTTTGCCAAAGCGCACCTCTTCGGCCTCGGTGGTGTCGCGGATGAGGCTTTGGGCGCGGGAAAGTTCGGGGTAGGCGGCGCCCATCTCGCGCACCAGCGCGGGCACGAGGGCGTGGAGCACAGGCTTTTGCGCGCCCAGCATGTGGGCGTGGCGCATGGCGCGGCGCATGATGCGGCGCAGCACATAGCCGCGGCCCTCGTTGGACGGCATCACCCCATCGGCCATCAAAAAGCCCGTGGCGCGCAGATGGTCCGCAATCACCTTAAAGCTTGGGGCCTCATCGCCCTCCGCCTTCACGCCAATTGCGTCTTCCGCCGCGCCAATCAGCGCTTTGAAAAGGTCAATGTCGTAGTTGTCGTGGACGCCTTGCAAGATGGTGGAGATGCGCTCCAATCCCATCCCGGTGTCGATGGACGGTTTTGGCAAGTCGACGCGCTCATCGGGCGCCACCTGCTCGTATTGCATGAAGACGAGGTTCCAGATTTCGATGAACCGGTCACCGTCTTCATCGGGCGAACCTGGCGGGCCACCGAAGATGTGATCACCGTGATCATAAAAGATTTCTGAGCAGGGGCCGCAGGGGCCGGTGTCCCCCATGCGCCAAAAGTTGTCGTCGGTCGCAATGCGGATGATGCGATCGTCCGGCAGCCCTGCGATCTTGCGCCACAGGTCAAAGGCTTCATCATCATCGGCGTAGACGGTGGTGAGAAGCCGGTCGGCGGGAAGGCCAAATTCTTTGGTGATGAGCGTCCACGCAAGCTCAATCGCATCGGCCTTAAAATAATCGCCGAAGGAGAAATTGCCCAGCATCTCGAAAAACGTGTGGTGTCGGGCGGTATAGCCAACATTTTCAAGGTCGTTGTGCTTGCCGCCTGCGCGCACGCACTTTTGGCTGGTGACGGCGCGGGTGTAGGGCCGGTGTTCCGCGCCAGTAAAAACGTTCTTGAATTGCACCATGCCGGCGTTGGTGAAGAGGAGCGTTGGGTCGTTGCGCGGGACAAGCGGGCTGGAATCCACAACCGCGTGCCCGGCGGCGCCAAAATAGTCCAAAAATTTGCCGCGGATCTCGTTGACGCCCGTCACGGAAGGCACTCCCCTTCATCGCCCGCCCGTTGCGAGCCTTGTGGCGATACGCGAGTGTCGGCCGTTGCGCCACCCCAGGCCGCCCGCCCCCGCCACGGCCGGGCGAAGCGTTGACGCCGCGCCATCCCGGGCGCACGTAGGCCGTCAAACGCGTCAGGAGCGGTGGGCGATGGCCGGGCATATCCTCATCATCAATCCCAACATCAACCCCGCCGTCACCGCCGGGATCGATGAGGCGGTCGCCCCGCTGCGCATCAACACCGGCCCCACCATCGAGGTGGTGTCGCTCCCGCAAGGGCCGTTCGGCATCGAAGCCCAAGCCGATATTGAGGCGGTCACACTCCCCTTGCGCAATTATGTTGCCGGGCGGGCGGATGCGGACGCTGCGATCATTGCCTGCTTTTCCGACCCTGGGCTCGCCGTTTGCCGGGAGGCGGTGGATCGCCCGGTCTACGGCATTGGCGAGTGCGCGATGGTGACCGCCCTGACCCGCGGCGAAGCGTTCGGCATCATCGCCATGAGCGCCGCCTCCCGCACGCGCCAGGCCAAGGCCGTGCGCGCCATGGGGATTGGGGCGCGCTGGGCAGGCTCTGTCCCCCTCGGCCTCAGCGTTGCGGACGCAGCGGAGGACCGCGCGTTCGACCAGGTGCTCGCCGCTGGTGAAGCGCTCCTCCAAAAGGACGCCGACGTCATCATCCTGGGCTGTGCGGGGCTTTCAAAACACAGGGTGATGCTGGAGGCGCTGCTCGGCGTTCCGGTGCTCGACCCGGTGCAATGCGCGGCAACATTTGCGGTCGGGGCGATTGCGCTCTCATCCGCCGAGCCCGCGCCGGCGCTGGAGCCGCGGCAACGGCCACGCTGGGCGGTTTGACAGACGGGGCGCGCGCGGCACATTGTTAGTGTGCCAATGAAAAAGAGGCGTGCCATGTATTTTGCGCCCACGACTGTGCCCGATGCTCTTGCTGCGCTCCAAAATCCCGGCGTGCGGGTTCTGGCGGGCGGCACCGACTTTTACCCGGCGCTCGGCGATGCGCCGCTCCCCGCCATTGTCGACATCAGCCGCATCAAAGGCCTGTCGCGCATTGAGGTGAGCCCGCAGGGCATTTCAATTGGCGCCGCCGCCACCTGGTCAGACCTTGTGCGCGCACCCCTCCCGCCCGCGTTTGATGGGTTGAAGGCCGCCGCGCGCGAAATTGGCGCGATCCAGATCCAAAACGCGGGCACCTTGGTGGGCAACCTTTGCAACGCCTCCCCCGCCGCCGACGGTGTGCCGGCCCTTTTGACCCTTGATGCAAGGGTCGCCATCGAGGGGCCGACCGGCCCCCGCGAGGTGCCGGTCGCGGATTTTGTGAAGGGCGTGCGCACCGTCGCCCTGGAGCCTGGCGCGCTTGTGGTGGGCCTCATCGTGCCACCGCCGCCAGAGGGCGCAAAAGGCGCGTTCATAAAATTGGGCGCGCGGCGGCACATGGTGATTTCCATCGCAATGGTGGCTGCGGCGATTGCGCTGCGGGACGGGCGCGTCAGCCACGCCCGGGTGGCGGTTGGGTCGTGCTCGGCGGTCGCAACGCGCCTCACCGCGCTGGAAGACGCGCTGATGGGCACGCCGGTCGACCAGATTGCGAAACTCCCCGTTGCGGACCACCTTGCGCCGCTCACCCCCATTGATGATGTGCGCGGGACGGCCGCCTACCGCGAGGCGGCAGCGCTTGAACTCACCCGCCGCACGCTGGAAGAGGCGGCGCGCGCATGAGCGTCTTAAAACACACCCGCCCGGCAGACGGAGTGGTGGCGACCGTCAACGGCGCGCCGCTCGCCTTGGAGGGCGCACCGGGGCGCCGGCTTTCGGCGGCCCTTCGCGGCGCCGGGCTCACCGATGTGAAGGTGGGATGCGATGCGGGCGATTGCGGCGCCTGCACGGTGCTGGTGGATGGCGCGCCCCGCTGCGCCTGCCTCATGAGCACCGCCCAAGCCGAGGGCCGCACCATCGAGACGCTCTCTGGTCTTTCCGCCAGCGGCGAGACGGCCGCGCTTGCCGACGCCTTCCTCGCCCGGGGCGCGGCCCAATGCGGCATCTGCACGCCGGGCATGATGGTGGCCGCCACCGCTGCCCTTCGCGCCGGGCCGCCCGATGATGACGCCATCGAGACCGCGCTCGCCGGCGTCCTTTGCCGGTGCACAGGCTACCAGCCGATTGTGGATGCGGTGCGCGATGTGGTTCGCGGCCGGCACGACCCAGCCCCGGATGACGAGGGGCATGTCGGTGCGTCCATCGTGCGCCTCGACGGGCCCAAAAAGTGCGACGGGCGCGAACGGTTTGGCGATGATGTGGCACCGGCCGGGGCGCTCCACATGCGCATCATCCGCAGCCCCCACCCCCACGCGGCCTTTGCGCTGGAGGGGCTGAAGGCCTTTGCCGCCGCGCGTGGCCTGGTGGCGCTGACGGCCGAGGATGTGCCGGGCGAGAACCGCTTTGGCGTCATCCCCGCCTTTGCCGATCAGCCGGTGTTTGCGCAAAGCGTCGCGCGGTTTCCGGGCGAGGCGGTGGCCGCGCTGGTCGGCCCGGCGGATGCCATTGCAGCGCTGACCGATGTGCCCGTGCGCTTTGAGGCGCTGCCCGCGGCAACCGCGCCCCATGAGGCGACCGCGGAGGGCGCGCCCATCCTCCACCCCGGCCGGCCGGGCAATGTGATGTGCCGCGGGCGTGTGTCGTGCGGCAATGCGGACGCGGCGCTGGCGGACGCCGCAGTGACGGCCACCGGCCGCTTCACCACCCCCTTTGTGGAGCACGCCCCCATCGAGCCCGAGGCCGGCTATGCCCGCCGCACCGGCGACCGTCTCGAGATTTTTGCCGCCACCCAGGCCCCCCACATGGACCGGGAGGCGGTCGCCGCCATCCTTGGCCTTGCCGACGATGCGGTGCGCATTGTGCCCACCGCGTGCGGCGGCGGGTTTGGCACCAAGCTTGACCTTTCCGTCCAGCCCTACCTTGCGCTCGGCACATGGGTGACGGGGCAGCCGGTGCGCCTTGCCTACACGCGCAAAGAATCCATGCAGGCCACCACGAAGCGCCACCCGGCCGACATCACCGCAACCGTGGGCGCCGCCGCCGATGGCACCCTCACCGCCATGACCTTTTCCGGCACCTTTGACACCGGCGCCTATGCGAGCTGGGGGCCAACGGTCGCGACCCGCGTGCCCGTCCACGCCTCCGGCCCCTACCGCGTGCCGCACTACACCGCGACCAGCGCTGCCATCCACACCCACAACCCCCCATCAGGCGCGTTTCGTGGCTTTGGCGTCCCCCAATCGGCCATTGCCCAAGAGGTGCTGTTTGAAGATCTTGCGCGGGCGCTCGGCATCGACGGGCTGACCTTTCGGCTGAAAAACGCGCTGCGCAATGGCGACACCACCGTTTGCGGCCAGACCTTCCCGTCAGGCGTTGGGATTGCGGCCTGCCTTGAGGCGCTGCGCCCGCATTTTGACAGTGCGCGGCGCGTCACGGAGGGGACGGTGCGCCGCGGGGTGGGCGTTGCGGCCGGCTGGTATGGCTGCGGCAACACCTCAATGCCCAACCCCTCCACCATGCGGGCGATTGCCCGGCCGGATGGGAAAATCGTGCTCCACCAGGGCGCGACGGACATTGGCCAGGGCGCCAACACCGTGATCACGCAGATCTTTGCCACCGCGCTCGGGGTGCCGGCCACCGCCGTCACCCTCGTGGGGCCCGACACGGATGAGACGCCGGATGCCGGCAAAACCAGCGCCTCCCGCCAAACCTTTGTGAGTGGCAACGCCGCGCGGCTGGCGGGCGAGGCGCTGCGGGCCGAGCTCTTGCGCCTTGGGAATGCGGGGCCGGATGCCACAATCCGCGTCCCCGCACTCACCATTGTCGACGGCGCGCGCGAACAAACGCTTGCCCTCACCGCCCCCGTTGAAGTGAGCCGCACCTACGACCCGCCCACCGAGCCCCTGGACGAGAACGGCCAGGGCGCGCCCTACGCGGTGTTCGGCTATGCGGCGCACATGGCGGAGGTGGCGGTCGACATGGCGCTTGGCACCGTGCGCGTCACCCGCATGACCGCCGCGCACGATGTGGGCCGCGCCATCAACCCGACGCTGGTGGAAGGCCAGGTGACGGGCGGCATTGCCCAAGGGCTCGGCATGGCGCTGATGGAAGAATACATCCCCGGCCGGACGGAGAACCTGCACGACTATCTGATCCCCACCATCGGCGACATGCCGCCGGTCAAAACCCTCATCATCGAAGAGCCGGACCCCCACGGGCCCTATGGTGCCAAGGGGCTTGGCGAGCATGTGTTGATCCCCACCGCGCCGGCCATCTTGAACGCGATCCGGGATGCCACCGGCGCGCGGCTCACCGCTGTGCCGGCAACGCCGGACCGTGTGCTTGCCGCCATCAAGGCCCAGTCATGAGCGGTGCGGACAAAATCCGGTGCGATGCGTGCCCCGTCCTTTGCTACATCGCCGATGGGCGCACCGGCGCGTGCGATCGATACGCCAACGACGCGGGGACGCTGGTGCGCGTCGACCCGCTGACCGTGCTTGAGGCGGGCGCGCCGGGCGGCGCTGTCCCGTTTTTGGCGGGGAGCGAGGGGTGGGACGGAGAACCGTTCGGCGCTAAAACGCGCCTCACCGCAATTGGCGCGGGCACCACATATCCAGACTATAAGCCCGCCCCCTTCATCGTCTCCCAAGAGGTGGCGGGGGTCGACATGGTGACCGTCGTCACCGAGGGCATTTTTAGCTACTGCGGCGCCAAGGTGAAGATCGACACCGACCGCCACATCGGCCCCGAGCGGGCGCTGGTGCGCGCCGATGGTGAGCCCGTCGGCCACGTCACCACCACCGAATATGGCTCAAAGATGCTGTCACTGGGCGGGGTGGAGCATCTGACGGGTGGCGGCAAAAAAGAAGGCCGCGTCACCTGCCAGACGCTGCTTGATCTCTTCAACCGCAAGGCGCGCACGCTCACCGTCGATGAGGGCGCGACCATCGAAATTGCCGCCGGTGCGCCGCCGATCATTGATGGGGACGTTGAAACGCGCATGCGGGTTGGCTGCGGCTCGGCCACCATTGGCATGTTTGCCCGCCAATGGGCGCCCCATGTGGACGAGGTGGTGGTGGTGGATGACCACATCACCGGCGTTTTGTCCGAACACCAGGCCGGTCGCCTCCTCGACATTGCGCCCACCGGCATCAAGGTGAAGGGGCGCAAGTCGACCCCCGGCCGGTATTTTCAGGTGGCCGAGCCCGGCACCCGCTGGGGCGGCACCGACATTGACGATCCGCTCAAGATCCTGGGCCCCTTCAACCCAAAGATCGCCCGGGAGGGGATGACGCTGTTGATGGTGTCCACCACGGGCGAAGACTTTGCCTATTTTCAGCTGAACGCCGACTTGGAGCCGGAGCCCGCGCCCCTCACCGCGCCGCTGGAAGCCGCGGTGGCGCGCATTGCCGAAAATTGTGAGCCGGCCGCGGCGTCCATCCTCTTCATGGGCGGGGCGGGGGGGTCGCTGCGCGCCGGCGTCACCGAAAACCCCGTTGCCCTCACCCGCTCGGTGCGCGGGGCGTTGACCCGGGTCACCTGCGGCGGCGCGCCGGCGTATCTTTGGCCGGGCGGGGGCATCACCATCATGGCCGATGTCGCCGATATGCCGCACAACGCGTTTGGCTCGGTGCCGACGCCCGCCATCGTGGCGCCCATCGAGTTCACGCTGCGCGCCGACGACTATTTGGCCCTTGGCGGCTATGGCGAGGCGATCCAGCCGCTGGAACGCGTTTTGGTCGATCAGCCGCCGGCGGGTCTGCGACGGGAACCGGCGTGAAAGACACGCCCCTTGCGTCCATCCTGCCCGACGGGCGCCTCGCGCTTCTCCACGGGCCCATCCACGCGACGGTGAGGATGGTGGACACGCCCCAAGCCGTGGCAAAGGCCCGCGCGCGTGTGGTGGCCCGCTTTCAAACGCTGCTCGCAGAACTTTGCGAGGAGCGCTCCGCCCTTCACGACCCCGACGGGGCGCCGGTGAGCGAAACCGGCCAGCGCATGGCCGCCGCCATCGCGCCCCACCGGCCGCACACCTTTGTGACGCCCATGGCCGCGGTGGCGGGGGCGGTGGCCGACACGCTGTGCCACGCGGCCGGCCCGCTGCGCCGCGTGATTGTGAACAATGGCGGTGATATTGCGATGCGCCTTGCCCCAGGTGAGCGTGCCTCTGCGCGGATTGCAACGCCCGCCGGTGAGACTGTGGGGACGGTGCGCATTGCGAGCGACGATGGGGTGGGCGGCCTTGCCACATCGGGCGCCGGCGGCCGCAGCCTCTCGCTCGGGATTGCCGATGCGGTGACTGTGCTTGCCGGCACCGCGGCTGCGGCCGACGCGGCCGCCACGTTGATCGCGAACGCGGTCGACCTTCCGGGCCACCCTGCCATTTCTCGCGCCAAGGCGTGCGACCTTGTGCCGGGCAGCGACCTTGGCGACCGGCCGGTGGTGAGCGCTGTCGGCCCCCTTTCGGCGCGCGAGGTGGCCGCAGCGCTCCAGGCCGGGGCTGCCGCGGCGAACCATATGCGCGCCCGCGGCACGATCATCGCCGCCGCGCTTTCGCTGCGCGGGGCAACGGTCCTATCGGGGGATGGCCTTGCGGGTCTTTTTGAACTGGGCGAGGGCGAAGGCCACGAACGCGGCCTCGTCAATCGTGTAGCTGACGGCCGGGCGTATGCCGATCTTGCGTGACGCGCGGGGGCCAAGGCCCTCCACATCGCTGCGATCGGTCACCATGGTCGGCTTGACGCGCGCCACATGGGGGTTGTCGGGCACGGTCGAATAGACGAGCCGAGCGCGGCTTGCGAACGAGACTCCCGGGACGCCCATCACGTTGGGCACCAGACACGCGCTCGACACTGGGGCGATGAAGAAGCCGCAATCGGCCGTTGCCTGCGCCTTTTCTTCCAACGTTTGGCCGAACATCACCTTGGCGGGGATGTCGGCATCAAGGAGGCCGGCAATCTCGGCCACCATCGCCTCCTCAGCCGCGCGCAGTTCGGGGAAGAAGTCATCGTCCGCCCCGTCCCACGGGCCGGTCATGCCGCTGTAGACGATGTGCGAGGGCGCGGCGCGCTTCGCAATCAGCGTGTTGACGAAGGCGGCGACCGCCGTGGATTGGTTGATCCAGCGCGCCTTTTCCACCTCCAGCGAGACGAAGAGGCCGTTCGCGCCGGGGCGCAGTTTGGGGAGCAATTGTTGGCCGGTTGCGGCGATAACGTCCTTGTCAATGTCGGGCGCCAACATGGCAACAACGTGCGCATCGATCGTGCCCTTCCAGGGCACCCGCTCCACCGCAAGGCCCACCCGCGGGAGCATGATGAACGGATCGGCAATCCCCCGGCCGGGCATTTCAATGACACGGACGCGCTTGACGCCGGCGGCCTTCATTTCCTCGGCCATCCGCACCACCTGGACGAATGAATCAAGGACCCGTTCCCCCGTAAACCGGTACGCCACCGGCAGCGTCGTTGTCTCCTTGACGCGTTTGACGTCGACGCGAATGCGGGAGGCGCGGTTGATCACGGCCTCCTGCCCGTCTGCGCCGGTCAAGTCCGCCTTGTTCTTCACCACGTGCTCTGAGGTTTGCTGGCTGAGCGTGAGGCGCAGCCAGTGCCGCCGGTCGAGCCCCAGCACGAACGAGATGGAGTGGGGGCCCGTGTCGCGCCGGACAAACCACACTTTCGGGTGGCGCACGTAGCGCGCCGCGGCCTCGGCGGGCACATCGCTGAAGGACAAGACCGCCTCGATCGCGTCCCAAAGCGCTGGATCGGGCTTCACAGATACGTCCTCGCGGGCGCGCGTCAGACTGTTGAGCGTGGCAATGGCGGCCTTGCGTGGTTCGGACGTTCGGGGCGGGGGCTCTTCGCCAAAGTCGGGCTTGAGGTGGTGGGTCTCCAGATAGTCGGTGACGATGCGGGGTCGCGGGCGCGCCTCGATCATGGCTTTGACGATGGAAAAATCATCCAGATCGTTGATGTCGAGGCCGGTGATCTTGTGCTCCACCACCGGGCGGATGCGCTTGCCCATGTAGGCGGGGCCGAGTTTCAACCAATTTTTGTGGCGAAACACATCAAGATTGAAGGGGCTGTAGGCTTTGGGATGCTCGCTCCGGCGCATGACGGAGCGGTTTTCGTCCCACTTCACGAGGGGGACAAAAAAGCCCTCCTCGTTGATGGTCCAGAGGCGGGAATCTTCGGGGCTCACGATCCGCACGGACGACACCGTCGGATCGTCCTTCAACATTTGGATCGCCCGGCGGACGCTCGACACACTGCGAAACGGGTTGGTGGGTTTGAGCCGCACCCAGATGTCGGGCATCTCGATGCCATGTTTGGGAAGGTTTGCCTTGAGGTCCTCAAGGATATCCTCTTCCATCGCAGTGTCGGAGCTGGCCTTGGGGCCGCGAAGATAAGGACAGGTGGCACCGTAAGAGCGGGCAATCTCAGCGTATTCTTCCGAATCGGTCGAGACGATGACCCTGTCGATGTCGAGCGCGCGGCCGAAGGCGATGGAGTAGGCCAGCAGCGGGTGGCCGTCGATGGGCCGAATGTTCTTGTCCGGAAGACCTTTCGATCCCGATCGTGCCGGCACCAACGCGTAAGTGATCACCCGGACCCCCGGTTCACGGTCAATTTGGGGCGCATGCGCTAACAGGCGCCATCTTTTGCATCAAGGCCTTAGAATATCCGGCCCCGCTTGCGGGACGCTTAACTTTTGCCGCACACTCGCGCGGCGTGGGAAGGGTTCTTGGCAATGTCAGCCAGCGTGCGCAAAATTGTGGTGGCGGTCGAGGAGACCCATCAGGAGATGGGCCGCACCATTGCGCCGGCCGCCCGCCGGGCCGCCGCCATCGCAGTGATCGCGAACCCCTATGCGGGCCGTTACCAGCACGATCTTGCCGTGTTGATGGAGATCGGCGCCGAAATGGGGGCAATGCTCGGCAACCGCGCCGTGCGCGCCCTTGGCATCGCGCCGGAGCGTGTGGAAGGTTTTGGCAAGGCCGCCCTGGTCGGCGAGGATGGCGAGCTGGAGCATGCCGCGGCGGTTCTGCACCCGCAGCTTGGCGCGCCCCTGCGGGCGGAGGTGGGCGGGGGCAAAGCGCTCATTCCATCCGCAAAAAAGCGTGGCGGGCCGGGGACGCCTCTCGATGTCCCGCTTGGCCACAAGGACGCGGCCTATGTGCGTTCCCACTTTGATGCGATGGAGGTGCGGGTGACGGACGCGCCGCGCGCCGGCGAGATTCTTGTGGCGGTGGCGGTGAGTGAGCGGGGGCGGCCCCTTCCCCGCGTTGGCGGCCTCAGAACCAGCGAGATTGTTGGTGAAGACGGTCTTCGTTAGCCTTTTGGCCGCCTTTCTCGGCGGCGCACCCGCTTTGGCGCAGGGGTGCGCCGGCGTCCTTGATGCGCTGAACGCGGCCATCCAAGACACGCACCGCACGGCCATTGAAGCGACCGGGCTCATGGACCGTGCCGCCATCGACGCGCTGATGGACGGGCCGTTGTGCGCCCTGGCCGCCGACGGCCCGGACACGTGGCGCACGGTCGCGACGGGCGGTGACCCGGCGGATTTTTCCGTGATCCTCGCCGCAACGCTTTTGAGCGCGACCGGGGTTGACGCGGACGCCCCGTCCCATGCGCCGCCGCCGTGGCGCCGCGCTCTGTTGACTGGGCCGGCCGATGACCAGCAGCTTCGCGATGCGCTGCTTTATGGGTGCCTCTCAGACCTGTCGCGCGGTGGTGGGGCGGCCGCGGCCAATGCCCGGATGGATGAGATCCGCGCCGTTTTCCTGCCCGCGTCGGCGGCGGCGGCAGAGTTTTTGGCGATCGCCTCGGCCCGTGGTGTTGGTGTGGCGCGCGAGGCGTTTGCGCCCGACTGGGATCTTTTGCCGGTTCTTTCTCCGCAGCTTGCGCGGTTTGCGGACCGGCTCGAAACTTGCAACCCAGATGAATAACAAACGTTCGGAGGTGCCATGCTGACCCGTCGCCACATCCTTCACGCCGCAGCTGTTGCCGCGTTCGTCACCGCAACGCCCGCGGTGGCGCAAGATCCCATCAAGATCGGCGAGATCAACTCCTACACCCGCCTGCCCGCCTTCACCGAGCCTTATAAAAAGGGCTGGGAATTGGCGCTGGAAGAGATCAACGCCGCGGGCGGGGTGAACGGTCGCCCGCTGGAAATCATCAGCCGGGATGACACCGGCGACCCTGCCACCGCCATCCGCATTGCCGATGAGATGGTGAGCCGGGAAAACGTTGCCTTCCTGTTTGGCACGTTCTTGTCCAACATTGGCCTCGCCGTTTCCGATTTTGCCAAGCAAAAGGGCGTGTTCTTCTTGGCGTCCGAGCCACTTTCCGATGCGATCGTCTGGTCGAAAGGCAACCGGTATACGTATCGCCTGCGCCCCTCCACGCACATGCAGGCCGCAATGCTTGCCGCGGAGGCTGCGAAGACCGACGCTGTGCGCTGGGCCACGATCGCTCCCAACTATGCCTACGGGCAAGACGCGGTAAAGGCGTTCAAGTCCGAACTCACCCGCCTCAAGCCCGAGGTGGAGTTTGTGGAAGAACAGTGGCCCACGCTCTTCAAGATTGACGCCGGCTCCACCGTGCGCGCGCTGGAGGGCGCCAAACCGGACGGGATTTACAACGTCACCTTTGGCGGTGACCTTGCCAAGTTCGTGCGCGAAGGCTCGCTCCGCTTCCTGTTTGAGGATCGTGTGGTGGTCTCGCTGCTATCGGGCGAGCCAGAATATCTAGAACCGCTGGGCGATGAGACGCCGAACGGGTGGATCGTGACCGGTTACCCCGGCAACGATGTGAACACGCCCGAGCATGATGTCTTTGAGGCCGCCTACATGGAAAAGTGGGGCGAAGCGCCGAAGACCGGCTCCATCGTGGGTTACAACTCCATGATGACCATCAAGACGCTTCTGGAACAGACGCCCTCGCTGGAGACGGAAGACCTTCTTGCCACCATGGAAGGTCTTGCGGTGGAAAGCCCCACGGGGCCGTTTGTCTTCCGCGCGGCGGACCATCAGGCGACCATGGGTGCTTATGTGGGCAAAACCGCGCTGGTGGACGGCAAACCCATGATGGTCGATTGGTTCTACGCGGCGGGCGAAGATTTTTTGCCGTCTGAAGCTGAGGCCGCCGCGCTGCGGCCGGCTGAGTGAAGCTTGAAAAGCTTGCACCAATCTTCTGCGTGGCGGACGTTCCCGCCGCGCAGCGTATTTACGAACGCGTTGGCTTTCATGCCGTCTACGCCGTCCCGGACTATGCGCTCATGAAGCGTGAGGGCGCGGAGCTGCACCTCGCCGAACGCGACAGCGCGCCGCAAACAGCGTTCCTGCGCCCCAGCGACATTGACGCCTTCCACGCCGAACTTGCCGCCCTCGCCCTGCCGCCGGAAGGCTGGCCCTCCCTCACAGCGCCGCGCAACGCGCCGTTTGGCATGCGCGAGTTTTCCCTCACCGATCCCGACGGCAACGTCATCCGCGCCAGCCAAGAAATCCCGCTTTGAGCTTTTATTTCGCACAATTCCTCACCGGCCTTGCCAACGCCTCGTCGCTGTTTTTGATCGCGTCCGGGCTTTCGATCATCTTTGGCGTCACGCGCGTCGTCAACTTTGCCCACGGCTCGCTCTATATGCTTGGCGCCTACTTGGCCTATACGCTAATCACCGCGCTCGACTTTGGCATTTTTGGGTTTTGGGGCTCTGTCCTTGCCGCCGCCGCCATCGTGGCCGTGATCGGCGCGGCGATGGAAATCCTGGTCCTTCGCCGGATCTACCGCTCGCCGGAGCTGTTTCAGCTGGTGGCGACCTTTGCCATCGTCCTCATCGTGCAGGATGCGGTGCTGGCCATCTGGGGCGCGGAAGACCTTTTGGGCCCACGCGCGCCGGGGCTTGACCGTGCGGTGCGCATCTTTGGCGAGCCGATCCCCGAATATGACCTTGCGCTCATCGTGATCGGCCCGGTGGTGCTGGCGCTCATCTGGCTCCTCTTCAACAAGACCCGGTGGGGGGTTTTGGTGCGCGCGGCCACCCAAGACCGCGAAATGGTGGGCGCGCTCGGCGTCAACCAGCGGCTTTTGTTCACCTCCACCTTCATGCTGGGCGCGTTCCTGGCGGGGCTTGGCGGCGCGCTCCAGGTGCCGCGGGAGGCGGTGTCGCTTCTGATGGACCTTTCCATCATCGGCGAAGCGTTCGTCGTCGTGGTGATCGGCGGGATGGGGTCCGTCACGGGCGCGTTCGTGGCCGCGGTCATCATCTCGGTGTTGAACGCGTTTGGCGTTCTGGTCTTTCCGCAGATCTCGCTGGTGCTCCCTTTTCTGGTGATGGCGGTGGTGTTGATTGTGCGGCCCTACGGCCTTTTTGGCACCGCCGCCTCCGCCCATGGCGCGCCCACCGTGCCGGAAGCCCCACTTGCCCCCATGACCACCACGGCACTCGTCATTGGCGCCATCGCGCTGATGGCAACCGCGCTTGTCCCCACCCTCACCGACGGTTTTCTGCTGGTCCTTTTGAAGGACGTGATGGTGGCGATGCTCTTTGCGGCCAGCCTCCACTTCATCATGGGCGTGGGGGGCATGGTCTCGTTCGGCCACGCGGCGTATTTTGGGCTCGGCGCTTATGCGGCGGCCATCGCGGTTCGCGATCTTGGGCTTTCGATGCTGCCGGCCATGCTGTTCGGCCCGCTGGTGGCGGGCTTTGGCGCGCTGGTGTTCGGCTGGTTTTGCGTGCGTCTTTCTGGCGTTTACCTCGCCATGCTCACGCTGGCGGCAGCGCAAATTTTGTGGGGCATCACGTTCCAGTGGCAGTCGGTCACCGGGGGGGATGATGGCATCTTGGGCGTGTGGCCCGCCGCCTGGGCGAGCGGCAATGTCGCCTACTATTATCTTGCCATGGTGCTTTGCGTCGGCGGTCTTCTCCTCATCCGCCACCTTGCCAAATCGCCGTTTGGCTATGTGTTGCGCGGCGGGCGCGACAGTCCCATCCGCACCGAGGCCATCGGGGTCGACCTCAAAACCCACCAGTGGATCGCGTTCACTCTGGCGGGCACGTTTGCGGGCGTTGCGGGCGTTGTGTTCGCGTTTTCCAAGGGGAGCGTGTTTCCCGATACGCTGGCCATCGGGAACTCTGTGGATGCGCTGATCATGGTGCTTTTGGGGGGCGTTCAATCGCTGCTGGGGCCGCTTTTGGGCGCCGGCGCGTTCGTGCTGATTGAGGATTATGTGACCCGGCTTGACTATTGGCGGGCGATTTTTGGCGCCATCATCCTCCTCATTGTGCTCGCCGCCCCCGACGGGATCGCCGGCGGCCTCTCCCGCCTGTGGCCGGCCCGCAAATGAGCGTCCTCACCGTCTCCAACCTCACCAAGCGTTTTGGCGGCGTTGTTGCCGTCGATGGCGTCTCTTTTGCGCTGGCGGCGGGCGAATTCCTTGCCCTCATCGGCCCCAACGGCGCGGGAAAGACCACCTGCTTCAACATGGTGAACGGGTATTTGAAGCCCGACACTGGGTCCGTCCGCCTTGGCGAGACAGAGCTGATCGGCAAGCGCCCGCGGGACATTTGGCGCCTTGGCGTTGGCCGGACCTTCCAAATCACGCAAACCTTCGCGACCATGACGGTGCGCGAAAATGTGCAAATGGCGTTGATGTCCCACCATGGGGAAACGCGGCGCGTCTTTGCCCGGGCCACCACGCGGCATGTGGCAGAGGCGATGGCGCTCCTTGCCCGCGTTGGCATGGCGGAGGCGGCCGACCAGCCCACCGCAACGCTTGCCTATGGGGATGTGAAGCGGCTGGAGCTTGCCGTTGCCCTTGCCCACGCGCCAAAACTCTTGCTGATGGATGAGCCCACTGCGGGCATGGCGCCCGGCGAGCGCCAATCGCTGATGGCGCTGACCGCCAAAATCGTCGCGGAGGAAGGCGTCAGCGTCCTCTTTACCGAGCATGATATGGACGTGGTGTTTGCCCATGCGGACCGCATTTTGGTTTTGAACCGCGGCGCGCTGATTGCCGATGGCACCGCCGCCACCATCCGCAATGACCCCCTGGTGCGGGAGGTTTATTTGGGCGGCGGCACAGTGTTTGGGGCCGCCGATGCTTGAGGTTTTTGGGCTCAACACGTTTTACGGCGGCGCGCACATCCTCCACGATGTGACGTTCTCGGTGGGGGCTGACGAGGTTGTGGCGCTTTTGGGCCGCAACGGCGCCGGAAAGTCCACCACCATCAAATCGGTGATGGGCCTTGTGCGCCCACGCGCCGGTGCCATCACCATCGAGGGCGAAAACGCGGCCGGCGAGCCACCGTTCAAGATTTGCCGGCGCGGCATTGGCTATGTGCCGGAGGAGCGGCGGGTGTTTCCCTCCCTCACGGTGTCGGAAAATCTGGAGGTGGGGCGCCGGCCGCCGCGGGAGGGCGCGCCGACCTGGGACGCGCACACCTTGATGACGCTCTTCCCCAACCTTGCCGAGCGGCGGCACCAGGCGGCGGGCAGCCTTTCGGGCGGGGAGCAGCAGATGCTCACCATCGCGCGCACGCTGATCGGCAACCCCAGCCTCATTTTGCTGGATGAACCCTCGGAGGGGATTGCGCCGCGCATTGTGGAGGAGCTCGCTGGCGTCATCAAAGAGATGAAGCGCCAGGGGCTCGCCGTCCTGTTGTCGGAGCAGAACCTTCATTTTGCGCGTGCGGTCGCCACCCGCGTCGTCATCATCGAAAAGGGCGCGGTGCGCTTTGATGGGACATTTGAGGCGCTGGATGCCTCGCCCGAGATTGCCCAAGCGACCCTTGCGTTGTGAGCGAACCCTACCGCCTTGACGACCAGGTGGGCTTCCTGCTGCGCCTGGCGAGCCAGCGGCACGGCGCCATCTTTCAGACCCACATGACGAACGGGCTGACGCCCACCCAGTTTGCCGTTCTGATGCGCCTCGCCGAGGTGGGCCCGGTGAGCCAAAACCACCTTGGCCGGCTGACGGGGCTTGATGTGGCGACCGCGAAGGGGGTGGTGGACCGGTTGCGCGCCAAAGACTTGGTCACAGCATCCCCCGATCCGAACGATGGGCGCCTCAGGATCATCGAACTGTCGGCCACGGGGCGCGCGCTCATCCCCGAACTCACGGCGCTCGGTCGCGCCATCACCGAGGCCACGCTGCAGCCGCTTGGGGCCGATGAACGAACAGCCGTTGCAAAACTGCTACGCAAGCTGGGCTGAGGCTCGGTCAGCCCCACGGAAGACCGCTCTGGCACAAGGGAGACGTCCGCAGCAACCGTAAGACCAAAGGGCGCGAGAGTGACACAGCGTGAGGCCGAATGGCGCGTGCCGCCCGTGGCGCCGCCAATTTTGGGCGCAAAGGGCGACTTGGCGTTGCCCCCCCTTTATCTCCGAACGGCGGAGCTTGCCCGCTCGTTTGCGGCCCTTTGCGGGGCGCCCGCCGCCCTCTTCACCCCCACCGCCGATGACCCGCCCATTATCCACGCGCTGGATGGTGATAGCGCCGCCCATGAGCGGCGCGGCGCGGCCTGGGTGGCGCCGGCGAAACCCGGCCTTCATCCCCTCGTGAGGGGCGACCAGGTGGTGGGGTTTGCGGTCAGCGTGCGCTTTGCCGTTGGCCCCCAACACCAGTGGATGGCCGCGCTCCTGCCCGCGATGCCTGACGATCGCGGGCCCATTGACCGCGCCGTTGCGGTGATGGAGGGGATTGCCGCAGCCGCCGCCAGCGAGTGGAGCGCAAGCGCGCGCTACATGGCGCGGCTCGAGACCGACCTTTTCGTGCGCGAGACGGCGGTGAGCATGGCGCGCGCCGGCGTCGTCACCATTGGCGTTGCGGCAACCGATCTTCGCGCCGACGACCGGTCCCTGTCGATCCTGCGCCTGTCGGAAGCGCCGACGCTCGACTGTTTGTTGTCCGCCTTCGCCCCCCACGACCGCGCGACCATCCGCGCCGCGTGCGCGGCCGCCCCCGTCCCCGGCCGCACCTTTTGCAAAACCTGCGAGATCGACCGGGCCGATGGCACCTTCCGCGCCATTCGCGTGCGCGTGCAGCGTTTGGAGGGCGACCCGTACGATCTTGAGACGGTGATCACCGTCTCGGATGTGACCGATGAGGTGGCGCGGATCCGCGCGAACCTCACCCTTGCCGAGCGCGACCCGCTGACGGGGCTTTACAACCGCGGCCAGCTTGACCGCATCGTGAATGCGGCAACGGAGGCGGCCCAACGCACCAACACCATGGCAGGGCTCCTGCTGATCCGGGTTGACGATTTTCCTGACATCATGCGCCGCCACGGGCGCACGTCCAGCGATGCGTTGATCCGCTTCATGGCGCGGGCGGTGTCAAACCTTGTGCGCGCCAGCGACAGTGTGATCCGCCTGGGGGAGGCCGACTTTGGGGTCGTGCTCTCCGAAGCCACCTCCAGCGCGGGGATTGCCGAACGGGCGCGCGTGGTGTTTGAGGCGCTGCAAACCACCGTCACCATCGAAGAGACGCCCATGGAGGCCTCTGCCTCCCTCGGCTTTGCCATCTACCCCAACGACACCCAGGAGGGGCTCGACCTTTACGGCGCCGCCAGCTACGCCCTCAATGAGAAGGCCGGAACGCGGCAGTTCTCCCGGTTTGACAAGAAGATCCGCCAGCAGCGCGAATCCGAAATTCGCTTCATTGACGAGATTCGCCAGGCGCTCACCAACCGTGAGTTTCAGCCCTTCTTCCAGCCGAAGGTGGACCTTGAGACCGGGCTTGTGGTGGGGTTTGAGGCGCTGTGCCGGTGGCGCCACCCCGACCGGGGCGTCCTCACCCCTGGCGCCTTCTGGCCCGCGCTGGAATCGCCCATCGTTGGCGCGGACCTCTCCAATGTGACGCTCATCGGCTCGTTCCAAGCGGCCAATATGTTCCGGAAGATGGAGCTCGACTTTGGGCACATTGCCATCAACCTTGCCACCCAGCAGTTGATGAAGCCCGACCTTGTCGACCTCATCATGGACCTTCAGCTCCGCTTTGAGGTGCAGCCCAGCGAGATCACCTTCGAAATCCTTGAAAACGTCCTCTTCCGCGACAAGGACACCATCACCGGCAACCTTCACCGGCTGAGCCAAGTGGGCTACCGCCTCGCGCTGGACGATTTTGGGACCGGGTTTGCCTCCCTCAGCCATGTGCGCGAACCCTTCATCCGCGAGGTGAAGGTGGACCGCAGCTTCGTCACCTCCGCAACGCCCTCCAGCCAGCAGATCGTGACCGCGATCGTGCACATGGCGCGCAAACTCAACCTTTCGCTGGTGGCCGAGGGGATTGAGGATGAGGAAACGCTGCGCAAGCTCCGGGCGATCGGCTGCAAGGTGGGCCAGGGCTTTGTGTTCGCCCCCGCGCTGCCGTTTGAGGAGGCGGCCGAATTTTTGGGCCGCCAGCGCCGCATCTATGAGCTCTTAAGCGGCACCTGCATCTGAGGCCGCAACGGTTGCGATGGGCGCGCCCGCCTGCCAACCGTCCGCGGTCGAGACGACCGGCCGCACGGTGAGCGTGTCGCCGAGAATGTCGACCCGGTTAAAGCTATTCGGCTCGCCGCGGGTGCGGTGGGAAAGCGCGGTGCCGGCCTGGACGGTCACCACTGGGTGCGAGGGCCCCGTGTAGGTCGCCGCATAGGTGCGGTGGAGGTGCCCGGCCATAACCACGTGGACGCCAAGCTCGGCAAAGCGCGCAAGGGCCCGCCGCGCGCGTTTGACCATCACGCGGGGCCGCTCACCAAGGTCGGCGGTGTCCTCCTCCAAAAACGGGTGATGGGCGACGACAATGCGAAACGGCGTCTGCGGGAGCGCGGCAAACCGGTCCGCCACTGCCGCAATTTGCCGCCGGGACACGCTGCCGTGGGACCAATCAAGCCGCAATCGCATGCGCCGCGCGGTGTTGAGCCCCACCACCGCCACATCATCGTTGGCAAAGGCCGGCTCCAGCGCGCCCACATGGCGGCGAAACCGCGCGTAGGGCGCGGCAAAGCGCTCAATCAGATTGTAGGGGGTGATGTCGTGGTTGCCGGGCACGGACAGTGTGGGCGCAGAAAGCGCGTCGATGAAGGCGCGGGCGGCGGCAAACTCGCTGTGGCGCGCGGCCATGGTGAGATCGCCGGACAAGATCACGAGATCGAACCGCGCGCGGTTTAGCGCGTCGGCGAGCCGTTCGGCCGTGCCGGGGGCGTCGGAGCCGAAGTGAATGTCGGAGAGTTGGGCAATTGCGGTCATGGCGCGGCGGGCGCGAGGAGCCACGCGGCGTCGGGCACGATGGCGATCGGCGCGGGAACGCGCAACAGGACGCTCTCCCCGTCCATCATCGCATAGACGTGGGAGCGCGGCGCCCGGAGCGCGGCGTTCGTGAAGGTGAGCGTTTCCACCGAGGCATCATCCGCAAGCGTGCTGAACACACCGCGCACGGCAAGGCGGGCAAGGTCGGCCGCATCCTCCGCCTTGAGGGCGAGCGCGGTGAGCTGCCCGCTCGCAATGTCGGTGCGCTCCGGCGTTGGGAGCATTGGGCCCCCAAAGCCGCCCACGGCGACCACGAACGTGGGGCCGGTGAGGGCCGCCCCCTCCTCCGACGTCAGCGAGAGGGTCGGGTCGCGCCGCAGGGTGGAGAGCGCGTGGACCGCGAGGCGCGCCTTGGTGAAAAGCCCCATGCGGCCGCGAAAATTTTCCCGGTGCATGCCAATGCGCGCCGGGAGGCCCGTGAACGCGCTGTGCAGAAAGAGGCGGTTGCCCATGCGCCCGGCGTGGAGCGGCTTGACGTGCCCGGCCGCAATTACGGCCGCGGCCGCCCGCCGGTCGATGGGGAGGTGATTGTCGCTCGCCAAAAGGTTCATGGTGCCGGCCGGCAAGATGCCGACGGGCCGATCCGTGCCCGCGTGGGCGGCAATTGCGGCGCTGATGGTGCCATCCCCACCGTCGACCACCACAAGATCTTCCGCCGCGCGGCGGCTTTTTCGGATCTGGTCGCGCACGGGGCCGGTGAGCACCCGCGCCTTGATGCCCACATCGGAGAGCAGCGCAGCGGCGCTCTCAGCGCCCGCGTTGTGCCCGCCGGAGGCCTTGTTCACAATCACGATGGCCGTCGGCACGCACGCACCCCAGTCAACTCGCAACGGAGAACGCGGCGACCGGCGATTTCGTTCACGCTTCTCATCGGCCCGCGCGCGACGTAAGGAAGGGTGCGCGCCACGCGAGTTTTCTGGAGCGGACACGAACACTGATGCGCGAACGTCTGCGCCGTTTTGAAGATCAGGCCCGCCAGGCGGCCAAAGTGCTTGACGAGCGGCTTGCCGAGTTTTCGTCCCCCACCATCCGCCTCGGGGTGACGGGCCTGTCGCGCGCGGGAAAAACTGTGTTCCTCACCGCGCTGGTGCACAGTCTCATCCACGGCGGGCGTCTGCCGCTCTTCAAGGCGTACACCGAGGGGCGGCTCACCCGGGCAGAGCTTGCCCCCCAGCCGGATGATGAAGTGCCCCGCTTTGCCTATGAGGCGCACGTCAAAGCGCTGGTGCGGGAGCGTGTGTGGCCCGCCTCCACCAGCCGGATCGCCCAGCTTCGCGTGACGCTGCACTATGAGAGCGCGCAGCTTTTCACCCGGCGCGTTGGCCCCGGCACGCTCCACATCGACCTTGTGGATTACCCGGGCGAGTGGCTGCTGGACCTCCCGCTGATGGGCCTTGACTACCGCGCGTGGTGCGCGGACGCAGAGGCCGACGCCAAACGCCGCCCCCTGGAGGCGGATGTGTGGCGGAGCGCCCTTGCCGGCATTGACCCGGCCGAGGCGGAGTCCGAGCCGCTGGCCGAGCACTTGGCCCGCGCCTTCACCGCGTATCTGACGGCAGCGCGCGCAGATCCTGATGCGCTCGCCGCCCTTCCGCCGGGTCGCTTTTTGATGCCGGGCGACATGGCCGGCTCCCCCGCGCTCACCTTTGCGCCGCTGCCCCTGCCCGCGGAGGGGTCCGCGCCGCCGGGCAGCCTTTGGGCCATGATGGAGCGGCGGTATGATGCCTACCGCACCCATGTGGTGAAGCCGTTTTTCCGCGATCACTTTGCAAAGCTCGACCGGCAGATTGTGCTGGTGGACGTGTTGTCGGCGCTGAACGGCGGGCCGCGGGCGGTGGAGGAGTTGCGCCGCGCGCTGTCGGCCGTGCTCGCGTGCTTTCGCACCGGAAAGCTCAGCCTTTTGGGCAGCCTGTTTGATCGAAAGATCGAAAAGATCTTGTTTGTCGCCACCAAGGCCGACCACATCCACCACAGCGACCATGACAGTCTTGAGGCGATCCTTTCGCTGCTGGTGGCAGAGGCGCGGGAGGCGGCCGAGTTTGCCGGCGCTTCGGTGGATGTGGCCGCGATTGCGGCCGTGCGCGCCACGCGCGAGGGTTTTGCAAGCCGCGCTGGCGAAGCGTTCCCCACAATCATTGGCACACCCCTCAAGGGTGAGACCATCGAGGGGCGCACCTTTGACGGGATGAGCGAGATCGGGCTCTTTCCGGGTGAATTGCCGGCCGATCTCTCCCGCGCGCTGCAAAACACCGACGATGTTTATGGGGTGACGACGCTGCGCTTTCGCCCCAGCGCCGTTGCGGCCAACGGGGAGGGCCTTTCTGTGACGCTGCCCCACATTCGCCTCGATCGGGTGCTGCACTCGCTCATCGGAGACAAGCTCACGTGACGCGCCGCCCCATCGTGTTCGATGTCGACGAGGTGAATGTCGACGATGCGCCGCCCGATCGTCGTGCGCCCGAGCGCCCCGAACCGCCGCGCAAACCCAAAGCCCCGCCACCGCCAAAAAGGCGCAAAGGATTCAGCTTTTTAAAGCTCTTCCTTGTGGGTGTGTCGGGGCTTTCGGCGTTGGCGCTATCCATCGCGCTTTACGGCTTTATCGAGGATCTTTTGGCGCGCATCCCGTGGCTCGGCACCGTTGCGGGGGCGTTGACGGCGCTGGCGGCCATCGGGCTCATCGGCATGGTGGCGCGGGAGTGGTTTGCGATCCGCCGGCTGAAGGCCGTGGAGACCCTGCGCCACAGGGCCGAGCGCGCGGTGGCGACCAGCGACAAGCGCCTGGCCCGCGATGTGTTGGAAGACCTTGCCGACCTTTATGCCGATCGGCCGGAGACCGCGCGTGGGCGCGGCGCGCTCAAACCTTACTTAAAAGACGTGATCGCCCCCGCCGACCTTGTGGCTGTGGCCGAGCGGGAGGTGCTGGCCCCCCTCGACCGGGAGGCGACCCAGGCGATTGTCTCCACCGCGCGGCGGGTGGCGGCGGTGACCGCCCTTTCGCCCCGGGCGCTGGTGGACCTTGCGTTTGTGCTCTTCGCCTCGCTCTCCTTGGTGCGCAAAATTGCGGTCATTTATGGCGGGCGCCCGGGGACGCTGGGGTTTTTCCGCGTGTTGCGCCACGCGGTCGCCCACCTTGCGGTGACGGGGGGGATGGCCGCCGGCGACACATTGGTGGGCGAAGTGGTGGGCAAGGGGATTGCCGCCACACTGTCGGCCAAGCTTGGCGAGGGCATTGTCAATGGCCTCATGACGGCGCGGCTCGGTCTTGCGACGCTGGATGTGTTGCGCCCCCTCCCCTTTGTGGAGGGCAACCGGCCGCGCGTGAAAGATATTGTCAAAGAAATCGGGCGCATCGCGCCGGCGGATGAGGCGCGTTAGGCCCCGTGTTCACGCCGCTCTTCCATGGTCTGCGCGCCGAAGGGGTGCCGGTCTCTTTGCGCGAATATTTGACGCTTTTGGAGGCGACCCGCGCGGGGCTCGCGGGCGGCGATGTGGAGGCGTTTTATCAGCTCGCCCGCACAATCTTGGTGAAGGACGAGACCAAGATTGATGCGTTCGACCGGGTGTTTGCCCGCGTGTTCAAGGGGCTTGAGGCAGTGTCCGGCACGGAAGGCGTTGCCACGCGCGAATTGCCGGATGAGTGGCTGCGGGCGCTCGCGGACCGCGTGTTCTCGGAGGAGGAGAAGGCCAAGATTGAGGCGCTCGGCGGGTTTGAGGCGCTGATGGACGCGCTGAAAGAACGGCTGGAGCGCCAAAATGAGCGCCATCAGGGCGGCTCAAAGATGATTGGGACCAATGGGACGAGCCCCTTTGGCGCCTATGGTTATAATCCTGAGGGCGTGCGCATCGGCCAGCATGAGAGCCGCCACCGCCGGGCAGTGAAGGTGTGGGACCGGCGCGAGTTCCGCGATCTTGATGGCGACGCTGCGCTTGGCACCCGGGCCTTTCGGCTTGCGCTGCGCAAATTGCGGCGCCTGGCGCGCACAGGCGGGGCGGAAGAGCTTGACCTTCAGGGCACAATTTCGGCCACCGCGCGGGAAGGGTTTTTGGACGTTCGCACCCAGCGTGAGCGTCAGAACGCCATCAAGTTGTTGATCTTATTCGATATTGGCGGCTCCATGGATGACCATGTGGCCCTGTGCGAAGCGTTGTTCAGCGCGGCAAAGTCGGAGTTCAAGTCGCTCACCCAGCTTTACTTTCACAACTGCGTTTATGAGGGCGTTTGGCGCGAAAACGCGCGCCGGCGGGTGGATCAAATCGCGACGGAGGAGGTGATCCGCACGTTCCCGGCCGACACGCGGCTCGTTCTGGTGGGCGATGCGGCCATGAGCCCTTACGAGATTACGATGCCCGGCGGCTCGGTGGAGCACTGGAACGAGGAGGCGGGCGCTGTCTGGATGGGCCGGCTTCTGGCGCGTTTTCCGAAGGCGGCGTGGATCAACCCGCAACCTGCGGCCTATTGGGATTACACGGCCTCCACGTCTATGATCGGCGAGCTGATGGGCGGGCGCATGTTTGAGCTCTCGCTGGCGGGCCTTGAGGGTGCGGTGGACGCCCTCAGACGCTGAAGGGGAGGCGATTGTGGACGCCAAAGCACCGCGCGAAGACGCCCTCCCCGGGCGGGAGACCAGCCGCTTCATCCCCCTGTCGCGCCAAGCGGTGATCAAAGATTTGTGCCTGTCGGTGGACGACATTTGCCGCGACACCTTTATGACGATGGCAATCCAACTGCAAAAGCACCGCGGCCACGACTATAACGTCCTCTCCGACGAAATGCAGCGGTGCTATCTGCCCTTCTCGCCCGACCGGGACACAGTGCGCGTCCTCAGCTTTTCTGAGGAAGAGCGGGATGGGATGGAGGATGAACTTTCCAACCTCACCCATAACCTTCTGACCCGCGCGAACTATACAGCGATCAGCTTGGATCAGATCAACACGATCCTCAACGAAGAAACGCCGTACTCTTTGAAGATTGAGGTGGATCTTGCCGAGTATGACAAGCTGCTGATCTACTCGCGCGAGACCTATACGGAAGAGCGTTCGGTCCGCCGGCCGGAGACGTTTTTTCTGAAAAAAAGCTTTCCCGTCCGGCTCCATCGCCGCCTCTTCGTGCTCTTAAAGCTCAAGTCCGACGAGGACCGCGCGCGCGAATTTGCCGACGGTGGCGAGGTGAGCGAAAAGAAGGCGCTGCGCCAAGTCCGCCGCAAGCGCCGCGCCCTGCCGAAGGCAACGTCGTCCGACTACATCTATATGAAGGTGTTTAAGGACATGCCGGAGCATGATCTTCAGATCTTGTTCCCGCTCCGCACCGTCCAATTTCGTCCGTTCGACAAGATCAAGTTTTTCGCAACGGCCGGTGGCGGGACGCTATTTGGCATTTTTACGACCACCGGCAAGGTTTTGGCCGCGACAAACCCGTTTGCATTGCTGGGCGCTCTGTTCGGTTTTATCGGCCTGTTGGCGCGGCAGATCACAACATTCTTCAACCAGCGCAACCGATACATGATGGAGCTTTCACAAAAACTCTTCTTCCACAACCTTGCCAACAACCGTGCGGCCCTCGCGCTGCTGCTGGACCGGGCGGAGGAGGAGGACGTGAAGGAAGACTTGATCACGCTCACCTTCATGGCCGGGGAGCGGGTGGAGGCGTCCGAACTCCCCTCCCGGAAGGCGATGATCGACGCCACGATCCTGGAGCGGTACGGCGTTGCCATTGACTTTGAGCTTGATGATGCGCTCGACCGCTTGGTCCGCGACGGCACGGTGAAGGTGGTGGGGGACACATACGTGTTTGCCACCTTTAAGGAGGCGGCGGCCCACTATGACGCGCTCAGCGATTCCGATGATGAGGACGAGAAAAAGAAGATCCGCGATGGCGCGGCCCTGTCAGCCCTCGAGGCCTGACGTCGCGCCGCGGTCCGGCACAAAGAGCCGCTCAAAACGGACGGTGTCCACCGCAAAGCCCATGGAAAAGGCAGCGGCGGTGGCGGTCGGAAAACTGTCGCCCACCTCCCCCGCATCGCCGCCCGCAAACATGAGTGACAGCCCGTGGACGGACGGGTTGTGGCCAATCAGGAGCACCGTCTGGCCGCTTGCCTTGCGCATCGCTTCGCGAAGGTCGGCAACGTCAGCATCATAAAGCCGCTCGATGAGGTGGATTTCGCAGTCGCCGCGCACGTGGGGGAGGACGGCGGCCAGCGTGTCCCGCGTGCGGCGGGCGGCGGAACACAAAATCGTGTCCGGTGACAGGCCGGCAGTGGCCATTTGCTCGGCCACATGGAAGCTCTCGCGGGTGCCGCGCGGCTCGATGGTGCGGTCAAAGTCGGCCTTGCCCTCGCCGCGCTCGGCCTTGCCGTGGCGCATGATGATGAGATGCCGCATCAGCGCCGCGCCCGGTCCAAAAACGCAAGCCGTTCAAAGAGTTGCATATCTTGCTCGTTCTTGATGAGCGCGCCATAAAGCGGCGGCAGCGCCTTGGACCGGCTGGCGCGCAACGCCTCCGCCGGAATGTCCTCCACCACCAAAAGCTTGATCCAGTCCAACAGTTCGGACGTGGACGGCCGCTTCTTCAGCCCCGGCACCTCGCGCAGTTCAAAGAAGCTTGCGAGCGCCTCCTTCAGCATCTCGCGCTTCAGGTCAGGAAAGTGCACGTCCACAATGGCGGTGAGCGTCGCCTCATCGGGGAATTTTATGTAATGGAAGAAGCAGCGGCGCAAAAACGCGTCGGGCAATTCTTTCTCGTTGTTGGAGGTGATGATCACCACCGGGCGCTGAACCGCTGCCACACGCTCGCCCGTCTCCGTCACATCGAAGGCCATGCGGTCGAGCTCGAGAAGAAGGTCATTGGGAAACTCAATATCCGCTTTGTCGATCTCATCGATCAGCAGGACCGGCCGCTCGGGCGCCGCAAAGGCCTCCCAAAGCTTGCCGCGGCGGATGTAATTGCGCACGTCTGACACGCGCGGGTCACCGAGCTGGCTGTCCCGCAGGCGGGCGACGGCATCGTATTCGTAAAGGCCTTCCTTGGCTTTGGTGGTGGACTTGATGTGCCACTCAATCAGCGAGGCGCCCAGCGCCGCCGCAACCTCCGCCGCGAGCACGGATTTCCCGGTCCCCGGCTCCCCCTTCACCAGCAAGGGGCGCTGGAGCGCGACCGCGGCGCCGACGGCGACTTTGAGGTCGTCAGGCGCGACGTACGTGGCCGATCCCTCAAATCGCATGATTATCGTCCTGCCCGCCTGCGCGTTCTCGTTCCCTGCGAAGGGTGAATTACGCCCTCTTAAAGTCAAGGCCTTGTTCGAGCGGTCAGGCAGCGTCGGCGTAATATATTACATAGGGAGGAATTTGCTGCACTGCACATAGAGCGCAGGTGCAACAGTTGATGGTTTCAGCCGTGTCCAACGCACGTTCACCATTGCAATCTCAAAATTCACGTTTATAGCGGTCGGGACAACGCTGGGGTGGTTGGTGGTGACTATGGTGATCGACGAAAAGGTCGAAGGGAACTATCGTCCATGCGAGGACGAACCCTTCATGGGTGAACGCCAGAAAAACTATTTTAAGAACAAACTTCTTGACTGGCGATCTGAAATACTACGCGAGAGCAAAACAACCCTCGACCAACTCGCCGAGCGCGAGCGCAACCATCCGGACCTCACCGACCGTGCGAGCTCCGAGACCGATCACGCCATCGAGCTTCGTGCCCGCGACCGGCAGCGCAAATTGATCGCCAAAATTGACGCCGCACTCGCCCGCATTGACGACGGCTCCTACGGCTACTGCGAAGAATCGGGCGAGCCCATTGGCATCCGCCGGCTCGACGCCCGGCCCATCGCCACCCTTTCCATCGAAGCCCAGGAGCGCCACGAACGGCGCGAGCGCATCCACCGGGACGACTAATCCACAGAAGCGGCGCGCCCTCACCGCGCGCCGCTTTGCCAACTGTGGCATCGTTGCGTGTCCGCTTCGGCCGGAGACGCCACCCATGTCCACCCTCCCCTCCGCGGGGCCGTCCATTGCCCCCTTCGCCTTTGGCAGCGCGCTGTGTGCCGCATCCGCCGCAACGCTGGGCCTCGCGGCCGAGATGCCGGCGGTGCTGGTGGGGGCGCTGACCGTCGCGGCCGCCGGCCTTGGCGCCTGGGGCGTGCGCACCGCGTGGCGCCACCGCCCCCTCGCCCCGCCCAAGGACACGACCCCCTTCGCTGTCACCACCGCGGAAGGCCGCGTCGTCTCCCTCACGCCAACGTTTGAGCCCGCCACCGGCACCACCGACCCCGCGGCCCTTGCCCGCACCGATGGCGACCATGCGCTGCTGTTTGGCCTGCGCCGTCGCGCCCTTGCCGGCGGCGAGGGCACGGCCATCCTCTCCAGCGGCACCGCCATCAAAGTCCGGCGCGATGGCGCGCACCTCATCCACACCATCGAGACCATCCCCGCGAGCGCCCCACCCTCCGACGGTCACGCGCTGATTGTGGACCTTGTCCCCGCCCCCGCCGCAATCCTTGCCGCGGACGGGCGCGTCTTGGCCAAAAACACCGCCTTCGCCACGCTCGCAGGTGATGCGGCCGCCCTCCACGACATTTTGTCGGTGGAGCGGGATGCGGTGGCCCGCTTTTCCGCCCATGCGCGCATCAAAGATGATGCCCGGCTTGACGCGGTCCTGCGCGAGGGGGAGCGCCGGGTGCGCGCCACAGGCAAGGCGCTGGGCGAGCACATCATTGTCGCGCTGTCGGATGTGACGGACGCGGCGGAGCTGGAATCGCAAATTGCGCAAAACCAAAAGATGCAGGCGATCGGTCAGCTCGCCGGTGGAATTGCCCACGATTTCAACAACGTGCTGACCGCCATCATCGGCTTTTCCGATCTCCTCCTCCAAAACCACCGGCCGAGCGACCCCGCCTTTCGCGACATCATGAACATCAAGCAGAGCGCGGAGCGCGCGGCAGGCTTGGTGAAGCAGCTTTTGGCCTTTTCGCGCCGGCAAACGCTGCGCCCTGCGGTGTTGAACCTCAATGATGTGATCGGCGACCTTTCGCTGATGCTCGACCGGCTGCTCGGCGAGACCATCCACCTCAAAATTGAGCATGGGCGCGACCTCTGGCCGGTGCTTGCCGACCGCAGCCAGATCGAGCAGGTGGTCATCAACCTTGCCGTCAATGCGCGCGACGCAATGCCGGCCGGCGGTCACCTTGTCATCCGCACCCAAAACGTTGCCCCCGGTGAGCGGGAGGCCGACAGCGAGATGGTGCTGATTGAGGTGGAGGATGTGGGGACCGGCATGCCGCCCGACGTTCTGGCCAAGATTTTTGAGCCCTTTTTCACCACCAAGGGCATGGGCGAGGGGACGGGGCTCGGCCTTTCAACCGTCTACGGCATCGTGAAACAGACCGGCGGCACCTTGTCGGTCGCGTCCGAGGAAGGGTCTGGCACGCGCTTTGACGTCTTCTTGCCCCGCACGGCCGATGCCCCGGCCCGCACCGCCAGCGCCACAGGCTCGCGCGAGGCGGTCGACCTCACCGGCAGCGCGACGGTTCTCCTCGCCGAGGACGAAGAGGCGATCCGCATGTTTGCCGCCCGCGCCCTTTCCGCCAAGGGCTACCGGGTGCTCTCGGCCGCCAACGGCCAGGAGGCGGCGGAGATTTTTGATGAAGAAGGCGAGACCATCGACCTTCTCCTCACCGACGTCATCATGCCTGAGCGGGATGGCCCGTCGCTGGTCGCCCATGTGCGCGAAAGCCGGCCGGATCTGAAGGTCGTCTTCATGTCGGGCTATGCGGACGGCGCGTCGGTGGATGATCTTGGTGCGGCAACATTTTTGCCAAAACCCTTTACGCTCAAAGCCCTCGCCGAGACGGTGAAGATGGAGCTTTCCGGCCGCTGAGCGCAAAAAATTCGCCGTTACAACAACGTGCAGGAATGAGGTGGGATGATGTTGAGATTGTTGGCCGCGTTGGCCGTTTGCGTCGCGCTCGCGCCCCTCACGGCCTTTGCGCAAAACAACACGCGCTGCGCCGCAAACCCCTATGCCCTGTGCTCCCACGCCATTTGCACCTGCCTTGATGAAAGCGGCAACCCCACCGCCTGCCCCACCAGCATTGACGACGCCACAAAGGCCGTGTGGTCGTCCTGCGAGTGCCCGGTTGTGACCACAGGCCCCGCGCCCAATTACAACGTCAACCTTGGCAACACCGCGTGCGAAAAGCGCTTGCCGACGGCGATCCCAGGCTTTGCGGTGCCCTCGCGACCGACTGGGAACGTTAACTTTATCTTTTCGCAGTATTCGCTGGGTGATGCGGTCACCAATAGCAACTATGGGACGCTGTCTGGCGCATCCATGACCACGTGTCCGGCCACGAACACGAATGGGAGCCCAACATTCTTTGCCAATTGCCTCGATGCGCCCTGTTATTGGGATCCGAGCGAGGCAAAGGCGGTGTGCTTCTGCCCGGTCAACATCGCGACCGCAACGTGGAACACGTTCACGACCGACTGCGGCACTGACATTTGTGAGACGGCTGACAATCAAGTCTGGTCCGCCGCGCCCGTGCCCCTCACCCAAACCGCAACCGGGCTTCTTCAGGGCACCATTGCGGCGGGGGGCAACACGCCGGCCACCGTCAATTATTGCGTGCCCAACTGAGACAGCGGCGCAAAACGCTGAACAACGCGAAATCCTGATCCCCCGCCCGACGCCGAGGCTTTATCGTAGCGGCACGTCGTTTAACTAAATCTTAGGTTTTCGAACAGATTGCGAACGTGAGCGACGTGTTGTACAAGAAGCCGAGCAAACAGGTGGTGAAGCCATGAAGCGCAAGGGAAACGGCGCCTCCCAGTCCGACCTACGTCTGGTTGAGGGGGGCAGCGGTGATAAGGCCAAGGCGCTGACCGCGGCCATTGCCAACATTGAGCGACAGTTCGGCAAGGGCTCGATCATGAAGCTGGGCGCCGGCCAGCAGATCGAGGTGGAGACGGTGCCCACCGGCTCGCTCGGGCTCGACATTGCGCTCGGCATCGGCGGCCTCCCGAAGGGCCGCATTGTTGAGATTTATGGGCCCGAATCATCGGGCAAGACGACGCTCGCCCTCCACACTGTCGCCGAAGCGCAAAAGAAGGGCGGCATCTGCGCGTTTGTGGATGCCGAGCACGCGCTCGACCCGATTTAC
Source organism: Pseudomonadota bacterium (assembly GCA_039034015.1). Classification (GTDB taxonomy): domain Bacteria; phylum Pseudomonadota; class Alphaproteobacteria; order Rhizobiales; family Amorphaceae; genus Acuticoccus. Next base: position 38,776 of record JBCCBM010000016.1, on the reverse strand, counting down.
GCCCGCAAGCTTGGCGTCAACGTTGACGATCTTCTGATTTCTCAGCCTGACGCAGGCGAGCAGGCGCTGGAAATCACCGACACGCTGGTCCGCTCCGGGGCCGTCGATGTGTTGGTGGTGGACAGCGTTGCCGCGCTCACCCCCCGCGCGGAGCTTGAGGGCGAGATGGGCGATCAGTTGCCCGGCCTCCAGGCGCGGCTCATGAGCCAGGCGCTGCGCAAGCTCACCGGCAGCATTTCGCGCAGCCACTGCATGGTCATCTTCATCAACCAGATCCGCATGAAGATCGGCGTGATGTTTGGCTCGCCCGAGACCACCACGGGCGGCAATGCGCTCAAATTTTACTCCTCCGTGCGGCTCGACATTCGCCGCATCGGCGGGATCAAGGACCGCGACGAGGTGGTGGGCAACCAAACCCGCGTCAAAGTGGTGAAAAACAAGCTCGCCCCGCCGTTCCGCGAGGTGGAATTTGACATCATGTATGGCGAGGGCGTGTCAAAGCTTGGCGAGCTCTTGGACCTTGGGGTGAAGGCCGGCATCGTTGAAAAATCAGGCGCTTGGTTCTCCTACGACAGCCAGCGGCTTGGCCAGGGGCGCGAGAATTCAAAGCAGTTCTTGCGCACGAACCCTGATGTGGCGGACGCCATTGAGCGGGGGATCCGCGAGAGCGCCGGCCTCATCGCCGACAAGATCATGGGGACCGAAGAGCCTGATGGCGACGTTGCCAGCCCCGATGAGGAGCTGCCCGCCGCCGAATGATCATCGGAGCGCTGCGACCAGATGGTCGATCAGCGCCCGCACCCGGCGCGGCTGATAGGCTCGCGCCGGCCACAGCGCAAAGACATCCACGGCGGGCGATGAATAGCCCGTCAGAATCGGCACGAGGCGACCGGCCGACAGCGCCTCTTCGACAATAAATCGCGGCTCGCGCACCACGCCAAGGCCCGCCTCCGCCCCCTGCCGCAGCGCATCACCATTGTTGGCCACCACCCGCACCGAGAGCGTCACACTGTGCGTGCGGCCCTCAGCGTCGCTCGCGCGCCAAACCCCCTCGCGGTCGTTGGCAGCATAGGTGAGCGCGGGCCAGCCTGAGAGATCCGCCAGCGTTTCCGGCAGTTTTCGCCCTGCCAGAAAGGCGGGGGCGGCGGCCACCACCATGGGCACCGCCGTCAGCCGCCGGGCAAGGAGCGCTGAATCGGCGAGCGCGCCAAGGCGGATCGCAAGGTCAAACCCCTCCCGCTGCACGTCCACCCGGCGATCGTCACAATCAAGGTCGAGCGTCACGCCCGGGTGCGCCGCCAGAAAACGGCTCAGCGCCGGCATCACGTGCGACACGCCGTAGGAGAGCGGGGCAGCCATGCGGATGGCGCCGGAGAGCGACCGGCCAGCATCGCCCGCGCGGGCCTCAGCATCCTCCACCTCATCCAGGATCCTGGCGGCGGCGGCCAAATAGTCCGCCCCCGCATCGGTGAGCGCCATGCGCCGCCCCGTGCGCGCAAAGAGCGCGGTGCCGAGCCGCGCCTCAAGGTCCCGCACCCGGCGGCTCACCGCAGAGGGCGCCGTGTGCAGCCGGCGCGCGGCCCCGTTCACCCCGTGATCGGCAACGGCCGCGAAGGTTCGCATCTCCTCAAACCGGTCCATCGTTCTCCATTTGCGAACGGCGCGTTGCCCAGCCCATCATAGATGGCACCACAGGCGCATACCACCTCTGGGCCAGCAGCGCACCCCGCGCCCATTCTGGAGGCCACAATGACCCTTCTCGCCATCCATGCCAGCGGCCGCCATGACGGCTCGCTGAGCCGGACGCTCACCGCCGAGCTGATCGACCATCTGGCCGACGACACCGTCGTTGAGCGGGACGTGGCGCCCGGCCTCCCCGTGGTGGACGATGCCTGGATTGCGGCCAATTTTACGCCGGAGGAGGACCGCACCGCCGAACAGCGCCACACCCTTGCCCTCTCCGACACGCTGGTGGCCGAGCTTGAGGCGGCGGACACCCTCATCATCGGCACCCCCATCTATAATTTTGGCATTCCCGCCGCGCTCAAAGCGTGGATCGACCTCATCGCCCGCGCCCGCAAAACGTTTCGCTACACCGAAAACGGCCCGGTCGGCCTTTTGCAGGGCAAACGCGCGTTCATCGTCGTGACGTCAGGCGGGACGCCGATCGATGCGGAGATCGACTTTGCAACGCCGTACCTGCGGCACGCGCTCGCCTTCATCGGGATCACCGATGTGACGGTGATCCCGGCGGACCGGCTGATGGCGGACGCGGACGGTGCGTTGGCCCGGGCCCGCCGGGCGATTGCCGGCGTCGCGGCCTGATCAAATTGCCGTCGGCGCGGCCTGATCGAACTTCCGGCGTCGTGGCCCCATCAATTTGCCAGCGTAGCGGCCGGATCACACCCCCCGGCGTCGCGGCCTGATCACATGTGAATGGCGCGGCCGTCGACGGCGAGGGCCGCCTCTTTCATGCTTTCGGTCAGCGTGGGGTGGGCGTGGCAGGTGCGGGCAATGTCCTCGGCCGCTGCGCCAAACTCCATGGCAAGCGCGGCTTCGGCAATCATCGTGCCGGCGTCGGGGCCGATGATGTGAACGCCAAGCACCGTGTCGGTCTCAGCGTCCGCCAACACTTTCACAAAACCCTCGGTGGTGCGGTTCACCTTCGCCCGCCCGTTGGCGGTGAAGGGGAATTTCCCAACCTTATAGGCAACGCCCGCGCCCTTCAGCGCCTCCTCGGTCTGCCCGACGGAGGCCACTTCGGGGTACGTGTAGACCACATTGGGGATCGTGCCGTAGTTCACGTGGCCGGCTTGCCCGGCGATGATTTCGGCCGCCGCAACGCCCTCGTCTTCCGCCTTGTGGGCCAGCATTGGCCCGTCCGTCACATCCCCGATGGCATAAATGTGGGGGACGTTGGTGCGATAGTGCCCATCGGTTTTGACGCGGCCCTTGTCATCCAGCGCAACGCCGACCGCCTCGAGGTTGAGCCCGTCCGTATAGGGGCGCCGGCCGATGGCGACCAAGACCACATCGGCCTCCAGGGTTTCGGCCGCGCCGCCATCGGCCGGCTCCACCGTCACCTTGAGCGTGTCGCCGGACGTGTCGACGCCGGTCACCTTTGTCTTTGTGCGGAACGTCATCCCTTGTTTCTTCAAGATGCGCTCAAACTGCTTGGAAATCTCTTTGTCCTCGGTGGGGAGGATGCGCTCGAGGAATTCGACCACCGTCACCTCCGCGCCCAGCCGCCGCCAGACCGAGCCAAGCTCAAGCCCAATCACGCCGCCGCCCACCAGGATCATTTTTCCCGGCACCTTTTGGAGCGACAGCGCGCCGGTGGAGGAGACAATGCGCGTCTCATCGATGGGGATGTTGGGCAGGCGCACAATGTCAGACCCGGTGGCGATGATGATGTTTTTCGCCTCAAGCTCCGTCGCATCGCCCTCCTCGGGGGTGACGCGCACGGTGTTGGGCCCGGCCAATGCGCCGGTGCCGGCATAGGTGTCGATCTTGTTTTTCTTGAACAGGAACGCGACGCCTTTTGTGTTGCCGTCGACGCCCTCGTCCTTGAAGGTCAACATCTTTTGAAGGTCGAGGGAGGGGGAGACGCCGATCCCCATGTCGGCAAAGCCGTGGCCGGCCTCTTCATAAAGTTCGGAGGCGTGGAGGAGCGCTTTGGAGGGGATGCAGCCCACATTGAGGCAGGTGCCCCCGAAGGCGGGCCACTTTTCCACCACCGCGGTTTTGAGGCCGAGCTGCGCGGCCCGAATGGCGGCCACGTAGCCCCCGGGGCCGCTGCCAATCACCACAACGTCGTAGGCCGCCATTGTCCGCTCCTTTGGATTTTTACGGGACCGCGCTGCGGCCGCCCGACACATCGAGGATCGCGCCCGTGGTATAGGACGCCTTGTCCGACATCAGAAAGAGGATTGCCTCAGCCACCTCCTGCGGCGTGCCCGCGCGGCCAATGGGCTGCTGCGGGCCGACGGTGGCCGGGCGGTCCGGCACGCCAACGCTGGCGTGAAAGTCGGTGTCGATCACGCCGGGGCGCACCGCGTTCACCCGGATGCCGGCGCCCGCCCATTCCAGCGCAAGGCCGACGGTGAGCGTGTCGATGGCGCCCTTTGTGGCGGCATAGTCCACAAACTGGTGGGGCCCGCCAAGCTTGGATGCGGCCGACGCAATGTGGATGATGGAGCCGCCCGACCCGCCGCGGGAGGTTGCCATGCGCATCACCGCCGCCTTCGCGCACATGATCACCGAGGTGACGTTGAGCCGCATCAACCGGTCCACCCGCTCAAAGGTGAAGGTGTCGACGGTTCCCACCTGGTCGCCCATGCCGGCGTTGGAGATGAGCGCGGTGAGCGGGCCCATGGCATCGGCCGCGGCAAACACGGCATCGATGCCCTCTTGCGTGGCAACGTCAGCCGCGACGATCTCGGCCTGCCCGCCTGCGGCCACAATGTCGGCGGCAACGGCCTCTGCGGCGTCCGCCCGCGCGCGATAATTGATCAAAACGTCCCACCCGTGGGCGCCGGCGAGCCGGGCGGCCGCCGCGCCAATCCCCCGGGAGCCGCCGGTGACAACGCAAACGCCGCGGCCCATCACAGCGCCCCCAGGATGAGCGGGGCGCCCAGCAGCGCAATGCCCACCATTGCCGCGACCCAGATGAGCGAGCGCACGAATTGGATGTGCAACAGGTACGCCGGGAGGTAGAGGACGCGGCCGACCACGTAGAGCGATGCGCCAAGGGCTGTGAGGGGCCCGGTGGCGTCCGCCGCGACCACCGCGACCGAAAAGGCCGCGTAAAGCGGGAAGGTTTCGGCCATGTTGCGGAAGGCGCGGTCCGCCCGCTCACCCCATTGGGGGACTTGGCCAGGGTGCGTGTCCCGCGGGCCGGCGGCCCAGTCGAGCCCGTAGGTGACGGTGCGGCCGCCGGCTGCAGTCAAAAGGTGGATCACGAAGATGATGCCGGACACGGCAAGAAGCGTGAGTTCGAGGGGCATGGCGGGTGGCCTCACATGGGATAGGGGCAGCGCAGGCTCGCCCTCAGGTGCCACGCTTTTCTGTAAAACGCCATGTCGAGAAAGGTGAGGTGGTTGAGCAGCGACCAGGTCTCATCATCAAGCGGCTCCCGCTCGATGGGCTCAAACAGGGCCTTGCGCGCGCTGAGGTTTTCGAATGCTTTTTCGCGCGGGATTGTTGCGACCGGTTCGATGCCCAGCAAGGGCAGAAGTTGCGCCATGTCCTCGTCAAGTGTTTCGGTGAAGGCGACGAAGAAGTAGCGCTTGATGTTCAAGATTGCGGTATCGACAGCAAAGTCCCTGTCTGGGAGGCGGAACCCTTGGCCGAGTTCAAGCCGAATGGGGCCGAGCATGCTGCGCACGATATGGTTGTTGATGCTGAGCGTCACCTCCGGCAAGTCGGACCGCAGAAAGGTTTTGAGATCCATGGACTTGGCCGCGCGAGCACCCTTTAGGTTGCCGCGCTCGATGGCAGCGTGGGTGTGAGAGCGCCAAAAGTAATAAAGCGAGAGGATGCGCTCACGCGGCTCCCGCAGGACGGTGACGACGCGTTTTGGCCCCGGCACGGTGTCAACGCCATGGCGTGAAAAGTGGCCGGTGAAGTAGCGATACTTGGCGACCTCCTCGGCGGACATGCCGGGCAGCATGTCGCCCCGATGGCGGAAGATTTGGTCTTTGCGAAAGGGGGCCGCCAAAAGGTCGCTCACCGATGAGCCAGCGCACTTTGGGATGTGGTGGAAGACCAGCCGCTCGCCGGCGCGCAGTCGGTTGGCCTTGAGCGTTTCGGGGTCAACGGTGCGCGCGGTGGCCGGGGCGGCGGGGTGCGGCGCGATCACGGCCGCGGTTGTTGCGTGCGCGGCGACGGGGCCGAGCGCAATCTCGCGGAACACCTGGGTTTCCGCCGCATCATAATGGCGGAAGGTGGTGACCACGCGCTCGGCCCGCACGCCGCGCGCTGCGGAGAGTTTTGAGGTTTTGTCGCTGACCGAGATGTGCGGGACGGTCTGGATTGCGGTTTCAAGCTTTGCCTCATCGCACGGGTCTTCACCCCAAAGCGTCAAAACCTTTCGAAAGTGGCTGTGTGGGTCGGCCGTCAGGTCATCATAGTTGAGGACAAGGCGGTTTGGCAGGTCCGGCTCGACCCATTTGGCCATGAAGCGGCGGTATTTCTCCGCCTGCTTGTGGCCAAATTTTGTGAATGCTTTAGGTGTGTCCGGCCAACCTTCCATCACCGCAAGTTCAAAGTTGGAATGCAGCGCGGCGATGGGCTCCCGCCATTGGACGAGGAGCGGCACGTCCGTCGGGACGGGCGAATCAATATTGAAGTCGTGGTTCTTTGAGAACGCGATCGCGCGCTTTTGGCAGGGGAAGTGGCCGCAGCAGGGCGTGTCCGGGTCGTCCTTCGGCACGTGGTACTCACAGTAACCAAAGCGCGGGCCAAAGTATCCATAAAGAAGGCGTACGATGAGGTGATGGCCTGAGCGCGGCCAACTCACGCTCGCCACGTAGGGCAGCGGGGTTTGGCCGGGTTCAGGCTCCAGATAGGGCCGCATCGATGGCTTATAGATCCAGAAGAAGCCGCTGCGGGTCTTCGATCGCTTCCTTGACGCGCACCAGGAAGGTCACGGCTTCTTTCCCATCCACAATCCTGTGGTCGTAGGAGAGGGCGAGATACATCATCGGGCGCAGCTTGATCTCGTTGCCGACGGCGACGGGGCGCTGCTCGATCCGGTGCATGCCCAAAATGCCGGACTGCGGCGCGTTGAGGATGGGCGTCGACATCAGCGAGCCGTAAATCCCGCCATTGGTGATGGTGAAGGTGCCGCCCTGCATCTCGTCAAGCTTGAGCTGGCCGTCGCGTGCGCGGCGACCGAACCCGGCGATGGATTTTTCAATGCCGGCGAAGCTGAGCGCATCCGCATCCCGCAAGACCGGGACCACGAGCCCCTTGTCGGTGCCGACCGCAATGCCGAGGTGGTAATAGTTTTTGTAGACGAGGTCGTTGCCGTCGATCTCCGCGTTGACCGCGGGCACCTCTTTCAGCGCATGGACGCAGGCTTTTGAGAAGAAGGCCATGAAGCCGAGCTTCACGCCGTGCTTTTTCTCAAACTGATCTTTGTATTGCTTGCGCAGCTCCATGACCGCGCCCATGTCGACGTCATTGAACGTCGTCAACATGGCGGCTGTGTTTTGCGCGTCTTTGAGCCGTTGGGCGATGGTGCGGCGCAAACGGGTCATCGGCACGCGCTCTTCGCGGGTGCTGTCGGGCCCGGTGGCCGGGGCTTTTGCAGCCGGCGCGGGTGCGGCCGCCGCGCCGCTGGCAATGGCTTTCAAAACGTCGCCCTTCAAAATCTGGCCCTCTCGGCCGGTGCCAGAGACGCTCTCGGCCGACAGTCCGGCCTCTGCCATCGCTTTGCGGGCGGAGGGCGCCGGGGGACGGCCGGCGGAGGGTGCGGGGGCCGCAGGCTCGGCCGTTGCGGGCGCAGGGGCGGCCGCTGCAACCGCGCCACCGCCGGCGGAAATCGCGCCGATCAGCGCGTCCACGGCCACGGTGTCACCCACCGAAACGGCGAGGGATTGGACGGTGCCGGCCACCGGCGAGGGCACTTCCACGGACACCTTGTCGGTCTCAAGCTCCACGATCGCCTCGTCAGCGGCCACCGCGTCGCCCTCTTTTTTCAGGATTTGCGCGACCGTTGCTTCGGTCACGCTCTCGCCAAGGGCGGGGACACGCACCTCGGTCGCCGCGGTGGCGGGCGCTGCCGCCGGGCCGTTCGCGGGTGCCTCGGGCTTCGCAGGCGCGGGGGCCGCCGCCCCCCCTTCGCCGATCTGGCCCAGAAGCGCGCCGACCTCCACCGTCGCGCCCGCTTCGGCCGCAATTTCGGTGATGGTGCCTGCGGTGGGCGCGGGAACTTCCACCGACACCTTGTCGGTTTCCAGTTCCACCACCGGCTCGTCGGCGGCAACGGTGTCGCCCTTTGCCTTCAGCCACTGCGCAACAGTCGCCTCGGTCACACTTTCGCCGAGGGTGGGGACGCGGATTTCGGTGCTCATGGGCGTGTCATCGGCTGTTGTTCAGCGGGAGGGGTTTTGGCAAAGGCGATATGCCGCAAAGCACTGTTTGCCCCCGCCGCCGGCCAGAAGCAAGCGGCGGGCGACAGGTCAGCCCAAGGCCTGGGCCAGGAAGGTTTCCATCTGGTGCTTGTGGCGGGCGGCAAGACCGGTCGCCGGCGAGGCCGCCGCGGCGCGCCCGGTGTAGCGCGCACGCTCGCCCCCCCGCTCCAGCTGGGTGAGGCACCAGTCAAGATAAGGTTGCACGAAGGTCCAGCTCCCCATGTTGGCCGGCTCTTCTTGGCACCACACAAGTTCCGCCTCCGGAAACCGCTTCAGCTCATTCAAGAGCGCCTTCGCCGGGAACGGGTAAAGCTGTTCGGTCCGCAGGATGTAAACATCGTCGACGCCTTCCGCCTCACGGGCCTCCAAAAGATCAAAGTAAACCTTGCCCGAGCAGACGACCACGCGCCGAATATCTTTGTCCGGCTTCAGCGTTACGTTGGTGAGGCCAAGCTGCGCATCGTCCCACAGCACACGGTGGAAGGTGGCATCCGCCCCAAACTCCGAAAGCTTTGAGACGCAACGCTTGTGCCGCAACAAAGACTTTGGCGTCATCAGGATCAGCGGCTTGCGCAAGTCACGCTTCAGCTGGCGGCGCAGGATGTGGAAGTAATTGGCCGGCGTCGTGCAGTTGGCCACCTGCATGTTGTCTTCGGCGCAGAGCTGCAAAAAGCGCTCCAGCCGGGCGGACGAGTGTTCCGGCCCCTGCCCTTCGTACCCGTGGGGGAGAAGGCAGACGAGGCCCGTCATGCGCAGCCACTTGCGCTCGCCCGACGAGATGAACTGGTCGAACACCACTTGCGCGCCGTTGGCAAAGTCGCCGAACTGCGCCTCCCAACACGTCAGCGCATTGGGCTCCGCCAGCGAGTAGCCGTATTCAAACCCAAGGACCGCCTCTTCTGACAACATCGAGTTGATGGCGTCGTAGTCTTCCTTTGCGCCAATATTGTTGAGGGGGATGTAGCGCTCTTCGGTCTCCTGGTCATAAAGCACGCTGTGGCGCTGGCTGAACGTGCCGCGTTCCACATCTTGGCCCGACAGGCGCACCGGATACCCTTCCCGCATCAAGGTGCCGAAGGCGAGCGCTTCGGCGGTGGCCCAATCCACCCCTTCGCCCGTCTCAAACATTTTTGCACGGTTTTGCATGAACCGGCCGATGGTGCGGTGCAGGTTGAAGGTTTCGGGCACCGCGGTCAGCTTCTCGCCGATCTCCTTAAGCTCGGCCTCCTCCACACCGGTTTTGCCGCGGCGCGGGTCGTCCATCTCCTGCCCAGGCTTGATGGCGGCCCATCGGCCGTCCAACCAGTCCGCCTTGTTGGGCAGGAACGATTGGCCGGCCTCAAACTCCACCTCAAGATGGTCGCGCCACTCAGCCTTCCGCCGCTCCACATCCTCGCCCGACAACACGCCCTCATCCACAAGACGATTGCCGTAAATTTCTAGCGTCGACGGATGCTGCCGAATGATCTTGTACATTTTTGGCTGGGTGAACGCCGGCTCGTCCCCCTCGTTGTGGCCAAAGCGACGGTAACAGAACATGTCGATGACGACCGGCTTGTGAAACTTTTGCCGAAACTCTGTCGCAACCTTCGCCGCGAAAACCACCGCCTCCGGATCATCCCCATTCACATGGAAGATCGGCGCCTCAATCATCTTGGCAACATCGGACGGATAAGGGCTCGACCGCGAGAAGTGCGGGTACGTCGTAAACCCGATCTGATTGTTGACGATGACGTGGATCGAGCCGCCCGTCTTGTGCCCCTTCAGCCCTGACAAGCCAAAGCACTCGGCCACCACCCCTTGGCCGGCAAAGGCCGCGTCGCCGTGCAAGAGCAGCGCCAGCGCCTGTGACCGGTCCGTGTCACCCATCTGATCTTGCTTGGCGCGCACTTTGCCAAGCACCACAGGGTCAACAATTTCAAGGTGAGAGGGGTTTGCGGTCAACGACAAATGGACAGAGTTGCCATCAAACTCACGGTCTGACGAAGCGCCCAGGTGGTATTTGACGTCGCCAGAACCTTCCACATCATCGGGTTTGAACGACCCGCCTTTGAACTCGTGAAAAATCGCACGCAGGGGCTTGCCCATCACCTGCGCCAAAACGTTCAACCGCCCGCGGTGGGCCATCCCAATCGCAATGTCGCGCAGGCCAAGGTTGCCGCCGCGCTTGATAATCTGCTCAAGCGCAGGAATAACCGCCTCGCCACCGTCAAGCCCGAACCGCTTGGTGCCCGTATACTTGACGCCCAAAAACTTTTCAAAGCCCTCGGCCTCGATCAGCTTATTCAAAATCGCCTTCCGCCCCTCCGGCGTGAAGGCAACACCTTTGTCCGGCCCCTCAATACGCTCTTGCAGCCAGCCCTTCTCCGCGCCATCGGAGATATGCATGAATTCAACACCCATGGTGCTGCAATAGGTGCGCGTCAAAATGCCGACCATCTGGCGCACGGTCGCAAATTCGAGCCCCAACACATTGTCGATGAAGATGGGGCGATCGAGGTCAGCGTCAGAAAAGCCATAAGCGGCCGGCGAAAGCTCTGAATCGGTGTTGCCGACAATGCCGAGCGGGTCGAGCTTGGCGTGGTAATGGCCGCGCATACGATAGGCGCGGATCATCATGATCGCGCGCACCGAATCGCGCGCGGCCCGCTGAAGGTCCGCCTCCGACACCGCAGCGCCAACGCTTTGCGCCTTTTGCGCCACCTTGTCCGCCACCCGCGATTGGACCGCGGCCGCCTCGCCCCAGTCCCCGTCGAGCGCGGACACCAGCTCGCCATTCACCGCAGGCGGCCAGTCGGCGCGCTTCCACTTCGGCCCGCGCGCGCTTTGCGCAACGGCCTCGCTCTCGTCCTTCAGGGCGCCGAAGAAGGTTTGCCAGCCGGCATCCACACTGGTCGGATCGGCTTGGTAACGCGCGTAAAGCTGTTCCAAATACTGCGCATTGCCGCCGTAAAGGAACGAGGATTGAAGAAACGCGTCGTTCGCGTCTTCACGGGCCATGGGAAGCGTCCTTGGATGTGCCGTTGCCACTCATCGTCGGAAGGCACCTTAGCGCGTCCCGCGATGCGCTTCTGTTAAAATCGTGATGATTGGGCCCGGTCAATCGCAACCCTGCGCCACGCTGGCGGCATGGGACGACCAGAGTGACGCAAGGCCCCTGTGGCACACTCCCGCCTCAACCCCTTGTCGACGTGGGACGTTTGATGTTCAGACCCACCCTCCGCCGCACCGTGGTCGTGATGATCGCCGCGGTCAGCCTGTTTTCGGTGCTTGCGGGGACGCTCACCCTTTCGCTCCTCCATGAGGATGCGTTGGCCGAGCGGTCCGAACGCCAACTCACAAGCCTTGGCACCGCGCTCATCGAGGCGCTGGCGGCTCAAGAGCTGGCCGCCCTGTCGCTTGCCACCGCCATCGCGCTTGACGATGATGCCATGGCAGACTGGGCCGCCGGCGACCGGGACGCGCTCCAGGCCCGCATTGTCCCGCGCCTTGAACGCTTCCGCGCCGACTTCGGCCTTGCCAACATCGTCTTCCACGGCCCGCCCGCGACGCCGTTTTTGCGCGTCCACCGCCCCGATCGCTTTGGGGATGATCTTTCGGCCGGCCGCCCGATGCTTGCCCGGGCTGTGGCAACGCGCACCCGTGTCTCGGGGCTCGAGTTCGGCCGACTTGCCGGGCTCAGCGTGCGCGGCATCGTGCCCGCCAGCCACAACGGGCGCGCACTCGGCGTGGTGGATGTGGGCTTTTCCATCAAAGGGCGCTTTGGCGATGCGTTCATAGCCCGCAAGGCCGAGGCGCTGAACGCCGGCATCACCTTTGCCACCATGGAGGACGGCGCCCTCAACATCATCACCAGCGCCGGTGCGCCAAACCCCATCACCGGCGAACTTGTGGCCGAGGCCCTCACCGGAAAAACCCTGTCGCGCGAGGTGATGGAGGATGGCATCCCCCACACCTTGGCCGCCCTCCCGCTGCGCAACGCCGACGGCACCCCGATCGCCGCCATGGTGATCGACCTTGATCGCAGCGCCGACCTTGCCGAGGCGACCGAGGCCCGGATCGTCACCGCCATCATCGCCGCGGTCTTGCTGCTCCTCAGCATCGCGCTCGGCATGATTGTGATGTCCCGCCCGCTGCGGGCCCTCAAACGCACCATCGCGGCAACCGTCACCCTTGCCAGCGGCACCACCGAGCTCACCCTTGCTGACGGCCACCGGCGGGACGAGGTGGGCGACCTTGCCCGCTCGCTTAACGTCTTTCGCGAGGCCACCATCAAGCAGCGCAACGAGGAGGCGGCGCGCCTTCGCGAACACGAGGTGACGGCGGAGCAGACCGAGGCCGCACTCAACACCCTGTCCGACGAGATGGAGGCCCAGGGCGGTGACCTCGTGCGCGCGATCTGCGAGCAGATCAACGCCATCATCGGCGCCAAAGACGGCCTTATCGCCTCCATCGGCGCCCTGCAAAGCGGCACGGCCATGGTGGCCGACAACGCCTCCCTCAGCCTTACCCGCGCCAACACCATCGCATCAGCCGCCAAGGAGCTCGCCTCCTCATCAGCCGAAATTGCCCAAGAGGTGGACCGCACCGCCAAGACCGCCCGCACCGCCGCCGGCGAGGCGGCCGACACAAAGGCGGTGGTGGAAAAACTCACCAAGGCAGCATCCAACGTGAACGATGTGGTCTCGCTGATTGCCGAGATTGCCGAAAAGACCAACCTTTTGGCCCTCAACGCCACCATTGAGGCCGCCCGCGCGGGGGAAGCGGGCAAGGGCTTTGCGGTGGTCGCGGGCGAGGTCAAAGCCCTCGCCAACCAAACCGCGAAGGCCACCAGCGACATCACGGCCGAAATTGAGCAGATGCGCACGGTGACGAACGCGGCCGTTGCCTCCATGACAACCATCGGCACCACCATCGGCGCCATCGACCAGACCTCGGCCAACGCCGCCGCCGTCGTCGAGCAGCAGACCAGCGCCACCCAGGAGATCGCCCGCTCCATCTCCGACACCGCAACCTCGGTCCGCGAGGTGAGCGAGGCGGCCTCCACCATGTCCAACAACGCCACCGACGCCCACAATGTGGCGACAGAACTGGGCGCTGAACTGCGCGCAGTGGACGCCGCCGCCCGCAACATGTCCGACCAGCTGGCCAGGATCGTGCGCCACTCGCTCCAGGTGGTGACGACCAGCTAGGGCGGATAACGCCGTCACGGAAGCGCCCGACGGGAAGAGGGCGTGCGTCGGCTCGGCCGCGACTTCGCGGCGTGGCAAGGCGCCGCTCGCAGTGCGTGCTGGTTGCACGGACAAGAGCGGCAACGCTGTCCGGTGGGCGCCCTTTTCCCGCCGAAGGTGGCGCTCACTGCGCTGATGAGGAAACTTCTCATCCTCGCCAACGCCCTCCTGCGCGACGGCCGCCCATGGGCGCCGAAATCCGCTTGACCAAGACGGATACTCTAAGCATCGATGATCGACGGCGCGGCGGATTGACAGCACCGCGCCCCCGCTCGCAAATGGCGGCCCACGCACCGGCCGTGCCCGCTCAAGCGCAGCCGCGCCGATGGTGAACGCGAAACCCCCACACGATGCGCGGCGATCGCGCCAGTTCGCGGCCGACGCCATCCACCCTGCGAGGAAACGACCATGAAGCGGTCCACCGTCAACGCAATCCTGGACGACGCGCGGGCGATGATTGCCGACCACGGCTTCATCCTCCCCCCGTTCGCCGAATGGTCGCCCGACGAGATGGTGGAAAAGGCCGCCGGCACCCGCATCGCCGACGCGCGCCTCGGCTGGGACATCACCGACTATGGCGCCGGCCGGTTCGACGAGATGGGCCTCTTCCTCTTCACCCTGCGCAATGGCGATGCGGCCGACCTCACCCGCGGGACAGGCATGCTCTACGCCGAGAAACTCTTGATTTCCCGAAAGGATCAGCTCTCGCCCATGCACGCCCACAAGGTGAAGGCGGAGGACATCATCAACCGCGGCGGCGCCACCCTGGTGGTGGAGCTTTATGGCAGCGGCCCGGACGGCAACTTTGACGAGGGCGCCGGCGTCACCGTGTTGTGCGATGGGGTGAGCCGCACCGTGCCCGCCGGCGGGAAGCTGCAGCTGGGCCCCGGCGAAAGCGTCACCCTCATGCCCGGCGACTGGCACGCGTTCTGGGGCGAGGGCGGTGACGTGCTGATCGGCGAGGTCTCAACCGTCAACGACGATCTCACCGACAACTATTTTCGCGAGCCCATCGGGCGCTTCTCCACCATTGAGGAGGACGAAGCGCCCCAGCGCCTTCTGGTGAGCGATTATGATCGCTGGCTGGAGTCGCGCGGTTGAGGGTTCGGTGACATCGCGCAAACCTCAAAAACCGCCCGCAAATCAAAAGGGCAAGCATCGCATCCAGGCCTGACACGGCTCGGGATGCTCCAAACGCGCCGGGCTGTGATCCCGATCACAGCGCAGCGCGCCCCTGCCACCAATTTTTGGGATGTCCGATAGCCACAACGCCTCAAACGAAGGAGATCCTAATGAAACGCATCGCCGTGATCGCCATCGCCCTGTCCCTCGCCGCACCGTCGGTGGCGCTGTCCACCGCCGCGCCCGCGGCCGCAAACTTCTGCGGCCCCATCGGCTGGTGTTTTTAACCGACGCCTCGCAAACGCTGGTCGCCAAGACGGGCTCTCGCGCCAAAACGGCGCGCGGCCGGCGTCGGTCGGCGCGATCAGCTGCGTTGCAACACGCCCGCCAGCGTCTTGCCAAGCTGCGCCGGCGAGGGGGACACGGTGATCCCCGCCGCTTCCATGGCGGCAATCTTGTCGTCCGCGCCGCCCTTGCCGCCGGAAATCACCGCACCGGCGTGGCCCATGGTGCGGCCCGGCGGGGCGGTGCGCCCGGCAATGAAGCCGACCGTGGGCTTTGCGCGCCCCTTCTTGGCCTCGTCCGCCAAAAACTGCGCGGCATCCTCCTCGGCCGACCCGCCAATCTCACCAATCATAATGATTGACGTCGTCTCTTCGTCCGCCAGGAAGAGCTCTAGAACGTCAATGAATTCAGTGCCCTTCACCGGGTCACCGCCGATGCCGACGGCGGTGGTCTGGCCAAGGCCCTCGGCGGAGGTTTGGAACACGGCCTCATAGGTCAAGGTGCCGGAGCGGGACACAATACCCACCGAGCCGTCCTTAAAGATCGAGCCCGGCATGATGCCGATCTTGCACTCGTTGGGCGTCAACACGCCCGGGCAGTTGGGGCCCAGAAGGCGCGAGGACGACGCGTCGAGCTTGGCCTTCACCTTCACCATATCCATCACCGGGATCCCCTCCGTGATGCACACAATGAGCGGGATTTCCGCCTCGATCGCCTCGATGATGGCGGCGCCTGCACCGGCGGGCGGCACGTAGACCACGCTCGCCTTTGCGCCGGTCGCCTCTTTTGCCTCACCCACCGTCTTGAAGATCGGGAGGGGTGCGGCGTCCCCGTTGGCGCCCGTCCACGTTTCGCCGCCCTTTTTGGGGTGCACGCCGGCCACCATCTGCGTGCCGTGATAGGCGAGCGCCTGCTCGGTGTGGAAGGTGCCTGTGCGGCCAGTCAGCCCCTGGACGATGACCTTTGTGTTCCGGTCGACGAGGATGGACATCAAGCTTCTCTCTGGATTTTGGGCACCAGCCCGTCGCTAGCCCATCGCCCGGCCGACCACAAGCCGGACGGGATCACCCGTTGTCGTCGCCCCGCGCGGCCACCGCCGCCAGCTGCGCGCGGAGCGCAACCTGGTCCTCCCCCCGTGCCCCCACGTGCGCCCAATGGGCCGGGTCCAGCCCATGGGCCGGCAGGCGCGCAATCAGCCGTTCAATGGGGTCGGTCTTGATATCAAACTCGATGAGGGACGCTTTACCGGCAAAATGCCCTCGAACGGCTGCGATGTGCGCGTCCCAATCGGCGGCCCACGCGTCCAAAACGTCCTGCGTTTTCGTCACCCCAAGATACGCCTTCGCGCGGATAAGATAAGAGCCGCCATTGTGCTGCCTGCGGGACGACAGCCACCCCTCTTTGTCCCTCAGGTTGAGAATGAAAAGCGTGTCCGGATAGTCCCTCTCAATCTCCTTAAAATATTTATAGCCGTCGATGCGCGCATCATCGGTGAAGTACTCAAGGTCGCTAAAAAAATCGTAGTGTTCGATACCCGATAGGATTTTGCGGCCACCGCTCAAATTGTCTGCCATCAGTTTTGCGGCGAACACACGCTCACCACGCAATGTGAGCGTCTGGTGGATGCCTGGCAAACCCGAGCGAGAAAAGAGCCGGCACAAGCTGCGTGTGCCGGCGCGGTTAAAGCCGATCTGGACGACCTTTGGAACGTCGCGGCGTGGGCGCCGCCGTCCCCCCGTCAACCTTTGACCGCCCCAACAATCTTTTGCGCCGCATCATCAAGATCGTCGGCCGGCGTAATATCGAGCCCGGATTCGGCCAGGATCGCCTTGCCCTGCGCAACGTTGGTCCCCTCAAGGCGGACCACCAGCGGCACCGACAGGCCCACATCCTTCACCGCCGTCACCACCCCTTCGGCAATCACATCGCACCGCATGATCCCGCCAAAGATGTTCACCAAGATGCCGCGCACGTTGGGATCGGCGGTGATGATTTTAAACGCCGCCGTCACCTTTTCGGTGGACGCACCGCCGCCAACATCCAAGAAGTTGGCCGGCTCTGCCCCGTAAAGCTTGATGATATCCATGGTGGCCATGGCAAGGCCGGCGCCATTCACCATGCAGCCGATGTTCCCATCAAGGGCCACATAGGCAAGATCGTACTTCGACGCTTCGATCTCTTTGGCGTCTTCTTCCGTGAGGTCGCGCAGCGCGGCCACATCCGCGTGGCGGAAGACGGCATTGCCGTCGAATGAGACCTTTGCGTCCAAAACCCGCAGGTGCCCGTTCCCGAGCACAATCAAAGGGTTGATCTCCAAAAGGCTCATGTCCTTGGTGGTGAA
This sequence comes from Pseudomonadota bacterium, assembly GCA_039034015.1. GTDB lineage: Bacteria > Pseudomonadota > Alphaproteobacteria > Rhizobiales > Amorphaceae > Acuticoccus. The sequence continues at coordinate 21,659 of JBCCBM010000016.1, read as the reverse complement.
GGCCTCGTAAAGCTGCCGGGCCAGCGTTGCCATCTCACCCTTCGCCGGCTCCTCAAGGGCAAGCGCGGATTGGAGCGCTGCGGCGTTCGCATCGGTCACGCCTGTTTCGGGGTCGATCGCCACCGTCACGATCTTCTCGGGCGTGTCCGCGGCGACCGCTTCAATGTCCATCCCACCTTCGGTGGAGACAACAAAGGCCACCTGCCCCACTTGGCGGTCAACGAGGATCGAAAGGTAAAGCTCCCGCGCAATGTCGGCGCCGTCTTCAATGTAAAGGCGATTGACCTGCTTGCCCGCAGCGCCGGTTTGCTTGGTCACCAGCGTGTTGCCCAGCATCTCTTTGGCGTGGGCCTCCACCTCGTCGATGGATTTGGCAAGGCGCACCCCGCCGTTTGAGTCGGGGCCGAGCTCTTTGAAGCGGCCCTTGCCGCGACCGCCGGCGTGGATTTGGCTTTTCACCACATAAAGCGGGCCGGGCAGCGCTTCGGCCGCGGCGCGCGCCTCCTCCGGCGCGGTGATGGCCACCCCCTTCGCGATCGGCGCACCGAATGTGGCCAGAAGCTCTTTGGCTTGGTGTTCGTGAATGTTCATGGGTGTCCTCGGCCTTGAAGCGCCCCGCTCTTAGCATCGCGCGCCAGCAGAACCAATGACCTCAACTAGCATGCGTCGAGCATCGCATCGATCGCTTTGGCCGAGCCCGTGAGGTCGAGGGAGAACCGGTCTCCATCGCGCAGCGGCGGCTCAAAATCATAGGAGACGCGGTTGCCCCGGCGCAGTGCACCAATCAACGCGTCCTCCTTGGAAACGACGGCCTTGGCGTGCCAGGCCGCATCGCGCTCGGAGAAGTCGAGCGTTGCGTCCCGAACAAACCCCTCGCCGTCCACCTCAAAGCGGATGTCGGGCGCGGAATCGGGCGCGTCCATGGCGTAGAGCGCGGGGCGGATCACCACCGAACCGCCGTCTTCGCACATTACCTCAAAGCCCACCGCGTCGGTCTGGGGAATGCCCCATTTGGCGTGCACATCCCCAGATCCGCCTTCCGAAAACCAGCGCGGCGTGTCGGCCTGGCCCGCGGACGCGGCCAACACAAGACTTGCGGCGCTAAGCCAAAGTCGTGTCGATGCCGCGACACGCTTCCAAAAGACCGCGAACGGCGCCCACCGACTGGTCGAAGTTCTGTTGCTCCGCATCATTCAGTTTGATCTCCACGATACGCTCCACCCCACCGGAGCCGATCACAACCGGAACACCAACGTAAAGCCCATCAACACCATACTGACCCGACAAAAATGCGGCAGCCGGAAGAACCCGTTTTTTATCTTTCAGATAGGCGTCTGCCATTTGGATCGCCGAGGCCGCCGGTGCGTAAAAGGCCGAGCCAGTCTTCAAGAGGCCCACAATCTCGGCCCCGCCGTCGCGCGTGCGCTGGACAATGGCGTCCAGCTGGTCGGCCGTCGTCCACCCCATCGTCACAAGGTCAGGCAGCGGAATGCCCGCAACGGTGGAGTATCGCGTGAGCGGGACCATCGTATCGCCATGGCCGCCGAGGACAAACGCGGTGACATCTTCCACCGAGACATTGAACTCTTCGGCGAGGAAGGTGCGAAAGCGCGCAGAGTCCAACACGCCCGCCATGCCGACCACCATGGATTCGGGCAGCCCCGAAAACTTCTGCAGCGCCCACACCATCGCATCCAGCGGGTTGGTGATGCAGATGACGAAGGCGTCCGGCGCGTGGGTCTTGATGCCCTCGCCCACCGACTTCATCACCTTCAAGTTGATGCCCAAAAGGTCGTCCCGGCTCATGCCGGGCTTGCGGGGCACACCGGCGGTCACGATCACAACGTCGGCGCCGGCAATGTCGGCATAGTCCTGCGTGCCGGACATGGCGCTGTCGAACCCGTCCACCGGGGAGGACTGCATGATGTCGAGCGCTTTGCCCTGCGGCGTCCCCTCGGCAATGTCGAACAGGACAATGTCCCCAAGCTCTTTCAGACCTGCGAGGTGGGCGAGCGTGCCGCCAATCTGTCCGGCGCCGATCAGGGCGATTTTCGCGCGCGACATGGTGCAATTTCCTTGTGTTTCAGCGCCCGGGTAACCTGTTCGCCGGGCCCGTTCAAGCCCGCCCCATCGCCGGTCAAGCGCTCACCCGTAAGGGGTCGTCTCAATGCCATGGAGGTAGCTGGCCGAGCGCATCTCATAAAGCCGTGAGGCGGTGCGGGCAAAGGCGAACGCTTCTTCCTTGGCCCCGCCGGCGGAGGCATCAAACAGCGCCTTGGGCTCGGCCGCCGCCGACACCACAAGGCGCACGCTCTGGTCATACAACACGTCGATAAGGTTGATGAAGCGGCGCACAATCTCCCGCTCCCGCGGCGCCATCACGGGGACCCCTTCCAGAAAAAGCGTGTGGAAGCGGTTGGCAACGGCCAGAAAGTCCCGCGCGCTGTGGGGCCGGTCGCACAGCGCCTCGAACGTAAAGCGCGCCATGCCGCCGGCGGCCCGCGGCGCTGCAATCGCGCGCGAACCCACCGCCACATCGACGGCCCGCTCGTCCCTCTCACCCAGCATGGCGACCCAAGTGCGCTCAAACCCCACATCGCCGATGGGGAAGTAAACCCGCCTATTTTCCATGCGGTTGAGGCGATAGTCGGCGTTCGCGTCGAGCCGCACCACGTCCACATTGTCGTTCAAAAGGCGGATGAAGGGCTCAAACAGCGGCCGGTTGAGCCCGCCCTCATAAAGGTCTTCGGGCGCAACGTTGGAGGTCGCCACCAGCGTCACCCGCTTTTTGAAAAGGCGGGTGAAGAAGCGCGACAGGATCATTGCATCGGCAATGTCGGTGACGGCGAACTCATCAAAACACAAGAGCCGGGTTTTGGCGGCCACATCGTTGGCAGCGGCGAAGACGGCATTGTCGCTGCCGGCCTTGCGGTGGGTGTCGATCCCCTTGTGCACCTCGTCCATGAAGGCGTTGAAGTGGAGCCGCCGCTTTCGCGCCACCGGCGCCACCTCATAAAAAAGGTCCATCAGCATGGTCTTGCCGCGGCCGACGCTGCCGTGGACATAAAGCCCGCGCACCACGCGCGCCCGCCCAAGCCGCCGGCGAAAGAAGGGGAGCGGCCCGCCCTTGCGCGCGGCCGCCAGATCGTCGGCCAAATCGTCAAGCGCGCACGCAACGGCCACCTGCGCCGGGTCACGGGTGAGCGCCTCATCCGCCACCAGGCGATCGTAGTGATCGAGCACGGCTGTCGACCCGGTTTCGCCCGCGTGCCCGTCCAAGTGTGCCGCCCCAACGCCCGTTTGCCCGATCCCTATTTTAGCCGACGCTGGGCGCTCCGTCATCTGCCCGCGCGGCCGGGGCCAGCGTCGCTCGCGGGCGCGCAGTTTTTCGGGCACGTTGCGCCGAACGGGCGACCCAGCCGCTAAAGGATGACCATGGCGACCTACGAGACAGTCTTGACCGAGACCGACGGTGCCGTCGGGATTGTGACCCTCAACCGGCCCGATGCGCTGAACGCGCTGAACCGGCAGTTGATTGAGGACATTGCCGACGCCTTGAAGGCGTTTGACGCGGATCCCGCCATCGGCTGCATGATTCTGACAGGGTCCGACAGGGCCTTTGCCGCGGGCGCAGACATCAAAGAGATGGCCGACTTTGGCTTTGCCGAGGCCTTTGGCGGCGACCTCATCGGCCCGTGGGACCGCATTGCAACGATGCGCAAACCCGTGATTGCGGCGGTCGCTGGCTTTGCTCTTGGCGGCGGCTGCGAGGTGGCGATGATGTGCGACATCATCCTTGCCGCGGACACGGCCAAATTCGGCCAGCCGGAGATCAAGCTTGGCGTCATCCCCGGGGCGGGCGGGACGCAGCGGCTCACCCGGGCGGTGGGCAAGGCAAAGGCGATGGAGCTTGTCCTCACAGGGCGCGTGATGGATGCGGCGGAGGCGGAGCGGTCGGGCCTCGTCGCAAAGGTGATCCCGGCCGGCGAGTTGATGGCAACGGCCCGCGCGATGGCAGCGCAGATTGCGCAAAAGTCCCAGCTGGCCACCATGGCCGCGAAGGAGTGCGTCAACCGCGCGGATGAGCTTGGCCTTGCGGAGGGGATCAAGTTTGAGCGCCGCCTCTTCCAGGCGCTCTTTGCAAGCGAGGATCAGAGCGAGGGCATGGCCGCCTTCGCGCAAAAGCGGCGCGCGGTCTTTAAGAACCGCTAGGACCTGGCCGGCGCACACCTGCCAGGCGTGCGTCCGCCGGCTCGCAATTGGAGGGGGCGCGCCTCATATGTTGGGGATGACGGCCGGGCGCGCCGGGTGCGCCAAATTCCTTGACAGTTTGGCTGATCTTCGCTAGCCGCGCCCGTTACTCAGATTCAGATTTGTCGGCACAAGGCCGACCAGGAAGGACTATGGCGAACACGAAATCTGCGCAGAAAATGACGCGCAAACTGGAGCGGCGCACGGCCGTCAACACGGCGCGGCGCTCACGCATGCGCACCTTCGTGCGCAAGGTCGAAGATGCCATCAAGGCCGGCGACGGTGAGGCGGCGCGCTCAGCGCTCCAAAACGCGCAACCGGAAATCATGCGTGCGGCACAAAAAGGCATAATGCACCGCAACGCGGCAGAGCGGAAAATGTCCCGCCTCGCCAAGCGGGTCAAAGCCATCGGCTAAGCGGCTTTGCCCGCTCCCCGCGTTATCCACACAACCGGGAATTTTGAGACGGCCGTCCCAAAAAGGGCGGCCGTTTACCGTTCAAGGGGCGGTCACGGACGCGTTGAAATATTAACGAAAATTCAAGATACCACCTCCGATTTTAGGACCGCGGTATCCTGCCGAATCCCGTCAACCAACCTCAGATAACCGAAAACTTTTTTGACCTATATCTATGGTTGTTCTCGCCTTGTCGCGCACCCGAAGCCGTTCTCTTCCTTAGGTATTTTCGATGTCGCCTGCGTGTGTGCCTCAAAAGCCCAGGCGTTCTGCGGAATTTTTCAGCGATCTGAGGCTTGCCCGGCGAAAGCTGTTTTGCAATGTTCTGGTCATCGGCGGCCCAACGAGGCCGGCGGCGTTGAAAATGAGGTCCGGCGGTCGCAAGGCTGGGCCCAAGTCGATCGAAGGGATTGACCCATGCGTGCGTTGGCAATGTCCAGTTGTAGAGTTTCAGCACCCGCCGCGACGCAGGTGCACCGTTAGCGCCGACCACAAAAGCGCTCCAAAACCAGACTGACAATTCGGCCTGAATTCACCTTTGCGCCCTCCTGCGGCGGCAAAGGCCGGGAGAACTGTGTCCGTGGCACATGACAGCGAGATTGCGCACGCATCGCCGGCGGCGGTGTGGTCAGCGCTCAGTGAAAATTCGGCCGCGCGGCTCGTGGATGTGCGCACCAGGGCCGAGTGGGCCTACGTCGGTTTGCCGGATCTTTCTGCGCTTGGTGCGGAGCCGATCCTCTTGGAATGGCAGCGCTTTCCCGACATGACCGTGGCGCCGGATTTCGCTGATGCGCTGGCATCGGCCTGCCCGGACGCTGCGACCCCGCTCTATTTCCTGTGCCGCTCTGGCGTGCGCAGTCTTGCCGCCGCCCGCGCCTTGCGGGACCGGGGCTACCCCCACGTGTTCAACATCACCGACGGGTTCGAGGGACCGCCCGACGGTGAAGGGCACAGGGGCACCGTGGCAGGGTGGAAGGCCGACGGCCTTCCATGGCGCCAGAGTTAGCACCCTCAACAACCTGATCGGCCTGAACCTGCGTGTGCCTGTCGCGGGAACAGGAGTGGTGTGTCCAACGGGCTGTGGCGTGAACGATTTGTGTACTCAATGAGAACCGCGACAGCGGGCGTGCAGAAAAGGTGGACAATGACCGACCTAGTCCCAGTCGTAGACAGCGATGATGAGCGCCGACGTTTGTGGACCGAGATCAAGGGCAACTTGTTGTCCGATCACGGTCCCGACATTTTCAATTCTTGGTTCGAGCGGGTGGAGTACGAGGGCTTCAACACCGGCGTCGTCGATCTTTCAACGCCCACCCCCTTCATCAAGCACTGGAACCAAAACAACTACGGCGCCGACATCCTGAAGCGCTGGAAGGCGCTTGATGGGGGCGTCGCCGAAGTGCACTTTTCGGTTCGCACCTCCCTGCGGCCGAAAACGGCAGCCACGAAGGCCAAAGCGCCCATGACGAAGGCGCAACCCAACAGCGCGGCCGCGGCGCCGCGGCGTGAAATGGACGGGCCTCCCGCGCAGGTGAACAGCGCCGGTGGCCTTGAAGGCTCGGCCCTCGAACCCCGCTTCACCTTCGACACCTACGTCGAAGGCCCGTCCAACGCGTTGGCCGTCGCGGCCGGCAAAAAGATTGCCCGCGCCACCGCTGGCGAGCGCGTGCAGTATAACCCCCTCTTCGTCTCCGCACCCGTCGGCCTTGGCAAAACCCACCTTCTCCAAGCCATCGCCCACGCGGCGAGCGAAAACTGGGCGGCCCGCCGCGTCCTCTACCTCACGGCCGAGCACTTTATGTATCGCTTCGTCTCGGCGGTGCGGAACAAGACCACGCTCTCCTTCAAGGACATCTTGCGCGACATCGACATCCTGCTCATCGATGACCTGCAGTTCCTGAACGGGACCAAGGTGCATGAGGAGTTTGGCCACACACTCACCACGCTGCTCGACAGCCAGCGCCATGTGGTGGTGGCCGCCGATCGCGCGCCGGCCGACCTCGAGGGGCTCGAAGCGCGGGTCCGCTCGCGCCTTGGCGGTGGCCTGGTGGTGGAGATCGACGCGCCGGATTATGCCATGCGCCGCAAAATCCTCGATTACCGCGTGGCGGCCCAGGTGGCAATGTTCCCAGAACTCGACTTCCCGGTGGAGGTCACCGACTTTGTCGCCCGGGAGGTGAAGACCAACGGGCGTGATCTGGATGGCGCCGTGAACCGTCTTGTGGCGCACAACCAGCTCACCTCCCAGCCCATCACCATCAAGATGGCGGAAAATGCGCTGCGCGATCTTTTGCGGGCGCGCGAGAGCCGCAAGCCGAAGATCGAGGACATCCAGCGCGTCGTCTCGCAGCACTATTCGGTGTCGCGGCAAGATCTCGTGTCGGCCCGGCGCACGCGCACCATCGTGCTCCCGCGCCAGATCGCAATGTTCCTGTGCAAGGCGCTCACCCCGCGCTCCCTGCCCGAGATCGGCCGGCGCTTTGGCAACCGCGACCACACAACGGTGCTCCACGCGGTGCGCAAGATCGACAAGCTTCTGGAGACGGAAAAGCAGGTCCAGGAAGACGTTGAGACGCTAAAGCGCCTTCTCGACGGCTAACCCATCAAAAAAGGGCGCCGATCCGTCGGCGGCGCTGGCAGTCTGGATCTGGCGCATCAACTGATCGATCTGTTTGAGTCAAACAGATCGGTCGATGCGTTAGCGTGTGTCGGTGACGTTGCGAAGGTCATCGGCGATCTGCTCAAGGCGGGGCGAGCAGTAATAAAGCCCCACCAAAACGCTCCCGAGCCTGCCCGCGCGCGCCCCGCCGCCGCCCCTTGCGAGATCGGCCCGTGAGGCGAGCTGCGTGCCCACCGCCCGCTGCACCGGCACACTCCCAAGCGTTGCCACAAGGTCCGCCCGCTCATCGGGCTGATAAAGCACCGCGATGATGTCGGCCGCCGTCGCCTCCAGCGGTTGCTCCACCACGCGAACGCCGGCGCCAATGGCCATCCCGCCCGCCATCCCCGCGCCGGTGCGAATGCCGGTCTGCACCAGCGGCGCTGCCACCACCGCCGCCACGCGCGACGTCACCGCCCGCGCCACCTGTTGGCGCACCACCGCAAGTGTCGTCTGCGCCGCCGCCTGCTCGGCGGCCGCCGTCGCCCAGCCTGTGGTCACACGCGCGGCGCCCGCCGCCGCTGCCCCGCCAATCGCCATCGGGCCCAGGATCAAAAGCGTCACAATGCTTGCCTGCTGGACAATGCGGGCGATGGAATGCGCCTTGTCATAGGCGCGGATGAGGCTGTCATTCTCCGCCCGGGCGTTTTGCCAGACGGCGCGGGCGGCCTCCTTGTCGCGCGCGATCTGCATGACAAGGTGCTGCTGGCTTGCCAAAAACTGCGCGGGTCCGGCCTGCAGCGCGCGCGAGAGTTCAAGCCACTTGTTGCGGGTGTAGGTGGATTTGTGTTGGCCGTAGAGCCCGCGGACATTGGCTGGCAGCTGCACCTCGGTCCCGGAAAACACGGAGCGCTCGATGGTGGCGTCCATCATGATTTGGCGGTTGGCAAAGGCGCTGGCACCGGTCTCGACCAGCTCTTTCATCATGGCAAAGTTGACCGGCAATGCGGTCGGTTGCGGTCCTGGCAAAGCGCCCTCCGTGGAAAGAGAGAGTAAAATTAACCTTGGCTGACCAATATGACGTGGGTGGGCGGCCACTTGTTGTGAAGGGCGGGCCGGGTCGCCCTTGCGCGAGGGGCCCTCTTTTGCGCATGGTTCGCTGCCGCGGGCGGTCCCGCCTGCGAGAAATTTTGCGGACTTGTCATGCGTGCGACCCTCGAGCGGGCCCACCTTTTAAAGCCCCTGTCCCATGTTCAGCGCGTGGTGGAGCGGCGCAACACCATCCCGATCCTGTCCAACGTGCTGATCCGGGGGGACGGCGCGGCCGTCACGCTCAAGGCCACAGACCTTGATATTGAGCTCGTGGAGACGGTTGAGGCCGCGATCGAGCAGCCGGGCGCCCTCACCGTGCCCGCCCACATGCTCCACGACATTGTGCGCAAAATCCCAGAAGGGGCGCGCATCTCGCTGGAGACCAACCCCGATGGCGGCTCCATGACGCTGTCGGCCGGCCGCTCCCGTTTTCAGCTCCAGCTGTTGCCGGAAAGTGATTATCCCGACATCACCGCCGGCGAGTTCACCCATTCGTTTGAGGTGAAGGCGGCCGACTTCAAATGGCTGATTGAGCGCACCCAGTTCGCGATCTCCACCGAGGAGACGCGCTATTATCTCAACGGCATCTACGTCCACGCCGCCGAGACCGATGATGGCCCGCGCCTGCGCGCCGTTGCCACTGATGGGCACCGCCTCGCCCAAGCGCAGATCGAGGCGCCGGCGGGGTCGGAGGGGATGCCGGGCGTCATCATCCCGCGCAAAACGGTGGGCGAGCTTCAGCGCCTGGTGGACGACCCCGATACGATGCTGAAAGTGGAACTGTCGGATACCAAGATCCGCGTGAGCTTTGCCGGCGTCGTCCTCACCTCAAAGCTGATCGATGGCACCTTTCCCGACTATGACCGTGTGATCCCCAAGAACAACACAAAGATCCTCCACGTGGACCGCGTCGATTTTGCCTCTGCGGTTGACCGCGTGTCGACAGTTTCGGCAGAGCGCGGGCGGGCGGTCAAGCTTTCGCTCGCGGAAGGGGCGCTCACACTCTCGGTCATCAACCCGGATTCTGGCACGGCGACGGACGAGCTAATCGTCGACTTTGACGCGGACCCTCTCGACATTGGGTTTAACTCAAAATACCTCCTCGACATCACGAGCCAACTGTCGGCCGAGAACGCGACGTTTGCGCTCGCCGACCCAGGCTCCCCCACCCTCATCCACGACGGGGACGCGGCAAAGACGCTTTACGTCCTCATGCCGATGCGGGTGTGACAGGCCGATCCGCTTTGGTTTCAACGCCATAGAGTGAGCCAGGACACGCGCCTCACGCGGCTGACCCTCACCGATTTTCGCAACTACGCGGCGGCAAGCTTTGAGGCCGCGCGGCCCCACGTGGTCTTCACAGGGCCAAACGGTGCGGGCAAAACCAACATCCTTGAGGCAATCAGCCTTTTGTCGCCCGGCCGGGGCCTTCGCCGCGCCACCTATGCGCAGATGGGCCGGCAGGGCACGCTCGGCCGCTGGACCATCCACGCCCGCCTCATCGGCGCTGATGGTGAGCGCGCCGTCGGCGTCGGCCTGCCGCCGGGCGGTCAGGCGCGCCAGGTGCGCATTGATGGCGACGATCGCCGGCCCGACGACCTCACCCGCCTGTTGCGCGTATTGTGGCTCACCCCCGCCATGGACGGCCTTTTCACAGGCGGCGCGGCCGACCGGCGACGGTTTTTGGACCGCATGGCGCTGGCGCTCTTCCCCGATCATGGCCGCCGCGCCAACGCGTATGAGCGCGCGATGCGCCAGCGCAACAAGCTCTTTGAGGATGCGCGCAGCGACCCACGCTGGTTTGCCGCCGTGGAGCGGGAGATGGCCGAACACGGATCCGCGCTCGCCACCCACCGGGTCGACCTTGTGGTGAAATTGAACGCGGCGCAGGCAACGCGCGCCGCCGCCGGCACGGACTTTCCCCAATCAACACTCGCCATCACCGGCGACGAGGGCGATGCGGACGACGAGGCCTTTGCCGAGCGCCTCGCCAAGGGCCGCGAGCGGGACCGCGCTGCCGGCCGCACCCTCTCCGGCCCCCACCGGGCCGATCTTTCGGTGATCCATGTGGAGAAGAATATGCCCGCCGCCTTCGCCTCCACCGGCGAGCAAAAGGCACTTTTGATCGGCATTGTGCTTGGCCATGCGGCGCTCGTCGCGCGCCTCACCGGCGAAGCGCCGCTTCTTTTGCTCGACGAAGTGGCCGCCCACCTCGACCCATCGCGGCGCGCCGCGCTCTATGACACCCTCGCCGCCCTCGGCACCCAAAACTTTATGACCGGCACCGATGAAAGCCTCTTTGAAGCCCTCGGCCCCCGCGCAGACCGCTTTATGGTCGCAAGCGGGCGGATTGTGAGCGTGCCGTCCGCCTGATGGGGTCGCGGCGCGGTTCGTGCTAAACGACGAAAGTGACCGGGATGGCGCCCGCAACCGTTTGAGCGATGTGATGCTCCTGAGACTCCTCCTCATCCCGCATTTGATTGCGATCGCGGCCTTCCTCGGCTCCTACACGATCGTGGTAACGATGGAGACCAACCGCACCACGGCCGACCTGATCCTCGGCACCGCGGGCTATATCTTTGGGACAGCCGCCATCGTCGCGAGCCTTTTTGCAGCGGCGATGGTGTTGTCCCGGCCCTCTGTGCGGCCGCAAGCGCCGTGGCTGATTGCGCATTTGGCGCTGATCCTCGTCGTCATCGCGCAGGGGACCGGCTGGCTCGCGACTCACCTTGTTTAAGGGCGGGCGCGCGCCGTTTGCAAAGCGCGCGGTGCGGCGCTATATCCCGCGTCTTCCACGACACCAGAAGGTCGCCCGGCCGCCTCTTTTGAGGCCGCAGGGCATGCCGCGGCGGCCGCCCGATGATGGAGCCAAAATGCCCAAGATGAAGACCAAGTCCGGCGCGAAAAAGCGGTTTAAAATCACCGCTTCGGGCAAAATTAAAGCGCAACAGGCTGGCAAACGCCACGGCATGATCAAGCGGTCGAACAAGTTCATCCGCAAAGCGCGCGGTACAACCGTCCTCAATGAGGCGGATACCAAGCGCATCGTCAAACAATTCATGCCAAACGGGTAAGGGGCCACAATGTCTCGCGTGAAACGGGGCGTCACCGCCCACGCCAAACACAAAAAAGTCTTGAAGCAGGCCAAGGGTTATTATGGCCGGCGCAAGAGCACCATCCGCGTTGCCAAGCAAGCGGTCGAAAAGGCCGGGCAATACGCCTACCGCGACCGCAAGCAGAAAAAGCGCAATTTTCGCGCCCTCTGGATTCAGCGGATCAACGCGGGTGTGCGCCCCATGGGCCTCACCTATGCCCGGCTCATCGATGGGCTGAACAAAGCCAACATCGAGGTGGACCGCAAAATGCTGGCCGACCTTGCGATGAACGAGCCGGATGCGTTTGCGGCCATCGTCGAGCAGGCCCGCGCCGCGCTGCCGGAAGGCCTGCGCGGCACCCCAGCGTAATGGCGCTCAAGCCGCGGCGCGTTTGCGCTGCGGCCGCCATTTGGTCGCAAACACCCAATCCCAAAGCGTTGTCGTGACGCCGAAATTGACCGTGTCATCGCGATAATGGTGCACCGCGTGGTGACGTTTAAGCGCGCGGCCATAGGGAAAATTGAGTTTTAGGAAGTGGCACGCGGCGTGAACAATCTCGTAGGCAAGGTAGCCAGCGAGATTGCCCGCGGTGATCGCAAGACCGATGGTTAGCGATCCTGTCACCAACGGCCACCACAGGAGCGCAAAGAGCGCTGGCCGGATCATAAATTTGATCAGAACCGCGCCATCCTCTTCGTACTGCGTCGGCGCCTCGTGATGGTGCTTGTGGCCAGGGATGAGGGATCGCGCAAACCGTCCGAGCGGTCCGCGTGGCTCCCAGTGCATCAAAAAGCGATGGAGCAGGTATTCCAGCAACGTCCAGTAAAACCAGCCGAACACGAACGCGAGCGCCAGGTGGAGCGGGTTGCCCCCCAAAAGCACCGCCGCCACCAGAAGCACCGCCACCAACGGCACAACAGCGAGCGTGATGGGAAGCTTCTGATCTTTCACGATCATTTCAGTGAACGTCATGATGGTTCCCCGATAAGCCTTCGCGCGTGATAAGCCCCTGTCGCGGCCGGAGCAAGACGAGTGCCGTGATGCGTTTGGGCAACGTCTGGCCACCATAGCAATAGAGCGGCCAACGCATACATGAAGTCCCGGCGCAGCCTTGCTAGACTGCGCGCTGAGGAAGGGGCCATCGATGACACATGCGGCAGAGATCGACGATCTCGACGTCCTCGCGCGCGCGATTTTGGATGACATTGCGGCCGCCGCGGACGAGGCCGCGCTTGAGGGCGTTCGCGTCGCAGCGCTCGGCAAAAAGGGCAGCGTTTCCGAGCGGATGAAGACCCTTGGCCGCATGACCAATGAGGAGCGGCGGCAGATCGGCCCCATCCTCAACGGCCTGAAATCCACCGTCGCAGAGGCGATCGAAACCCGCCGCGCTGCCCTTGCCCGTGAGGCGCTGGAAGAGCGCCTTGCCACTGAGACGGTGGATGTCACGCTCGACCCGCCGACCGCCGCGCTCGCAAAAGGCCGCATTCACCCCATCAGCCAGGTGATGGATGAGCTGACGGCGATCTTCTGTGATCTGGGCTTTTCCCTCGCCGAAGGGCCTGACATTGAGACTGACGATCTCAATTTCACAAAGCTCAACTTCCCCGATGCGCACCCCGCGCGGGATGAACACGACACCTTCTTCTTCCCCCCCGGCCCCGATGGCTTGCGGAAGCTTTTGCGCACGCACACCTCGCCTGTGCAAATCCGCACGATGCTGTCGCAAAAGCCGCCGATCCGCATTTTTGCGCCCGGCCGCACCTATCGGTGTGACAGCGACCAGACCCACACGCCCATGTTCCACCAGGTGGAGGGCCTCGTGATCGACGAGAGCGCCAATGTGGGCCATCTGAAGTGGGTCTTGCGCGAATTCTGCAAGGCGTTCTTCGAGGTGGAAGATGCGGCGATGCGTTTTCGCGCGTCCTACTTCCCCTTCACCGAGCCGTCCTACGAGGTGGACATCCGCTGCCGCCGCACGAAAGATGGCGTGGAGCTTGGCGTTGGCGATGACTGGCTCGAAATTTTGGGCTCGGGCATGGTCCACCCCAACGTGTTGCGCAACTGTGGCCTTGATCCTGACATATACCAAGGCTTTGCTTGGGGCATGGGGATCGACCGCATCGCAATGCTAAAATACGGGATGCCGGACCTGCGCGCCTTCTTCGATGGCGACGTGCGTTGGCTCTCCCACTACGGCTTCGCCCCCCTTGACCGGCCGACCCTTGCGGGGGGCCTTTCCAGATGACGCGGCTTGCCGCGCTCCTTTTGGCCTTTGCGGTGGCGGCCTGCGCGCCGACCCCGCCAACCGACGTGTCGGTGCGCACCTATAAGGTGTCCGGCAACTCGCTGAACGCGCTGGAACGCTCGCTCGCCGCCCACGGCCCCGCCGTCCCCGGCCTAAAGGGCCGTGCGTTCGCGGCGGTGGAGACGGCGTTTTTGCACTCGTTCGAGGCCGTGCCCAGCGCCGGCGCCTGCCGCTATTCCCGCAACGGGCGGGTGGGCCTTCGCTCAGAGGTGATCTTGCCCGAATGGCGCCAGCGCGACACCGCGCCCGCGGCCCTGCGGGAGCGGTGGGACGTGATCAGCCAATATGCGGTGATCCACGAGGCCGGGCACATCAAGATCAGCCAAAAGTATGCGCGCCTCTTGGAGCAAGCGTACAAGCAAGCCTCCGCGCCGTCGTGCGAAGCGCTGAACTCAACCATGGTGCAGGAGGCCAACCGCATCTTGGAGCGGCACAGCTTTGAACAGCGGCGATTTGATGAGACCGATGGTCCCCGTTTTGAACGTTATCTCCGCAGCCTCGGATACTCTGTCTAAGTCCCATGAAATTCACATTGTCTTGGCTTCGGGATCATCTTGAGACCGAACGCCCCCTCGACGAAATCCTCGACCGTCTGACCGTCATCGGCTTCGAGCTGGAAGGCATTGAAGACCGCGCGGCCCCGCTCGCCCCGTTCAAAATCGCGCGGGTGATCTCGGCCGAGCAGCACCCCAATGCCGACCGTTTGCGCGTCTTGTCGGTGGATGCGGGCGATGGTGCGCCCGTCCAGGTGGTGTGCGGCGCGCCCAACGCGCGGGCGGGCCTTGTGGGCGTGTTCGCCGCCCCCGGCACGCACATCCCAGGCACGGATGTGGACCTTGCGGTGGGCGAAATTCGCGGCGTGGAAAGCCGCGGCATGATGCTGTCTGAGCGCGAAATGGGCCTCTCGGACGAGCACGACGGCATTGTCGACCTTCCCACCGATGCCCCCGTCGGCACCGCCTACCCCGCCTGGGCGGGCCTTGACGACCCGGTCATCGAGATTGCTGTCACCCCCAACCGGCCCGATGCGCTTGGCGTGCGCGGCATTGCGCGGGACCTTGCCGCCGCTGGCATGGGCACCTTAAAGCCGCTCCCCGTGCCGACCCTTGGCGACGGCGGCCCCGCCGCCCCGGCCGTCCACCTTGCCTTCGGCGATGGCCCGTCGCTCTGCCCCGCCTTCGCGCTCCGCCTGATCGAGGGCGTCCAAAACGGCCCCTCGCCCGATTGGCTGAAGGCGCGGCTCACTGCCATCGGCCTTCGTCCCATCAACCGCCTTGTGGATGTGACGAATTACATTACCCACGATCTCTCGCGCCCGCTCCACGTGTTCGACGCCGACACCGTGAAGGGCGATCTCACCGTGCGCGCCGCGACAGTGGGCGAAGAGCTCCTGGCGCTCGACGGCAAAACCTACACGCTCGACCCCTCCATGTGCGTGATTGCCGACGACAATGGCGTGGAATCCTTGGCCGGCATAATGGGCGGCGAGGTCTCCGGCAGTTCGGAGAACACCACGCGCGTTCTGGTGGAATCGGCCCTTTGGGACGAAATCAACATTGCCCGCACCGGCCGCACGCTCGGCCTCAATTCCGACGCGCGCTTCCGATTTGAGCGGGGCGTTGACCCGGCCTTCACCCTCCCCGGGCTCGATATCGCCACGCAAATGATCCTTGATCTTTGCGGCGGCACCCCCGGTCCGGTGACGTTGGCGGGCAAAATCCCCGACACGCGCCGGACCATCCACTTCCCCCCCACCGAGGTGAAGCGCCTGTCCGGCCTCGACGTTGCGGAGGACACATCGGCGCAATTGCTGGACAATCTCGGCTTTCAGGTGGACCGCAGCACAAAACCCTGGGCCGTCACGCCACCCTCTTGGCGGGGGGATGTGGAGGGCAAGGCGGACCTCGTCGAAGAGGTCGTGCGCCTCGTCGGCATCGACGATGTGGTCCCCACTGCGCTGCCCCGGCTGAGCGCCGTCGCAACCCCCGTCCTCACGGTGCGCCAGCTTCGCGTGAGCCGCGGCCGGCGGGCGCTTGCGGCCCGCGGGATGGTGGAGGCCGTCACCTGGTCGTTCGTTGCAAAGGCGGAGGCGGAGGCCTTTGGCGGCGGCACACTTGTGCTCGACAACCCCATTGCGGCTGACCTCTCGCACATGCGGCCGAGCCTTTTGCCCGGCCTCATCCGCGGCCTGTCACGCAACGTGAACCGCGGCTTCCCCGATGTTGCGCTGTTCGAAATCGGCCAAGTGTTCGGCGGTGATGAGCCGGACGATCAAACAACCTCCGCCGCCGGCGTGCGCCAGGGCCGCAGCCGGCCCGAGGCAGGCGGCAACAACTGGTCCCACAACGGGGCGGCCGCGGACGTCTTCTCCGCCAAGGCCGACCTTTTGGCGCTTTTGACGGCCATCGGCGGGCCTGCCGACAAGGTCGAGGTCACCCGCGACGCGCCGGCCCACTACCACCCCGGCCGCTCCGGCGTTTTGCGCCTGGGGCCAAAGGTGCTTGGCGCCTTCGGTGAGCTCCACCCCGCGGTGCTCACGGCGGCGGGTGCGCCCGAGCGTCTGGTCGCCTTCGAGCTCACGCTGGAGGCCGTGCCCGAGCCGCGCAAGAAGGCGACAAAGAAGCCCGCGCTCCACCTTTCGGACCTCATGCCCGTGCGGCGCGACTTTGCGTTCGTCGTCGATGAGGCGACCGATGCGCGGTCGCTGGTGCGGGCCGCCCGGGGCGCGCGCAAAACCCTCATCACCGATGTCACCGTGTTCGACGTGTACCGCGGCAAGGGGATTGATGAGGACAAAAAGTCCATCGCGCTGGAAGTGACCTTGCAGCCGACCGACAAAACGTTGACCGATAAGGACATTGACGCGGTGAGCGAGGCAATTGTCGCCGCCGTTGCCAAGGCGACCGGCGGCACATTGCGCGGCTGAGCGACGCCCTTCCTTGTGCGGCCCCCGGCCGGGGGCTATGTCGAGGCAAAGAACGGAGACGACGAGACCGATGGGTTCGATCCTGACACTGCTCCTCACGATCATCGAAATTTACACGTGGATCGTGATCGCGTCGGCGATCTTCTCGTGGCTTTACGCCTTCAACGTGGTGAACCCGCGCAACCAGTTCGTCGGCGCCATCGGCAACGCACTCTACAAGATGACGGAGCCCGCGCTCCGCCCCATCCGCAACGTCTTGCCCGACCTTGGCGGGCTCGACCTTTCGCCGCTGGTGCTTCTGCTGCTCCTCTTCTTCGCTCGCGTCCTCATCATGAACAATTTTATGACGTTCGCCGGTTAGGGCTCACACTCGGCTTCTTTTTCATAAAACGCGGCCAGCGTCTGGTGGGGCGCGAGGGCAAACGTGCCCGCCGCCTCCGCCGTGATGACCCGGTCCACGCGAAACATGCGAAAATCATCCCGCAGTTCGCACCAGGCAATCAGCGTCCACACCTTGCCCCAGAAAACGAGGCCGATGGGGCGCACGTGCCGCGCCGTCTCAGCGCCCGCCTCATCACCATAGCGCAGCGAGAGGCGGACGGTGTCGCGGATGGCAGCGTCTAAAAGGTCGAGCGTGCGGCGCGCGGCCTCGGTCATCACCGGCATTTGGAAGGCGTGGATTGCGGTGCGGTCCGCCGCCGTTGCGACGTCTGGCGGGACGACGGCGGCAATTTTGGCGAGCGCCTCGGAGGCCGCGCGCGCCATCGCCGCCCCGCCCCAGGCCTCGACAAGCCGCGCGCCGGCCACCAACGCTGCAATCTCGCTTTGGGTGAACATCAGCGGCGGCACGTCAAAGCCGGGGCGCATCACATAGCCGACCCCCGCCGCCCCCTCCACGGGGACGCCCGAGGCCATGAGGTCCGCAATGTCGCGATAGATGGTGCGCTCCGACACTTCGAGCCGCGCGGAAAGCTCCCGCGCGGTGGTGAGGCGCCCGCCGCGCAACACGTCGAGCAGGCGATAGAGCCGGTCCGCGCGGCGCACGGCGCTATTTTGCGAAAAAGCCGATCGAGTTGCCGTCCGGATCGGTCGCATAAAAGAACGAGCCGAACGGGATCTCGATGGGGTCGGACAGCACCGCGCCGCCGGCCTTTTTTACGCGCAAAGCCACCGCATCGAGGCCATCGGGGGCGGCCAGGTGAATGGTGGGGCCGCGGCCGCCGGTGGCGGGCTCACCGGGGTAAAGGTGGCCGCTGACACCACTGTCGGCCATATCGGTGAGCGCCACCATCGGATTGGGCTCACCGTCGGTGCGGGAAAGTTCGCGGTTTAAGACGGCGCTGTAAAAGGCGCGCGCCCGCTCAAGATCGGAGACGGGAATTTCGAACCAGACACAGGTGTTGTCGGCCATGTTTTGTCCTCACAGGCTCATCAGGGTGTGCGTCATGGTGTAGAGGGGCTCTCCTGACAGCATCCTGTCAGGAGAGTTTTGACCGCCGCGCAAAACCCGTTCAAGCCCCCACGAAGCCGGAGGATTGTTTGGCCCAGAGCCGCGCATAAAGCCCACCGGCTGTGGTGAGTTCGGCGTGGGTGCCCTCCTCCACAATGCGGCCGCCGTCCATGATGATGAGCCGGTCCATCTCAGCGATGGTCGACAAGCGGTGCGCAATGGCGATCACCGTTTTGCCGGCCATCAGGTTGAAAAGCTGCTCTTGGATTGCGGTCTCAACCTCAGAATCCAGCGCAGACGTTGCCTCATCAAGGATCAGGATCGGCGCGTCTTTCAAAAGCACCCGCGCGATCGCGATCCTCTGCCGCTGCCCGCCCGAGAGTTTGACGCCGCGCTCACCCACATGGGCCTCATAGCCCGCGCGCCCCTTGGGGTCGGTGAGCGTTTCGATAAAATCGTGCGCCTGGGCGCGTTTGGCGGCGGCGATCACCTCGTCCAACGTTGCGTCCGGCCGGCCGTAGCGGATGTTGTCGAGCACGGAGCGGTGGAGGAGCGAGGTGTCCTGCGTCACCATCCCAATCTGGCTGCGCAGGCTTTCCTGGGTGACGTGCGCGACGTTGCTGCCGTCGATCAAGATTTTTCCGGCATTGATATCGTGGAGCCGCAGGAGAAGTTGCACCAGCGTTGACTTTCCCGCGCCCGAGCGGCCCACAAGGCCGACCCGCTCGCCGGGCGCCACGGTGAGCGACAGGCCGTCGATCACCGGCCGCTCCGCCCCACCGATGGGTTTGTCATAGTTGAAGGCGACGGCGTCGAACCGGATTTCCCCTTTTGGAACAACGATGTTTTTGGCATTCGCCCGGTCGACCACCGCATGGGGGACGGAGATTGTCTCAATCCCATCGCGCACCACGCCCACATTTTCGGCAATGCTTGTGGTGGTGAACATGATCCAGAACGACATGTTGTTGATGCGCAGCGCAAGGCCGAGCGCTGCCGCCACAGTCCCCACCGAGATGGCGTCCCCCGCCCATAGCCAGACGGCCACCGCGCCGACGGCAAACACCATGATGTAATTTATAATGCCGATGATGAGATCAAGCATCGAGATGTGGCGCATCAGGGTGCCACTCTTGTTGACCAGCGTCTCGATCCCTTCGCGGGCAAACGCATCCTCCCGCGCCGCATGGCCAAAGAGTTTGACGGTCAAAATATTGGTGTAGCTATCGACCACACGGCCGGTGAGCGCCGAGTGCGCCTCCGATGACTGGGTGGACGCGTCCGCGATGCGCGGCACGAAGTATCGCAAGAGTGCGATATAGGCGCCTGTCCACAAAAGAAGTGGGATCATCAGCCGCCAATCAGCCTCGGCAAAAACAATTAGCGTCGTAATCAAAAAGATGAGCGCTTGCCAAACCGCGTCGATGCTTTCCCGGACCGAATTGCGGACGGCTTGGCCGGTTTGCAAAACCTTGTTGGCGATTCGGCCAGCAAAGTCGCCTTGGAAAAAGTCGATGCTTTGCCGCAGCACGTAGCGGTGGTTTTGCCAGCGGATGCGGTTGGTAAATTTTGGCACCGCCACCTGGTTTTGAAGGCCAAGCACCAGGTAGGCGAGCAGCGGATCGAGCACCAACATCACGCCCGCGATCGCCACAAAGAGCCACACATTTTGGGCGACGAACGCGGCGGCCGTGTCCGCCCCCTCCATCCGGTCCACAATCGCGCCGACGAACACGAAAAGCAGCGCGTTGATGACCGAAAGCGCCCCCGTGATGATCAGCGAGGCGACGAAAACGCCCTTCGCCTGGCGCACGAACGTCCAATAGAACGCGGGCGCGCGCGAAGGCGGGCGTGTGACCGGGGTTGCGGTGAACGGGTCGAGAAGACGTTCAAAGGGCCGAAACATCGGCAAAACTCCATCATCGGATCAGCGGTTTTGGGCGTCGCTGGCGGTGATGGAGGGGCGGAAAAACCTACTCCGATCGACCGCCGATGGGGCAAGGGGGCCCAATCGGTTTCATCTTCATCGGAACGGTCCTTCTGTGGCGCCGTCTGGCAGGGTCGTCGCGCCGGGCTTTCGCCGGGCCGCTTCTATGCGCCAATTGTTGCAAAAGGTCGACCCTCCAATTGTGACGTTTTGGCGTCGCCGCGGCGCCCTGCCACTGGTCGCGACGGCCCCGCGCGCCACCCTCCGCCCCATCAAGGAGGAACCATGTCCGCCATCGCCACCGTTGACGCCGACCCCCACCGCGTTGCCCAAGCCGCCGCAGAGGGCGGCGTCGTCGCCCTCGCCATCCCCCTCGAAGGGCCCGGCGAACTGGTTGAATTTTTGGGTGAAATCGGCGCCCTGATGTTCACGGATGGGGAAACGCCGGCGCCCGGCCACCCCGATCTCAACGTCGTCACCAACAAGGGGCGCACCCGCCCGCCGCGCAGCGTCTTCCATTCTGACACGACGTATGTGGCGCGCCCGCCATCCTACTCCGCGCTCATCGCCATTGAGGTGCCTGAGGCGGGCGGCGCAACGCTTTTCACCGACCAATATGCCGCCTTCGACACCCTTGCGCAAAACCTTAAAACGGCGCTGATTGGCGCAACAATCCTCCACGGCCCCACCGATGTGCCCGAGACGGAAGCAGTCTGGCACCCACTCGTGCGGCAAAACCCCGTCACCGGCCGCAACGCGCTGTTTTTGACCGCCCTTGCGCGGTGCCGCCGCCTCGTGCTCGCCGATGGGACGGACCGCAGCGACCTCATCCCGGTGCTGTATGAGCACTCCACCAAAGGCCCCGTCCGCCGGCACGCGTGGGCCCCTGGCGATGTGGTGGTGTGGGACAACCGCTGCACGCTCCACGCCGCCGATCATAGCGCGGTCGTGGGCACGCGCACGCTCTACCGCGGGCTGGTGCGCGGTGAGGTGCCGCTGATGGGCGATTGACACAACGATATTTCTAGTTATTTAGTGGCGTATGGATGATCCCATCGCAACCCACGCCCGCGCCCTTGCCGCCTTGGGGCATGAAGCGCGCCTCACCGTGTTCCGCGCGCTCGTCCGCGCGGGGGAGGATGGGCTGAATGTGGGGGAGATTGCCGCCCTCACCGGCCTTCCCGCGTCAACGCTTGCCCATCATTTGCGCGCGTTGGTGACGGCGGGCCTTGTCACCCAAACCAAGCGCGGGCGCGCGGTTGTGAACCGCGTCGACTTTCCCGCCGCCAACCGCACGGCCGACTTTCTGCTGGCCGAATGCTGCACCGCCGCCGGCCTCGCCCGCGATGACGCGGCATAAAGCGGTCCAAAGGATCGAGCATCTTATCCGGGCCTGCGAAGGCCCGGGATGCTCTAGCTGTCGTTTCCAAGAAGATTATTCAGTCTGCGCCACGGTGTTTGATCGGCGAGAGCAGAGTGAGGCCGCGTAGTGTTGTAGGCTCTGAGAAAGGGGTGCATGGCACGCGTTCTCTCGGCTGATGACACGTATGGCCTTGCGT
>JBCCBM010000015.1:0-93074 GCA_039034015.1 Pseudomonadota bacterium | reverse complement strand
GGGCCCGGTGCACCCCCCCGTACTTGGCAAACCGCGGGCCCCTAACGTTGGCGCGCCAACAGTTCGGGGCCGCTCAAGAAACGCCGGGAGCCGTCCATGCAGCGCATCGTCGTGGTGTCCAACCGAGTGGGTCCACTCACCGACACTGGCCGCGCGGGGGGCCTTGCGGTCGCCCTCGTCGACGTGCTGCGCGAGCGGGGCGGCCTGTGGTTCGGCTGGTCGGGCGCAGTGTCCGATCAAGGCACCTACGGCGCCCTCAAATTCAACGAGGACGGCAACGTCTCCACCGCCACCATCGACGTGGCGCAGGTGGACTATGACGAGTTCTACGCAGGGTTTGCCAACCGCGCCCTGTGGCCGACCATGCACTACCGCCTCGATCTCACCAACTTCGACCGCCGGCTCGAGGAGGGGTATCGGCGCGTCAACGAGCGGTTTGCCGCCCGCCTCCTCCCCCTCCTGCGCCCGGACGATATTGTGTGGGTGCAAGACTACCACTTCTTCCTGCTGGGCGACATGCTGCGCGCCGCGGGCCTCAAAAACCCAGTCGGCTTTTTCCTCCACATCCCTTTCCCGGTGCCGGAGGTTTTGACCGCGCTCCCCAACCACAAAAAGATGGTGCACGCCATGTGCGCCTATGACGTGGTGGGCTTTCAAACCAAGAACCACCTTGCCGCGTTCGAGCGTTACCTTTTGGAAGAGGCCGACGGGGTTCGCGAAGAGGACGGGTCCATTACCGCCATGGGCCGCAATGTCCACGCCGACGCGTTCCCGATTGGCATTGACGCGGGCGCGTTCTCAAAGTTCCACGAAACCAAGGAGGGCGGCGAAAACTTGCGCATGGTGCGCAGTGAGCTCGAAGATCGCAAACAAATTATCGGCGTTGATCGGATCGACTATTCGAAAGGTCTCCCCGAACGCTTCATGGCGTTTGAGCGGTTGCTGGAGCTATACCCTGAACACAAGGGCGAGGTGACGCTCCTGCAGATTGCACCGCCCTCACGCTCAGAGGTGCGCGCCTATTTTGAGATTCAGCAGTCGCTGGAAGGGCTGTCCGGCCGCATCAACGGCAAATTCTCAGACCTCGATTGGACGCCGATCCAATTCATGTCGCGCTCGTTCCCGCGACGGTCGCTGGCCGGCATTTACCGCGGGTCGGCGGTTGGGCTTGTGACGCCGCTGCGCGATGGTATGAACCTTGTGGCGAAAGAGTATATTGCCGCACAAGACCCTGAAAATCCTGGCGTTTTGATCCTCTCCCGCTTCGCCGGTGCGGCGGAAGAGATGCCCGACGCCCTTATCGTCAACCCGTACTCCATCGACGAGCTGGCCGAATCCCTGCGCGCGGCAATCCAAATGCCGCTTGATGAGCGCAAGGATCGCTTCGGCCGGCTTTATCACAACGTCGTCACCAACACCGCGTCCAGCTGGGCCCGCGCCTTCCTGGATCGCCTTGTCGACACCCATGCGACGCGCCGCGCGCCCTAACGGCCGGTGGATCGGCCGAGACGGTCGTCGGTCGCAGTTGCACACCGCGAACACGCCGCTGCGACGTTTTTTGAATTGCGCTCCCCCGCCGGCCGGCGCACGACACTTCGGTGTCTGAGGCTTACATCAACGCCATCGCAACGGCGGTGCCCCCCCACGAGGTCCACTCGCGGTTTGAAGATTTTGCGCGTCGCCAGATCACCGATCGCCGCCGCACGATCCTAAGCCGGATGAGCCAGCGGTCCGGCATTTCGCGCCGCCACGCCGTGCTAAAACCCTGCGAAAACCCGTCCGCCACCGGCGCGCTCGACACGGAAGGCTTTTACCGCCTCGGCGCCTTCCCAACGACCGCCGCGCGCATGAAGATCTACGACCGCGAGGCGGCAAGCCTCGCCGCCCGCGCCGCCCGCGCCCTCCCCGATGGCGCGCTGGATGGCACAACGCACCTCATCGTCACCTCCTGCACCGGGTTTGCCGCGCCCGGGGTCGACCTTCAGCTCCTCGCCCGGCTCGGCCTGCCGCTTTCGACGGAGCGCACGCTCATCGGCTTCATGGGGTGTTATGCGGCCATCAACGCGCTCCGCCTTTCCCGCGCCATCGTGCGGGACGATCCATCGGCCCGCGTGCTGGTGGTCTCGGTGGAGCTTTGCTCGCTGCACCTCCAGGAGACGGACGACCTTGAGGTGGTGCTCTCGTTCATGATTTTCGGCGATGGGTGCGCGGCCGCCCTCGTGACGGCCGAGCCCACGGGCCTGCGGCTTGATGGGTTCAAGACCGCCGTCATCCCCGCCGCCGACGATCTCATCACCTGGCACATCGGCGAGCGCGGGTTTGACATGCGCCTTTCCGGCGAAGTGCCAGGCGTTTTGGGGACCGCGCTGCCGGAGGCGGTCGACACGCTGACCGAGGGAAACCCCGTCGACCTTTGGGCTGTCCACCCCGGCGGCCGTTCCGTGCTGGACGCTGTTGACCGTTCGCTCGGCCTCCCCGACCGCGCGCTTTCCGCCTCCCGAACGGTCCTGCGCGACTTTGGCAACATGTCCTCCCCGAGCATCATGTTCGTGCTTGCCGAGATGCTGCGCGGCGCCCCTGCGCCCGGCCTGCCGGGGCTGGCGTTCGCCTTTGGGCCTGGCTTGACGGCGGAGGGCATGCGCTTTTCGGTGGCCGCGCCGTGAGCCTTCCGCGCTCCTTCGCGGCCCGCACTCCGCCCCATGCGCTGCCCGAGCGCATGGACACGCTGGAGGATGAGGCAACGCTCCACGCTTGCCTCAAAAGCCTTGCGCGGGTGAACCGTTGGTCGCTGGGGCACGGTCCCACTGTGCGTTTCGTCGCATCGCTGGCCGCGCGCGAGGGCGCGCCCCTTCGCGTGTTAGACGTCGGCTCGGGGTATGGCGACGGCCTTCGTGCCCTTGCCCGCGGTCTGGCGCGCCGGGGCATCCGCGCGAACCTGACGGGCGCGGATCTCAACCCCCTTGCAGGCCGCCTGGCCGCATCGGTTGGCGCGCCCCCGCGCGGGATTGACCTGCGCTACATCACGGCTGACGCGCGCACGCTTGCCATCCAAGAGCCGTTCGACGTCATCACCTGCAGCCTTTTCACCCATCACCTGGAGGATGATGAGGTTGTGGCCTTCCTGCGCCTCATGGACGGCGCCGCGCGCCGGGGTTGGTTCATCAACGATCTTTACCGCAGCCGCTTCGCCGCGGTTGGTTTTGGCGCGCTCGCCACGGTTTTGCGCCAACATCCCATCGTGCGCCATGACGGCCCGGTGTCCTTCGCCCGTGCGTTTCGCCGGCGCGACTGGTCGGAGCGTTTGGCAGAGGCCTCGGTTCACGGCGCAACCACCTTCATCGGCGCCCCGTTCCGCCTGTGTGTGGGGAAGGTCCATGGTCCAGGTTAAGCGCATTTGCACGGGCGCCACGCTCTGTGCGGGCGGGCCGTCGCGTACCGCAGGGTTGGCTTTCGCGCTAAACGCGATGGCTGGTCGCAACAACAGCGCGGCAACCGCGTTTCGCCGCTCCGGCCCGGCTTTGGCACCAATCGGGTCTGGCCAATGTGCCCCAACAGCAGCGGTTGGGCGTCTCGCCACCTGCCTTTTTCGGCCGCACCTGCGCCGACCGAGACGATATGCCGTTCTCACCGCCGCAGGGGTCCAAAGCGCGCACGATGGCCGGGCGGCGGATGGCGCGACCGATTGCCTGACCTCGAAGAACCGGGCTACCCTGAGCAACGCCAACGAGGCAGCCGGCGGCTTTCGCGCGGACCTTGGACAACGCACGCGGATAGAGCCCAGCTGCGATGCCGCGCCATCCGGCTCGATGCGCCCAAAGCTGGGGCCATCCCATGCGCTGTGATGCCGTCATCATCGGGGGTGGCCTTGCCGGCGCTGCAACGGCGATTTCGGCAGCACGTGCCGGCCTCCAGGCCACGGTTCTGGAGCGAGAGGCCATCCCCAAACACAAGGTGTGCGGCGAATTCTTGAGCGTGTCGACCATTGAGGCGCTTCGCGCTCTCGGGGTCTGTCCGCTGCAGCTGGGCGCTGTCCCCCTCGACCGCGTGCGCGTCTCAGCCGGCGGCGCACCGGTGGAGGCCATTCTGCCGTTTCGCGCCGTTTCGCTGTCCCGAAAAACCCTGGACGCGGCAATGCTTGATGCCGCCGCCGAGGCCGGTGCCGTCGTGCGCCGGGGCGTTCGTGTCCGCGATGCCGGCCAGGCCCCGCCGACCGCCGCGCGCGCGGGCCGATGGCACATCGACGCGAGCTGCGGCGCGCTGAACACCGACCGCCTCGTCATCGCAACGGGCAAGACCGACCTTCGCGGACACGCCCGCCCGTCTGGCGTCCACGGCGCGATGGTCGGCCTCAAGCGCCTTGTGGTGCCGGCGCGAACGCCCGAACCCGTCATCGATCTCGCTCTCTTCCCAGGCGGTTATGCCGGCATCCAGCCCATCGAAGACGGTCGGCTCAACGTCTGCCTTGCCGTCACCCGCGCGCACGTCCGCCGCCACGGGGTGGACGGGGCGTTCGCATCCGCGGCGTGCGCTGCCCCCCATCTGTCGGCCACCCTCGGCGCCCTCGCCGGCGAGACCCACGCGACCGCGAACATCCCCTACGGCATGGTCCGCAAAGCACACCCATCCCGGCCGCACTATGTGGGCGACCAAGCCGCAGTGATCGCGTCGATCCTGGGGGAGGGGATGGCCATTGCGCTCACCACCGGCGCAGACCTCGGCGCTCAACTCGCCGATCCCGACAAGGCGCGCGCGGCGCTCCGCAAAGCAACCGCCGCCGCCCGGCACCGCGTCCGCTTGAGCGGCGTGCTTTCCCATCTCGCATGCAGCGGACCAGGCGCAGCCACCCTCATGTCCGCCGCCCGCCTCCAACCCGGCCTCGTGCGACTTGCCGCCTCGCTCTCCCGCCTCCCGCCCCACACCCGCGAAACAGGCATTGATGCTCCCCATCGATAGGTCGCCACGCGCCGACTGACCCGCCGCAGAGCGCGCCGACCCCACGCGAACGCGGCGGTGACGAAGCCCCTCCGTCCAGGCGCAGCGCCACAGCCGATCAGCCTCCGCGGTCAGCCGCGCTCCAAGCCAATCAGCCGCGAATCGTCCCTTCAACCGATTGAACGGGCGGAACGCTCCGGCGCGGTGGCGGCTCGGCGCGAAAGCACGAGGCCGAAAAACGGTTGAAAACGTTGAAAGTCGCCAGCCAACCAAAGCGCGGTAAGCGACCGCACCGCAGCCGCGCGCGAAAAAGATTTCTTCGGGCGTCCTGCGCAGGCTCCGGACGGCCCAAGCCATGACCCACACCCCAATCAAACATCGTGCTGTGACCCCCAAGGCTCATCCAGGTGAAGTTGGCATCGTAGGCAAAGATTGGCGCTGTTGCTTCGGCGGAAAGCACTGCCCTCGCGCACGCACTGCCGTGCAAAAGACACTTCGGCTTGCGGCGAAGTGGCCCTGGCAGCCCATCCACTTTCGCACGAACCCGGCGTGCGGCGCGGTCGGAGCCTAAACAAAGCGCACATCGCAGACCCCCTTCACCGAGCGCATTGCATTGATCACCGATGGGGTAACATTCCGTGCGGTTTTGAGACTGACGCAAACCTCTCGCTCCCGATCGATTAGTGCGATGATATCGACGGTGCAGGGCCCGGGGGCAGCGACAAGCCGCGAAATCGGACCAATCGCGTCCTTCGCATCGACAAAAACCGCAACGCGCGAGCGCCCCTTTGCGGCGAGCGATGAGAGTGGCTCCACATTCTGGATGCGGATCGACAGCCCTTCCTCGCGCTCTTGCGCTGTCACCGAGAGAACAACCGCGGCGCCTACGGCCAATCGATCGCGGAACTGCTCAAGCTGATCTTGGAAAACGATCCCCTCGAACTGCCCGGATGGGTCGGAGAACGCCACCACCGCCATCCGGCCCCCGCTGCGGGTGCGCCGCTCTTGCTTGGCCACCACAACGCCGGCCAGCCGATGCCCGCCGCCCGCTGCGCTGAATGCGCGCCAATCCAGCACCCCCGCCGTCTTCAGCGCATCGGCCGCATCGTCAAGCGGATGGGCTGAAAGATAGAACCCGATGGCATCATGCTCCTTCTGGAGCCGCTCTTCAGGCGTCCAGACGGCATCCTCAGGCAACCGGATTTCATCATCTTTCGCAGCGCCGAAGAAATCGTTCTGGCCTTGCTCAAGCCCACTTCGCACGCGCCCGGCGATCCCAAGGATCTGGTCGATCCCTGCGTGAACCCGCCCCCGATCAATCCCAAAATCGTCCAGCGCACCGGCGCCGATAAGCGCGCTTAGCGCACGTTTTGGCGCATGTTTTGGATCGAGCCGCCGCGCAAAATCTGCAAGGGAGGAAAATGCCCGCTCGTCTCTCAAGGCCACAATGTGCCTCACAAGCGGCCGGCCGACCCCCTTCACCGCTGAAAGGCCGTAAAGCACTGAACCGTCAGCGACCGAAAACTCTTCCTTTGAGCGCGCAATCGACGGCGGTTTCACCGCAATATTAAGGCGCTGGGCTTCAGCACGAAAGTCAGCAAGTTTATCCGTGTTGCCAAGATCCATAGTCATGGATGCAGCGAGGAACTCTTCCGGAAAGTTCGCCTTCAAGTAAGCGGTGTGGTACGCAAGGAGAGCGTAGGCGGCAGCGTGAGATTTGTTAAACCCATAGTTGGCAAACTTTGCAACAAGGTCAAAGATGCGTTGGGCATCGGGCGCGGTTGTTCCTCGCTCAACAGCACCATTGACGAACCGGTCCCGTTGCACGGCCATCTCGGCCGCAATCTTCTTCCCCATCGCGCGCCGAAGCAGATCAGCCTCACCAAGTGAGTAACCAGACAGGATCTGCGCAATCTGCATGACCTGCTCTTGATAGATGATAATACCGTGAGTTTCTCGAAGCACAGGTTCTAGCGCCTGGTGAAGGTAATCCGGCTTCTCAAGTCCATGCTTTCGCCGGTTATAACTTGGAATATTGTCCATCGGGCCCGGACGGTAGAGCGCGACAATTGCGATGATATCTTCAAAGCAATCGGGTCGCATACCGATCAGGGCTTTTCGCATCCCCTGACTTTCCAGCTGAAAGACGCCAGCCGTATCGCCACTTGCAAGAAGGTCGTAAGCTTTCTTATCGTTGAGGGGGAGGGTATCAAGGTCGATCGGCTGCTGGATTAAGCCGCAAGCCCGCTCGATCGTGGTGAGCGTCTTCAGGCCGAGGAAGTCAAACTTGACAAGACCTGCGCTCTCAACCCACTTCATGTTGTATTGGGTGACCGGGAGATCGGAGCGCGGGTCGCGGTAGAGTGGGACAATTTCGTCAAGCGGGCGATCGCCAATGACAATGCCCGCCGCGTGGGTGGACGCGTGGCGGTAAAGACCCTCTAGCCTGAGCGCCATGGACAGCAAGCGATCAACCTGCGGATCCGCGTCTCGCATTTGCTGAAGGCGCGGCTCCGTTTTGACGGCCTCTCCCAACGACACGGGGTTTGCCGGGTTCGAAGGCACCAGTTTTGCCAACTGGTCACACTTGCCATAGGGCATGTCGAGCACGCGGCCGACATCTCGCACCACGGCGCGAGCCTGCAGTGTTCCGAACGTAATAATTTGCGCGACTTTGTCCGCCCCGTACCTCTCCTGAACGTAGCCGATAACTTCGTCCCGACGCTCTTGGCAAAAATCAATATCGAAGTCAGGCATCGACACCCGCTCCGGATTGAGAAACCGTTCGAACAGCAGGTCAAACCGCAAAGGGTCAAGGTCCGTAATCGTCAATGCGTAGGCAACAAGGGACCCAGCACCCGAACCGCGTCCGGGGCCAACGGCAATATTCTGCCGCTTCGCCCATTGGATGAAGTCGGCCACGATGAGAAAGTAGCCGGGAAACTTCATCGCGATGATGATGGAAAGCTCTCGCTCAAGGCGTTCACGGTAGGCCGCCTCGTCAAGACCGTCGGCGCGCCCGCGTGTGCGCAGGCGATTGGCGAGCCCCGCGTGGGCCATGTCCCGCAGAGCTGCCGCCTCGTCCGCTTCAGCGTCTGCTCCAGGCGCAGCGGTTGACACGAAGCGCGGCAGCATTGGCGCTTGCTTCAGCGGGCGTGCGTGGCACCGCTGCGCAATCTCCAATGTGTTCTCAAGGGCTTCGGGACAGTCGGCAAAGGTCTTCGCCATGGCGTCGGACGACAAAAAGGCGTGTTGAGGACTGACGCGCCGTCGCTCATCGTCAGCAATTCGTCGCCCGTCGGCGATGGCAAGAAGGGCGTCGTGGGCCTCGTAGGCGTCGGGCGTTTCGAAGAAGACGTTGTTGGTCGCGACAAGCGGGCGGGCGTTGTCGAAGGCGAGGGTCGTCAGGAACGCTTCAAGCCGGCTTTCGCCGGGGAGGTCGTGCCGCTGAAGCTCCACATAAAATCGATCGCCGAACGTTCTGGCAAGGCTGCCGAACGCTTCAGCGGCGGCATCGTCATCCCCCGCAGCGCTTAGCAGGCCGATCGGTCCATCTGTCCAGCCTGAGAGGGCAATGACGCCTTCTGAGGCTCCCTCGAGCGCCTCAATTGGCAGGCCGAGCGGCCCGTCACCCGCGGTCAGGTACGCGCGGCTGATGAGGCGCTGGAGGTTGGAAAAGCCCTCATCGGATGCGGCAATGAGGGGGAGCTGGCCAACCAGGGTGACGGCGCGGCCATGCTGGATGCGCTCAGGAAGGACGATGGGCGCGCAAACACCCACAATGGGTTGTATCCCAGCGTTTGCTGCGGCCTCCGCGAACTCAAGGGCGCCAAAAAGATTCGCCGTGTCCGTCAGTCCGACCGCGGGTTGGCCATGCGCCCGGGCGAGCCGCACAAGATCCTTGAGGTGAAGTGCGCCTTCTAAGAGCGAGTAGGCCGAGTGCGTGCGAAGATGAATAAACATGGCGGCCCCTCACAATCCAACGCTCCAACTTTACGCTGCGGGGCGTCAGACGAGCGGGCCGCCGCCGCCCATCCACAGATAACACGCGGTGAAAAAGGAGAGGCACGAGACCAGGGCGCCAGCGTCGAGAAGCATGCGAGACATTAGAACACTCCGTGTGTAGAGGAGTGTTTATCGGATGTTCCCATGCTTGACAAGATCAGGAATGGAACATTATGTGCGAATCAGTTGGCCGTCGCGAAGGGTCACGGTTCGGTCGAGGGCGGCTGCAAGTTCGGTGTTGTGGGTGGCGATGAGGGCGGCAAGGCCTTCGGCGCGGCTGAGGTCGATAAAGGCTTGTCGGACAGCCTCGGCGGTTGCGCCGTCAAGGTTCCCGGTGGGTTCGTCCGCCAGGAGAACCGAAGGGTTGTTGGCGACGGCGCGGGCGATGGCAACGCGCTGGCGTTCGCCACCTGAGAGTGCGGCCGGGCGATGGGTTCTGCGCGCTGCAAGGCCAAGTTGTTCCAAGAGTGTGTCGGCCCTTTTGAGGGCTGCGGATGGTGCGACCCCACGCAAACGTTGGGGGAGGGCAACGTTCTCCCGCGCGGAGAAGTCACTGAGGAGATGATGGAATTGATAGACAAAGCCAATGTTGTCGCGGCGCATGGCCGTCCGGGCGGCGTCGCTTGTGCAGGTGGCGTCAACGCCATTGATCGCGACCGTCCCATCAGAAGGACGATCAAGGAGCCCTGCAATTTGAAGGAGGGTTGACTTGCCAGCGCCCGACGGCGCCACCAGCGCGACGAGCTCGCCCCGCGCGACGGCAAGGTCAACGCCGCGCAGGACGTCGACCGTCTGGTCGCCGTCACCAAACGCGCGGGTGACGTTTGCCAGCGTGAGGGGGGTCAACCGTCTGCCTTTAGCGCAACCACGGGGTCAGTCTTGGCGGCTTTCCAGGCCGGATAGAGCGTTGCGAGCAGAGAAAGGACGAGGCCCATGAGGACGACCGTTGCGGTTTCGCTGGAGTCCATGTCTGCGGGCATGCGGGACAGGAAGTAGAGTTCAGGGGAGAAGAGCTCAACTTCAAGGAGTGAGGAGATGAACTGGCGGATTGACTCAATATTGAGGGCGATCAGAGTTCCAAACACGAACCCGAGGAATGTTCCAATTGTGCCAATTGAGAGGCCGGCGATGAGAAAGATGCGCAGGATCGTGCCGCGGGAGGCGCCGATTGTGCGCAATATTGCGATGTCGCGCCCTTTCTCTTTCACCAACATGATCATTCCAGAGATAATATTGAGTGCGGCGACGAGTATGATGAGCGTTAAGATGATGAACATCACGTTCCGCTCGACGACGAGTGCTGAGAAGAATGTCGCGTTGCGTTGGCGCCAGTCGACAAGAAAAACGGGGCGCTCGGCCGCGGCTTGGATGGTGAGACGCGCGTTTTCGACGGCGTCGGGATCGTCGATGAAGACCTCAATGGCCGTCACGGTGCCGCTTTGTTTAAAATAGGCCTGGGCAGCGTCGAGCGGCATGTAGATGAAGGAGGCGTCGTATTCGCTCATGCCGATTTCGAAAACGCCGGCGATCGCGAATGTATCGATACGGGGGGTGACGCCGAAGGGGGTGGCGGGCCCGTCTGGGTTGATGAGCTGGAGCGTGTCGCCGAGCGTAACGCCAAGACTGCGCGCAAGACGCGAGCCGACGATGATCGTCTTGGGGGCGCCGAACTCGGCCGGGTCGCCGAGGATGAGGCGTTCGGAGACGAACGTGAGGCGCGCGAAGTCTTCTGGCGCGACGCCGCGCACCAAGGCGCCGGAGGACGAGATGGCCCCCGAGACGAGGGCTTGGCCTTCGACGAATGGGACGGCCATTCGGACGCCCTCTGCCTTTGCGATCCGGTTGGCGACATCCCGAAAATCGGTGAGGGGGCGCTCCATGGGTTGGATGAGGACGTGGCCGCTGACGCCGAGAATTTTGTTGAAGAGTTCGGCGCGAAAGCCGTTCATCACCGCCATGACGATGATGAGGGTTGCAACGCCGAGGGTGATGCCGACGAGCGACAAGGTGGTGATGACCGAGACAAACGCTTCGCGGCGTCGGGAGCGCAGGTAGCGCCACGCGACCAGCCATTCGAGGGCGCCGAACGGCTTCATGGGGCAAGCCGGGCGATGGCGTCCGCGACGCTCAGCGACTGTTTTTCGCCGGTGGCGCGGTGCTTGAGGTCAACGGTGCCGTCCTTGGCGCCCCGCGGGCCAACGGTCACCTGCCAGGGAAGGCCAATGAGATCCATGGTCGCGAACTTTGCGCCGGCGCGCTGGTCGGTGTCGTCGTGCAGCGTTTCAAGGCCAGCATTGGTGAGCGCGGTTTCCAGGGATTGGGCGAGCCGATCGGTCGCATCGTCGCCGGGTTTCAGGTTGATGAGGCCGACGTCGAACGGGGCGATACTGTCTGGCCAAATGATGCCGTCATCGTCATGAGACGCCTCGATCACCGCGCCGACGAGCCTCGACACGCCGATCCCGTAGGACCCCATGTGGACCGGGCGCTCTTCTCCATCCGGGCCGGCGACCAGGGCGCCGAGCGGCGCGGAGTATTTTTCGCCGAAGTAGAAGATGTGGCCCACTTCGATGCCGCGGGCCGACACCTGGCGCTCGGCGGGCAGGCGCGCGAAGGCGGCCGGATCGTGCTTCTCGTCGGTCGCCGCGTAGTGGGCCGTCCATGCATCGATAATTGGCGAAAGGTCGGCGGAAAAGTCGGTGTCGGCGGACGGGACGGGGGTGTTAAGGAGCGCGTTGTCGCAAAAGACGGCGCTCTCGCCCGTGTCGGCGAGGATGATGAACTCGTGGCTGAGGTCGCCGCCAATGGGGCCGGTGTCGGCGCGCATGGGGATCGCGGTCAAGCCAAGCCTCTCAAACGTCCGCAGATAGGCGACGAACATGCGATGATAGGCGGCGCGGGCTTTGTCGGCGTCCACATCGAAGGAGTACGCGTCCTTCATCAAGAATTCGCGGCCGCGCATGACGCCGAAACGGGGGCGAACTTCATCACGGAACTTCCACTGGATGTGGTAAAGATTGAGCGGCAGCGCCCGATAACTTTTGACATGGGTGCGGAAGATGTCGGTGATCATCTCCTCGTTGGTCGGGCCATAGAGGAGCGAGCGATCGTGCCGGTCGCGAATGCGCAGCATTTCTGGGCCGTAGGCGTCGGCGCGGCCCGATTCGCTCCAAAGATCCATGGGCTGGATGGTCGGCATCAAAACTTCATGCGCGCCGGCGCGGTTTTGCTCCTCACGCACGATCGCCTCAATCCGCCCAAGCACCCGCAACCCAAGGGGAAGCCACGAATAGATCCCTGCCGCCTGCTGCTTGATCATCCCCGCCCGCAGCATCAGCCGGTGCGACACAATCTCAGCCTCTTTGGGCGTCTCGCGAAGCGTTGGCAAAAAGTAATTCGTCAGGCGCATGGTTGCCCCGCGTCCCCCATTGTGCCCCGCACAGAGCCGTGGACGGCGCCCCGCGGTCGATCCCCGCGCGTTCTGAACCGCCCGCGCGCGCCGGTCAATCCGGCGCGAAGATGTGCACATGGGCCCCATTGGCGAGGGGGCGTGCCATTGCTGCAACCCTGTGGTGTTGCGGCCGGCCTACGGTTGTTTATTGGCGCTGGGGATCGGCCCGGCGTGACCAGGCCACGGGGGAGGGGCGTCGATGATCATGGCGATGACCTATCTCATCGTGGGCGTTGCCGCGCCTGCCATGGCGATTGCCATTTTGGCCCTCAAGCGGTCCGTGGAGGAGACCCTTGCGGTGGGCTTCTTCGCGTTGAGCGGGGTTGGCATCCTCGCCGCTCTTGCGACCGACGGCGTTTACATCGACGCAAGCTACGGTCTCAACGACATTTACATGTTCCTGGACCAGGCGGCGCGATCGGCGGACGGCCTTGTTCCGTCGGTGGACTATATGAGCCCCATCGGCCCGGCCTATGCGGCGATCCTTGCGGCGGCGCTGGAGTTTGGACCGCCGACAGTGGCGCGTTTGGTGACCGCAAACCTCTTGGTCGCGGTGGGGGCGGGCGCGCTCACGCTGGTTTTCTTGGTGGGGCGCGCATCTTTGCTCACCGTGGCGGCGTCGGTCCTGATTGTGACGGCGACGGCGCTTTCGTTGCGCGAGATCACGCTGCCCTTCGCGTGGTCGGCCGCCAGCGCCATCACGCCGTACAACCGGTACGGCTGGGCGCTTCTTTTGCCGATCGCGCTCTTTTTGACCCTCCCGCCTTTGGCGCGACCTTCACCGGTGGAGCTTTTGCGGGCGGGGCTGGTTGGGGTGGTGGCGGCCGGGCTCCTCCTTTTAAAGGCGTCCTATGGTGCGGTGGCGGTCGCGCTGATTGTGGGATGCGCGGTTGTGCGGCCGCGGTCGCTGATTGTGGGGGCGGTGGCGCTGGGTTCGCTTGGCCTCAGCCTGGTGGCGGTCCAAGTCTTCGTGGTGCCGCTGGGGCCCCATCTTGCCGATCTGATGGCGATTGCGGAGGCAAGCACGGGCCCGCGACGTTTCTTAAAAGTGTTGCGAATGGCGGGGGAGGCGGGCGTCTACTTTGCGTTGGCGGCCACGTTTTTGGTGCTTCTCTCGACGGACCGGAGGCCGGTCGCCGCCCTCTTGCAGCGTTGGCGGCTGATGCTCTTGCTGGCGGGGCTGGTGGTGGCTGGCCTTCTGGGCCTTTTTCAGAACCACTACTCCAGCGAAGCGGTCACTTACTTCATCATGCTCCTTTTGGTGGTGGAGTGGACGCGGGGGGCAGCGTCCGTGCAGCGGCCGGTTTTGGTGGCGGTGGCGGCGCTGATTGCCGTGCGCGTTGCGGTGGTGGACGTGGGCGCGGTGGCCGCGCAGGCGGTTGGAACGCGGCTTTACCCGCCGGTGCCGCTCGCCGGGACGCCGTTTGCGGGGCTGGTGGTGGATCCGCGCGCGTTTCCCGACCGGCGGCTGCCGCCGGACTTGACGCGGTGCAAGGAGGGGAACTGCCACCAGATTGCAAAAATTGTCGAAGGGCGGGCGCTGTTGGGCGATGCCGTCGGGCCGGACGATGGCGTTTTGGCGCTCACCTTCAGCAACCCGTTTGCGGCCGAGTTTGGGCGACCCTTGCGTGGCGCGCCCATCTGGTTCCACGAGGGGCGATCGTTCAGCCGCGCTGCCCCGCCCGACCCGGACGTGGTGTTCCAGGATGCAACCTTCGTGATTTTAGAGAAGGGGGAGCCGAGCGCGATCGTGCTTGAGGAGGTTTATGGCCCGCGCCTGGCGGAGCGGTACGCCCCGGTGTCCGAGGGGCGGTATTGGACGCTTTACCGACGCCTCGGGCCTGCCCCGCCCGGCTGAGGAAAGACGATGATGTGGTTGGCCGTAAAGTTAAACGTGAAGGCAACGGCGATGCCAAGGAGCTTTGCGAGCGGCGGCCACAGTCCGGCAAGGAGGGCAAGACCTGCGGTGACGCCAACGTTGATGGAAAAGCCGATGGCGGCAAACGCGGCAAAAAGCGCGAAACTGCGAAGCCCCGCCTGCGCGCCAAAGGCAAATGCGATGGAAAGCGCGTAGTTCACGGCCATTGCGATCAAGAAGCTCATGGCGGCAGCGGCTGGGACAGGGGCGCCAAGCGCATCAAGACCCACAAAACCGCCAAGGTCGACGATGGCCGCCGCACCGCCGACCAGCACATAGCGCCAGAAGCGAACGAGCGTCGTTGCGGGGCGCGCGGCGGCGCGGTCCCGGGGCGTCACGCTCTGGCCGCGGTGAGCGCGTGAAGGCGCGGGTCGGTGAAATCGGCAATCGCGGCGGGAGAGCGCCGGCGCGCATCGGTGCGGTGGACAAAGGCGGCCCCGGCGCGCTGTGAGGCCGCGCCGTCCCGGTCGAGCCGGTCGCCAATCAAGAGCGTGTCGGACGGCGCCGTGTCGAACCGGGCCATCAGGTGGAGGAGGCCGGCCGGGTCAGGCTTTTGGGCAAGGATGGCGGGGTCCTCGGCGCTCACCATCGCGTCGGCGGAAAGGCCGAGCGCTGCAAGCTTTTCGGGCACCGGATAGTCGGACCAGACGGCGAGGGGGACGCCAGCGTCGTGGAGTGCCTGGAAGAGGGCGGCAGTGCCGGCGACCCGCGCCCGGGCCAAGTGGGGGAGGGGCCGTTGGTGCATGAACGCGGTGATGAGCGCGTCTGCCTCGCCCACCGAAAGCCCCGCCTCGGCCGCGGCCGCGGCACGCAGGGCCGCATCATCGAGCGCGCCCGAGCCCTCTTCCCGCGCGGCCCGGTAGGCGCGCAGGCAGCCGATGACGCGGGTCGAGCGGCGCTTGAGCGCGTCGATCAGGAGGACGCGGACCATGGCGCGGCGCACCGGCGCTTGGTGGTAGAGCGTGCCATCCAGATCGAACACCACCAGGCCATAACGGCGAAAAAGGGGGCTCACGAAGGGGGCGCAACGATGATGAATTGTTCCTCCGCCAGCCGGCTGAGCGGGGGCACGTCAACAAAGGTCAACACCGCAAAGAGGAGGCAGGTGAACCCGGCAAGGCCCATGATGCGGCGGGAGCGGAAGAGGCGCTCGGGTTTGCGCGCCACCGAATCCGGTTGCAGCGCCAGCGCGTAGTAGGCCGCGAAAAGGGCAATCAGCGGTGGCACGGCCAGCACATATTCCAAACGGTATTTGATGAGGAACACCGCTAGCGCAAAGGACGTGACAAGCGCGTAGACAAGGTTTGCCACGTGGAGGCGCGCCTCGTCATAATAGCGGAAGGAGCGGCGGTAGAGCGCCAGCCGCTCGGCGCCGACGGCGGCCACAATGTCGCGGTATTCGGCAAGGCGTTTGGAATTCATCAAAAACGCGCCGCCGGCCCAAAAGGCCGCCAACAGGCTGGACGGGGGGATCGAGGTGGCATCGATCATCAGCCAACCGAGGGTGAGGCGGATGGCGTTGTTAAAACTTTCCGACACCACGTCGACAATGGCGCGGTCTTTGGTGCGGAAGGGGCGCACATTGTAGACAATGCCGGCCACCGCGAAGAGCGCGCTCACCACGAAAAAGGGCGGATTGACGAGCCAAGCAAGGCCGAGCCCCACCACAAGGAGTGTGAAATAGAGCATGTAGACCGGCACGGGGCGCATCGTGCGTTGCACGGCGGCGCGCTGGCACTTGTCGGGATGGTGGGCGTCAAACTCGCGGTCGAGCCACTCGTTGATCACGTAGTTGGCGGACGCCACCGCCACCGCGGACGCAAATCCCAAAACAAGGACCAGCGCGTCGAAGCGTGCCACATCCGGCCGCAGGAGCACGGCCAAAAAGATCCCCGGGATGATGAAGACATGCTTCGTCGCATGGTCGAACCGCGCCAGGCGCAGGTAGTCGGAGGGCGTTCCTTCCGCCCGCGAGGTGTCAACGGCAACCATGACCCGACGAATACAGCGGCGACCTGGGCCGAGGCAAGGTTTCCCCACCCGGAAAACCGGGCCAAAAAGGGGCAAGGCAACCCATGATCGCCCGCAAGGTGAACGGGGCCTTGGTGGGCGGTGAGAGATTCGAACTCCCGACCTACTGGGTGTAAACCAGACGCTCTAACCAGCTGAGCTAACCGCCCCGGGCCGCCTCCTTAGCCGACCGCCCGCAGGCTTTGCAAAGGCGCAATGGCGCGCGGACCGCTGATTGTTGCGCGGGCAGCGCCAGCGTGATCGGCTGATCGGGCGCCGGCGTGCGGGCGCGGGTTCCCGTCAGCGCCCGCCAAGGTTGGTGCGAAACACCCAAAGATCCACGGGCGATTTGGCCGCCGTCCCCTCCGCCGCGCGGCGCAGGGCAAGGGCAAAGGGCTGGGCATCCGGCCGATCAAGGTCGGTGCGCGTGACAACGCCTCCCGACAAAACGCCAACCGCAAGCACCGCCGCATCGGCCGGTACTGCGTCCGCAAGGCGGCGGCCAAGCGCTGAAAGCGCCTCCGCACCCAGCGCCGCGGTGACCGGCGCGTCCCCGCCGCCAAAGGGCGGATCGGTAAAGGCGGCCACGTCCGCCCCGTCCGCCAGGATCAGCGGCGGCAGGGGTTTGTCCTCAGGGCCAAGGTGGGCAATGGCAATGGCGGTCGGTTGATCGGGCATAGCAAACAGCGCCTCCGGGGCGAAGGGAAAAAGGGTGAGGCCAAAACAAAGCGCGCGGCGCGATGGCGTCACGGCGAGGGCTCAAGGCGAAAGGTCCACCCCATGGACGCAAAGGTTGCCATGGAGCCTGGCACGTCTTTCAGCCCAAACCCGCCTTTCAGAATTTTGAGGTGATCGGCCATTTCGGTCGCTGTGGCCTTGCGCGCGGGCACCTTGGTGACGGTGCCGGTGGGGGCCTTGTCGAACCCCCAGGCCTGGGTGTCGATCACCGTGACGCGCTTGTCGGTCACAATGGCGATGGAAAGGAGCGCCCGCCACTTTGTGGTTCCAACGGCGGTGCCAAGCTCGGTGCGCGCCCAGTCGATCAGCGCAACCCCTGTCGGTGCGGCCGGCGCGGTGCGGAAGGGCGTGTCGCTGAACTTGGTGCGCCGGCCGGGCACAGAGGCGATCTCGGTGTCAGTAAAATAAAACGGCTCGTTGTCATCGGGCGGGGAGCCGGGGTCCACCACCTCGCGGGGCTGGCCGTAGGGTGCGTTCCCAAAAGCTTGGTTGTGGCGGTCAACGGTTTGGGCCCAGCGGATCTGCGTGCCCCGCTCGCCGGTGCGGATCGCCTCGAAGCGCACGCGCGAGCTTGCATTCACAAACGTCATCGTGGTGGTTTTCACCTTCCACGGGATGGGGATTTGCAGTGTATCGCCGGGCTGGATCTTCTCGGGGCGCCCGCGTTTGGTCTTCAGCTTGGCGTTTTCAGCATGATCCCAAACTTTGGTCCATTCACCACCCTTGTAGCCATACTCTTTTGCCAACCCTGACACCGTATCGCCACTTTTGACGACAACATCTTCCAAGTACATGGCGTATTTGCCTTTGCTTTAATCCAATGGTCGCGCTCAAAATAACATCGCAATACCTGCGTCGCGTCGATATGGGGGCGCGGTGAGCCCACCGCCAGCCCCAGGATGCGATCGCGCTTGACACCCCATGGCCCACGCCGTATTTCTCGGCGACCCCGACGCTTGTCGCGGGTGCGCGGGTGTAGCTCAGTTGGTTAGAGTGCCGGCCTGTCACGCCGGAGGTCGCGGGTTCGAGCCCCGTCACTCGCGCCATCGTCCCGCCGCCCACGGCCGGGAAACTGCCATTCGCACCCTCCACCATTGCGCCAGACCATCCGCGGCGTTCGGTTGCGCCAATCGGCGGTTTCCGGCACACCGGAAAGCGTCTATTTCGAATGTGCGCGGCACCGAGCTGCGCGCTGGGGGACATCGATGGAAGCGCTTTTGGCAAGCTACCTGCCCGTGATCATATTCATGGGCGTTGCGATGGTGTTGGGGCTGGGCCTCCTCGTCGCGCCGTTCATCATCGCATACAAAAAGCCCGACTCCGAAAAGCTGTCGGCCTACGAGTGCGGCTTCAACGCGTTTGACGATGCGCGCATGAAATTTGACGTGCGCTTTTACCTGGTCGCC
Source organism: Pseudomonadota bacterium (assembly GCA_039034015.1). GTDB lineage: Bacteria > Pseudomonadota > Alphaproteobacteria > Rhizobiales > Amorphaceae > Acuticoccus. The sequence goes on along the minus strand of JBCCBM010000015.1, from coordinate 74,614 downwards.
ATTCTCTTCATCATCTTCGACCTGGAAATTGCGTTCCTCTTCCCCTGGATCTTGTCGTTCGATGCCATCGGCTGGTTCGGCTTTGGCTCTGTGATGGTGTTCCTCACAGTGCTGACCATCGGCTTTGTTTATGAGTGGAGAAAGGGCGCGCTGGAATGGAACTGAAAGACACCCCACTCCTGGATGAGCGCGGCAAGGGCGGCGCCTTCGCCCTCAAAGACCCGCACAACGCGCCCGATGACGCCTTCTTTCGCGAACTGAACGGCGAACTCACCGACAAGGGCTTCCTCGTCACTTCCTCCGAGGCGCTCATCCAATGGGCGCGCACGGGCTCGCTCATGTGGATGACGTTTGGCCTTGCCTGCTGCGCGGTCGAAATGATGCAAATGTCGATGCCGCGCTACGATGCGGAGCGCTTCGGCTTTGCGCCCCGCGCGTCGCCCCGCCAGTCGGACGTGATGATTGTGGCCGGCACCCTCACCAACAAAATGGCCCCGGCGCTGCGCAAGGTCTACGACCAGATGCCAGAACCGCGCTACGTCATCTCCATGGGCTCCTGCGCCAACGGCGGCGGCTACTACCACTATAGCTATGCGGTGGTGCGCGGGTGTGACCGCATCGTCCCGGTGGACATCTACGTCCCCGGCTGCCCACCCACCGCCGAGGCGCTGCTTTACGGCGTCCTCCTCCTGCAGCGCAAAATCCGCCGCACCGGCACCATCGAGCGCTGACCATGAGCCACATTTTCGTCGAAGATCGCGACGCGCTGACCGAGCTTGCCGATACCATCGCCACCGAACACGGCGAGGCGGTGCTCGCCCACACCATCGCGTTCGACCAGCTCACCATCACCCTCTCGCGCGAACACCTGCTCGACGTTGTGCGCTTCCTGCGGGACGATCCGCGCGCCGCCTTCGTCAACCTCGTTGACATTTGCGCTGTCGACTACCCCTCCCGGCCCGAGCGGTTCGAGGTGGTCTACCATCTCCTCTCGCCGGTCCAGAACCTTCGCATCCGCTTAAAGCTCCAGGTGGATGAGCGCACGCCCGTCCCCTCGCTCACCAGCCTCTTCCCCGCCGCGGACTGGTATGAGCGTGAGGCCTACGACCTTTACGGCGTCATCTTCTCAACCCACCCCGACCTTCGCCGCCTCCTCACCGACTACGGCTTTGACGGGCACCCCTTGCGCAAAGATTTTCCGCTCACCGGCTTCGTCGAGGTGCGCTACGACGATGAAGCCAAGCGCGTCGTCTACGAGCCGGTAAAACTTGCCCAACAGTTCCGCGACTTTGACTTCCTCTCCCCCTGGGAGGGCACCGACTACGTTCTCCCCGGTGACGAGAAGGCCAACACATGAGCGAGAGCGTTTCGGTCAAAGGCCGGTGCCTTTGCGGCAAAGTCACCTTCGAGGCGGCCATCGAACCGCGGCTCGACGCCTGCCATTGCAGCCACTGCCGCCGCCTCACCGCCGGCCCCTTCATGGCCTATGGCGCGCACATCCTGACAGTGCAGGGCGAAGAGGCGATCAGCCGGTTCAAGTCCTCAGAGTGGGCGCACCGCGAGTTCTGCAAACACTGCGGCACCAACCTTTTCTGGCGCCTTGAAGGCGGCGGGCACATCTCCATCAATGCCTTCGCCATCGACAATCCGCCCGAGGGCGCGCTCACGACCGAGATTTTTGTGGACGAACAGCCCGATTGCTATCGCTTCGCAGGCGAGACCACGCGCATGACGGGCGCCGATATCCAGGCGTTGTTCGCGGGAGGAAACTGATGCAACAGCAAATCACCCCCGAAACCGCGCCCACCGAGCGCCAAGTCCGCAATTTCAACATCAACTTTGGGCCCCAACACCCCGCCGCCCACGGCGTTTTGCGCCTGGTGCTTGAGCTTGATGGCGAGATCGTCACCCGCGTGGACCCGCACATCGGCCTCCTCCACCGCGGCACCGAAAAGCTGATCGAGCACAAGACCTATCTCCAAGCCGTCCCCTACTTTGACCGGCTGGACTACGTCTCCCCCATGAACCAGGAGCACGCGTTCGCCCTCGCGGCCGAAAAGCTCCTTGGGATCGACATTCCCAAACGCGCCCAGCTCATCCGCGTCCTCTACTGCGAGATTGGCCGGCTTTTGTCGCACCTTCTCAACATCACCACACAAGCGCTCGACGTTGGCGCCCTCACGCCGCCCCTTTGGGGCTTTGAGGAGCGCGAAAAGCTGATGATGTTTTATGAGCGCGCGTGCGGCGCCCGTCTCCACGCCAACTATTTTCGCGTTGGCGGCGTCCACCAAGACCTGCCCGCTGGCCTCATCGACGACATCGAGGCGTTTTGCGACCCCTTCCTCAAAGTGGTCGACGATCTCGACAATCTCATCACCGAAAACCGCATTTTTAAGCAGCGCAACGTCGACATCGGCGTCGTCACCCTCGACGAGTGCTGGGCATGGGGCTTTTCGGGCGTGATGGTGCGCGGCTCAGGCGCCCCCTGGGACCTTCGCCGCAACCAGCCCTACGAGTGCTACAACGAGTTCGACTTCAAGATCCCCATCGGCAAGAACGGCGACTGCTACGACCGCTACCTCATCCGCATGGAAGAGATGCGCCAGTCCGTCCACATAATGCGCCAGGCGATCGACAAGCTGCGCGTGACCGGCGGCCCCGTCCACACCCTCGACGGCAAAGTCGCCCCGCCCTCGCGCGGAGAGATGAAGCGCTCCATGGAAGCGCTCATCCACCACTTTAAGCTCTACACCGAAGGGTTTCATGTGCCCGAGGGCGAGGTTTACGTCGCCGTCGAGGCACCAAAGGGCGAATTCGGTGTCTTCCTCGTCGCCGACGGCACCAACAAACCGTACCGCTGCAAGATCAAAGCGCCCGGCTTTGCCCACCTTCAAGCGATGGACACCATGTGCGAGGGGCACATGTTGGCCGACGTTGCGGCCATCCTCGGCTCCCTCGACATCGTGTTTGGCGAGGTGGACCGCTAACCCCCAGCGGCCCCCTTAGGAGGCCGCCGCGGCCGCCTCTGCCCCGAACGTGCCGGTGCGGATGCGGTTGTCCGTCTCACACACGATGGCCGAGCCATGGGACTCGCGCGCCAGTGTGAGGCAGCGGTTGGCAAGGGCGAGGATCGCCACCGGATCATCATCCCGGTGGAGCGCGGCAAGCCCAGCTGAAAAAATCTGCGGCACAGGCGCTTTCCCCGCCCGACCATCGATGGCGCCCATCATGGCCTTTGCCACGCGCTCGCCCTTGCGAAGGCTCACCCCTTTGCCAAGCACCGCAAACCCGTGGTCCGACAGCGCATAAACCGCGCCCACATCCCTGAGCGCCTCCTGCAGCGCGCGGGCCGTCCGCGCCAACTGGTGCGCCGCCTCCGGCCCCTCAGCGCCCGGCAACCGCGAGAGCCGCAGCTGCGCCAAAACCAGCGTGTGGGCGCCCTTCTTAAAGGTCGCACTCATCCAAAACCGGCGGAGATCACGCAGCAACAGCCCCGTCTCGCAGGGGTTGGTGGGCGGGGGCGCGCCGGCGGTGTGCACCGGGCGCAGGGCCGTGCTCCGCGGTTCCGCGGTGCGGCCATCGGTCAGAAGAAGGGTTTGGGTGCGCTCAGGAAGGGGCACAGGGCCCTGGCGTGCGGCCGCTTGAGCGCGCGCGACCACTGCGGCGCGGACCGGTGTCGCCGGCCCGTCGCACGGGACGGGGAGGGGATAAGCCATCGGTTTGCCTCGTGTTTCGGCTCGTTTCGGCCGTTTGGGAGAGGCTGCGCTGGTGTGGTTAACGGTTGATTAATCTCCACAGGCGCCCCGCCTTGCGGCACAGGCGCGCGCGCGGCTTGTGCAAGCGCCCCGTGCGGGCTAACTAGTCGCTCGTGGGCGCCGGTAGCTCAGCTGGTAGAGCATTCGACTTTTAATCGAACGGTCCTCGGTTCGAGTCCGAGCCGGCGTACCACCCACCCCCCCCCCTTTCATCATCGCGCCGTTGGTACGGCAGTTGCACCACAGCGAAACAAACACGTTGACACCCGTCGATCGTGTCTCGTTTGCTGGGGCCTCAAGAGGTTCGCTGGTCGCGGGTACGGATTGGCCAGGTGCGCCAACGTGCACTTTTGAGGTCCGCTATGGCTTGGCTGATAACCTTCCTCATCGTCGCGATCGTCCTCGCGCTGCTGATCATTTGGTTCCTCAACAAGTATTACCGCAAGGCCACCCGCGAGGTGGCGCTGGTGCGCACAGGCGCCGGCGGCCAGCGCGTCGTCACCGAAGGGGGCTGCATCGCGCTGCCGTTCCTCCACAAGGTGTCGGAGGTCAACATGAAGACCTCGCGCCTCGAAATCGAACGACTCGGCCCGAAATCGATCATCACCCTCGACAGGCTCCGCGTCGACATCGGCGCGGAGTTTTACGTTCGGGTCGATGCAACGCCCGAGGGCGTCTCCACCGCCGCACAGGCGCTGGGCGGAAAGTCCTTCCGCTCCTCAGAGCTTGCCGAAACGCTGGAGGGCAAGCTTGTGGATTCCATGCTCTCCGTCGCAGCCGGCTACACCATGGATGGTCTGCAAGACAATCGCGGCGAATACAGCGCCGCCGTGAGCGCAATTCTGGCGCCAAACCTCAAACTCAACGGGCTTGTCTTGGAGAGCGTCTCCATCACGCGGCTCGACCAAACCCCGTTCCACGCCCTTGATGAGAACAACGCCTTCAACGCGCTCGGCATGCGGCGCCTCAGCGAGATCATCTCCGTCAACAAGAAAGAGCGCGCCGCCATTGAGGCGGACGCGGAAGTGGCCGTGCGCCAGAGCCAGCTTGACGCCACAAAGCGCAAGTTGACCATCGGCCAGGAGGAGGAAGAGGCGACGATCGCGCAGCAACGGGCGATCGAGACCGCCCGGGCCAAAAGCATGGCCGATGTGGCCGAGGAGCAGGCCGCGGCCGAAAAGCGCCGCGATGCCGCCCGAATTGAGCGCGAGCGCGAAGTGCGCATGACCGAGATCGCGAAGGATCGCGACCTCACGCGCGAAAAGGTGGAGAGCGAGCTCAGCGTCGAAACCGTAAGATACGACAAGGCCGTGGCGCTGGCGGCCAAGAAGATCGAGGAGGCGCAGGCCGAGGCCCGTGCAAAGGCCGCCGAGGCCGAGGAGGCGGAGGCCGACGAAGAGGTCCGCACCGCGCGCGAAAAGGCAGCTGCCGAGCGCGACCGCACCCTTGCCCTCATCCGCGCCAAGGAGCAGGCGGAGGTGGACGACACCCGCGTTGCCTCAGAAGCGGGCACAGTGGTCGCGATGGCCGAGGCGGAGGCGAAGGCAAAGCTTGAGCGCGCGGCCGCCTCAAAGTCCGAGCTTTTGGCACAGGCGGAGGGGACCGCGGCGCTCGTCGCCGCCGAAAACGCCCAGAGCGAGGCGTTGATGCGACTGAAGCTCGACGAGGCGCGATTGCGGGCCCTTCCCACCGTGGTCGAGGGGCTGATGAAGCCGACGGAAAAAATCCAGTCGATCCGCGTCAACCACATCACCGGGATTGGCGGCGGGTCTGGCGGCGGTGCAGGCGCGGGCGGCAATGGCGTCAACCAGGTGGTGGACGGCGTGTTGGGGCTCGCGCTCCAGCTTCCGGCGGTCAAAAAGCTTGGCGAAGAGGTTGGCCTCAATATCGCAGATGGCGTCAAAGGCATCACCGAGCCGCTGCAGGACCGACCCCCTGCCGCTGACGACACTGAAACACCGGACAAAAACGACTGACGATCCGTCAGCGGCCAAGGAGACAACAATGGCGTTGAACCGCAGACAATTTTTGGGCGCAGCCTCAGCCGCAACACTGGCCGCGCCCCTTTATGCCCGCCATGGCCTTGCGGCGGATCCCATCAAGTTCGTCTCAATCCTCGATCAGTCCGGCGGGCTCGACATTTATGGCCGGCCCATGGTCGACACCACGCGCATGGCCATCGACGAGATAAACGCCGCCGGTGGTCTCCTCGGCCGCGAGATCGACCTCACCATCTACGACCCGCAGTCGACGATCCAGTTTTACACCCAGTTTGCCACCCAGGCGGCCGCGGGCGACCGGGCCGACACCGTCCACGCCGGCATCACCTCCGCCAGCCGCGAGGCGATCCGCCCGACGTTTAACCGCTTCCGCACGCTCTACTTCTACAACACGTTGTACGAAGGCGGCGTCTGCGATCTTAACACCTTCTGCACCGGGTCCACCCCGGCGCAAACAGTTGAAAAGCTTGTCCCCTACACGATGAACAAGTGGGGCAAGAAGGTTTATATTGTTGCCGCCGACTATAACTACGGGCAAATCACCGCCCAGTGGGTCCAAAAGTACGTGAAGGACAATGGCGGTGAGACGGTGGAAACCGAATTCTTCCCCCTCGATGTCACCAACTTTGGCCCGACCATCAAAAAGATCCAGGCCGCCAATCCTGACATGGTGATGTCGGCGTTGGTGGGCGGGGCGCACGTCTCGTTCTATCGCCAATACGCGGCGGCGGGCATGAACAAGAACGTCCCCATCGCCTCCACAACGTTCGGCGTCGGCAACGAGCACAAGCTCATCTCCGCGGAGGAGGGCGACGGCATGATCTGCGCCTACTCCTACTTTGAAGAGATCCCCAGCGAGGCGAACGCCGCCTTCGTGAAGCGATTCAAGGACCGCATGGGGGCCGACGCGCCGGCGCTCAACGAGCTTGCCGCCCGCTCCTACGAGGCGGCATACCTTTGGGCCGAAGGGGTGAAGGCGGCCGGCACCGCTGAGCGCATGGCGGTCATCGAGGCGCTCCGCACGGGGATCGGCTTCGACGGCCCGTCCGGCCGCGTGGAAGTTGAGCCGAAGACAAACCACGCCCTACAGAATGTTTATCTCGCCGAGCTCAAAGATCAAAGCTTCAACATCATCGAGAGTTACGAGGCGCAGCCGCCGGCGGACACCCTCCTCGTGTGTGATCTTGTGGCCGATCCGAACCAAGCCACCTTCAAGTTTGAGAATGGGCTCGCGGCTGCGGGCATCGACATCTAACGACCTCGGCCCGCAAACCCTTGCGGGCCGACCACCGGCCGCCTTGAAGGGACCGAAATGGACCTCGTCCTCTCGCTCGGGTTGCAGATCGTCTATGTGATCGCAAATCTTGCGCTCATCAGCCTCGGCCTTGCGATCATCTTTGGCATGATGCGCGTCATCAACCTTGCCCACGGCGAATTCTTGATGCTGGGCGGATACACCGTGGTGGTGGCAACCAACAACGGCGTGAACCTTTGGTTCGCGATGCTGGTGCTCGCCCCTCTCGTGGTGGGCATCATCGGCGTCATCGTCGAGCGCCTCCTCATCCGCTGGCTTTACGGGCGGATGATCGACACGCTTCTGGCCACGTGGGGCCTCTCACTCCTCTTCATTGGCCTCATCACTTCCATCTTCGGCGCGTCCACCACCACCACCATCTCGCCCCCGCTCGGCGTCGTCACCATCGGCGACTACACCTCCTCCGGCTACGAGCTGTTCTTGATCGGCGTCACCATCGCGCTCCTCGTCGCCGTCTACCTGGTGCTAAAATTCACAACGCTCGGCCTCGTTGCCCGCGGCACCATGCAAAACGCGGACATGGCCGCCGCCCTCGGCGTCTCGACCTCAAAGATTTACATGATCACCTTTGGGCTGGGCGCCGCCGTCTCCGGCCTTGCGGGCGGGCTTCTTGCGCCGATCACCGGCGTCTTGCCCACCATCGGCTCCATCTACATCGCAAAGGCGTTCATCACCGTCATCTCTGGCGGCGCGGCGATCCTTGCCGGCACCACGTCTGCCTCAATCCTTCTGGGCGGGCTCAACGGGTTCATCTCGTTCGTCACCGGGCCCACCATGGGCGAGGTGGCGCTGCTTCTGGCGGCGATCATCCTCCTGCGGCTCATGCCGACCGGCATCACCGGCCGGTTCTTCAAGAAGAGCCAATAATGAAGATTGCCGGCGACTTCCGTGGGACCCTTTTTATCGCAGCGCTCGCCGCGCTCTTCACGCTGATTGCACCCAGCATCCTCAACTTCGTCACGATCTTGACGCTCACCCAGGTGATTGGCCTTGCCATCCTGGCGCTCAGCCTTGCCCTCGTTTGGGGCTATGGCGGCATCCTCTGTTTTGGCCAAACCGCCTTCTTCGGCATCGGCGCCTATGCGTACGCCATCGCCGCCGCCAACATCGGCGGCTCCACCGGCGCAATCTTCGTCGGCATTGCAGTCGCCGCCATCTTCGCCGCCATGCTCGGCTACTTCATCTTCTACGGTCGTGTCTCCGATGTTTACTTGGCCGTCATCACGCTCACCGTCACGCTCATCCTTTATTCGCTCCTGCGCCGCACATCCGGGCCTGAATACAAGATCGGCAACGCCCTCCTCGGCGGTTTTAACGGCACGGGTGCCGCGCCCCTCAACATCCCGGGTGACGGTGCGGCGATGCTCTTCCCCGAGCAAACCTTTTACGTTGCCATGGCCGCGCTCATCCTCGCCTACGTCTTCTGTGGTTGGCTCGTCCGCACCCATTTTGGCCGCGTGTGCGTGGCCATCCGCGAGAATGAAACCCGCGCCGAACTCCTCGCCTATGACACGCGCGCCTATAAGCTCGGCATCTTCACCATCGGCGCGGGCATTGCAGCGCTGGGCGGCATCTTCTTCAGCGTCGGCGTGACGCGCGTGACGCCCGATATCTTTAGCCTCAGCCAAGCCGCCCTCACGATTATTTGGGTGATTGTCGGCGGGCGGGGCACGTTGGTGGGCCCGATCCTTGCCACCTTCGGCCTTTACTATCTGACCGCGTCGCTCGGCACCCAACAGCTCATCAACACCAACCTTGTGCTTGGCGTCATTTTGATCGCCTTCGTGCTCCTGGTGCCCCAAGGCATCGTCCCGACGGTGCTCAACTGGCTGACTGCCCGGCGCAGCGCCCGCACCGACCGCGCGCGGGAGCGGCGGGTGCGCATGCGAAGGCCCCGCGCCGGCGCTCGGGGGGAGGGGGCATGAGGCGCGGCGATGTGGTCCTGGAAACGCGCAACCTTTCCATGCACTTCGGCGGCGTCCGCGCGGTGGACCACGTGGACTTCTCGCTCTGGGACAATGAATTGCGCTGCCTGATCGGCCCCAACGGCGCGGGCAAATCGACCTTCTTCAAATGCCTCACCGGCCAGCTCACCCCCACCGCGGGCGATGTCGTGATCCGCGATGTGCACGTCGCCGGCCGCGAGCCCCATGCGGTGGCCCGCCTCGGCGTCGGCATCAAAACCCAAGTCCCGAACGTGTTTGACGGGCTCACGGCGCGGGAAAACATCTGGATCTCCGCCCGCCGCTGGCACACCGCCAAACGCGCCGCCGCCCTCACCGCACAAACCATTGAGCGGCTGCAGCTTGGCGACATTGCGGCAAAACTTGTTGGGAGCCTTGCCCACGGCCAACGCCAATGGGTGGAGCTTGGCATGGTGGTCGCCGCAGACCCCTGGCTCGTCCTCCTGGATGAGCCCGCCGCCGGCATGACCCACGAAGAGACCGCGCGCACCGCCGATCTCATCAAGGAAATCAACGAGACCGCGGCCATGATTGTCGTCGAGCACGACATGCAGTTCATCCGCATGATTTCCAAACAGGTGACCCTGTTTCACGAAGGCAGCATCCTGATGGATGACACCATGGATGCCATCTCCGCCGACCCCCGCGCCCGCGAAGTTTACCTCGGGCACCGCGCATGACGGCCCTTCTGGAAGTCCGCGGCCTCACCGCCGGCTATGGCCGTGTGCCCGTGCTCCACGGCATCGACATCACCGTCAACGATGGCGAAATTGTCGGCGTCCTTGGCCACAACGGCATGGGGAAATCCACCCTCATGAAGACGCTGATGGGCCTCGTCCCCGCCACCGGCGGCGCGGTGACCTATGGCGGCGTTGACGTTACCGACATGCGCCCTGGCGAGCGCGCACAATACGGCCTTGGCTACGTCCCCCAAGGCCGCGGCATCTTCCCCAACCTTTCCGTGCGGGACAATCTTCGCATGGGCGTCGCCGCCCACGGCGCGGACGAAGAGGATGCGGTGCGCAATATCCTCATCGAGTTCCCACGGATCGAGCGCCTGCTCGACCGGGACGGGGGCGCGCTGTCGGGCGGCGAACAGCAACTCCTGGCGCTCGCCCGCTGTCTCATCTCAGAGCCGGACCTCATCCTGCTGGACGAACCCACCGAGGGCATCCAACCCTCGATCATCGACGAGATCATTGCCCTCTTGAAAGAGCTGAACCGCCGGCGGGGCATTGCCATCGTCTTGGTCGAGCAAAGCCTTGATTTCATCACCGAACTTTCCGACCGCGTGCTCCTCATCCAAAAGGGCACGATCACCGGCGAGATCGCAGGGTCGGACGCCGCCAACCCCGCGCTGATTGACGAGTTCACCGGTTTTGGCGGCGGCGCGGCGGCCAAGGCCAAGCCCGTCTTCAGCGGTTCGGGCGCCCCGCCCGCCGGCACCATCACCATGAAGGCCGCGAAGGTCTCCCTCAGCGACAGGATCGCGACCATGACTGTGCAGCGCCCCACCTTCGCCCAGCTCAAAGACATTGTCGAAGAGCTTGGCATGCACATGTCCGATGCCAGGATCCAAGAGTTCTTGGATTCTATGAAAGGCTCGCTCGACGCCTACGACATTGTGGATTCCATGCCGGACTATCTTCCGCCGGTGATTTACCCGCGCACGTCCGGCCACCGGCCCAGCGAGGAGGAAAATCCCCTCAACGCCTGGTACGTTAAAACAGAGGTGCGCGGCGCCCCCCGTGGTCCGCTCCAGGGCCGCACGGTGGCGGTGAAGGACAATGTGTGCCTCGCCGGCGTCCCCATGATGAACGGCGCGGCGACCCTTCGCGGCTACACCCCCGATGTGGACGCCACCATCGTCACCCGCCTTTTGGATGCGGGGGCGACCATCACAGGCAAGGCCCACTGCGAGTATTTTTGTTTCTCCGGCGGCTCCCACACCAACGCCACCGGCCCCTGCCACAACCCCCACAAGCGTGGCTATTCGGCGGGCGGCTCATCCTCCGGCTCCGCGGCGCTGGTGGCGAACGGCGACGTGGACATGTCCATCGGCGGCGACCAGGGCGGCTCTATCCGCATGCCCGCCAGCTGGTGCGGCATTTATGGCATGAAGCCCACCCACGGCCTTGTGCCCTACACCGGCGTCATGCCCATCGAGGCGACGATCGACCACACCGGCCCCATGACTGCCAACGTGATCGACAACGCGCTGATGCTGGAAGTCCTCGCCGGCGAAGACGGGCTCGACCCCCGCCAGTACAATGTCGAGACCGACCGCTACACCGCCGCCGTCACCCGCGGCGTCTCCGGCCTCAAGATCGGCGTCGTGAAAGAGGGTTTTGGGCTTGCCGAGAGCGAGCCGGATGTGGACGCAAAGGTGCGCGCCGGCGCCGAACTCTTTGCCCGCATGGGCGCCTCGGTGGATGAAATTTCCGTCCCGTGGCACCTCCACGGCCTCCCGATCTGGACGCCAATTGCGTCCGAGGGCGCCACCAACCAGATGATGCACGGCAACGGCATGGGCACCGGCTGGGAGGGCATGTACACCACCTCGCTGCTCGACTACCACGCCAATTGGCGCAGCCGCGCCGACGAACTCAGCGACACACTCAAAATCACGATGTTTGTGGGGCAGTATTACCTAAAACACCATCGCGGCCACTATTATGCGAAGGCGCAAAATCTGTCGCGAAAACTGCGCGAAGAGTACAACAAGGTCTTGGCGTCCTACGATCTTCTGTTGATGCCCACCACAGCCATGAAGGCGACGCCCATCCCCGATCATTCGGTGGACCTTGCAACCTGGTGCCAGCGCTCGTTCGAGATGCTGCGCAACACGGCGCCGTTCGATGTCACCGGCCATCCGGCCATGTCGATCCCATGCGGCATGTCAGACGGGCTGCCGGTCGGCCTCATGCTGATCGGCAAGCGCTATGATGAAAGCACCATCTACCGGGCCGCCGGCGCCTTTGAGGCGGCGGGCGACTGGCGCGCCATGTAGCGATCAAAGCGTTTCGGGCGAAACGGCCCGCCCGCGCTCGGCCGATTGCTTGATGGCCTCCACGACGGCAAGCGTGTGCGCCCCGTCGCGCCCCGACACCAGCGGCGCCGCGCCCCCAATCACCGCATTAAAGTGCGCAATCTGCCGGGCCAACGGATCGGCCGGCGTATGCGCCAGCGTTTCGCGCGCAATCGGCTTCCACCAGCTGCGCCCCTCCGGCTGCGACCAGAGCGCAAGGTCGGGGAGGGAGAGCGCACCCATCGTCCCGGCAATCTGGATCGCGGACACATCGGTTTTTGGGTAGGCGGGGTTCTCGCCGCTCGCAAACTCCCAGCTCCACGGCGCAACGACCGTGTCGGAAAGGCTCACCGTCCCCAGCGCGCCGTTGTCAAAGGTGAGGAGGATCACGGCCGTGTCCTCCACCCCAAAACCCCGGCGGGCGGAGGATTGGCGCGCGCTCACCTCGACAATCTCGCCGCAAAGGTGGCGCAGAAGATCAATGTCGTGGATGAGGTTGAGGAAGATCGGCCCAGCCCCCGGCGACCGCCGCCACGCGCTTGCAAAGTATTCGTCAGGCTTGTGGAGCCAGAAATGCGCGTTCACCACCGTGATCGCGCCAAGCAGCCCATCATGGATGGCCGCCTTCGCCCGCGCCACCAGAGGGTTGTGCCGGCGGTGATGCCCCACCAGGATCGGGGTGCCGGCCGCCGCCGCCGCGCTGACCAGCGCCCGTGCGCTCTCCACGCGGTCAGTGATCGGCTTTTCGATAAGGATGGGCACACCCCGCGCCACACACGCCCGACCATGCGCAGCGTGAAGCGGGTTCGGCGTTGCGATGATGGCCCCGTCCACCCCCGAAAGGCCGCGCTCAAGGTCGGCAAACCACGGCGCGCCGAGGCTCTCGGCAATTGTGGCAACGGCCGGATCCGGGTCCACCAGCGCGGCGAGTTGCCCAGCGGCGGCCAGCAGGTTTGCGTGTTTGCGGCCAATCAATCCCGCGCCGACAACGGCAATTCGCGGCAAAGACACTTATGAAAACAGCGCCTTAAAGCGCTCGATACACAACCGAAACCCCGCCTCAAAGTCGCCATTGCCGGGGTGATAGACGCTCTCAAAGCTCACCACGCCCGCGTAGCCATCGGCGCGGAGGGCGGCGGCGATGGGGGCAAACTGGTCGCCAAGCTGCCCCTCGCCGAGTGGGCGAACCTCAAGCGTTGCGGCGGGTGTGTCCACCACAACATCCTTGATGTGAATGTGGCCCAAGTATCCACCCCGTGCGGTGTTGTAGCCTCGCGGAAATGCCTCTTCGTGGCACCAACAATTGTTGGCCGGGTCCCACAAAATCTTGAGAACATCCTTGGCGCCAAGGTCATCAATCAGCCGGCGCGCGGTCCAATTGGAGTTCACCATCGTGCCGTTGCCGGTCTCGACCACAAGGGTGAGGCCGGCGGCGCGCGCCACGTCACAGGCCGGGGCGATGAGGGCAAGGGTCTTGTCCCACGCGCCGTGGGCAACGTTCCACCGCTCCGCCCCATTCTTGCCAAAAAGGATCTGCTCCTTCTTGTTGGTCATGATGCGCACAAGCGGGCTGCCCACCACATGGGCCATGTCGATCACGCGTTTTAGCGCATCCATGTGCCGGGTGTGGCGCGCATCACCGGGGGCATCCTCGGTGGTGAGGCCGGCAAATATGTGCCGCGACAGGCAAGAGACCGGCTTGCCCCGATCGCGCAGCAGCGTGTCCATCGCTTTGATGTCTGCCGCCGAATGGTCGCCCACCTCCGTGTCCCCGACAAACTGCAGCTCGGCATAGTCTAGCCCGAATTCATCCATGACGGTGACGGCGTGCCAAAGGTCACGGCTGATCCCATCACAGATGACGCCAAGCTTCATCGCCATTCCCTCAACGGTGAAGCTCTGCGCCGATGATCTCTTCAATCACCCGGGCGCAGGCCCAATTGTCCCCATCCGGAAACTTTGCCTTCCCGGCCGCGAAGAGTTGCATGGCAGCGGCTGCCATATGCATCGGGACCTCAAGATCTTGCGCAAGGCCCAGCGAAATCGTGAGGTCTTTGTGCATGGTGCCAATGCCGGAGCCGGTGTTCTCAAACCTTCGATCGATGATGTTTTGGAGCGCGGTGTTGGTGCAGCCGCACCCGGCGCCGGAGGTTGCAAAGACGTTGTAAAGCGTCTCGCCCGGCACGCCGGCTTTGGCAGCGAGCGCCGCCGCCTCAAAGGTCGCAGAGAAGATGGACCCGATGAGGCTCTGGAGGCACGCCTTCACCGTCTGCCCCATCCCGGGCGCTGCCCCCACGTGGTGGATGGTGGACGACACCGCCTCCATCACCGGCCGCACGTGGGAGAGGGCGGCCGGATCGCCGGCCGCCATCATCGTGAGCGTGCCCGCCTGCGCGCCGGGGAAGCCACCCGACACGGGGCTGTCCACAAGATGCCGCCCCGTGCCTTCCATCGCGGCGGCAAGGCTCACCGCCTCCTGCGGCCGGATCGTCGCGCTCAAGATCACCGTGCCGCCGGGCGCCAGATGCGCGGCAAGCCCGTCTTTGCCCAGGATGACGGCCTTCGCCTGGTCCCCATTCATGACCATCACGAACGCCGCATCAGCGTTGGCCCCGACCTCCGCCACGCTTGTCGCCCGCGCCCCGCCCATGGCGACAAAAGCCTCCATCCGCGCGTCGTCAAGGTCGAAGCCAGTGGTCTCAAAGCCGGCCGCAATCAGGTTTTTGGCAAGGCCGGACCCCATGTCCCCCAGCCCGATGACCCCTGCGCGCATCACACCCCCCGCCTTGTCAGGCGCAATGGGGCGCGTCACTCGCCCAGCGGTGCTGCGCGATGGGGGGCACTGCGGAAAGGTGCGCCCGCGCCGCCTCCCACATCCCCCGCCAGGCGCGCCAATCCCGAAGTTCGGTGGCCGGGTTTTCCCGCGAGCGCGCCACAAAATCGGGGAACTGGCCGCGGCCGGTGGGCTGTCCGGTCACGTTGTAGCGAAGGTCGAACGACCAGCGGAACCCGTCCGACCGGTTGGGGAGCGAGGCGTGCGGCGTGAACGGGCTCAAAATGACCGCCCCGCCGGCGCGCACAGGGGTCGGGAGCGGGTCGCCGGTGGGCAAAAACCCCTCCGCAATCCCCACCTGCGCCTTCGTGCAGTGGGGGAGCAGCGCCCCCCGCCGGCCGGGGTAAATCTGGAGGCAGCCGTTTTCCACCGTCGCATCGGTCATCGCGAGCCAAACGGTCACCATCTTGGTGTGGTCCGCCTCCTCCATGGTGACGCCCATGTCTTGGTGCCAGTCGGTGGTGGTGATGTGCGCGCGGGTTTCCGCCGCCGGCACCGCGCGCGCCGGCGGCTTGATGCGCACGTGCTGGATGGGGTTGGAGGTGATCTCCGGCCCGATGAGCTGTTCCACCACATCAAGAATTTTGGGGCTCACCACCAGATCAAACACGGCCGGGCCAATGTGCATCGGCGTGTCATGCGCGATCCCATGGTGGGGCAGGCTGATGTCGAGCGGCTGGTACCAGTCGAACGACTGGCCGGTGCATTGGCTGAGCTTGTCCCAAAACGACTGGCCGCTCGGCGCAGGCACCACCAGGCCGGACGCGGCCCATGCGTCATAAAGTGTGTCCAAGCGGGCCGCGTACTCGCCGCGGATTGCGGCGAGCTGGGCCTCATCGATGAGGTCGTTGACGACCAGGAACCCCTGGCACTCAAACTGTTCGATCTCGTTGGGTGACAGCATCTCACTCTCCCCTAAGGTAACAGCAGTTCGACGATTGGCGGCCAGATCAGCATCACCGACAAGGCGAGCAGTTGAATGCAAATAAACGGCAAAAAGCCTCTAAAGATGTCGGTGAGCGAGATGTGCGGCGGTGCGACGGATTTTAAGTAGAACGCGGCGGGGCCGAACGGTGGCGACAGGAAGCTCACTTGCATGTTCATGCAGAAGAGCACGCCGAACCACACCGCCACATAGCGCGGCTCCAGCTGCCCGAAGAGGCCGATCTCTTCAATCGGGAGCCGCTGGACGATGGGCAGGAAGACGGGGATGATCAGCAACACAATGCCGACCCAGTCCATGAACGCCCCCATGAACAACAGGATGACCATCATGGTGAGGAGCACGACCATCGTTGGCATATCGCTCCCCACAATAAGGTTTGCGATGTAGTTGGGCCCGCCAGCAAGCGTATAGGCGCCGGCAAGGGCGGCCGCGCCGATGGTGACCCAAATAATCGTGCCAGTGGAGCGCAGCGTTCTCATGAGTGCATCCCACACCAGCGCAACGTTGGCCTTGCCGCGCAGAAGGGCGATGATGAAGACGGCGAGCGCACCCATGCCGGCCGCCTCGGTGATCCCCGAAATGCCCCCATAGATGGAGCCCATCACGACGCCGATGACGACCGTGGGCGCCACAAGCCCTTTGCCGTGCCGCCAGCCCTCCGCCGCGCGATGCCGCCCGAACACAAAGACAATCAGCCCAAGCCCGATGGCGAGCGCACCGCCCAGATAGGGCAGGTGATAGGTCATCCCGAGGAAGATCGGGTCGGTGTTTTCAACGACCGTGTTTTGGCCAGTGACGGTGAAAAACCCTGCGCGGAGAAGCAAAATGGTCGCAAACCCGGCGAGCAGGATGGAGAGGAAGCCGCCGAACATTTTGACCTTCTCGGCGCCCTCGGGGTCATCCGGTCGCGGCTCGGGCAGGGGGGCGAGGCTGGGGTTCAGTTGTGTTCGGATGATGATGTAGAGGATGATGAACGACGCGAGCATGAAACCTGGAATAAAGGCGCCTGTGAACAGCGATTTGATCGAGGTTTCGGTGATCAAGCCATAGATGATGAGGACGATGGAGGGCGGGATCATCGTGCCCAAAGAGCCGGAGGCGCAGATGGTACCGATGGCAAGGTTTTGATTGTAGCCAAGGCGCAGCATTTGCGGCAGCGCAATCAACCCGAGGAGCACAACCTCACCGCCGATGATGCCTGACATGGCGGCCATGATCACCGCCATGATGGACGTGACGATCGCGATGCCGCCGCGGGTGCGGCTTAGCCAAAAGTCCAAGCTGTCATACATCTGCTTGGCAATGCCTGACCGCTCCAAAAGTGCCGCCATGAAGATGAAGAGGGGCACCGAGATCAAAACATACTCGGTCAT
The DNA here is from genome assembly GCA_039034015.1 of Pseudomonadota bacterium. Lineage (GTDB taxonomy): Bacteria > Pseudomonadota > Alphaproteobacteria > Rhizobiales > Amorphaceae > Acuticoccus. The sequence goes on along the minus strand of JBCCBM010000015.1, from coordinate 57,400 downwards.
CAGATCGAATATCTTTTGCGTTAATATGTAGAGCGGCCCGGTGCCTGGTCGGCCGGTCAAAAGTCCTTCACCAAAGCTGAGCGGATCCCACAACAGGGTGGGCTCAAACTTCATCACCATGACGAGGAGGGCGAGGAAGGCCGACGCAAAGCCGAGCGGCATTCCGATCGCGAGGAGAATGACGAGGCCGAGGACGAGGACGACCGTGATTGTTCCGATATCCATCACTTGTCCTCAAGCGTGCGGCTGATGGCTTTCAACTCGCTTTCGTCAACATCATCGGCAGCGCTGTGCGTTGTCGGCGCCGCGTTCCAGTCGCAGATCAGATTTGAGACCGCTTGAAGCGAGATCAGCACCGCGATGATCAAAATCATCGGCTGGATTGTGGCGGGGATCGGCGGGTCAAAGGCCGTGCCAAACATTTCCCAGCGATAGAACTTGACTTCAAATACCTGCTGGTAGCTGCCAAAGACCAGAAAGAAAGCGAAGATCACGATCAGCGCTGTCCAAATCGTGTCAAACAGGCGCTGGATGGGCCGGGGCACAACGTCGTAAAGCAAGAAAATGCGGATGTGCGAGCGCTGCTGCATCGCATAAAGCCCAGAACACAGGAAGACAAAGCCGGCCGTCCACAGTGTCAGCTCGTTCGCCCACAGTGTTGGTGCCTCGACGACATAACGCAAAAACACTTCGTAGAGCATGATGAGCGTCATGCCCAAGATGAGGATCATCGTCGCGCGACCGATGAAGATCGAGAACTTGTCCACCCGGTGAAAGTCCTGCAACTCCATCGATGCGACGCGCACCGTGCGAATGCCGAGAAAGACGAACACGGGCAAGAGCACGAGCGCCAGCCAATCGATGGGGTCCGCAAAACCGCCGAAAAGGCCCGGAAGGTCAGGGGTCACGTCCTTTCGGGCGTGGATCGCGCTCACCTGGTCGAATTGTGATGGGTTCGAATGGGGCGCGAAATCAAGGACATAGGCAGGCAGATGCCAGATGGTCCAACCGGCCGCGACCACAAATGAAGTTGGCCACACCCATTCAAACACTGTCCCGGTTTTCGCGGTCATGGTCGCTCCGTGCCGCGCCGTCCAAGGCGCAGGACCGTCCGGCGCCGGCGAGGCTGCGGTTAGCCCGCTGCGGCGTACGTGGGGAGGGGAGGGCGAGGCGCGAGCAGCCTCGCCCCGTGATGGGCGGCCTCCGCCCTATTCCATCGCGCCGATGCCGCGCAGGAAGTCGAGGTGGCTGTTCAACAGCGCTTTCGATTCAGGCGTCGTTGCAAAGTCCACCCAGGCCGACTGAACCGCCGAGCGATACTTGCGCAGTTCTTCCGGCGACCACTCGTACATGTTGAGACCTTCTTCCGCCAACCGCACCGAGTTTTCCGCGTTCTTGACCTCGTTGATGGTGGTGTTTTTGAGGCCCAGCGCCTGCATGCCCACCTTCAGGATCGCCTTGTGGTGGTCGGGCATGGAATCCCAAACATCCTTGCGGCAGGCAAGGTGATCGGCCGGCATGGAGTGGAAGCCCGGGTAGTTCGTGTGCCGGGCAATGTCATAAAGCCCAAGGCCGATGTTGTTGGTGAGGTTTGCCGCATCCGCACCATCGATGATGCCGGTCTCAAGCGCGGTAAAAATCTCGTTAAAGTCCATCACGATGGGCGACGCGCCAAGGTTTTGGAAGATCATCGTGATGATGCCCGGCGGCGAGCGGAACTTCCAGTCCTTCAAATCATCTGTGCCGGAGATGGGCGACGTCGACGACAGCGACTCAGGCCCCGGGATCCACCAGCCGATGAACTCCATGTTGTGCGCATTATAAAGCTCGTTCAGCGCATCATAACCGCCGCCGTGGAGGAGCCACGCGTATTGCTGGTAGGGATTGGCGTAGCCGCCGTTCAGGTCGCCGGCGAATTGGAATGCCGGGTTCTTGCCGGTCTGATAGGCGCCGCCTGTCATATCACAGTCAAGAATGCCCGTGGCGGCAGCGTCAAAGGTTTCGGCCGACTTCACCACCGAAGACGCGTAAAACATCTCAATCTGGATGTCCCCGTTCGACATTGCGGTGATGTCTTCCACAAACTCAGCCGCCATCTGGCCTGACAACGTCTCGGGCGAAAAGTGCGTTTGAATTCGAAGACTTGTGGTTTGCGCGCTCGCCGCCGTCGCCAAGCCGAGGGACAGCGCCGCAACGGACGCGGCCGTTGCCAGTTTGTTGATCAGACCCATGGTTCCTCCGTCTGTCGTTCCCAAGCCCCTGATGACGGGGCGTTTTTTATCGTGAAGATCGCGCCCCTCACCGACAGATCGCAGGACAACGGCGTGACCGCTCCCCTGCCGTCGGCGCACGCGCGATCGGGACAGCAGAGTGTCATCGCCAAAGAGCCGCGTCACCCCCCTTTTCCAACTGTTCAAGTTTCTGGCAGTGATCGCACAAAAAAGCATCACTGCCGCCGCGCACACGCGAACCGCCGAACCCCACCACAAACAATGGGATAGACGGCCCGGCGCTTCAGGCCCGCGCCGCGATTTCTTGCGCCACGTCGGCCACAAGGTCGGGCCGGCCGGCAAGGTAGTGGTCGCCGCCGCGAACGGTCACGACATCTGCCGCGCCCCCCGCCGCACGCCCCGCCGCCGCCTCACACCACGCAGCGTTGGAGGAGGGAAACACCGACTGGTCGGCCGTGTAGTCAAACAGTGTCACCGGGACGCTGGTGCGCGCCAAACACGCCGGCCCGTCTGCCCGCGACCGGCTTGACCATTGGGACTGAAACGCGGTCAGCGTGGTGAACCGCGCCAGCGCGTTGGCCGCCGTGTTCACCTCATGGGGCACGCCCCAAAGGCTCCCCGCCACGCGGTCGTTGGTGTCGATGGAAAGGTCCAGAAAGCGCGGATCGGCGTGGGTGCGATAGATCACGAACGCTTCGTCCTGGGGCCCGGGCTGGGCGCGCAAGAGCGACAGCCGCGCCTCCACCCACCGCTCAAGCCGCGCCCGCCGCACCGCCTGCCCGGCGCGAAAATCGTCCAAAAAGTCCGCCGAAAAGGGCGGCGTGTGACGCCCGCCATAAATGTCGAGCGACGGGTTCACCGACAGCGGATCCCGCTCATCAATCAGCGCAGGGTCCAGCCAATCGCCAAAAGTGCGCGCCCGGCCAGGGTGCGCCGCACACAGAAAAATCGCGTCCGCCGGCGGCAAATCATCCGGCGAAAGCGCAATCGGCCGCCCATCCACCAGCGTGTCGATGGTGAGCCCCTCCGCCTCCGCCTGGTAGAGCGCGGCGAGCGAGGCCCCGCCCGAATTCCCGATCAAGATGACCCGCTCAAACCGCTCGCGCAAGTATTTCACACCCGCGCCAAGGTCTTCGATCGCCCGTTCCATCAACAGTGAAACATCGTTGCCGGCGTAGCGCGTGTTAAACCCCATTGCCGCAATGCCGCGCTCGGCCAGCGGGTCGATCAGATAGTGGTTCAAAAAGTTCGACGTCGGATGGCAAATAATGGCCGCCGTCTTGGCGCCGGCGGGGGCGTTCAGCGCGCCATACACCTTTGGCCATTTTTGGTTGAGGCCCGATTGGCTTTCCATCGTGGCCGACGGTTTGACGTCGACCATCACAAGTTCCCGCCCCATCAATCAGCCCGCGCGCGATACTTTTTGCGCCGTCCACTTGTCGAGCGCGGCGTGCGCGTGGTCCGCCGCCTTCGCCAACTCGGCATCCTCAATCACCTTGGTGGTGAGTTCCACGCGGATGCCGTTGGGGTCAAACACATAGATCGAATGAATAAAGTGGTGGTCCGTCACGCCCACCACATCAAAACCCGCCGCCTCAAGCCGCGCCTTTGCATCGGCGAGCGCGTCCTCATCCGGCACCTCGAGCGCAATGTGGTTCACCCATGCGGGCGTGTTGGGTGAGGGCTCGGCCTTCACCCCGTCGCCAAGGTCGAAAAACGCCATAAACGAGCCATCGCCCATCTGAAAGAAGATGTGCACGTGCGGGTTTGGCTCGCCGGTGGAGGGCACCTTGTCGTTGTACAGAACGTGCGCGAGGGGCAGACCCAGAAGATCCTCGTAAAAGTGGCGCGTTTCTTCCGCGTCCCGGCAGCGCCACGCAAAGTGGTGCATTCCTTTGATGGCAAATGTCGGCTGATCCATGAAAAATCCTCCCTTGTTTGCCGCACACCTAGCGCAGCGCGGCCCAACGTCATCTTTGGGCTTTACGGATCGCCTCCGCCGCGACACTTACGCCAACCAGAAACGAACACAATCTGAGGAACGCCCATGCGATCGCTTGCCCTGGCGCTCACCGTCTGCCTTGCCGCGCTCACCCAGGCCGCCGCGCAGGACAGTGTGACGCTCAAGCTCGGCCACTTCCTGCCCGCCCCCCACCCCATGGCGAAATACCTGCAAAGCTGGGCCGATGGCCTGAAGGCCGAGACCGATGGCCGCATCACCATCGACGTGTTCCCCGGCGCGCAGCTCGGCCCGGTGCCCGAATATTACGATATGACCCGCCGCGGCATTGTCGACATTGGCTGGATCCTCCATGGCGCCACGTCCAACCGCTTCCCGCTGACGGGGCTCATCGACATCCCCTTCACTGTCGACAGCGCCGTCCACGGCACGCGCATCCTGAACGACCCCCAAATGCGCGCCGTCCTCGACCCAGAACATCGCGGTGTGAAGGTGCTTTACCTCTTCACCCACCAGCCGGCGCAAATTCACACCGCCGGCAAAGCGGTCGCCACCCCCGCCGACCTTGAGGGCCTTCGCATCCGCTTCCCATCCGCCACCGCAAAGGCGTTCCTCGATGAAATGGGCGCCGCGAGCATCGGCCTGCCGCCCACGCAAATTGCGGAAAACCTGCAGAAGAATGTCATCGACGGCGTGGTGATTGACTATGGCGGCGCCGGCATCGCCTTCAAGCTCGGCGGCCTCGTCGACCATGTGACCGAGTTCAACGGCTACGTCACAAGCTTTGGCCTCATCATGAATGAGGACGCCTACGCCTCCATCCCCGACGATCTGAAAGCAACCTTCGACGCCAGCATCACCGATGTGTCCGACGAGATCGGCGCCCTGTGGGACAGCCTGAACGCCCCTGGAAAAGCGGCGCTCGAAGCCGGCGGCGCCACCATCGTCGTGCCGGACGAAGCGGCGATGGCCGCCTTCCAGGCCGCGGCGGACACCGTGGGCGCCCGCCTCATCGAAGAGCGGGGCGAGGCCGCCGCGAACGCCCGCGCGCTGATGCTGGAATTGGCGGACACACACCGCTAACCCCGTGGCGCGCCTCTCGCGGCTCCTCGCCGCGCCGCTCATCGCGATTGCGAGCGTTGCCCTCCTCGTCATGATGGGGGCCACGGTGGTGGACGTGATCGGCCGCCATCTCTTCGGCGCCCCGCTCCAGGGCGTCGTTGAAATCGTGGAGATTTCCATGGTTGCCGCCACTTTTTTGGGCATCGCCGCGGCAAGCTTTGCCGGCGCCCACATCGTGGTCGACCTTGTGGACACCGCCATGCCCCGCGCCGCCGCCGCCATTGCCGCCCTCGCGTCCGCGGCAAGCCTTTTGATCTTCGCCGCCCTCGCCTGGCTCACCACCCGCGAGCTCCTGGACGCCATCGACTGGGGCGACACCACCGTCGACCTTGGGATCCCCCACACGGCCTATTGGGCGTTCATCTTGGCGGGCTTTGCGTTCGGCACCGTCGCCGCGCTCCTGCGGCTCCTCTCTGGGGCCCACCGGTGAGCCCGGCGCTCTGGGGCCTTTCGGTCCTTGGCATCCTCTTCGTCGTCGTGGCGCTGCGCCTTCCCATCGCGCTTGCCCTGATGCTCGCCGGTTTCATCGGCTATGCGGGGCTTGATGGGGTCGACCGCGCGCTCCTCGTGGTGGGCGCGCTGCCGGGCGAGATGATCCGCGGCTACTCGTTCTCCGTCGTCCCGCTGTTCGTCTTGATGGGCACGGTGGCCGCCGCGTCCGGCATGTCGCGCGAGCTTTATGATGCCGCCCGCAGCCTTGCCCGCCCCAACGCGCGGGGGAGCCTTGCGAGCGCCACCATCGGCGCGTGCGCAATGTTCGGCGCCATCTCCGGCTCTTCCATCGCCACCGCCGCCACCATGACGCGCGTCTCCGTCCCCCAAATGCGCGCGGCCGGCTACCGCGACGGCTTTGCCGCCGGCACCGTCGCCGCGGGCGGCACGCTCGGCATCCTGATCCCCCCGTCCGTCATCCTCGTCATCTACGCGCTGCTCGCCGAACAGAGCGTGCCTGAACTTTTCGCCGCCGCGCTGATCCCCGGCCTTCTTCTCACCGCGTTCGCCATTCTCGTCGTCAAGGTGATGGCCCGCCGGCCGGGCGTCGCCCCCCCACTGGACACCGGCGCCCGCGCGCCGCTGAAGGCGCTTGCCTCCACATGGAAGCTCCTCACCGTCTTCGCGCTCTCCATCGGCGGGATTTATCTTGGCTGGTTTTCCCCCACAGAGGGCGCGGCGGTGGGCGCGTTCTCCACTCTGGCGCTCGCCGTCCTCACGCGCACCATCACGCTGTCCGGGATCGCAACGGCCCTTCGCGAGGCGGTGATCACATCGGCGGCGCTCTTCTTCGTGTTTTTGGGCGCGCTGATGTTTGCCCGCTTCATCGCCCTCACGCGCCTTCCCACCACGCTCACCGAGATTGTGGGCGCCGCCGGCCTTCCGGCGTTGACGGTCATCCTCATCATCATCCTCGCCTACATTCTCCTCGGCTGCATCCTGGAGACGGTGTCGATGATCTTGATCACCGTCCCCGTCTTCCTGCCTCTGGTGGTGAGCCTTGGCTATGATCCGGTGTGGTTCGGCATCCTTGTGGTGGTGGTGGCCGAGATGGGGCTCATCACCCCACCCATCGGCATGAACATTTTTGTCATACGATCCCAGCTGCCCGAGATTGCCTTGCCCACGCTCTTTGCGGGCGTTGCGCCCTACCTTTTGGCGCACATTGCCCTCATTGCGGTGCTCCTCGCCCTCCCGGGCCTCACCGCCATCCTGCCCCGGCTGCTCCTCTAAGCGGCGCGGGTCCCCCGGTCGTTGGCGACCTTGGCGATGAACGTTTCAATGGCCGCCCCCATCGCGCCGGTGGATGACAACAGCGTGCCCGACAGGGCGTTCACATCGTCCGCGGCGCGCTTCGCCTCACCCACCTTCGTCTCCATGCCCGACACATTGTCGGTCACAAGGCCCGATTGGCGCGACACATCGGTGACGCTGGCGTTGATGTCGTCCAGGGCCGCGCTCTGCTCTTCCACGGCGGCGGCAACGGCGGCCGTGCTCTCGTTCACCTCGGTGATCGCCCCGCCAATGGTCTCAATCACGCCCACCACCGCGTTGATGTCGGTGGTCACCTCGCCAATCACCTTGGTGATCTCGTCGGTGGCCTTGGCGGTTCGATCGGCGAGCTGCTTCACCTGCTGGGCGACGACCGCAAAGCCCTTGCCCGCTTCCCCCGCCCGCGCGCTCTCAATGGTGGCGTTCAGCGCCAAAAGGTTGATCTGCCCGGCAATCCCATTGATGAGCCCGATCACCTCGTGGATCTTTTCAGAGCGTGCCTTCAGCCCCGTCACCTTGCCGATCGCCGCGGTGGCCGACTGGGTGGTGGAGGCGGTGCGGGTGGAAACGGCCTGCAACTGGCTCGAAATTTCGCGCACGGAGGCCGACAGCTCCTCCACCGCCGCCACCAGGCTTTCAACGTTCGCGCCCGTCGCCTCGGCCGCATCGCGCACGCTTTTGGTGAAGGTTTGGCTGGTGCCCGCCATATCGCCCAGCTGCGTTGCCATGCCGGAGAGGTTCCCGCCGGCATCGTTGAGGTCGGCCATCAGCGTGCCCACCTCGCCGTGGAAGCGGGTGATGGCGGTCTCCACCTGCGCGGCGGCCTCCCGCCGGGCGGCCTCGTCCTTCTCCCGCTCGGCCTGGAAGGCGTCGGCCCGCTTGCCCTCCTTGGCCAGCACCACAAGGGCGCTCGCCAGCGCGCCAATCTCGTCGCGACGCTTGGCCCCTTCGACTTTTGTGTCCCACCGGCGGGCGCGCAGGCCATCGGTGGCGTCCTTCAGCTGGAGGATGGCGCGCACCACGCCCGCATTCAGAAAGACTGCGAGCCATATCATGAGGCCCGTCAGAAGGACGCCCACCACTGCAAGCCCGATGATGAGTGCCTGCCGGGTGGCCAAAAGGCGCGCGGCGGCTGCGGTGGCAACGTCCGCCTTTGCCGTGCGCAAGCGATCAAACCCGTCAGTCAGCGCTGCGCGCAGGGCGATCGCATCGGGTGACAACAGCGCCAACCGCGCAAGTCCCGCCGTTTCCGGGCGGTCCAGCCGGTCAAGCTTTGAGGCAACCACGCCCGCCCGCCACTGGTCCACAAGCCCAAACATCTCCGCTTGCGCCGCGGCGATGGATCCGGTCGCGCCGGCCGCGGTGAGGGCGGCCCGTTGACGCGCCGCCTCGGCGAGCGCCGCCTGGTGCGCGTCCAGCGCGCTTTGCTCCACGGTTGCAATATAAAGCAAGAGGTCGAGCTCCGCGCGCCGCACGGTCGCCGCATAGCGCTCCTGCAAGGTGGCAAGGGCGGTGGCGTCCGACGAGGCGCGGATGGCTGTGTTCAGCGCGCCGGCCTGGATCGTCACATAAATCGCCGCCGCCACCACCGCCATGATCGACAGCGCACAAATCGCCAAAACGCGGCCTTTGATGGTGTGAAGGCCCATCATTGTGGCCCCCGCCGCAACAGTTCGGTGAGGTTCACCTCAAACGTTGCCGCACCCAGGGGCCGGTTCGTGGCCGGGTCTTTTACGGTGAGGTTCAACTGCGCGCGCCAGGTGGCCGACCCCTCATGCCATTCGGCCACATCGATGAAGACGGCATCGGCGCCCTCATCAAAAGTGAGCTGAAACTTGTCCTCATCGCCCTGCCAAAAGTCGGAGGTGACGGCGCTTTGCCCCACATTGAGACCGTTGGCATCGGTGACGAAAATCTCCGTGAATAGCCCCAGCGATTGCGCCTGGATGCGCAACAGATAAATCGACAGCGGGCTCGACAGGCGCCGCGTGATCAGCGGTTGCCGGCGCGCCTCCCGCTCCGCCCGCCAGGTGCGATCAAGGCTCGCGATCTCCGCGCCCGACATGCGCCCATAAAGCGCGTTTTGAAACTCAACCGAGCGGATCACGATCTCTTCGGACAGCATCGCGCGAACGTCCTCGACGAACGCGTCATCGATGAGGGCGGTGGGGTCCGGGGGCGCGCCCACCGCGCTTGCCTCTGCCGCCACCCCTAAGCCCAAGCCCAGCAACGCCGCGCCAAGAATGCCGCCACGCAACCCATACTGTTTCACGACCGCCTCCACTCGCGGACAAACGCTGCCCGGATGGTGGGGCAAACGGCCTGCGCGGGGCTTGCTAAACCGGAATGTCGTTGGCGTCGGCAAAGCCGGCCAGGCGATGGCGCAAATCATCGCCGCTGCGCCCCGGCTCAAGCCGCGGCAAAAGACGGGCGCGCAGCCGGCTCACATCGCACGCCCGGATCGCCGCCTTCACCGGGCCGATCGCCGACGGCGGCATCGACAAATGCCGGTAGCCGAGCGCCACAAGGGTGATCGCCTCCAGCGGCCGGCTTGCCACATCCCCGCAAAGGGTGATGGGCACGTTCGCCTCGTCCGCCGCATCCACAATGCGTTTTAAGATGCGCAGGAACGAGAGGCTCAGCGTGTCAAACCGCCCCGCCACGCGCACGTTCGACCGGTCGGCCGCCAGCGCGAACTGAAAAAGGTCGTTGGAGCCGACCGACACAAAGTCGGCCACCGTCAAAAGCTCCTCCAGCTCATAAAGGAGCGCGGGCACCTCAATCATCGCGCCGAGCGAGGTTTTGTCGGGCAGCGGATGGCCGTGCTTTCGCAAGAAGCGCCGCTCACGATTAACGATCGCGCGGGCGGCGTTAAACTCCTGCACCGACGAAATCATCGGGAACATCAGCGACAGGTCCCGCCCCGCGCTCGCCCGCAACAAGGCGCGCACTTGCGTCCGCAAAAGCCCCGGCCGGTCGAGCCCCAGGCGCAGCGCACGCCAGCCCATGGCCGGGTTCTCCTCGTCCTGGGTGGTCTGGTAGGGCAGGATCTTGTCGCCCCCAATGTCGAGGGAGCGGAAGGTGACGGGCTTGTCCCCCGCCGCGCGATAAATTTCTTTGTAAAGCGCCTCCTGCGCATCAATGCGGGGCAGCGCCGGCGCCACCATGAAGAGGATTTCTGTGCGGAAAAGGCCAATCCCCGCCGCGCCGCACTCGGCCACAGCGTCCATGTCGGCCAGCATCCCCGCGTTCATGGAAATCGTCACCTCCCGCCCATCGCGCGAGACGGCGGGAAGGTCCTTCAGCCGGCGATATTGCGCCTGCCGCCGGGCGCGAAAGCGCACCTTTTCGGCAAACACATGCTCAACGTCGAGGGGCGGGCGGATGTGCACATCGCCCCCATCGGCGTCCACAATCACCGCTTCGCCGGACTCCACCATGGAGGTCACACCCTCCGCCTGGCCGATGACCGGGATGCCCAGCGCCCGTGCAATGAGGACGACGTGGGAGGCGGGCGTCCCTTCCTCCATCACAAGGCCGCGCACCCGCGCGCGGTCATAGTCCAAAAGCTCGGCCGGCCCCATGGAGCGGGCCACGATGATCGCATCTCCGGTGACGTCCGCCATGGCGGTGGAGTGCCGGCCCTGAAGCTCGCGCAGGAGACGGTTGGCCAGATCATCAAGATCGTGGAGCCGCTCGCGCACCATACGGTCCGTGGAACGCAACAGCCGCGCGCGATTGTCGGACTGGACGCGCTCCACCGCCGCCTCCGCCGTGAGGCCCGACTGGATGACGTCGGCCATTTTGCGCGCCCATCCGCGATCCTGCGCAATCATGAGGAAGGCTTCCAGCACATCGCGCGATTCTTCGCGGTGCCCAAGGTCCAGCCGCGCCAGATGCTGCTTCAAGCTGCCGCGCACCTTGTCGAGAGCGGCCTCAAGGCGCTGCAACTCGTGGTCCGGATCGTCGGTCAAAAGCTCGGTCACCACGACCCGCGGCTCGTGGAGCACAGCGCGGCCCAGGCCAACCCCCTCATTCAGCATCACGCCAGGCACCAAGAGCTGGCGCTTGATGTCCAGCGTTGCCGCCATCTGGGGGATGGCATCAAGGTCGCCGGTGCCGGCAATCTCGGCGATGACCATGGCGGTGGTCTGGAGCGCCTCCACCTCCTCATTGTCGTAGCGCCGGGGGGCGGCGTTTTGTACGGTGAGAACGCCGATCAGACGGCCCGCGCGCAACACGGGCACGCCCAAAAAGGTGTTGTACTCGTCTTCGCCAACCTCAGGCAGGTAGGCAAAGGCGGGGTGTTGTTTGGGATTGATGATGTTGAGGGGCTGCGCCGTCTTTGCGACCCGCCCCACAAGCCCCTCGCCGATGCGAAGCCCGGCGCTGTGCACCGCCGACGCGTTGAGGCCGTGCGTGGCGTAAAGTTCCAGAATGCCGTCCGAGCGCAGGACGTAAAGCGAGGAGACCTCGGCCACCATGTTGCCCGCGATGATTGCCACAATGCGGTCAAGGCGCGCCTGACCGCCCAGCGGCGCCGCCATCACGCCGTGGAGCTGCTTGATCAGCCGCCGGGGACCGGCCAGGGTCTCGCGCATCGGCACGTTTGGGTCTCCCATGCCTAAGATACTGGTGGTTCACACCTGCGCTAAGCTGACGCAGGCTAGCCGACCCCGCCCGGGGACGACAAGCGGCGATTTGGTGGCAGAACCCGCCGCGGCGGCGCAACCCTAGCGAGCGACTTGCGCCTCGTCCAACTTGTAGGCGGCGTGAAGCGTCCGCACGGCGAGCTCCGTTGTCGCAGCATCGATAAGGACGGAAATCTTGATCTCGCTGGTCGTGATCGCGCGAATGTTGATCCCCCGTTCGCCGAGCGCGCGAAAGGCGGCGGCCGCAACACCCACATGGCTGCGCATCCCAACCCCAATCACCGACACCTTCACCACCTCGCGGCTCCCGACGAGTTTTGCGAAGCGAATGTCCTCCCGCGCGTCCTCTAACACTTTGACGGCCCGATCGTAGTCGGTTTCGGGCACGGTGAAGGTGATGTCGGTGGCCGACCCATCGTCAGAGATGTTCTGCACAATCATGTCGACATTAAGGTTCGCGTCCGCCAGAGGCCCGAACACGCGGTAGGCAACGCCCGGCGCGTCCGGCACATCGCGCAAGGTGATCTGCGCCTCATCGCGCGAGTAGGCGATGGAGGTGACGGCTTCTTGTTCCATGGTCGTGTCGCCTGTGATGAGGGTGCCGGGGGGTGTGTCCGCAGCATCCGTGAAGGTGGAGCACACGCGCACCGGCATGTCGTAAAGCATGGCAAGCTCCACCGAGCGCACGTGGAGCACCTTTGCGCCAAGCGAGGCCATTTCGAGCATCTCTTCGTGGCTCACCACGTCGAGCCGCCGGGCGCTTTTCACAATTCTGGGGTCGGTGGTGTAGACGCCGTCCACATCCGTATAGATGTCGCACCGGTCCGCCTGCAGCGCGACGGCGAGCGCCACTGCGGTGGTGTCCGTGCCGCCGCGGCCCAGCGTCGTGATCCGATTTTGCGGCGAAAGCCCCTGAAAGCCCGCAATCACCGCCACCTGCTTGGCGGCCAGCCGCTCGCGCAAATTGCCGCCCTCAACGCCCGTGATGCGCGCCGCGCCATGGGCGCCATCGGTCAAAAACGGGATTTGCCAGCCCTGCCAAGAGCGCGCATCAACGCCCATCGACTGGAGCACGATGGCCAAAAGGCCGGAGGTGACATTCTCGCCTGAGGAGACGACCGCGTCGTACTCACGGGCATCGTGGAGCGCGGCCGCATCCCGGCACAGCCCCACAAGGCGGTTGGTTTCGCCGGCCATGGCAGAAACTGCGACGGCAACTTCGTGGCCGGCCGCCACTTCCCGGGCAACGTGCTCGGCCGCATGGCGAATGCGCGTAAGGTCGGCGACGGACGTGCCGCCGAATTTCATGACGAGGCGAGGCATGGAGGATCGTTCGCGGAATTTTTGTGCACCCCTCGCTATCAGCCCGCATCGCCCGCGACAACAACTCCCTGGCCGTTCCGCCAAAAGCCCTACGTGACCACCAAACAGGAGTGTTCATCGTGGCCGACACGACAACGATCGACGACCGCGAGGTCGACAAGTTCGACAAGCTTGCCGCCGAGTGGTGGAACCCCAACGGCAAGTTCAAGCCGCTGCACAAGTTCAACCCGGTCCGCCTCCAGTTCCTGCGCGACAAGCTGGTCAAACACTTTGACCGCGACGCGAAAGCCGAGCGCCCCCTGGAGGGCCTGCGGCTTCTCGACATTGGCTGCGGCGGCGGCCTCCTTTCAGAGCCGCTCGCCAAAATGGGTGCTGACGTCGTGGGTGCGGACGCGGCCCCCACCAACATTGAGGTCGCCAAGCGCCACGCCGCCCAAACAGGCGTCCCGGTCGACTATCGCGCCACCACCGCAGAGGCCCTCGCCGCCGAGGGCGAAATGTTTGACGCCGTCCTCGCGATGGAAATTGTCGAGCACGTCTCAAGCGTGCCCAACTTCACGGCCGCGTGCTGCTCCATGGTGCGCCCCGGGGGTTTTACGGTGTTTGCCACCATCAACCGCACGCCAAAGGCCTGGGCGCTTGCCATTGTGGGCGCCGAATACGTGCTGCGCTGGCTGCCCAAGGGCACCCACCAATACGAAAAGCTCGTCAAACCGCGCGAGCTTGAGGCCGCCTTCCGCGACAATGGCCTCACCCCCCAAGAGCCGATCGGCGTCTTCTACAACCCCCTCAAGGATGCCTGGCTCCTCTCCAAGGACACCGACGTCAACTACATGATCCTCGGCGTCCGCCCCGGGACTTAGAGCGCCGCCCGATCAGGTTGGATCAACCTGATCGGGCAAAAGGCGCTCGTCGATGAAATCTGGCGCATCAACTGGTCGACCTGTTTGATTGAAACAGGTGCGTCGATGCGCTATCGGCCCGCCACAACCATCTCCATGGCCCTCGCGGCGGCGAGCACCCGCTCGTCCCCGCCGCTGATGCCGGAGACCAGCAGGCTGACCGGCATCGGCGAGGCGCTCGCCGCCGGCAGCGCCACCCCCGGCCAGTCGAGAAGGTTGCCAATCGTCGTGTTGCGCAGCGTCTTGACGTTGGTGGCTGCAAAAAGGTCCGGGTCCGCATCGAGCGGCGCGATGGCGGGCGCCACATGGGCCACCGTCGGCATCACCACAAACGCCTCGCCAATGGCCGCCGCCAGCGTGCCCTTGGCCGCCGTGCGCGCCTGGTGGATTGCCACAAGGTCGTTCGCCGACATCGCCTTCCCGCGCAAAATGCGCGCCACGATGCGCCCGTCAATCTCCTCCACGTCCGGGCCCTCCACCCGCTCCGCGTGGAGCTGATAGGCCTCCGCGGCCACCACCGTGCCGTGCTCTGCCAACGTTTTGGAAAGCGTCACAACATCGGGCATGGCCATCGGTTTGAGCGTGGCGCCAGCCGCCTCCAACCGCTGGATGGCCGCCTCCACCGCCTCCACAACGGCAGGCTCGCAATCGTCGAAAAAGAACGTGTCGGGCACAATCAGCGTGAGCGCCGAAAGGTCGGCGGTGGGCACAGTTTGCGACACGCCGCGGAGCGCCGCATCGGCAAAAATCGCATCCTCCACCGTGCGGCAAAGGGGCCCCACGGTGTCGAGCGAGGCCGCGAGCGGAAAGCCACCTGCGATCGAGATGCGGCCAAACGAGCTTTTGGCCCCGATAAGCCCATTGAACGCGGCCGGCACGCGCACCGAGCCCCCCGTGTCGGACCCGATGGCGATTGGCGCAAGCCCCGCCGCCACCGCCACCGCAGAGCCCGACGATGACCCGCCCGGCGCCCGCGCCGTTGCCCGGTCGTGGGGGTTTTCGGGCGTTCCAAAGTGCGGGTTGAGGCCAAGGGCTGAAAACGCAAACTCCGAAAGGTTCACCTTCCCCAGGCACACCAACCCGGATTCGCAAAGGTTTTTGACCGCGACCGCGTCCGCCTCCGCCACCGGCCCATGGCGAAAGAGTTCAGAACCCACCGTGGTGACGGTGCCCGCCACATCAAAAAGGTCCTTCCAGGCCACCGGCACCCCATCAAGGGGCGAGGCGGGCGTGCCGGCATCATAGCGCGCCTTGGCGGCCGCCGCCTCGGCCCGGGCGCGTTCCGCGGTCACGGTGATGAAGATGCACGACCCTTGCGCCGCCGCAATGCGCGAAAGGCACGCCTCGGTGACGGCCACCGGGTCCGTGCGGCCTTCGCGGTAGGCGCGGGCAAGGTCGGCGGCGGAGAGGTCGGCCGCATCGTCAGGGGAGAGGGGGGGCATCGTCACTCCTTCGCCGGCCATGGGGCGCGCGGCGGTCAGTCGGCAAGGCGCAGAACCGTGTCGAGGAGCACCTGCGCCCCCGCGCCGCAATCGGCCTTCGTGGCATCTTCCAGTTCGTTGTGGCTGAGCCCATCCTTGCAGGGCACAAAGATCATCGCGGTGGGACACGTGGACGCCACATAAAACGCATCATGCCCCGCGCCCGAAATCATCGTGCGGTGGCGATAGCCGCCCTTTTGTGCCGCATCCTTGATCGCGCCCACAACGGCTGGGTCAAAGGTCGTCGGCTCCTTGCGAAAGGCGCGCTTCAGGTCGATGGAGAGCGCCCGTCGGTCCGCAATTTCGCCCGCCCGCAAGGCCAGCGCCTCCTCCATCGCCGTCATCGCGGCCCCATCGGGATGGCGAAACTCCGCCTTAAAGGTTGCCGCGCCCGGAATTGTGTTGCGCGAGCCTGGCAGCACATGCGCCTCGCCCATGGTGCCGACGCCCGCCGGCCCAAAGTCGCGCGCAATGGCCTCAATGGCGAGCGCGATCTCCCCAAGCCCCGCCATCGCATCGCGCCGCATCGCCATGGGTGTTGTGCCGGCGTGGCTGTCCTGCCCCAAAATCGTGCCATCGAACCACAACAGACCCTGCCCGCCGGTGACGACCCCAATCGTCTCCCCAGCACGCTCCAACAGCGGCCCCTGCTCAATGTGAATTTCCACGAACGCGCCAAACCGCCGCTCGCCAATCGGCTCCTCACCCCGGTAGCCGATGCGGGCCAGCTCCTCGCCAAACACCTTGCCCTCGTTGTCGGTGCTTTGGAGGATCGCGTTGGCGTCAAGCTCTTTGGCAAAGGCGCCCGAACACATCATGGCGGGGGTGAAGCGCGCGCCTTCCTCGTTGGTGAAGTTGACGAGCGTCAGGGGCGCGCGCGTCTCAAAGCCCGCATCGTTCAGCGTGCGGATCACCTCAAGCCCCGCCAAAACCCCCAAAATGCCATCAAACTTGCCGCCGGCGGGCTGGGTGTCGAGGTGGCTGCCAAACGCGATTGGCGCCGCCTCAGGGTCGGTGCCGGGGCGGGTGGCAAACATGTTCCCAAGCCCATCGACCCCAACGGCAAGCCCCAGATCCTCGCAGGCCGCGCGGAACCAGTCGCGCACGGCCTTGTCCTCGTCCGAGAGGGCCAGGCGCCGGATCCCGCCCTTTGGGGTGCCGCCGAACGCTGCGGTCTCCATGATGGTGTCGAAGAGGCGGTCCTCATTGATTGCCAAATTTGTGCTCATCACCCGCCCCGTCGCCATCGCCGCATTTTGCGATTTGTCGCGCCGTTGGATACCCTTGCACAAGACACGCCGAAAGGGTCTTGCCATGCGCTTGGGGTTCCTTTGTCTCCTTGCCCTTCTGATGGTGCCCCCGGCGCACGCCCAGACAAAGGGCATCGCCATCGCGGAGGCCGCCGACGGGGGCTACTATCACTGCCATGGCGACAGCGCCGATGGGACGCTGAACTGCGCCCGCCGCACCTGCCGGGCCGAGGGCGGTGAAAACTGCCTGCGCGTGCGCTGGTGCTACCCCGCCGGCCATTCCGGCTCCATGACGTACCTTGTGAACCGCGAGGTCACCCGCACCGCGTTCCTGTGCGGGGCACCGAGCCTTGCCGCCCTCCAGCGCATGTTGGCCGGCCAGTGCGCGGCCGACAAAGCGGTGACGGAGTGCCGCCTCATGGTCCACTGGGGCCCCGACGGGTCCGAGGCCAGCCGGTCCGATCGCCTGGGCAAAAACACCGCCGATTGACGGGTCTGCGGCGCGCGGGCCGATTGGCACCCGCATGCGCCATGGCGCTTCAGCCTTGCCCTTGCCGCCCGAGTGCGACAAACGCCTCAAAAGAGCGATGCCTGAAGGAGAGCACCCATGCGCAACGTCGGCCATTTCATCGGCGGGCAGATCGTCGAGGCATCGGGCCGCACGGCCGACGTGTTCCGCCCCGCCACCGGCGACGTGCAGGCCAAGGTCGCCCTCGCGAGCGCCGACGAAACCCGCGCTGCCATCGACAATGCCGCCAAGGCGCAGCCCGCCTGGGCCGCCACCAACCCCCAGCGGCGCGCCCGTGTCATGATGCGCTTTGTCGGCCTCCTCAACCAGCACATGGATGAGCTGGCCGCGCTCCTTGCGAGCGAACACGGAAAGACCGTCGCCGATGCGAAAGGCGATGTGCAGCGCGGCCTAGAAGTGGCCGAATTCTCCATCGGCGTGCCGCACCTTTTAAAAGGCGAGTTCTCCGACAGCGCCGGCCCGGGGATCGACATGTATTCCATGCGCCAGCCCCTTGGCGTGGTGGCGGGCATCACCCCATTCAACTTCCCCGCCATGATCCCGATGTGGAAGTTTTGCCCCGCGATCGCCTGTGGCAACGCCTTCATCCTCAAACCGTCCGAGCGGGACCCCTCCGTCCCCGTTCGCCTGGCTGAATTGATGATGGAGGCGGGCCTTCCCCCCGGCATCCTCAACGTGGTCCAGGGCGACAAGGTGGCCGTCGACACGCTGTTGACCGACCCGCGGGTGATGGCGCTCGGCTTCGTCGGCTCGTCCGACATTGCGCAGTATGTTTATGCAACCGGCGCCGCGCACGGAAAGCGCGTCCAGTGCTTTGGCGGCGCCAAAAACCACATGATCATCATGCCCGACGCCGACATGGACCAGGCGGCCGACGCCCTCATTGGCGCCGGCTACGGCTCGGCCGGGGAGCGGTGCATGGCCATTTCCGTCGCCGTCCCCGTCGGCGAAAAGGCGGCCAACGCCCTCATGGAGCGCCTGACGCCCAAGGTGGAGGCCCTGCGCATCGGCCCCTCCGATGACCCGGACGCCGACTTTGGCCCCCTCGTCACCAAAGCGGCGGTGGAGCGGGTGCGCCGCTATGTGGACGCCGGCGTTGAGGCAGGCGCCGACCTTGTGGTCGACGGCCGGGGCTTCTCTCTCCAGGGCTATGAAGACGGCTTTTACATGGGCGCGTGCCTCTTCGACCGTGTGACGCCAGACATGTCCATCTACCGCGATGAGATTTTTGGCCCGGTCCTCTCCGTCGTGCGCGCCAAGGATTATGACGAGGCCCTTTCGCTCCCCACCACCCACGAGTATGGCAACGGCGTTGCCATTTACACCCGTGACGGCGACACCGCCCGCGATTTCGTCGCCAAGGTGGATGTGGGCATGGTGGGGGTGAACGTGCCCATCCCCGTGCCGCTCGCCTACCACACCTTTGGCGGGTGGAAGCGCTCCGGCTTTGGCGATCTCAACCAGCACGGGCCGGACGCCATCCGGTTTTACACCCGCACCAAAACCGTCACCTCCCGCTGGCCGGGCGGTGTGAAGGAGGGCGCGCAGTTCACCATGCCCGTCATGGAATAGAGCGGCAGGCCAAACGCGACCCGGCGTCTTGCCCGCAAAAAAGGCGATGACCTCTCGAAAGCCCGGCGGGGGAGGGAGTTCGCGCAGCTTGCCCGGGCCGTCATGGCGGCGGGCAGGTCAGCGCGGGGGGCCGAAGTCGGAGCGGGAAATGTAGACAAGCGCTGCCGTTGCATCGCCGTCCACAAAGCGGGCGACGAGGGGGTGCGCGTCGGTCTGCGGCCGATGACGCACAGCGTGGGCAATCCAAAATGAGCCGTCGCGGCCGGGGAGGCTTGCCACCGTCACCTCGCCGCGGGTGGCCGAGCGCTCGATGGCAGCGGCGAGCCTTGCCTGTGCGGCGGGCACAGCCGGCGCAATGGTGCCCCCACCTGCAACGGTGATGACGTCGGCCCGCTCCACCATTGCGGTCGCCGCCTGGTTGGCCCGCAGCACGCCACCATCAGCCCGCAACGCAAAGCAGGGGACGGCCAGCCCATCAATGATTGCAGCGGTGTGGGAAAGGCTGCGAATTGCCGTTTGCCGCGAGAGGGCGAACGCGCGCCGCGCATGGGGGGCAACGCGCCCCAAAAGCGCCATCGCCGCGCCAACGGCTGCCTCTTCCACCACGCCTTCAAAGTGCACGGCCAGCGCCGCAAACCCATCCTTGGAGCGATGGAGGAGGGTGCCTGCCGCCGCCGCAATATCCTGGGAAGGCCGCATGATCTCGTTATAAAATGCGGTCCTGCGGAAGTCGCCGGGGCTCAAAAGGTCGAGCGTGTGCACAATCTGGCCGACCCGCATCGCCTCATGGTGCGGGCGCCACGCGTTGATGGAGGGGTTGGCGAGATAGCGGCTGATCAGCGCCGGATCGAGGTTCGAGTAAGCCAACACCGGCGCACTCTCGTGGTGCCATGTTTCGGCCTGGATCAGCGGGTGAAGCTGCGGGTGCGCGCTCGCCAAAAGGGCAACGGCCCGCGCCCACCCGCTCGGGTCATAGACGCTGTCGTAAAACGCCTCGACGATCTCAGCCTCGGCGTCCGCGGTCTCAGACATCAACATGTTAGTTTATTGCATTGATCAGGCCACGGCGGGAGGGTCCACGACCCGTGGCATCAACGCAAGACCGGATTATCGGGCTGCCGTGTCAGTGGCCCTTGTAGATGTAGATGACGTCAAGCGGGCTGCGGTTTTCTTGGTTGGCGCGCAAGGTGCTGTCACCGCCAAGGCCAGCCCGCGCCACGCTCGTCTCCATGCGCCAATGGCCGTGCTTTTTCCGATAGTATTTTTTGGAGTGGTGGTGGCCGCAGCAGTGGTGCTTGTGGGCGTGGGTGATGACAATCTTGTGGCTGTGGACATGAGGGAAATGGTGGTGCGCACCGCCCGCCACCGCCGGTGTGGCGAAGGCGAGGGCGCCCGCAACAACAAAAAGGTTAACGCTTTTCATGGCTCGTCTCCGTATCGCAGAGAAGAGCATTAATAACGGGTTAAGACTTTTTGTCGATTCGCGGTGTCAACAAATTTTTCAAACCGTCTGCAACACTTCAAACGTCTCAAGCACCGGCGCACCGTTATAGATGGGCTTGGCCTCACCCGCCCCCGCATGCGCCTTGCGAAACGCGTCCGACCGGGTCCACGCCAAAAACGCAGCCTCGCTCTCCCATACGGTGTGTGAGGCATAAAGGACGTGGTCCTCCTTCTTGGGCCCGCGCAAAAGCTGGAACTCCACGAAGCCGGGCACCTCGTGCAAAAACGTCTCCCGGCCGAGCCACAGCGCTTCAAACGCGCCGGTCTCGTCCGGTTTGACGCTAAACCGGTTCATGGTCACGTAGCGCATGGATCATCCTCCCATCGCGATCGGGGCCTTTCGCGGCCCGGACAAATTGCTGGATCTCATTGAAACGGAGCCGTTAATCCCGCCCCCGCGGGCCTCGCCCGCTTCCCACCGCCATGTGCATCGCAGGGGAGGCCGGTCAAGCGGCCCTGCGGCAATGACGATCCTCGCGGGCCGCTGAATGCCGAGCGAGGGCGTTTTTGTCGCCGGCACGGGTTATGTCTCGCCGTGCCATTGGCGAGACGCTAAGGGTGGGTCTTGCGGTCCCCCCTGTTTGCGTTTGACACGCGGGATCCATAGATAGCGCTCGCACTTCCCGGGATAGGACACCATGGACATCAGCTGGCGGCTCGACGACGAGGACGACGAGGAGAAGGTCAAGGCGCAGCAGTCGATCCCGGTGGACAAGCACCTGTTCGACGCCCGCCAGGTGATGATTGTGGGCCCCATTACGATGGATCTGGCGCGCGATGTGTGCCAGCGCCTCTTCGCGCTCGCCCACGTGTCGGACGACCCGATCACCGTGGTGGTCTCCTCGCCCGGCGGCCACGTGGAATCGGGCGACATGATCCACGACACCATCGGCCTCATCAAACCCGATGTGAACATGGTCGGCATGGGCTGGGTCGCCTCCGCCGGCGCCCTCATTTATATCGCCGTGCCCAAAGAACGGCGGTTCTGCACGCCCAACACGCGCTTTTTGCTGCACCAACCCTCCGGCGGCGGCGGCGGCATGGCGACCGACATTGAGATCCAGGCGCGCGAAATCCTCAAAATGCGCGAGCGGCTGAACATCCTCTTCGCCGCCGCCACCGGCCAGCCGGCCGAGCGCATCGAAGAGGACACCGACCGCGACTATTGGATGAGTGCGGACGAGGGCATCGGCTATGGCCTTGTGGGCAAGGTGATCAAAACGATCGGCGACGTCACCTAAGACGATGGCGCCCGCGCGCACGCTCACCCTTGCCGGGGTCACAATCCCAAGGTTCGGCCTTGGCACGTTCGAGCTGAATGATGCGCCGTGTGCGGCAACCGTCGCCGCGGCGCTCCACCTTGGCGTGCGCCACATCGACACGGCCGAGCGCTACCAAAACGAGCGTTTCGTGGGCGAGGGCCTGCGCGCGTCCGGCGTCCCGCGCGAAGACGTGTTCGTCACCTCAAAGGTGTGGTTCGACCATTTGGACCCGCCGCTCTTTTTGGCGGCGGTGGAAGCCTCGCTCCTCCGGCTCGGCCTTCACCAGCTCGACCTTTGCCTCATCCACTGGCCCAACCCCAACGTCCCCCTTCGTGACACGTTGGATGCGCTTGCCAAGGTCAAACGCCGGGGCGTGGCGCGGGCCGTGGGCGTCTCCAACTTTCCGCCAGGCCTGCTCCGCGAGGCCGTCGCCCGCTCGCCCGAGCCGCTCGCCGTCAACCAGGTAGAATACCACCCGTACCTTGACCAATCGCCGCTCCGTGCGGTGCTGGCCGAGGCGGGCATGGGCCTCACCGCCTATTGCCCCCTCGCGCGCGGAAAGGTGTTGCGCGACCCAGTGATTGGCGCCATCGCACAGCGCCACGGCGTGTCGCCTGCAGCCGTCACGCTCGCCTGGCTCCTCCACCAGGACAACGTTTTGGTGGTCCCCAAAAGCCGCGCGCCGGCGCGGATCGAAGACAATCTCACCGCTCTTGATGTGACCCTTTCGGCGGGCGAGATCGCCGCCATCAGCGCCCTTGCCACCCCGCGCGGGCGCATCATCGACCCTTCCTTCGCGCCCGACTGGGCCGCCTGAGGTGGTCCTCTCCCCGGGGGAGATCGCCTTTGCGATCCTCCAGCCCTCGAACGCGCTGGCGATGCTTGCCGTCCTCGGCTGCGTCATCGTCGTCGTGTGGCGGCGGGCGGGCACAACGCTCCTGGCGTTTTCGGCCGCAAGTTACCTGGCGCTCGGCCTCCTGCCCATCGGCGCGGGCGGGTTGCGGTATCTCGAAAAGCGCTTCGAAATCCCCCACGGATATGCGCTCGACCCGCCGGACGGGATCATCCTCCTGGGCGGCCACCACACCCGCTCGCGCTCGATCCTCAACCGCCAGATTGCGCTCAACCATGCGGGGGAGCGGCTCACCACCACCGCAGCGCTCGCCGCCCGCTTTCCGGAGGCGCAGGTGATCGTCTCCGACGGCGGCCTCCCATTCCCCGCCGCCAACCTCTCCGGCATCCTCCTGCGTGACTTTGGCGTCGCGCCCCGCCGCATCATCTTAGAGGACGCCTCCCTCTCCACCTGGGACAATGCTGTTTTCACCCGCGAAATTGTGACGCCCCGGCCGGACGGGCGCTACATCCTCGTCACCTCCGGCTGGCACATGCCGCGCTCCGTCGGCGCCTTTCGCGCGGCGGGCTGGCCCGAGCCAATCCCCTGGCCGGTGGATCACATCAACGATGGCCGCCCCATCTGGCGCGCGTTCAACGGGTCCGCCTCAGAGGGCCTGCGGCTTGCTGACCTTGCCGCGCGCGAATGGCTCGCGCTTCTCGTTTATCGGCTGCGCGGCCAAACGCCCTCACTCGTCCCCGGCCCGTGACAGGCGGATCGGCCCGCGGGCGGTGCGCGCGTCCACCACCGCACCCTTTTGGGTGACCACAACGCGCCCCTCATCGGCAAGCGCTGCCGCCTCCGCCCGAATTTGCGGCATCAAAGCGCGCCAAACGGCCTCATCATCGGCCAAGTCCCGCGCCACCTCACTGGGGCAAAGCGTTTTGAGGGCACGCGCGCCCACGTGCCGCAAAATGGCGCTGCGGATCGCGGAACGGGAAAAATCCTTGCCCAACGCATCCATTGGCGGTTCAACCCAGCACCGCCCATTGGCGGTTCAACACAGCACCGCATCTTGGCGGCTTAAGACGGCCCATCGACGGACAGGACATGCGTTACAAACTCGTCATCGGCAATAAGAATTATTCCAGCTGGTCCATGCGCCCCTGGCTGGTGCTCCACCACTTCGGCTTCGACTTTGAGGAAGACCTCGTCCTCCTCGACAAGCCCGACACGCGGGCAAAACTCCTCGCCTACTCCCCGGCCGCAAAGGTCCCCATCCTCATCGATCGATCCTACACCGTGTGGGACAGCCTCTCGATCATCGAATATCTCCACGAGGTGGCGCCCGAAAAAGGCGTTTGGCCCGCCGACCTTCAAGAAAGGGCCCGCGCGCGAACGCTGTCATCAGAGATGCACTCCGGCTTCATGGGCCTTCGCCGCGGCTGCCCCATGAACCTTCGCAAAGAGTTCAAGTTCAAGCTCCGCGGCGGGCCGGAGGCGCAAAAGGATGTGGAGCGGTTTGAAGGCATCATCCGCGATCGGATGATGCGCTCGGGCGGCCCGTTCATGTTTGGCGACTGGTGTGCGGCGGACGCCATGTTCACGCCGCTTGCGACGCGCATTGACACCTACAACTGGCCCGTCAACGACCAAACGCGCGCCTACGTGGACAAGGTGCTCGCCCATGATAGTTTCAAGGTTTGGAAGGAGGCGGCACTCAAGGAGACCGACATCCTTGCCGTCGACGAAGTGAGGTAAGTCATGAACGTGATGGCCCCATCCGCTGCGGACGCGGAGGCGCTGGATGCGCCCATGTTCGACCCCGTTGCCTGGCGCCTCACCCCGTTTGAGACCGAGTGGACGGCAAAGGCCCGGGCGATCGGCCCAACCTTTGCCGCCCGCGCGCCCGAGATTGACCGCGAGGCCCGCTTCCCCACCGAAAACTTTGCCGACATGCACAAAAACGGCCTTCTCGCCCTTTGCGTGCCGGACCGGTTTGGCGGGGCAGGGGCCGACTTTCGCGCCTATTCGCTGACCGCGGCGGAGGTGGGCCGCTATTGCGGGGCGACCGCGCTCACCTGGAACATGCACGTGTGTTCCACCCTCTGGTCCGGCCCCCTGGCCGACGATCTCGACATGGACGACCCCACCCGCGCCGCCCACGAAGCGCGGCGCAAAATGCACTACGCCCGCATCGTGAACGACGGCGCCATCTACGCCCAGCCCTTCTCCGAAGGGGGCGCGGCGGGCGCTGGCCTCGTTGCCTTCTCCACCGAGGCAACGCCCACCGATGGCGGCTGGCTCATCAACGGCAAGAAGATTTTCGCGTCCCTCTCCGGCAACGCCAACTACTACGGCATCTTGTGCACCGAGATGGACGGCTCCGGCGACAAACGCCGCCGCAACACGCTCTACCTTGCCATCCCCGCCGATGCGGAAGGGGTGAGCGTCACCGGCGAGTGGGACCCGCTTGGAATGCGCGGCACCGTCTCCCGCACGCTGTTGTTCGACAATGTGTTCGTCCCCCACGATGCCGCGCTTATGCCCCGCGGCGTTTATTTTCAGGCCGCCAGCAACTGGCCGCACATGTTCATGACGCTGTCACCCAGCTACATGGGCTTGGCCCAGGCAGCCTACGACTTCACGGTCAAATATCTGCGCGGTGAAATGCCCGGCACCCCGCCCGTCAAACGGCGCCAATATCCCACCAAACAAATTGCAGTCGCCGAGATGAAGGTCAAACTGGAACAAGCCAAATCCCTGTGGTTCCAGGCCATTTCCGAGGCCGCGCCCCGCCCCTCCAAAGATCAGGTGATGCGCGCTTGGGCCGCGCAATACACCGTCATGGAGTTTGCCAACGACATTGCGCGTCTCGCCATCCGCACCTGCGGCGGCCAATCCATGCTGCGCCGCCTGCCGCTGGAGCGCATTTATCGCGACAGCCGCTGCGGCTCGCTCATGCTCCCGTGGACGGCGGAGCTATGCATCGACCGCATCGGCAAAGGCGCGCTCTACGAAGCTGGCGAAACGGACGATTGACCGACCTTTTCACCCCAATTGAGCGGCACGCGGCCTTCACCCCTGAAAAGGCCGCGGTCCTTTATGGGGATGATACGATCACCTACGCCGCCTTTGTGGCGCGCACCCATGCGCTCGGTGCCCGCCTCACGGAGGCCGGGGTGGGCGAGGGGGACCGGGTTGCCCTCCTTGCCGAAAACCACCCCGATACGCTGGCCGCCTTATTCGCCTGCGCGCGGATTGGCGCCGTCCTCATGCCCCTCAACTGGCGCCTCGCACCGCCCGAACTCTCGTTCATGTTCGACCACGCGCGGCCCAAGTGCGTGCTCCACACCCGCAATCACGCGGTCACCGCCCAGTCTCTCGCGGGCGCCCACGGCACCGGCCACATCCTGATGGGCGAGCCGTTGCCCGATGGTGAGGCCCCCGCCCGCGGCGGCCCGGGGCACGATGTCCTCCTCGTCTACACCTCCGGCACCACCGGCCGGCCCAAGGGCGCCGTCATCTGCCAGGCGGCCCTTTTTGGCAATGCGGCGCAATCGGTGCACATGCACCAGATGAGCGCTGACGATCGCATCTTAATGGCAATCCCGCTCTTCCACGTGGGCGGCCTCAACATTCAGACGACCCCGGCGCTGCTGTCGGGCGCGACGGTGCGGCTGGAGCCGACGGTGGACCCGGCGCGCATGTTGTCCCTCATTGCGCGCGATCGCATCACGCTCACCCTTGCCGTGCCCGCCGTCCTGCAGGCCCTTTGCAGCGCAGGTGGGTTCGCGGGCGCCGACCTTTCCAGCCTGCGCGCGCTCGCCACAGGCTCCAGCATCGTGCCCGAAGATCTGATTGACGCCTTCACCGCCCGCGGCGTTGAGGTTTTGGTGGTCTATGGTGCCACCGAAACCTGCCCCATCGCCGCCTACGACCGAAAGGGCCTGCCCCGCCGCCGAGGCGCCACCGGCCGGGCCGGCCTCCTCACCGAGCTTGCTATACTGGGCGATGATGGCGCGCCCCTCGCCATCGACACCCACGGCGAGATTGCCGTGCGCGGCGCCGTCTTCTCCCGCTATCTCGACGACCCGGCCGCCACCGCCGACATCATCCGTCCCGACGGCTTTGTGCGCACCGGCGACGTTGGCAGCCTCTCGGCCGATGGCCACCTCACCGTGCACGGGCGCAAAAAACACCTCATCATCTCCGGCGGCGAAAATGTGTACCCCGCGGAGGTGGAGCGGGTGATCAGCACCCACCCGGCGGTGAAGGAGTGCGCGGTGGTCGGAAAGCCTGACCCGCGCTGGCAGGAGGTGCCGGTCGCCTTTGTGGTGACGGCGCGCGATGTGTCGGCCGAGGCGCTGGTGGCCCACGCGTCGGCAGCGCTCGCCCGCTTCAAGGTCCCGCGGGATGTGCGCTTTGTGGACACGCTCCCCCGCACTGCGCTGGGCAAGGTTGCGGTTGGCGCGCTGCAACGCCAGGCCGCCCGCATGCCGCCGGTTGGCGAAACAGCCCTTGCCAGCGCGCCACCGAAAGCGTAGATCACCGTCCGCCGCAGGCCATCGGGCGCGTAGCTCAGCGGGAGAGCACCTCGTTCACACCGAGGGGGTCACAGGTTCAATCCCTGTCGCGCCCACCACCGCGCCACCACAAATTGTGGATCGTGCGCGCCGCCGGTTTGGCGAACCCGCCCCATCCGCCACACTGACTTTATGGCGTTCAGCTTCATCCACACCGGCGACCTTCACCTCGACAGCCCGCTCGCCGGCCTCTCGGCCCATGGCGACGCGCGGGCCGAGGCCATCGCCACCGCCCCCCGCCGCGCGTTTCAAGCGTTGGTGGACACCGCGCTCGACCGGGGTGTCGACGCCGTCCTCATCGCCGGCGACCTTTGGGATGGCTCCTGGTCGGATGTGAGCGCGGGGCTTTTCGTCCAGCGCCAGGCCGCGCGCCTGCGCGAGGCGGGGATTGCCACGATCGCCATCTTGGGGAACCACGATGCGCAAAGCCGGGTGACCGACCGCATCCGCGCCATTGACGCCATGACCGTCCTCTGCGCCGAGCGCCCGCAAACCGTGACGGTGGGCCCCGCAAAGATCCACGGCATGAGCTTTGCGACCCCCGCCGTCACCGAAAATCTGGCCCTCAAATACCCGGACGCGGTGCCAGGCGCCTTCAACATCGGCCTCCTCCACACCATGCTGGAGGGGGCGGAGGGCCACGCCCCTTACGCGCCCGCAAAACTCACCGATCTTGCCGCCAAGGGGTACGACTATTTTGCGCTCGGCCACGTCCACGCCCGGGCAATCCTGATGGCTGAGCCCGCAGGCCGTGGCGGAACGGTCGCCTATTGCGGCGTGCTCCAGGGCCGCGACGTGGGCGAGCCTGGCCCAAAGGGCGCCTACCATGTGCGCCTTGCGATGGGTGAGCCTGCCGACGTCACGCCCATTGATTTTGACTATGTCCTGTGGGCAACGCTCAAAATCCCCGTGGCGGACGATGGCAGCTTTCGCACCGCCCTTGATGGGGCCCTTCGCGAGGCGGCTGAGGCGCGGGCAGCCATTGTCGCGGTGCGCATCGTCCTTGAAGGGGCGAGCGCTGCCCACGACCGGATGATCGCGCAGCGGGCCGACATTGTCGAAAAGGTGCTCCTCGCCGCCGAGGGCGCATCCGACCGGCTGATGGTGGAAAAGGTGGTGATCGACACGCGCCCGCGCGATCCGGCGCCCGTCGCGCTGCCCGCCGGCTTTGAGGGGTTTTTGGAGAGGGCGGCGGCCGACCCCGCCCTCGGCGCCGCGCTGGGCGACGTCTTTGACATCGTGAACGCCGTCCCCAGCGGCCCTGCGCGGGAGCGGCTGCGCGCGCGCCTTGCCGGCTACACCGCCCTGGAAGACATGCGCGATGCCACCGCCCTTGCCGCGCCCGCCGTGCGCCGCCTCGCCGCGCGCCTCGCCGAGCGTCAGTCGTGACCACGCTGCGCGTGGGTGCGCTCACCCTTGCCCCCTACGGCCGGTTTGACGACCGCACGCTCACCTTTCCCGCCCCACCCGGGCCGGACCTCCAGCTCATCGTGGGGCAAAACGAGGCCGGCAAAACCACCCTGCGCCACGCCATCGCCGACGCCCTCTTCGGCGTCCCCCGCGGTCATCCCTATGGTTTTTCAGGAAAATCGCGCCTTGTGGCCGAAGTGGCGCTCTCCGATGGCACGCACCGGGTCGAGCGCCTGGGCGCCGCCGACGTGCGCGACAAGGCCGCACGCGCCGCACTCGCCGAGGCGCTCACCGGCGTCACCCGGGAGACGTTTTTGGCCCGCCACGCCTTCTCCCACAGCTCCCTCGATGCGCAAGCGGCCGAGCTTTTGCAATCAAAGGGCGACCTTCGCCAGCTTCTCGAGCAGTCCGCGGGGGGGCTGACGGCGGTGGCGTTGGTGCGCCAAGCTCTCGATGATGCGCTGCGGGAGCGCTTTGTGAAGCGCCGCAATGAGAAGAAAAACCAAATGCGCCAGCTGGAGGCCGCGCACAGCGCCGCCGCCGAGGCCTATGAGCACGCAAAAGTCGAGGCGCCCCTTTACGCCGACCTTTGCCGGGAGGCGGAGGAGGCCGCGCGCGAACGGGACCGCGTGCTGCGGGCCGTGGCCGCCGCCCGCGCAGCGCTCCGCAGGGCCGAGCGCCAGGTGGCCCGCGCACCAGATGCCGCCCGGCTCACCGCGCTGGAGACATCTCTGCGCGCGGCGGAGACTGCCCCCACCCTTGCCCCCGAGGCCTCCGCGGAAGTCTCTGCCGCGCGGCTTGAGGAGCGCGAACTCTCCGCCCGCCTCGCCGACGCCACCGCGAGAGCGGACGCCGCAGAGGCCGCCCTTGCCGCCCTCCCGCAGGACCCGGCGGCGCTGGAGCTTGCGCCCACCATCACCCGCTTTGCCGCGGACGCGGCCCGGCTGGACGAGCGCACCGCCGCCAAGGCCGACGCGCTCCGCAAGGCCGGCGAGGCGCGACGGGACGCCGCCCGCCGCCTCGACGATGCCGGCCTGGGGCCTGATGTCGCCGCCTTCGCGCCAGAAATTGAGCGGCGCGAGGCTCGTCGCATTTTGGACGAGCGCCAGCGGGTGGAGCGGGCCGTCACCGACGCGGCCGAGGCGGTCGCTGCGGTGAAGTCCTCAAAGCCCCCGCCCGTGCCGGCCCCCGTGCCCGCCGAAACGCTGCGTCTGATCGCGCGCCTGGCGGCCCATCTTGACGCAGGCACTGCGCTCGCCGCCGCCGACGAGAGGGTGCGCGACACCACCGCCCGCTGCGCCGCGCTCACCGTGGAGGCCGCGCCCACAGCCCCGCCGCCGCCCGCCAGCGAAGGCCGCGCGCGCGAGCGGGCCATCGAGCAGTGTGCCGCCCGGCGCGACACCCTCGCCGACCGCCTCCAGGAGGCCAAAGAGGCCGTCTTTGCCGCGCAACAAGCCGTGGAGGGCCATCGCGCGGCAAACCTTCCCACCGCCGAGGCCATTGCCGCCGCCCGCGCCGCACGCGACCGCCTGTTTGACCAGATAGCCGCGGGCGAACCCGTCGCGACCCTTGCCGAACCGTTCCGCACCGCGCTCGACAAGGCCGACCGCCTGGCGGACGAGCGGATCATGCGCAGCCAGGAGGCGGCTGCCGCGGAGGCCGACGTACGAACACTCACCGCAGCCCGCGAAACGCTTTCCACGCGGTCGAAGGAACACGCCGCCGCAGAGGCGTCCCTCAACGCCGCCCGCGCCGCGTGGCGCGACGCGCTGGCCGCCGTCGGCCTGGACGTCCCGGCCGATTACGCCGCCTGGCACGAGCGCCAGAGCGCGGCGGACGCCGCCCGCACCGCGCGCGAAGAGGCCGAAATGGCCGCCAAGACCCTGCGCGACACCCTTGCCGCGCTCGTGGTGGAGGCCGGCGGCGCGCCGGGGGCGGACCTTGCCGGCGCCATTGCCGAGCGCCACGCCCATTGGGACGGCGTGCGGGCCGCAGCGGAGGCTGCACGCGCCAAGGCAGCGCTTGCCCGTGAGGCCCACGAAGCACTGGTGGCCGAGGCCCCCAAGCGCCAGGCAGCGCTGGAAGCGGCCGAGGCGGCGGCGGCCGACTGGCGCGCCCGGTGGATGGATGCGGCCGCGCGGTGCCGCGTTTCGCCCGACATTCACCCCGCGCGCCTTTCCGACCTTTTCGACGCTCAGAAGGACGCCGCCGACGCCCTTGCCGCCGCAGACGCCCTTGAGGCGGAGGCCCGCGCGCAAGAGGCCGCCATTGCCGCCACCACCGCGGAGGCGGCCCGCCTGTGCGCGGCCCTTGGCGAGGCAGCGCTGCCGCCGGACCAGGCGGCTGCCCACCTTGTGGCGCGCCAAACCGCCGCGGAGGAGGCCGAGCGCGCTCGGCGTTTGCGGACCGGCGAGCGGGCGAACGCGCACGAGGCCATTGAGGCCGCGCGCCGGGCGATCCTGACCCTTCGCGCAGGGCTCGACCCTCATTTTCGCGCAGCCGGCCTTGCCGCCGATGCGCCGCTTGAGACCCTCCAGGCAGCGGCCGCGCAGTCGGACCAGCGGGCGGCGCTGATCGCCGAACGGGCGCGCATCACCCAGACAATCACCGCGGACGGCCTCACGGTGGAGGGGCTTGTGGCATCACTGGAGGGGGAGGGCGTTGCAGGGCTTGAGGCCGCGCACCGCCTGGCGGCCGAGACGGTGGAGGCCCTTGAGGGCGCCGAGCGGGCCGCGGGCGAACGCGTGGCCAACGCGGACGCGGCCGTTGCCCGGGCCGAGCGCGAGGGCCGGGAGGGCACCGCCGCCGCCGCCTTTGCAAGCCGCGAGCGCATTGCCGAGGCCATGGCCAACGTTGCCGAGGAGGCCGTTGCGCTGCGGGTGGAGCTTGCCCTCCTCGATCATGCCCAGGAGGCGTTTCGCAAAGAGCACGCCTCGCCGATCCTGTCGGCCGCGTCCGACATCTTTTCCCGCTTCACCGATGGTGCCTATGACCGGCTCACCGCCGAGGCGCGGCCCGATGCCTACATTGAGGCCCACCGCGTGGCCGACGACAGCGACGTGACGGTGGACCAACTCTCGGCCGGCACGCGGGACCAGCTTGTCCTTGCGGTGCGCTTTGCGGCGGCCACCGCCTCGCCGCTCCCCTTTGTGGCGGACGATCTTTTCGTCAACGCCGACCCCGATCGCACCGCCCGCGGCTTTGAAATTTTGGGTGATCTCGCCCGCGGCCGGCAGGTCTTTTACCTCACTGCGCAGCCTCACCTTGTTGCAATCGCAAAAGCTGCCGTCCCGGGCCTTTCGGTCACGCCGCTTTAAAGCCGCGGCGAGGGGTGGCGGCGGCGCGCAGCGTTTCCGGCGAATTTGTGTTTGCAGCTTTTATTGCTATCTTTCCGAAACTGACCACGGTCAGGCTGACGGTGTCGCCAGAGGAGGGCGCAACGGTTCGGGGTTAGGGCAAGGGTACGAAGCGAGGAGGCTTCGATGGACGTGCGTTCGGATCGCAAAAGGCCGCAATGCGGGCCGGCCGAAGAGCTGCTGCAAGCGATTGCGGATGAGGTGCGCCCCAACCGCGCCTACCCCGTTGCCAGCACACGCCGCCGCCCCAACACCCCCCGCCGCTACGCCGCCCTCGACCTTGGGACCAACAATTGCCGCCTCCTGATTGCCGAAGCCCGCGGCGGCGGCTTTCGCGTGGTGGACGGCTTCTCGCGCATCGTGCGGCTTGGCGAACAATTGTCCCACAACGGCGTCTTGTCGGACGATGCGATGCGCCGGGCGATCGGCGCGCTCCAAATTTGCGCTTCAAAGCTTGAAACGTCGGGCGTTGCGAAGGCGCGCATCATCGCGACCGAGGCCTGCCGCGCGGCGGCCAACTGTCACACCTTCACCGACCGTGTGCGCGACGAAACGGGCCTCTCGCTGGAGGTGGTGGACCGGGAGACCGAGGCTCGGCTTGCCGTTGCCGGCTGCGCGCCCCTGGTGGACGATGAGGCGGAGGGCGTTGTCCTTTTCGACATTGGCGGCGGCTCCTCCGAAATTGTGTGGCTGGACCTCACGAGCCGGTACAGCCTGCGCGGGACCGGCCTTGTCCACTGCATTCGCGCGTGGACGTCGCTCCCCCTTGGCGTTGTCACCCTTGCCGAGCGCCATGGCGGGCAAGACGTGGACGCACGCGTCTTCTCGGCGATGGTGGATGATGTGAGCGAGCGCCTGGCGCGGATCGACCAGCGCGGCGTGTTGTCGGAGGCGGTCGCCCGCGGCGGCGTGCACTTTTTAGGCACGTCCGGCACGGTGACGACGCTGGCCGGGCTCTTTCTGGGCTTAAAACGTTACGATCGCCGGCAGGTGGATGGCACGTGGCTGGACGCCCGGCAGATCGACGTTTTGATTTCAGAACTGTTGGCGATGTCGTTTGATGATCGCGTCTCAAACCCCTGCATTGGGGCCGAGCGGGCCGATCTTGTGCTCGCCGGCTGCGCGATCCTTGAGGGGATCCGTCAGCGCTGGCCGTGCGAGCGGTTGCGGGTGGCCGACAGGGGCCTTCGCGAAGGGATGCTGATGGAGCTCATCGAGCGAGACCGCGCCGACCGCCACCGGCGCCATCGCGCGCCGCGCCGCGTTCCCGTCCACGCCTAATCGATGGCCAAGAAGAGCGGCAGCAAGACGCCGCGCATGCTGGCGACGCGCGTCAAAACCGCGAAAGGGCGAAAACTGTCGTCGACCCTGTGGATCGAGCGGCAGCTGAACGACCCTTATGTGCAGCGCGCCAAGGCCGACGGCTACCGCTCCCGCGCCGCCTATAAGCTGATTGAAATTGACGAGCGTTTTGGCCTCTTAAAGCGCGGCCAAACCGTGGTCGACCTTGGCGCGGCGCCCGGCGGGTGGAGCCAAGTGGCCGCCCAGCGCACCGGTGCGTCGGCCGAGCGCCCGGTGGTCGCCATCGACATTTTGCCCATGGACCCGCTCAGCAACGTCACCGTGTTGCACCACGATTTTAACGCTGATGATGCCCCGGCGGCGCTTTTCGCAGCGCTCGGCGGGCGGCGGGCCAACCTCGTCCTCTCCGACCTTGCGCCCGAGACAACGGGCCACCGCCAGACCGATCACCTGAGGATTGTCGCGCTGGCGGAGCTTGCCCACGACTTTGCGCGGGAGGTGTTGTCGCCCGGCGGCACCTTCCTGGCAAAAGTCTTTCAGGGGGGCACGGAGGGGGGCCTTTTGGCCGCCCTCAAGCGCGACTTTGGCACCGTGCGGCATGTGAAGCCGCCGGCGTCC
Source organism: Pseudomonadota bacterium (assembly GCA_039034015.1). Lineage (GTDB taxonomy): Bacteria > Pseudomonadota > Alphaproteobacteria > Rhizobiales > Amorphaceae > Acuticoccus. The sequence goes on along the minus strand of JBCCBM010000015.1, from coordinate 23,745 downwards.
CGCTCCGGCTCACCGGAGACTTATGTGCTGGCAACGGGCTTTCGCGCCGGCTGAGGGCCGTTCGCCATCTCGGCCCCCGCGTCGGCCGGCAAGCGCCAATAAAACGCGACCGCCAGCACCGAAAGCGCCGCCACCACACCAAAGGCTGCGATGAAATCGCTGGCAAGGATGGTCGGATCGTCCCGCGTGGCGCGCTGGATCTCGATGACGGCGGCCGCGACCGCGACCCCAATGGCAAGCGACACCTGTTGCGCCACGCTAAAGAGGCTGGTCGCAAAGCTCATGCGCGGCTGGTCCACCTCCGCATAGGCCATGGAGTTGAGGCAGGTGAATTGGAGCGAGCGGAAGAAGCCGCCCACCAACAGCACCGACACAATGACGATCGCGGGCGGATCGATGGCAAAAAGCGCCATCGCGCCCAAAAAAGTGCTTGAGATCAGCCCGTTCCAGATCAGCACGGTGCGAAAGCCGAAGCGCCGCACGATGGGTTGCGCGGTGAACTTCATGAGAAGTGCGCCGCCGGCGGAAAAGAACGTCAAAAGCCCCGCCTGAAACGGCGTCATCCCAAGGCCAAGCTGCAACACCAGCGGCAGCAGGAACGGGATCGACCCAATTCCGATGCGAAAGAGCGACCCGCCGACCGCGCTGCAATTAAATGTGGGGAGCTTGAGGAGCGAAAGGTCCAGAAGCGGGTTTTGCACCCGCTTGGCGTGGACGAGGTAAAGTGCGCTCGCGATCACGCCGGCGCCAATCATGGCGAGTGTTGCGGCAAGCGGCATCATGTTTTGCCCAAGCACGGAAAGGCCGAAGACGAGGCCGGAAAGACCAATGCCGGAGAGGACAAAGCCGGTGAGGTCGAGGGGTTGGACCTTTGGGCTCTTCACGTCGTCCACAAAGATGGTGACGAGCACCAGGCCCACGAGGCCGATCGGAATGTTGATCCAAAAGATCCACCGCCAATCAAAATAGGTGGCGATGAAGCCGCCCAGCGGTGGGCCCAAAAGCGGCCCCATGAGCGCGGGGATGGTGAACCATGCCATCGCCGACAAGAACTCTGACTTTGGCACCGCGCGCAGGAGGACGAGCCGGCCCACCGGCGTCATCATCGCCCCGCCCGCACCCTGGAGGATGCGCGCCAGCACAAACTCGGTGAGCGAGGTGGAGATGGAGCACGCGATCGACCCCACCATGAACACGACGATCGCCAGCCGAAACACGAGCTTTGCGCCAAACCGGTCCGCCAGCCAGCCCGAGAGGGGGATGAAGACGGCAAGGCTGAGGAGATAGGCCGTGAGCGCCAGTTTCAGGCGGATGGGGTCGGAGCCGATGTCGGCCGCGATGGCGGGGAGCGCGGTCGCAATGACGGTGGAATCGACGTTCTCCATAAAGAGCGCCGACGCAATGATGAGAGCTGTCAGATTGGTGCGGGTCACTGCCCCTCTTTAGGCCGCCCTTGGCCGGGTGGGGAAGGGGCGCCATCCACAGGATCACAGCGCCGCGGCAGCCGCCGCGTTGAGCCGGCCCGCGCGAGAGGGTATGGAGCCCGAAAGCGGGAGAGGCTCGGATGGTTGAGTTCGTGGACCTTCACACCGGTGAGGCGCTGACGTTTGATGATGTTCTCCTCGTGCCCGGCGCGTCGGAGGTGTTGCCGGGTGAGGTGACCGTCAAAACGCGCCTCACCAAAGAGCTGGCGCTCAACATCCCGATCTTGTCGGCGGCGATGGACACGGTCACCGAGGCCGAGCTTGCAATTGCCATGGCCCAGGCCGGCGGCATTGGCGTCATGCACCGCAACATGACCGTGGAGGAGCAGGCCAACGCCGTCCGCCGGGTGAAGAAGTTTGAAAGCGGGATGATTGTCGACCCGCTGGTGATCGGCCCCGATGCAACCCTTGCGGACGCCCTGTCGCTGATGGAGCGGGAGCGGATTTCGGGCGTGCCTGTTGTGGCGAACGGCGGCATTGGCGGCCACGTGAAGGGCCCGCTGGTGGGCATTTTGACCCACCGCGATGTGCGCTTTGCCCAGGACCGCACCCAGCGTGTGGCCGAGCTGATGACGGCGAACAACCTTGTCACCGTGCGTGACGGGGTGAGCCAGGGGGAGGCCAAGCGCCTCCTGCACCAGCACAGGATCGAAAAGCTTCTTGTGGTGGATGATGATGGCCATTGCGTTGGCCTTGTCACGGTGAAGGATCTTGAAAAGGCCAAAACCAACCCGAGCGCGGTGAAGGACAGCCAGGGCCGCCTGCGCGTGGGCGCTGCCACCACCACCGACGCCACCGGCACCGAACGGGCCGAAGCGCTGGTGGACGCGGGCGCCGACCTCATCGTGGTCGACACCGCCCACGGCCATTCCTCCCGCGTGCTGGAGACGGTGTCGCGTGTCAAACGCTTGTCGAACCAGGTGCAGGTGCTGGCGGGCAACGTTGCGACCGCCGACGGCACCCGCGCGCTGATTGACGCGGGCGCTGATGCGGTGAAGGTGGGGATTGGCCCCGGCTCCATCTGCACCACGCGGGTGATTGCGGGGGTTGGGATGCCCCAACTCACCGCGGTTTTGGAGGCAACGGCGGCGAGCCAATCGGCCGACATCCCCGTGGTGGCCGATGGGGGCATCAAATTTTCGGGCGATTTGGCGAAGGCGCTGGCGGCGGGGGCCTCGTGCGCGATGGTGGGTTCGCTTCTCGCCGGCACGTCCGAGGCGCCGGGCGAAGTCTACCTCCACCAGGGCCGCAGCTATAAGGCCTATCGCGGCATGGGTTCCATTGGCGCGATGGCCCGCGGCTCCGCCGACCGGTATTTTCAGGCCGAGGTGCGTGATAGTCTAAAACTCGTGCCGGAGGGCATTGAGGGCCAGGTGCCGTATCGGGGGCCGGTGGCGACTGTGCTCCACCAGCTGGTGGGCGGCCTACGCTCGGCGATGGGCTATGTGGGCGCCAAAGACCTTGGCGAGATGCGCGAAAAGGCCCGCTTTGTGCGGATCACCAATGCGGGGCTTGCGGAGAGCCACGTCCATGATGTCGCCATTGTGCGCGAGAGCCCGAACTATCCGTCGGCCCGTTGATCGGTGGCCGATCGCTTTGATTGGGACGAGGCCAAGCGGCGCTCGAACCTTTCAAAACATGGCTATGATTTTGCCCGCGCCGCTGACGCCCTCTGGCAACGCGCCTATTTTCATGAAAGTCAGTGGGTGGACGATGAGGCGCGGGAGGTGATCTTTCTGCCGCTGGACGGCAACATCATCGCCATTGTTGCGGTGTTGTTGGACGACGATGGTGTGCGCCTCATCAGCATGCGCCGCGCGACGAAGCGGGAACAGGGGCTTTACTATGTCAAAACCAGCTAAGCCGTTGATCACCCCGGACGGAGAGGCCCGGCCGGTGGAGGAGGGGGAGACGCTGAACCTCAAGCGCCTTGACCGCCCGCCGCTCACCGATGGCCCCGCTGATCCGGCGCAGGAGATTGCGTTCCTGCGTGAAAAGGCGCGGTTTTTTCGCGAGGAGGCCGATCGCTTTGATGCCGAGGCCGATCAGCTTCAGACAGTTGCGGCCGAATGATGGGGCGCCCATGACCCGGTTCGACCGTGCCGCGATTGTCGCCGTTGTGGTCGGCATCGCCTTCTTTGCGCTGTTCGGCGGGCTTGCGTGGCAAGGGGGGATGACAATCCCGCTTGTGCTGGGCGTTGGGCTGAAGGGGGTTTTGGCGCTTGGCTTTGCGGCCGTGATGGCGATGGCCGGGCGGCTTGAGCGGCGGCGGCTTCAGCGCACGGCGACCATTGTGCGCCTGCCCGAGCCAATGGCCACGCCCGATCGGATGGCCGCCTGAATGCAGCCGCCGGGGCGGGTGGCCGCCGCCATCGAAGTTTTGTCCGACATTGAGGCGCGCCGCCGCCCCGTTGCCGATGCGCTGAAGGATTGGGGCCTGTCGCACCGCTTTGCCGGCGCGGGAGACAGGGCCGCCATCGGCAACCTTGTCTATGATGGGCTGCGCTGGCGCCGCTCCTCCGCCCACCGCGCGGGGGAGGAGACGCCCCGCGCCATCATTCTTGGCACACTGCGGTTTCGCTGGTCGGTGGCGCAGGCCGACCTTGCCGCCTTCGTCGATGGGCCCCACGGCATCGGCCCGCTAACCGCCGCGGAAGAGGCCGCACTTAGCGCCGATCGTCTCGCCGACGCGCCGGACGCGGTGGCCGCCGACATTCAAGACTGGATCGCCCCCGCTTTAGAGGCGAACTTTGACGAGGAATGGCGCGTGGAGGCCGCCGCGCTCGCCGCCCGCGCGCCTGTGGACCTTCGCGTCAACACGCTGAAAAGCGACCCCGCGCGGGTAATGAAAGCGCTCAAGACCTTTGAGCCCGAAGCGGCGCCGCTGAGCCCCATTGGGGTACGCCTCCCCGCCCGCGCGGGTTTTGCGCGCGCGCCCGCCATCACGCGGGAGGCGGCCTACCAAAAGGGGCACGTTGAGGTGCAGGATGCGGGGAGCCAGGTGGCCGCGCTCCTCACCTTTGCGCAGCCGGGCGAACAGGTGCTCGACCTTTGCGCCGGCGCGGGGGGCAAGACACTGGCGCTCGCCGCGCACATGGGCAATCGCGGCCAAATCCACGCCACCGACGCAGATGCCGGCCAACTTGCCCCCATTTACGAGCGGCTCAAAAGGGCGGGCGTGCGCAACGTGAATGTGCACCGCGCCGGGTCCGATCTTTCCGCGCTGTGGGGCAAGATGGACCGCGTTTTGGTGGACGCCCCATGCTCGGGCAGCGGCACATGGCGCCGCCGGCCGGACACAAAATGGCGCCTCTCGCCAGAGGCTCTTGAGCGTCGCCTTGGCGAGCAGGCCGCGTGCCTTGATGAAGCGCGCGCCTTTGTGCGCCCCGGTGGCTATCTGGTGTACGTCACCTGCTCGGTGCTCCCCCAGGAGAATGAGGCACAGGTGGATGATTTTCTCGCCCGCGCGCCAGAGTTTGCCCCCGTTTCGGCGGGCGAAGCGTTTGAGGAGCTCTTTGGCGTTGGCGGCCCAAAACCCTGGAGCGCTGACGGCATGAGCCTCACCCTCACGCCCGCCGCGACCCAAACGGACGGCTTCTTCATCGCCGTGATGGAGCGGATGGAATGACCCAAGGACGACGCCCGTGACCCACGACACCATCCTCATCGTCGACTTTGGCAGCCAGGTGACGCAGCTCATCGCGCGGCGGGTGCGTGAGGCGGGCGTGTTTTGCGAGATCGCGCCGTTTCATGAGGCGGAGGCGGCTTTTGCGCGCCTTCAACCCAAGGGCGTGATCTTGTCCGGCGGCCCGGGCTCCACCCACCTTGAGGGGAGCCCAAAAGTGCCGGCCGCCATTGTTGCGGCCGATGTGCCGGTGATGGGCATTTGCTATGGCCAAATGACGCTCACCACCGAGATGGGAGGCCGGGCCGAACCTGCCGACCATCGCGAGTTTGGCAGGGCGGATGTGGAGGTGGTCGCCCCATCGCCGCTCATTGAGGGGATTTGGTCGCCGGGTGAGACGCACACCGTCTGGATGAGCCATGGCGACCGTGTGGTGGAGCCCGCGCCCGGCTTTTCGGTGATTGCCCGCTCGCCCGGCGCGCCCTTTGCGCTGATCGCCAACGAGGCACGGCGGGCCTATGGGCTGATGTTCCACCCCGAAGTGGTGCACACGCCCGATGGCGCGCGCCTCATCGAGGCGTTCGTGCGGCGCATTGCCGGCGCCACGGGCGACTGGACCATGGCCGCCTTCCGCGCCGAGGCGGTGGCCGCCATCCGCGACAAGGTGGGGGAAGGGCGCGTCATCTGCGGCCTCTCCGGCGGGGTCGACAGCACGGTGACGGCGGTGCTGTTGGCCGAGGCCATCGGCGACCGGCTCACCTGCATTTTTGTGGATCACGGGCTGTTGCGGCAAAACGAGGCGGCGGAGGTGGAGGCGATGTTCGCCGGCCGCAATGATGTCGTCTTCAACAAGGTCGACGCCGCGGACCGGTTTTTGGATGCCCTTCAGGGCATCAGCGATCCGGAGGCCAAGCGCAAAACCATCGGCCGGCTGTTTGTGGAGATTTTTGAGGCGGAGGCGCGCGCCGTTGGCGGCGACTTCCTCGCCCAGGGCACGCTTTATCCAGATGTGATTGAGAGCGTGTCGGCGACCGGCGGCCCCTCCGTCACCATCAAATCCCACCACAACGTGGGCGGTTTGCCCGAGCGCATGGGCCTCAAACTTGTGGAGCCGCTGCGGCTTTTGTTCAAAGATGAAGTGCGGGCGCTGGGTCGTGAGCTTGGCCTTTCGCCGACCTTTGTGGGGCGCCACCCGTTCCCCGGGCCGGGGCTTGCCATCCGCGTGCCGGGCGAAATCACCGGTGAGGCGCTCGACATTTTGCGCAAAGCCGATGCGATCTTCATCGAGGAGATCCGCGCGGCGGGGCTTTACGATGTCATCTGGCAGGCCTTTGCGGTGCTTTTGCCGGTGCGCACTGTGGGCGTGATGGGCGATGCGCGCACCTATGAGCGGGTGGTGGCCCTGCGCGCCGTCACCTCCACCGATGGGATGACGGCGGATGTTTACCCCTTCGAGCCCGCGTTTTTGATCCGCGTTGCGGGGCGCATCGTGAACGAGGTGCGCGGCGTCAACCGCGTCACCTACGATGTCACCTCAAAACCGCCGGGCACCATTGAGTGGGAATGATCCACCAGCCGCTCCAACACGGGGACGGCGGCGGCAAAATGGTCGTCCCACGTGGCGGGCGGGGTGATGGCGCGTTGCAGCCGCTCGCGAGCGGTGGGGTCGGTGTGAAGCGTGAGGAGCGCGTCCCGCCAGGCCTTGATGTTATGGGGCAAATACACCGCGCCGGCGCCCGCCACTTCGCGGTGGACGGGAAGGTCGGACGCCACCACCGGGACGCCAAGGGCGTGGGCCTCGGCAATGGGCACATTAAACCCTTCCGCAAATGAGGGGGTGACGAGGGCGGCCGCACCCGCCAGCAGCGCGGCGACCTCCGGATCGCGGCTTGCCCCGTGCCAGGTGACGCCCCGCAGGCGCCGGCTTGCAAGGGTGGCGACAGTCTCTCCATCGTCCCCCGCCCGGCCGATGATGATGAGCTGCGGCGGGTCCTCAAGCGCTTGAAAGGTCTCCCAAACGCGCATGAGGAGCCCGGCGTTTTTGCGCTTGTTGAGGGTCGACAAGAACACGAAGGGGCGGCGGGTGGCCGCCGGCGTCCGCGGCGTCGGCAGGCACGGCCCGTTGGGCGTGATGGTGATGGGCGGGCAGGCGGGGCCCAGATGCGCGCGGATCGCATCGGCGGTGGCGTTGGAAACGCTGAAAACGTGGGCCGCGCGCGCGCCGACCGTTGCCATGCGCGCGGCGTGGGCGGCCGGCGCGCCCGGCGGCTCAAAGGCTGGGTGGGAGAGGGGCAACAGGTCGTGGACAAGCACCACAAGAGGCGCGCCGAACGCTGCGAATGCCCAGGGTTTGTCGAGCCCATAGTGGCCAAGGTTGAGCGCAACGGCGGGTCGGCGCGGCGGCTCCACCGGCCACGAGATCGTCAGCATCTTGAGGACCGGCGCCATGCGGCGGGCGCGCGAGGCGGGCAACTCTTCCCGCCAGCTTGCCTCAACCCCCCGGGCAAGGATTTTTAGGGCGCTGCCCATGAGGCCCACCATCCACACCGGGCCTTGGACCACGGGGCGCACGTCAAAGTCGTCTTGACTGAGCGCCCAGTTGGCCCATTGCAGCTCCACCCGGTCGATGCCGGTGGGGGTGCGGGCAAGGGCGTATCGGCTGAAAAGGCGCGAAACGTCCAAGAACAGGAGGGGCTTGCGGCGCGGCATGGGCGCTGGCAATGGCAAGAGCCGCACCGCCCCGTCAACAGGAGACCGCTGTGCGCACAGCCCTCACGCTCGCCTTTTGCCTCGTTGCCGCCACCGCCGCGGCCCGGCCGGATGTGCGCACGCTCAACTGCGGCGCGGTGCAGGCCGCCATTGACCGCGCCGGCGCCATCGTGATGACGACGGGGCGCCACACCTATCAGCGTTTCGTTGCCCGGCGCGGGTTGTGTATGGCCGATCAGCGGCGCGTTCCGGCAAGGATCACCGCGCGGGACGGGGCGTGCACGGTCAACGGGGTGTGCGCGGCCGACCTCTTTGACGATTTGCCGGGCTTTGGTCGATCACGCTGACTGGTGGCGCGCTCGCGAGGGTGCTACGCCCCCGCCACAGCCGGTGAGTGAATGAATGCCTGAACTCTTCGTCGAACTTTTGAGTGAGGAAATCCCTGCCCGCGTCCAGGCCCGCGCGGCGCAGGATCTTAAACGCCTCGTCACCAATCATCTGGTGGACGCGGGTCTCACCTATGAGGGCGCCTACGCCACCGCAACGCCGCGCCGGCTAGTGCTGTCGGTGCAGGGCCTTCCCGCAGGCTCGGCCGATCTGCGCGAAGAGCGCAAAGGCCCGCGCGTTGGCGCACCGGAAAAGGCCCTCGCAGGGTTTTTGCGCGCGGCCGGGCTCTCGTCCATCGACGAGGCTGAGGTGAAGGCCGACAAGAAGGGCGACTTTTATGTGGCAACGACCGTAAAGCCGGGCCGCCCGGCGGAGACGATTTGCGCCGAAGGGTTGGAGGCGGCGGTGCGCGGCTTCCCCTGGCCGGTCTCCATGCGCTGGGGCGCGCCGTCCGCAGATGCGTCATCGCTGCGCTGGGTGCGGCCCCTCTCGGCCATCGTTGCAACCTTTGGGGCCGACAATGAGGATCCTGCGCTCCTCCCGCTCGATCTTCCCGTCCCGGTGCGGGAGACGACGGTGGGCCACCGCGTGATGGGGGCCGGCCCGATCCGCGTGCGGCGCCTTGCGGACTATCAGCCGGCGATGGAAGCCGCCCGCGTCATGATTGACCGGGAGCGGCGGATCGCGGCCATCGAGGATGGGGCCAAGAACGCCGCGTTTGCGCTTGGGTTGAGCGTGGTGGAGGACCGGCGCCTTCTGGAGGAGGTGGCGGGGCTTGTGGAGTGGCCGGTGGTGTTGGTCGGCCGGTTTGACGAGGCGTCGCTGTCGCTGCCGGACGAAGTGATCCGCCTCACGATCCGCGAGAACCAAAAGTGTTTTGTGACGCGCGATGGGGCGGGCGCCCTCGCCAACGCCTTCATCCTGACGGCAAACCTTGAGGCGCCGGACGGGGGCGCTGCCATCATCGCGGGCAATGAGCGGGTGGTGCGTGCGCGCCTGGCCGATGCACGCTTTTTCTTTGAGCAGGACGCAAAAATTCCGCTTGAGGGGTTTTTGGAAAAGCTGTCGGCCGTCACCTTCCACGAAAAGCTGGGGAGCCAGGCGGACCGCGTGGATCGGATCGCGTCGCTCGCCAAACTCATCGCCGGCCGCATTGGCGCCGATGAAGCGCTTGCCGAGCGGGCCGCGCGCTTTGCCAAGGCCGACCTCACCACGCAGATGGTGGGCGAGTTCCCAGAACTTCAGGGCTATATGGGCCACCGCTACGCGCGGCTTCACCACGAGGACCCGGCGGTCGCCGAGGCGATCGAGGCGCACTATCGCCCGCTGGGCCCCACGGACGCTGTGCCGGAGGCGCCGCTCTCGGTGGCCGTGGCGCTGGCTGACAAGCTGGACCAGCTCACCTGGCTGTGGGCGGCGGGCGAAAAGCCGACCGGCTCGGGCGACCCGTTTGCGCTGCGGCGGGCGGCGCTCGGCATCATCCGCATAGTGCTGCACAACGGGCTGCGTCTCCCCTTGCGGGACGGGCGGGGCGAGGGTCTCTTGCGCGATGCATGGGGCCGCCACGCCGGTAGCGACGGCTTTGAGGCCCTCCGCGGTGATGGGGCTGATGTGGCAAGCGCCAGCGTTGAGGCGAGCGCCGCCTTTGGCATGGCCGCCGAGCCGGAGGCCTTTTTGCTTGACCGGTTTGTGGTGCTCCAGCGTGAGGCAGGGGTGCCGGCCGAAGTTGTGCGCGCCGTCTTCCCGGCGCTTCAAAGCGTTGACCTTGTGGACATTGCCAACCGGATTGCGGCGCTCTCCGCCTTCCTCGCCAACGAGGATGGGGCAACGTTGATGGCCGGCTACCGCAGGGCCACCAACATTTTGCGCGCCGAGGAGAAAAAGGATGGCGCGCCAGCGGCCGGCGCCGTCGACCCCGCGCTGTTGGCGGACGCTGCCGAAACCGCGCTCGCCAGCGCCATTGAGGGGGCGGGCGAGGCGGTCGAGCGCGCCGTTGCGGCGGAAGACTATGCCGGCGCGATGGCAGCGCTTGCGGCCCTTCGCGCGCCGGTGGACCGGTTTTTTGACGATGTGCTCGTGAATGCTGAGGATGGGGCGGTGCGCGCCAACCGGCTCAAACTTTTGGCCGCGCTGCGGGATGTCACGCGTCAGCTTGCGGACTTTTCACAAATCCCGGGCTAGTCTGCCCTCAACCGATCCAAGGGAGCGACCATGGCCGAGAGCCCGTATGACCTCATCATCATCGGCGCGGGGCCGGGCGGCTACGTCACCGCCATCCGCGCCGCCCAGCTGGGCCTCAAGACCGCCATTGTCGAAAACAAGCATCTTGGGGGCATTTGCCTCAACTGGGGCTGCATTCCCACCAAAGCGCTCCTCCGCTCCGCCGAAATTTACGAGCACATGAACCACGCCAAGGCCTTTGGGCTGTCGGCCGAAAAGGTCTCGTTCGACCTTGCCGCGGTGGTGAAGCGCTCGCGGGGCGTGTCGGCGCAGCTGAATGGCGGCGTCGGCTTCCTCATGAAGAAGAACAAGGTCGACGTGATTTGGGGCTCGGCCACCATCGATGCGCCGGGCAAGGTGAGCGTAAAGGACGCGCCGGACGCCCCCAAAGGCGCGAAGAAAGCGGGCACGTACAGCGCCAAACACATTGTGATTGCGACCGGGGCGCGCCCCCGCGTCCTCCCCGGGTTGGAGCCCGACAAGGAGAAGGTCTGGACCTACTTTGAGGCGATGGTGCCCAAAGAAATGCCAAAATCGCTGTTGGTGGTGGGGTCCGGCGCCATCGGGATCGAATTTGCCAGCTTCTTCAACTCCATGGGCGCGAAGGTGACGGTGGTCGAGCTTCTCGACCAGATCCTCCCCGTGGAGGACGCTGAGATTGCCGCGCATGTGCGAAAGCGGCTGGAAAAGGCGGGGATTGAGATCCTCACCGGCGCAAAAGTCTCAAAGCTCGACAAGGGCGCCACGGTGAAGGCCACCATCGAGCGGGGCGGCAAAAGTGAAACCCGCGAGGTGGACCGCGTGATTTCCGCCGTTGGCGTTGTGGGCAACGTGGAGGGGCTGAACCTTGAGGGGCTCGGCGTCAAATTCGACCGGGGCACCATTGTGACCGACGGGCTCGGCAAGACCAACGTCCCCGGGATTTATGCCATTGGCGATGTGGCGGGCCCGCCGATGCTGGCCCACAAGGCCGAGCATGAGGGCGTCATCTGCGTGGAGGCGATCGCCGGCCTTCACCCCCATCCGCTCGACAAGGGCAAGATCCCCGGCTGCACCTATTGCCAGCCGCAGGTGGCCTCGGTGGGGCTCACCGAGGCCAAGGCCAAAGAGGGCGGGCGCAAGGTCAAGGTCGGCCGTTTCCCCTTCATCGGCAACGGAAAGGCGATTGCCCTTGGCGAGCCGGACGGGCTGGTGAAAACCATCTTCGACGCGGAAACGGGCGAGCTTTTGGGCGCGCACATGGCAGGGGCGGAGGTGACCGAGCTCATCCAGGGCTTTGTGGTCGCCATGAACCTTGAGACCACGGAGGAGGACCTGATGCACGCCGTCTTCCCCCATCCGACGCTTTCGGAGATGATGCACGAATCGGTGCTCGACGCGTATGGGCGGGTGATCCACACGTAAGCGCCCCGGCGGGACCGGGAGGGAACGCCCGCCCAACCCTTGCCATTCATGACGGATACACACGGCGGTTTGTAACCGTCGCGAGATGACACGTGTGCGTCAGGAGTGCTTTATGGGTCGATGGTGGGGGGCCGCGTTTGCGGCATCGTTGGGGGCGCTGATGCTTGCCCCCGAAGCGGGGGCAATGGGCCGTTTGGCGGCCGGGGCGCCGTCCACACCCGCCATGGTGGACCTTGCGCAGGGCGAACGGGCGGTGGACCCCAACGAGTTCCGCCGGCGCCAAAACGACCGGCAAGACGCCCAGCGCCAACGCCAGGCCGACCGGCAACGCCAGCGGCAGGCCGCGCAACAGGAGCGCCAGCGCCAGCGGCAGGCTGAGCGCCAACGCGAGCGCCAGGCGGCCCAGCATGAGCGGCAGCGCCAACGGCAGGCTGAGCGTCAGGCCGCGCAGCAGGAGCGGCAGCGCCAACGGCAGGCTGAGCGTCAACGCGAGCGCCAGGCGGCCCAGCAAGAACGCCAGCGCCAGCGGCAGGCCGAACGGCAGCGTGAGCGCCTGGCCGCGCAGCAGGAGCGGCAGCGGCAGCGCCAGGCTGAGCGTCAGGCCGCGCAGCAGGAGCGTCAACGCCAGCGTCAGGCTGAGCGCCAGGCCGTCCAGCAGGAGCGGCAGCGGCAGCGGCGTGCGGAGCGGCAGGCGGCGCAGCGGGAGCGGGACACGCTGTCGCGCGAAGAATTGCGGCGGCTGCGGCAGGCGGAACGCCGCGAGTTCCGGCAGGACCAGCGCGAGCGGCGGGCCCTTGCCCGTGAGCGTGCGAACGAGCAAGGCCGCCCGCCCATCGAGCGGCGTGACGAGCGGCGGCTTGATCGGCTGCGCGATCGCCGCAGGGAGGCGCGCCGGGCCGAACGGCTCGCCCGCCGCGAGGCCGAGCGTGAGGAAATCCGCCGTCAGAACCGGCGCGCCGAACGCCGGGCCGCGCGCCTGCGCGAACGCCGCCAAGCGCTGCGCCGGGAAATTCGCCGCGATAACCGCCGCCTGGACCGCATCGAAAACCGCCGGGCGCGTACAGAGCGCCTGGAGCGCTGGGAGCGGCAGGCTCTGCGTGAGGCGCGCCGCGAGCGCCGTCGGGAGGCGCGCCTGTTCGCCGATGCGGACCGTCAGGCGCTGCGGGATCGTCTGATCCTGAGTGCGGCGGGCGTGTCGCTGGTGATCTCATCGGACGCGGACCGGTTCCGCTGGCGCGCAGAAGATGTTGAAGTCTTTGAGCTTGCCAACGGATGGCGCGAGCGGGTGGTGCGTCGGCCAAACGGTGTCACCGTGCACACCATCTTGGATGCCGATGGTGTCCCCATTCGCCGGTGGCGCGTGCTGCCGGACGGGCGCGAGGTCACGCTCTTCAACAACCTCCCCGGCTGGTGGGATGAGGCGAGCGTTGTCATCCGCGAACCGCTGCCGGTGGTGCGCGAGCGGATCATCATCGAGCCCTCCCGCGCGCCGGTGCAGGCGGTCTATGATGCGGTGGTGGCCGAGCCGCAGGCGGACCTCAACCGCACCTACACCCTCAACCAGATCCTCGCCAACGAGGGTCTTCGGGCCGTGATGCCGCGGATCGATGTGGACACCATCACCTTTGCCACCGGTTCGGCGGAGGTGCCTGAAACCCAGATCGACGCGCTGGAGGCCATCGGTGTCGCCATTGAGACCGCCGTCCAGGACGATCCGGCCGAGGTTTTCCTCGTGGAGGGCCACACCGACGCGGTCGGCTCAGAGCTTTCTAACCTTGAGCTCAGCGACCGCAGGGCGACTTCGGTGGCGCAAATCCTGACCGAGTTTTTTGAGATCCCGCCGGAAAACCTCGTCACCCAGGGGTTTGGCGAGGCCTACCTCAAGGTCGCCACACAAGGGGCGAGCCAGGAAAACCGCCGGGTGACGCTGCGCCGGATCACGCCGCTGTTGTCGACAGAGGACCGCATTGCCGGCCTTGCCGACGAAGGCGTCCCCCAACGGATCCAGTGACGCAAGGGGGGTGCATCGGGCCCCCGACGTCAGGTGTCCCAACCGTAAACGCCGCCGATGGTGATGCCATCGGCGGCTGCCACAAAGACCGCGTGGACCCGTGGCTGCCCGACCACCGCCATAGTGGCGGCCGCGTCCGCCCTGTCGAGGTGGAGGGTCAGCGTCGCGCTCGCGGGTGTATAGTGCGGCTGCGTGAGCGGCGGTTCGCCGAAGAGGATGTCACAGCGCCGCACGGTGCTCCCAAACCCTGGCACAGCTGTGCCCTGGCACAGGATGAACGGCAAAGAACCCGGAGAGCGGCGGTTCGGGTCCGTCACGCTGGCCTCAAGGGCTTGAACGGAGGTGCGCACCCGCGTCACCCGCAAGACTTGCCGCTCGGTGGCGGTGAAGGCGGGGTCCCTGCCCGCCAACAGGTGGTCCAGCGCCTCGTGCGCGAAGGCGGTGTGGTCTTGGTCGCCGATCGATCCGCCGTTCATGTCCGTCAGGCGGCGACTTTTTGCCGGGCGAGGGGGATGGTCGCCTCGGTGATGTAAGGCCCGCCGCCAACGCTGTCTTTTGAGGACAAAAGCACAAACGTCTCGGCCCGGAACGGAAGGGCGAAGAAGCCGCCGCGGATGGAAAGCCAGTCGGCCGCGTCCCGCGCGGGTGTGCCCTTGAGGCGGGCCAGGGTGACGTGGGGGACGAAGCGGCGCGCTTCGGCGGGGAGGCCAAGGCGCTGGATGCGGCGCTCATGGTCGGCCTGGAGTTCGGCGAGCGCGGGCGTCGGTGCCACCTTTGCAAACAGGCAGTGGGGCTTTTTGGCGCCAAAGGTGCCGAGGCCGTCGAGCGTCACCTCGAAGGGGTGGCGGGCGACGCGGTGCATCGTTTCAAAAATTTCGTCGGCGGTGCGGTGGTCCACATCGCCAATGAAGCGCAGCGTGATGTGGTAATTTTCAGGGTCAATCCACCGGGCGCCGCGAAGGCCGCCGCGCAAACTGGCAAGGGAGGCCCGCAAGTCCTCAGGCAGGGAGAGCGCGGTGAACAAACGCGGCATCGGCCAAACCCCTTCTGACGACGCCCAGAGTTCAAACGACTCGGGTGCCCAGCGCAAGGGGGTTTTGGGCACAAAAAAAGGCGCGGTCAAAGCCGCGCCTTTCGCGTTGGGCAGGGCGCGAGAACTATTCGCGATTGCCGAAGAGCGACAGCAACATGACAAACATGTTGATGAAGTTGAGGTAGAGCGACAGCGCGCCCATGATGGCCTTGCGGCTCGCAACGGTTCCATCATCGCCCACATAGTACATCTCTTTGATGCGCTGGGTGTCGTAGGCGGTGAGTCCGGCGAACACCAGAACACCAATCACGGAGACGGCAAAGCCGAGCGCCGAGGACTGGAGGAAGATGTTGACCAGCGAGGCAATGATGATGCCGATGAGGCCCATGAACAGGAACGAGCCCCAGCCGGACAAGTCCTTTTTCGTGGTGTAGCCATAGAGCGACAGGGCACCGAAAGCCGCGGAGGTGATGAAGAACACCTGGACGATCGATTCAGCCGTGTAGACCAAGAAGATCGACGACAACGACGCGCCCATCATCGCGGCGAAGGCGAAGAAGGCGATCTGCGCGGTGGCCGGCGCCATGGAGCCGATGCGCGCGGACAGGAAGAACACCATGCCGAGCGGGGCCAGCATCACCACCCACTTCACCCAGGAGGTGTACATCATCACGCCAAACTGGGTGAGCGCCATGCCGTTGGGCAGCTGCGCGACAGCGTTGGACGCGGCCGGCGACGTGGTGGCGAGCGAAACGATGGCAAGCGCGGCGATCCCAGTCGCCACCAAGCCGAGAGCCATGTAATTGTAAACGCGCAGCATGTAGCTGCGCAGGCCCTGATCGATGCCGACGTCTGCGGTCGCGGCGACATTCGGCCGGGCGTACGGATTGCGATCGGTTGCCATTTCAATCCTCAAGTTGACAGGTTGCACCGGCTCGCAAAAACCCCAGAGCGGCCGGCAGCGGACGCACGTCGTCCATTGATTTGCAATATGGTCGTTCAAAAGCCCCGCAGCAAGGCGCTTGGCGCCTAAAGTAGCCCGGCGCGGAAGGCGGCCACCCCCAGCACAATGTGCACCAGCGTCACCCCCGCAAGGTTCTGATGCCTGAGATAGATGGCGCCGAAGATGAGCCCGCCCACCAGCGTCACCCCCACCGAAAAAAGCCCATAGTGCATGTGGGAAATGCCGAACATCAGCGAGGAAAGGCAGACCGACAAAACCCCCCGCTTGTCATCCAAGAAGCGCTGAAAGGCGCCTTGCATGAAGCCGCGGGCAAAAAGCTCCTGCAAAAAACAGTGGAGCACGTAAAGCGTCAGACCGCCCGCACCGAACACGAACGGCGTTCGCGTCACGCCAAAATCGTCGAGCAGCGGCACCACCACCAGGAAGATGAGCGCCACGATCAAAGCGGAAATCGCAACGCCCTCGATGAGCGAGCGCCGCAGGTTCTGTGTGGTGACCCCGAGCGCCCGGGGCGCAATGCGCAGCGCCCACGCCACAGCCACCATGGGGATGGTTAGGCCAAGAATGTACTGCCAGGAAAAGCGGACCGAGTAGGGGTCGATGGCAAGGATTTGGCGGCTGACGATGCTGTCCACCAGCATCGCGCCGGCGAGGACCGCGACGGAGAAGATGTAAAAGAGGCCAAACGCGCGGCGCTCTTTGAGGTTGTCCACCTCCCGCTCCAGCGCAGCGATCTGCCGCTCATTCTGCCCGCGAAGGCGCGCGACCATGGCAGCGCCCAGCGCCGCCTTCACCGCGGTGACCGCCTCCTCCCCCAACTGATCGGTGGCGTAGGTGGTGACTGTGACGGGCCCCATCGCGCGCACCGAGGCGGAGCGGGGCTCACCGTCCATGAAGGCCATTTCGCCCACAAGCTCGCCCGCGCCGACTTCTGCGAGGCGGTGGACGGTGCCATCGGCGCCGCAGCGCTCAACGCTCGCCGTCCCATCCACAATGGCGAAGAAGGCGCTGGGCGGCTCCCCCTCGCGCACCAGGAAGGCGCCACCGGGCAGCGTCTTGGTGGTCGCCACCGCCTCCAGCGCTGCGCGGACCGGGGCGGGGAGCGGGGCGAACGCGGCGCTCACAGGGCGGGCCTTTGCGCCGGGTCAATGCGGGGACGTCTGGGGCAGTTCATCGTTCGGCCCTCGTAGCAAGGGAGGGATTGATGGGTAAAGCGTTCGGCCTTCTGCTGGTTTTTTGCCTCACACCCGTGGTCGCCAGCGCGACGGAGGCGCCCGATGGTGCACCGCCGCCCCACCGCTCGGTCGCGGCAGGGTTTGAGCTTGCCAAAACCGTCTGCGCGGCCTGCCACAATGTGGCGCCCGATGGGGCCGCCTCACCCAACCCTCGCGCGACGCCCTTTGCGGTGCTCGCCCAAACGCCGGGCATGGGCGGCGAGGCGCTCACCGTGTGGCTCACCACCTTTCACCCGGCGCGCACCATGCCGCCGCTCACGCTGACTGAGGCGGAGCGGGCCAACATCATCGCCTACATTTTGAGCCTTGGGCCCAACAAGGGCGCGCCCCTTGATCACGCGGCCCAATAAGGCAAGCGGACGGGCGGGGGGCGGTGTAGGGTTCTATGCCATCACACATGAGGAGGCGCCCCGTGCAACAGATCAATCCGGCCCGTCCGCCCCGCCGCACCGCCAAGGATTTCCCGCAAGAGCTCCTCGATCTTTATGATTTTTACGCCCACGGCCGGCTCACCAAGCGTGAGTTTTTGGACCGTGCGGCCAAATTCGCCGTCGGCGGGGTGACGGCGGCGATGCTCCTCCACCAGCTTTCGCCCAACTATGCGTTTGCCGCCCAGGTGGCCGAGGACGACGCTGATATCCAGGTGGAGACCATCATCTACAATTCGCCAAACGGCCACGGCGCCATCAACGCCTACAAGGTGACGCCGGCCGGCGCGGTTGGCCCGATGCCCACCGTCCTGGTGATCCACGAGAACCGCGGCCTCAACCCCTACATCAAAGATGTGGCGCGGCGGATGGGGAAGGCCGGCTTCATGGCCCTTGCGCCCGACGGCCTGACGCCCCTTGGGGGCTATCCGGGGACGGATGATGAGGGGCGCACCATGCAGCGCACCCTCGACCGGGAAAAGTTGATGAACGACTTTTTCGCAGCCTTTGAGTTCCTCCACGCCAGCGAGGAGACTTCTAAGGTGGGCGCGGTGGGCTTTTGTTATGGCGGCGGCGTGGTGGGGGCGATTGCGGTTGCGTACCCTGAGCTTGCGGCGGGCGTCCCATTTTATGGGCGGCAGCCGGCGGCGGACACGGTGGCCGAGATCGAGGCGCCGCTCCTCATCCACTATGCCGAACTTGATGAGCGCATCAACCAGGGCTGGCCCGCGTTCAAAGAGGCGCTGGACGCTGCTGGCACCGACTACACGATGCACATGTACCCCGGTGTGAACCACGGGTTTCACAACGACACCACGCCCCGCTACGACGAGGCGGCGGCAACGCTTGCCGAAGAGCGCACGGTGGCGTTCTTCAACACGCACCTTTCTTAAGGAAGGGCGCGGAAATAGCCCTCGTATTTGCTGGGGGGGAGGAAGTTGAAATCTTCAAACCCCCAGGTGGTGTCGTCCGCACTGTCGAGGGTGAGGACGACCACGATGTACCGGCCGCGCTTTCCATCGCCGAGGGCGGCAACGCCGCTTTTGGTCTCCACCGCAAAGGGGACGATGGCCTCGGGCAGACCATCCCGCCCCGGGCGATAGCGGGCGGGCAGGGTGTTGCCATCCCACCCGGTGCCGGCCTCACCGCGGGTGCCGTCCCACAACTGCGCGGCAAATTCTGCGCTTTGGAGGGCGCGGCTGAAGAACCGCTGGTTGTAGTCGTTGCTGTGGGCGGCGATGGCAGCCACATCCCGCTCCACATAGCCTGACAAAATGGCGCGGGCGACGGTGGATGCGGGCTGCTCTTGCGCAAGGGCGGGCGCTGCCACAAAGAGCGCTGCGAGGGCGATGAGGGTTTTGCGCATCGGTGCCTACTCCGGGCGGACGGTGATGGTGCCCGCCGCCTCGTCAATCGTCACAGTGTAAATCGTCATCTGGCCGGCGCCATCTGTCCCCGCAAATGGGAATTCCAGCGCGCCGCCCTCGAGGACGGTTGGCGGATCGTTGCTGAGCTCGAGCCTTGCAAAGCCGGTGGCCGGGGCGACCTTTGTGATGAGCGTGCAGGAGGGCAACGCGGAATCGATCGTGTCCAGCACGACCAGGTGTTTGGACGTTGCCCGCGGCTCGCGCGTGTTGATCCGCAGGAGTGTGATGCGGCCATCGCTGAGCGGGATGATGGACTGCTCGCGCGGATAGGCGATGAATTGAACATCGGTGACCCAGCTGCCGCAGTCGGCGGTTTCGGCCGCCGTTGCGGGCGCAAGGCTTAAAACGAGCGCCGCACACGCGGCGCCCACCAGTTTCAGTGTCACGGGGCGGGTTACTCCGCCGCGATAGGCGCATCGCCCCGGGCAAGGCCGCGCAACACGTAGTGCAGGATCCCGCCGTTGTTGTAGTAGGCAAGTTCGTCGGCCGTATCGATCCGCGCCAGGAGCGTGATGTCCCGCGTGCGGCCATCCTCATAGGTGATGGTGGCCGAAAGGGTTTGCCGCGGGGTGAGTTCGGCAAGGCCGGCGATGGACACCTTCTCTTTCCCCGTGATCCCAAGCCCATCCCACGAATCGCCCTCGGTGAAGACGAGGGGGAGGACGCCCATGCCGACGAGGTTGGAGCGGTGGATGCGCTCAAACGATTCGGCGATGACGGCGCGAACGCCCAGAAGCCGCGTGCCCTTCGCCGCCCAGTCGCGGGAGGAGCCGGTGCCGTATTCTTTGCCCGCCATGATGACCAACGGGACGCCCTCGTCGGCGTAGCGCATCGCGGCATCATAGATGGGGAGTTCATCGCCGGAGGGCTGATGGTAGGTGACGCCGCCTTCAACGCCTTTCACCATTTGATTTTTGATGCGGATGTTGGCGAACGTGCCGCGCATCATGATCTCATGGTTGCCGCGCCGGGCGCCGTAGGAGTTAAAATCCTTCACCCCCACCTGGTGTTCGGAAAGGTACGACCCCGCGGGCGAGGTTGGCTTGATGGAGCCGGCCGGCGAAATGTGGTCGGTCGTGATGGAATCTTGGAAGAGCGCCAGGATGCGCGCATCCGCAATGTCTTCCACCGGCTCGGGCTCCATGCCCATTCCCTCAAAATAGGGCGGGTTGCGCACGTAGGTGGAGGACAGCGGCCAGTTGTAGGTGAGGCCGCCGCCGGTCTCGACCTTTTGCCAGTTTTCGTCGCCCTTAAAGACGTCGCCGTAGCGGCCTTCGAACATTTCGCGGTCGATGGCGGTGCGCACCTTGTCGGCAATTTCTTGGGACGAGGGCCAGATGTCGCGCAGATAGACCGGGTTGCCCTCGGTGTCGGTGCCGAGCGGCTCGGTGACGATGTCTTTCGTCATTTTGCCCAGCAGCGCATAGGCCACCACCAGCGGCGGGGAGGCGAGGTAATTCGCCCGCACATCCGGGTTCACGCGGCCCTCAAAGTTGCGGTTTCCGGAAAGGACCGAGACCGCCACGAGGTCGTTGTCGTTAATAGTCTTTGAGATTTTTTCAGGCAGCGGGCCAGAGTTGCCGATGCAGGTGGTGCAGCCGTAGCCGACCGTGTGGAAGCCGAGCGCCTCCAGATCTTCGGTGAGGCCAGTTTTGTTGAGATAGTCCGTCACCACCTGGCTGCCGGGGGCGAGCGAGGTTTTGACCCAGGGTTTGACGTCCAGCCCCTTGGCCCGGGCATTGCGCGCCAACAGGCCGGCCGCAATCAGCACCGAGGGGTTGGAGGTGTTGGTGCACGAGGTGATGGCCGCAATCACCACATCGCCATCGTCGAGGCGGTACGCTTCGCCCTCCACCTCGAAGCCGACTTGGGCCTGCTGGGCGCCTTCATCCATGAAGCGGGCGTCGGCATTGTCGTTCTCGGCCGGCAGCTTTGGCCTCGCGCCGCCCTTGATCGAGACCACCGCATCGCCAAACGCCGCGGCCGCCGTGTCGAGCGCGACACGGTCTTGCGGGCGTTTGGGGCCGGCGAGCGAGGGGACGATGGTGGCAAGGTCAAGCTCGAGCGTGTCGGTGAAGACGGGGTCGGGCTCATCATCGCCGCGCCAGAAGCCGCATTCCTTCGCGTAGGCCTCGACGAGGGCCACGCGGTGGGGATCGCGCCCGGTCTCAGACAGATAACGCAGCGCATCATCATCCACGGGGAAGAAGCCGCAGGTGGCCCCATACTCCGGCGCCATGTTGGCGATGGTGGCGCAGTCCTCCAGGCTCAGCGACGAAAGGCCCGGACCATAGAATTCGACAAATTTGCCAACCACGCCCTTTTTGCGCAGCATCTCGGTGACGCGCAGCACAAGGTCGGTGGCCGTCATCCCCTCCGGCAGCGTCCCCGTGATCTTGAAGCCGATCACTTCTGGGATGAGCATGGAGATCGGTTGGCCAAGCATCGCCGCTTCGGCCTCAATGCCGCCAACGCCCCAGCCGAGGACCGCAAGGCCGTTCACCATGGTGGTGTGGCTGTCGGTGCCGACCAGCGTGTCGGGGAAGGCGAAGGCTTCGCCGCCTTCGTCCTTGGTCCACACCGTCTGCGCCAGATATTCGAGGTTCACCTGGTGGCAAATGCCGGTGCCCGGGGGCACAACGCGGAAGTTGTCAAACGCGCCCTGGCCCCAGCGCAAAAACTGGTAACGCTCGCCGTTGCGCGCATATTCCAGATCAACGTTCTCTTTGAAGGCCGTGGGCGTGCCGAACCGGTCGACCATCACAGAATGGTCGATGACGAGGTCGACCGGCACGAGGGGGTTGATCTTCTTGGGGTCGGCGCCGAGCTTTTGGGTGGCATCGCGCATTGCGGCAAGGTCCACCACGGCTGGCACACCGGTGAAATCTTGCATCAGGACCCGGGCCGGGCGGTACGCAATTTCCCGGTCGGAGCGCTTGTCCGTCACCCATTGGGAGAGGGCGGCAATATCGTCCTTGGTAACGGTGGTGCCATCCTCGAACCGCAACAAATTTTCGAGCAGCACCTTAAGCGACTTTGGCAGGCGGGAGACGCCGGCAAGGCCGTTGCGCTCGGCCGCGTTGACGTTGAAGATGGTGTACCGCTTGCCGTCAACGGTGAGCTCGGAGCGAGCGTTGTACGAATCGAGCGAACCTGCCACGGCGCGATCTCCCTTCAATTATTCGGATTCCCAACTTGGAAGTATCAACGCTTTGGTCCGGCCGCAATCGGCGCGGTTTCACGATGCCCCATGTCTGATTTGGCGGTGAGCGGGCTTTGCGTTGATCGGGGCGGCCGGCGGGTGCTGTCGGACGTCTCCCTCACGGTTGCTGCGGGGGAGGCGCTGGTGGTGAGCGGGCCCAACGGGGCGGGCAAATCCACGCTCCTGCGGGCGATCGTGGGGCTTTGCGCGGTGGCGGACGGCGCGGTCGACTATCCCGGTGAAATTGCGCTCTGCGCCCACCTCGTGGCCCACAAAAACGCCGTGAAGGCGACTGAGACCGCGCTCTCCAACATTGCCTTCCACGCGCGCATCCTGGGCGCAGATGCGCCTGAAATGGCGGCGGAGGAGGCGCTTGCCGCCGTTGGCCTCCTGGCGCTGGCCGACACGCCGGCCGGCTATTTAAGCCAGGGGCAGACGCGTCGCCTGGCGTTGGCGCGCTTGTTTGCCGCGCCGCGCCCGCTCTGGCTCCTGGATGAGCCTGTGGCGGGGCTTGATGCAGCCTCGCGCGAGCGGTTCGCAGGCGCCATGGCCACCCATCTTGACGGGGGCGGCCTTGTGGTGGCGTCCACCCATGAGCCGCTGGGCCTTGTGGCGCCCAAAACGCTGGCGCTGGGCTGATGGGCCTCTGGGCAATCTTTGCGCGGGATGTGCGCCTGTCGTGGGGCGCGGGCGGCGGCGGGCCCGTTGGTGTGATCTTCTTTCTGTCGGTGGTGGCCGTTGCCCCCTTTGCGGTGGGGCCGGACCTTGCGCTCCTCGCCCGCCTTGGCCCGGCGCTGTTGTGGATCGCGGTGCTTTTGTCGCTGCTCTTGGGCCTGGAGCGCCTTTTCCAGGCCGATCAGGAGGACGGCACGCTCGACCAGCTGCGCCTTTCCGACGAGCCGCTCGCGTTGGTGGCGCTCGTCAAAGCCGCCGCGCACTGGACGGCGTCGGCCGTGCCGCTGATTGTCGCCGCGCCCGCCGCCGCCGTCCTCCTCAACATGGAGATGGCAACGCTCGGCCTCACCGTCGCAACATTTCTGATCGGAACGCCAGGGCTCGCGCTGATTGGCGCGGTGGGGGCAGCGGTTGCCGTCTCCCTGCGCCGCGCGGGCGTTTTGATTGCGATCCTTGTGCTGCCGCTCTCAATCCCCACCGTCATTTTCGGGGTCGCGGCCATCGAGGCGTTCACCGCCGGGCAGAGCCCCGTGGCGCCCCTGGCGCTCCAGGGGGCGCTGACGCTGGTGGCGCTGGTGGTGGCGCCCATTGCCGCCGCCGCCGCGCTGAAAGAGATCGATTAGGGCGGTTTTTCTGCGTGGTAGGGCATTTTTCTCGCGCCGTATGCGGCGCGAAATGCTCTAGGGCGGTTCCCGATCAAACGGAATCGTTTGATCGGGAAAAACCGCCCGCTTTTCAAAGAGGCGGGCATTCTCTTCGCGCCGAATGCGGCGCGAAATGCCCTAATCAGACAAAAAAGGGGAGGCCACCGCCTCCCCTTTTGGTCCGCCATGGTGGGCGTTTACGCCGCAGCGTGAAGCTCTGCCACGTATTCCCAATTCACCAGGTTGTCGAACCAGGCTTCCAGGTATTTTGGCCGGGCGTTGCGGTAGTCAATGTAG
>JBCCBM010000014.1:0-93964 GCA_039034015.1 Pseudomonadota bacterium | reverse complement strand
GGCTGGTTCTTGGGTAGGTGCGGCTCAATCGCCGCCCATTGCGCTTCACTCAGCCAAAACTCGTTCGCCATCGACCCGCCTCCCATGAGCCCCGACAACATCTCCGACCTTGGTAAGAAAATGGTTAGGGTCGGACCCTAGGCCGGCATTGGCGCTTCGTCCGCCCGGTAGAGCCAGACGCGGGCGGGCGGCAGGTTGGCCAGCACCCAGCGGGTGGATGAAATTGTGGTGCCCACCACCCCTTTGACCGGGGCGACCAGCATGTAGCTGAACTGAATGAAGGGGGCGCCCGGCGCCATGCGCGCCATGGCGTCCGACAAGAGCGCCTGCCGCTCCGGCACCGGCCGGGCCACCAGGGGCAATCCCGAAATCACCGACGCGATCGGCGGGTTGCCAAGCCCGTCCATCACCTCGCCAAGGGCGTAGGCGTTGCCATTTACCACCGTGACGCCGGGGAACCGTTCGCGCAGGAGGGCGCAAAAGTCGGCCGAATACTCAATCAAAACAAGCCGCTCGGGGGCGACGCCACGGTCAAGCATCGCCTGGGTGACTGCGCCTGTGCCGGGCCCAAGCTCCACCACAAGGCCCGGACGGTCTGCCTCCACAAAGCCTGCCATCAGCCGGCACAATTCTGGGCTCGACGGGGCCACCGCGCCCACCCGCAGCGGGTTGTCGGCCCAGTTGCGCAAAAACCGCGCCTCGTCAATCAGCCGGGCCAAGAGTTTTCGCGTCCGGCTGCCCTCGCGTTTGCGGCGCACCAAAACGTCAAGGTTGAACCGCCGAGGCGCGCCATCATCGGCCTTGTCGCGGGTGTTTGTCATCGGGTTCGCTCCTTCGCGCCGGCCAGCGCGCCTCAGTGGCTGAGGTTGTCGAAAAAGTCTTTGGCGCGCGAGAAAAATCCATGGCTCGCCGGATTGTTTTCGGTGGACGACAGCTCCTCGAACTCGGTCAAAAGCTCACGCTGGCGGCGGGTGAGGTTCTGCGGCGTTTCCGCAATCACCTGGATGTACATATCGCCCTTTTGGGTGGAGCGCATCACCGGCATGCCCTGCCCGCGCAGGCGAAATTGCCGCCCGGTTTGCGTGGCTTCCGGGATTTTCACGCGGCTTTTTTCGCCCGTGATCGACGGCACTTCGATGGAGCCGCCGAGCGCGGCGCGCGCCATGGAAATGGGCACACGGCAATAAAGGTCGGCCCCCTCCCGCTGGAAAAAGTCGTGGGGGCGGATGGAGAGGAAAATGTAAAGATCGCCCGGCGGACCACCCATGGCGCCCGCTTCCCCCTCGGACGCGAGGC
Source organism: Pseudomonadota bacterium (assembly GCA_039034015.1). Taxonomy (GTDB): domain Bacteria; phylum Pseudomonadota; class Alphaproteobacteria; order Rhizobiales; family Amorphaceae; genus Acuticoccus. The sequence goes on along the minus strand of JBCCBM010000014.1, from coordinate 92,668 downwards.
GGATGCGCGTGCCATCTTCGATGCCAGCCGGAATGTTGACCGAAAGGTCGCGCTCTTTGGCAACGCGGCCCGTGCCGTTGCAGGTCATGCAGGGGTCGCGCACAATTGTGCCGCGGCCCTGACAGGTGACGCAGGTGCGCTCCAGCGTGAAAAAGCCCTGGGCAACGCGAATGCGCCCCGAGCCGCCGCACGTCGTACACGTGACCGGCTGGGTGCCGGGCTTTGCGCCCGACCCGCCACAGGTCTCGCACGTTGCGGATGTGGGCACCTTGATGTCAACGGTTTTGCCCGCGTACGCATCCTCCAGCGAGATCTCTAAGTTGTAGCGAAGGTCGGCCCCCCGCGCGCGCCCGTTGGCGCCCGATCGCGCGGTGCGCCCGCCAAACACCTCTTCAAAAATGTCGGACATGGCGGAGGCAAAATCATTGCCGAAGCCGGGGCCGGCGCCCGGGCCGCGCCCATTTTCAAAGGCGGCGTGGCCAAACCGATCGTAGGCGGCGCGCTTTTGCGGATCGCGCAGCACCTCGTACGCCTCGCTCACCTCTTTGAACTTGAGCTCCGCGGCCGCGTCGTCCGGGTTCTTGTCCGGGTGGTAGCGCATGGCAAGTTTGCGGTAAGCGGATTTGAGCGCCTTTTCATCCGCACCACGGGCGACACCCAAAAGTTCATAATAATCGGATTTTTGGGACGCCGACATCACGCGCTCCTCATCACGGTGGAACGGGGCGCGAGGAAAAGATCTGCCACAATCATCGGGGGGACAGTTCCATCATTGCGTTCAAGGTTGTGCGCGCCACAAGCCGGTAGGTGTGGCTGGCAAGGAATGGGATCAATCGGGACGGGTCCGCACGGCCCGTCGCCGACAAGATGAGCCGCGGCCACGCCGCCTTGGGCGCCTCGGCGAAAAAGGCTTCCAGCGTCGGGACGGCCGCTGCAGCCTCGATTTTGAGCGCATCGATCCGCGGCAGGCCTGCCAGCAACGACGCTGCCGCCCCGTGGTCGGTGGCCGGGTGGATCGTCGCCGAAAAGCCGTTGTGCGCAAGGTTTTCGGCAAGTCGCGCGCGCGCATCGGCGCTTGGCTCGATGGCGGTCACAGTCGCGCGCCGGCCGAGAGCCTGCGCGGTCGCCAGCACATCAAGCGAGAAAATCCCGTCGCCCGCGCCAAGGTCGACGAACGCAAATTCATCACGCTTGGCGATGGCGCGGCGCAGTTTCACACGCTCCACACGGCGCCAAGTGGGCCCGCCGACAATCAGCGCCCGCGCGTCAGCGCTTTCGGCGGGGTGAAGCCTGAGGCGCAAGCGGTTCTCGGTCACAATGTCCACAGGGCCCGAAAGGCGCGCGGCGAGCCGATGGCCGACTGCGCGGCCCAAAACCCCTGACGGGTTTCCGCCGAGCCAGCGCAGCAGCCCCCAGGGGGCCGGCAACGCGAACGCGCCGAAGGGCGCATCGCGCCCGCCATCGGCGTGCCCCGCGGTGGAGGCCGCGGGGCCAAGGTCGGTCAAGGCGCTGTGCACCGGGCGCGGCCAGCGGGTTTACGCGGACCGCTTCTGTTCGTCGTCGCGGACCTCTTCAAAGTCCGCGTCGACCACATCGTCTTTGGCGGCCGGCTCACCGTCGTTGCCGGCATCGTCGCCGGGGCCATCATCTTGGGCACCGGCGTACATCGCCTCGCCAAGCTTCATGGACGCCTGTGCGAGCGCCTGGGTTTTGGCCTCAATGTCGGCCACATCCTCGCCTTCCAGCGCGGTTTTGAGGTCGGCAATTGCGGCATCCACCGTGGTCTTGTCGGCATCGGCGATTTTGTCGCCATTGTCGGCAATCATCTTCTCCGTGGAGTGGATGAGCGCCTCGCCCTGGTTCTTCGCCTCCACCAACGCGCGACGCTTTTTGTCGTCCTCCGCGTGGGCCTCGGCGTCCTTCACCATCTGGTCAATGTCCGCGTCCGACAGGCCGCCGGAGGCTTGGATGCGGATCTGCTGCTCCTTGCCGGTGCCTTTGTCCTTCGCCGAAACATTCACAATGCCGTTCGCATCAATGTCGAACGTCACCTCGATCTGCGGCACACCGCGGGGCGCGGGCGGAATACCAACGAGGTCAAACTGGCCAAGCATCTTGTTGTCGGCCGCCATCTCACGCTCACCCTGGGCAACGCGGATGGTGACCGCGTTTTGCCCATCTTCAGCGGTTGAAAAGACCTGGCTTTTCTTGGTGGGGATTGTGGTGTTGCGGTCGATAAGCCGCGTGAAGACGCCGCCCAGCGTTTCGATGCCCAGCGACAGCGGCGTGACATCAAGCAGCAGCACATCCTTCACGTCGCCCTGGAGGACGCCGCCTTGGATGGCCGCACCAATGGCCACAACCTCATCCGGGTTTACACCCTTGTGGGGCTCTTTCCCGAAGAAGGTTTTCACCGCCTCCTGGATTTTGGGCATGCGCGTCATGCCACCGACGAGGACGACCTCGTCGATCTGACCGGCCGAGAGCTCCGCATCCTTCAGCGCCGAGCGGCAGGGCGTGATGGTGCGCTCCACAAGGTCAGCCACAAGCTGCTCAAGCTTTGCGCGGGAGAGCTTCATGGTGAGGTGCTTGGGGCCGGAGGCATCGGCGGTGATGAACGGCAGGTTCACCTCGGTTTGCGTGGCGGACGACAGCTCGATCTTCGCTTTCTCCGCCGCCTCTTTCAGGCGCTGGAGGGCGAGCTTGTCGGAGCGAAGGTCAATCCCTTGCTCTTTCTTGAACTCGTCCGCGAGGTAATCGAGGATGCGAATGTCAAAATCTTCGCCGCCCAAGAACGTGTCACCGTTCGTGGATTTGACCTCAAAGACGCCATCGCCGATCTCGAGGATCGAAACGTCGAAGGTGCCGCCGCCAAGGTCGTAGACGGCGATCGTCTTGCCGTCTTTTTTGTCCAGACCATAGGCAAGGGCGGCCGCGGTGGGCTCGTTGATGATGCGCAGGACTTCAAGGCCCGCGATCTTGCCTGCGTCTTTGGTGGCCTGGCGTTGGCTGTCGTTAAAATAGGCGGGGACGGTGATCACGGCTTTCTCGACCGTTTCACCCAGGTAGGCTTCCGCCGTCTCCTTCATCTTTTGCAGGATGAAGGCCGAGATTTGGCTCGGCGAATAGCTCTTGCCCCGGGCCTCGACCCAGGCATCGCCATTGTCCGCCTTCGTGATCGCGAAGGGGACGACGCCTTTGTCCTTGGCAACCGTCGGGTCATCATGCCGGCGGCCGATCAGGCGTTTTACGGCAAAAAGGGTGTTTTCGGGGTTCGTGACCGCCTGGCGTTTGGCGGGTTGGCCGACGAGGCGCTCGCCATCCTCGGTGAAGGCCACCATGGAGGGCGTGGTGCGCATGCCTTCGGCGTTCTCGATCACCTTGGCGTTCTTGCCGTCCATGACAGCGACGCACGAGTTGGTGGTGCCCAAGTCAATGCCGATGACTTTGCTCAAGGGAAGTCTCCTTCATATGGCGGACCGGTGGGGCCCGTTGCGGCGCCCCAAAGTTCGCGACACCGGTCCCCGGTTCGCGGCTGCAACGAAACGGGGGCCGAAAGCCCCCGTACAACGCTCCCATATAATCGAGCCACAGGCCCACACAAGGCGTTAACAGGTCCGGCGCCCTCGACCTATTGGCTCGCCGTTTCTTCCGCGAGCGGTCGCTCGGCAACGATTGTGAGATCCACCGCGACCGTTGGTCCAAGGTCGCCGTCGGAAAGGCCGGCCCCGTCGCCGAAGCCAAACGCGGCCCGGTCGAGCAACGCGCGCCCTGTTGCGACGGTGCGGCCCTCAACCTCTTCCAGCGAAAACGGCAGCGTCACCGGCACGCTCACCCCCCGGGCCGAAAGAGTGCCCTCGGCCACAAAGGTGCCGTCATCGCCCGCCGTGATGGTGCTTGCCACGAACCGCGCCTCTGGGTGGCGCGCCGCGTGGAGCCCGTTCGACCCTTTGACATCGTTGAGGCTCACCCCGCCCTCTTTGAGCGTCACCGCGTCAGTCTCAAGGGTCGCGATGATGGACGAGCCGGCAAGGTTCTCCTCATCAAAGCGAAGGTCGACGGCAAAGGCCGGCAGCGTCCCGCTCACCCGCCCGTTTTGGAAGCGGAACTCATAGCCGACCGTGCTCTCCTCGGTGAAGACAGTCCACGCCGGCGCGGGCCCCGTGTCTGCCTCTGCGGTGGGGGTGGGGGCGGCAGCCCGGGTTGCTTCGATGGCGAAGGAGACCGTCACACCAAGGCCGAGCGTGTCGCCGGTGGTGTCGCTGTTGCGGCCAATGTCATAGTCGAGGCGCTGGAGGGTGAGGCTGCCGGCCGCCTCCGCGCGGTCACCCTCAATGGTGACGGTGAAGGGGAGTTGTTGCGCAATCTCCGTCCCGCGGATGGTGAGGGTGCCGTCGGCGATATAGCCGTCGCCCTCGGCGGTGATGGTGCTGGCCACAAAGCGCGCGGTGTCATGGGCGCGGGTGGCAAAGCCATCGTTGCCCGTGAGGTTGCCGCGCGAAATGTCGCTGCTGTCCACCCGGGCGGACGATGTGTCGATGGTCACCGACACGGAGGAGGCCGCAAGATCGTCAGGGTCGAATAAAATGTCGGCGGTCCAGGTGTCGAACGCGCCGTTCACGGTGGTGCCGGAATAGTCGACCGTGAAGGTGAGGGCACTGTTCTCGGCGTTCACCGTCCATGCGGCGCTGTCGGTGGCGGGCGCGGGGGCCGCCCGCTCGGCGGCAAAGTTGGGGGTGACGCCGGGGGCAATGGCCGCGCCCGAGCCCAAGACCGCCGGCTGATCGGGCGACACGGCCGCCAATTCCCGCGGCGTTTCGGTGGGAAAGCCGTAGCGCGCGTAGGCAGCCCCGCCGACCATCGCGCCGGCAAACACAATCGTGAGGAGCCAGGTTGTGGCTTGCCCATAGGCAGCGCGCGGGCCATCGCCGCCTGCGGCGAGCGACATGCGCTCAATAAAGTCACCGTCGGAGAGCTGGTGCTTGATGGCGCCCGCCACATGGAGGCCAATCAGCACCGCCATCGCATAGGCGAGCACAAGGTGCACCCATTCGGTGGCATAGGTGATGGAGCGGCGCGCCTCGTCTGGCAGGCTTTCCGCGCCCGGAAGATGCGGCCACGGCAGCCAACTTCGGAAGAAAAGCACCGTTTCAAGCTGCACCGGCGACACGGTGATCATGAACCAGCCCGACAGCGGGATCAGCACCAAGAGCCCGTAAAACGCCATGTGCACCAGGCCAGAGACGGTGCGCTCCAGCGCATTCACACTGTCCGGCTCGGCGGGGGGCGGGTTGAAGACGCGCCACAGAACCCGCGCCACCGTCAGCACCAACACGGTGATGCCGAAGGATTTGTGCAGCTGGTAGACCTGGAATTGGAGCTGCGTGCCATCGCCCAAAAGGCGCGTCATGGCAAAGCCGCTGGCCAGCAGGCCGAAGATGAAGAGCGCGATCGACCAGTGCAGGAGGATCGCGCCGCTGGTGTAGCGGGAGGCGCGGAAGGGCATGTCAGCCGTGGTGCTCATGGGTCAGGTCCTTCCGCGCGGGTGGGTTATTCGGCGAGGCTAAGTTCAGCCTCGACCACCACCGTCACATCGGTGCCGATGGGGCCGGCAAAGGTGTTGATGCCCCAGGTGGTGCGGTCAAGAACGCCCTCGGCCGAAACGCCGATGGTGGGCGTGCCGGAGAACGGGTGCGCGCCCGCCCCGTTCAGCGTGGCCTCAAGGGTGAAGGGGTGCGTCTGGCCCGACAGCGACAATTCGCCGTTGATGGTGGCCGTCGTGTCGCCCGTCACCTCAATGCTCGTGGTGGTGAAGGTGATTTCCGGGAAGGCGACCGTGTTGAGGAACTTTTCGCCCTCGATCTCGCTGTCAAAATCTTTGCCGGGGTTCAGCGTCGTCACCGCCTGCCCGTCGATGGTGACGGCGAGGGTGGAGTTTGCAACGTTGTCGGCGTCAAGCTCGACGGTGGCATCAAGGCCCGCACGGTCGAACTGTCCGGTATAATTGGAGAAGCCAAGGTGGGACAGCTTCCACAGGACCGAGGCGTGGCCCTTGTCGAGCACGTAGGTGCCGGAGGGAACGTCGAGGGATTGGGCGGCGGCCGGAAGGGCGATCATCGTGGCGGCGGCGGCAGCGATCATCGTGCGCATGGGGGAGGCTCCGTCATGGTTATGCGGCATAGCAACTATTGGCCGCGTTGGCCGGTCACCTAGTGTCAGTGCCGCCGGTTGCCAAGGCCGATCTCACGCGGCCCCTCGCTGTTCAGGCAGGCGTTGTGTACCACAACGGCGCCTTCGACAGTGCCGGACAACACGCCCTGCTCGCCGCCATCGAAACCGGTGAGGCGGCGGCACCCGCCTACACACCCACCATGCCCCGCACCGGCCGCCCCTTCTCGGTGCGCATGACAAATTTCGGAGCTCTCGGCTGGGTGTCGGACCGGTCCGGCTATCGCTATCAGCCCACCCACCCGGACACCGGCGCGCCCTGGCCCCCCATCCCAGAGGCGCTGACCGCGCTGTGGACGGCCCTCGGCGCACCGGCCGAACCCGACGCCTGCCTTGTCAATCACTATGGCGAGGGGGCAAAAATGGGCCTCCACCAAGACCGCGACGAAGAGACGTTTGAAGCGCCGGTGGTCTCGGTGTCGCTCGGCGACACGGCGCTCTTTCGCATCGGCCAGACAACAAGGGGCGGCAAGACACGCTCGATCCGCCTCACATCGGGTGACGTTTTGGTGTTCGGCGGCCCCGCGCGGCTCATCTATCACGGGATCGACCGGCTTTACCCCGGCACCTCAACGTTGCTGCCCGGCGGGGGCCGCATCAACCTCACCCTGCGGCGGGTGCGGCCGTTTTATATCGACGCGCCAAGTCTTTGACTTGGTCAGCGTGCGGGTGACGCTCAGGCGCCGCGCGGGCTTTACCGGCGCACAATGGGTCAATCCAAAGGCGCGCCGGTATTAGAAAGGGATGTCATCGTCGTAGGGCTCATCGGCGGGCGGGGGGCCCGACGAGCGGTTTTGTTGGCCATAGCCGCCACGGTCGGGCATCGTTTTGCGATCGCCAGCATAGCCGCCGCGCTCAAATTCGGTGGCGCCGCCCTGGTTGCGGCTGTCCAGCATTTGGAGAGAGCCGCTAAAACCCTGGATCACCACCTCGGTGCTGTAGCGCTTTTGGCCTTGTTGATCTTCCCACTGGCGGGTTTGGAGGGCGCCCTCAATGTAGAGTTTTGAGCCCTTTTTGACGTACTGCTCGACGATGCGGCACAGGCCCTCTTGGAAGATGACGACCCGGTGCCACTCGGTCTTTTCCCGCCGATCGCCTGTGTTTTTGTCTCGCCACGACTCTGTGGTGGCAAGGCTGATGTTGGCGATGGGGCGGCCGTCCTGGGTCCGGCGAATTTCCGGGTCGTTCCCCACGTTTCCGACCAAGATCACCTTGTTGACGCTGCCGGCCATAAAACCCTCCCGCTCCGGTCCCCCCTTATTTCACTGGAGTGGGGCGGGCACAAAGCCTGCGCGCGCCTTTGCCCACGATTCACCCTTTGGCGGCGAGCCCTTCCGCGGCTGCGACCAAAAGCGCACAGCCCGGATCCACCGCGCCCTTGGTGCGCTCGCCCACCCAGCCCGCACGGCCGATCTTGTTTTGCAGCGGCGTCACCGCGTCGCGCCCCTCTTTTGCGGCGGCCACCATCGCCGCCGCCGCCTCGCCGCGCGGCTTGCCCGCCTCAATGGCCGCCGCAAACGCGTCCGCCGCGGGGAAGAACGCGTCCAGCACCGTCTTGTCGCCGAGTTTGGCCTTGCCGCGGTCCATCACGCCCTTCGCGGCGGCCGACAGCGCGGCGGCAAGGTCGGCGTCGGACAGCGCGGTCTTGCCTTTCACCGCTTGGCCGGCGCGCATGAGGGCGGTGGCGGCCAGCGTCCCCATGGTGGAGGAGGCGACTTTGTTGACGGCAAGCCCCGCCTGGCCGATGAACCGGCCAAGGTCGTCCGTTTCGGGCCCTTCCGCGTAGGCAGTCAGCGCCTCAGCGATTTTTGCGGCCGTGATCCCAAGGTCACCGTCGCCGGCGGCCTGGTCGAGCGTTGTGAGGTCGTCCTTCGCGGCCTTGAGGGTTTCCGCCACGCGAACCATCGCGGCGGCCACCTCCGACTGGGAAACGCTCATGATTGTTCAAAGAACGGCGTCTTGGCCGGCGCGTCCAACAGGCGCTTTCGCTCCGCATCCAGCACCATAATCGTGAGCGAGGCGCCGGCCATTTCCATGGAGGTTGCGTATTCGCCCACATAGGCGCGGTGGATCGAAAGATTTTGCCCGGCCAAAACCTCGTGCACCTTGCGGTAAAGAATATAAAGATCTTCCGGCGGCGTTGCGCCAAGGCCGTTCATCATCACCGCAAGCTCAGCGCCGGGCGCGGGGGCAAGGTCGGCCAAGATTGTCTCGGTGAGGCGGGTGGCGACCTCGTCGGCGGTGGCAAGGGGCTCGCGCTTCATGCCGGGCTCACCGTGGATGCCCATGCCGATCTCCATCTCGCCCTCGCCGATGGAAAAGCCGGGCTTGCCCACCTGGGGGATAATGCAGGGCGACAGCGCAACGCCCATGGAGCCGGTGTTGGCGAGCGCATCCTCCGCGGCCTTGGCAACGGCATCAATGTCGCTGCCCTCATCGGCCTTCGCCCCCGCCACCTTGAAGGCGAACACCATGCCCGCAACGCCGCGCCGGCGGTCGGCCTCGTCCTTGGGCGCGGAGGCCACATCGTCCTTTACGAGAACGGTGCGCACGGCAATGTCTTCCATGTCCACCATCTCGGCGGCCATGTCGAAGTTCATGACGTCGCCGCCATAGTTGCCGTAAATATAGACGACGCCCTTGCCGCCATCGATCTTGCGGGTGACGTCGGCCATCTGCTCCGCGCTGGGGGAGTTGAACACATCGCCCACGGCGCACCCGTCGAGCATCCCTTTGCCCACATAGCCCAAAAACACGGGGAGGTGGCCCGAGCCGCCCCCGGTCGCGAGCGCCACCTTGCCCGCGACCGGCGCGTCGGCGCGCACAATGGCAAACGGATCGTCGCCGAACTTCAGCTGGTCGGGATGGGCTTTGACGAGGCCGTCCAGCATTTCTGGCACATACGCCTCGGCCGCGTTGAGGAAGCGCTTCATGGGGGTCCTCCGTTTATGGTTTGGCGCGCTTGCGCAGGCGAACCTCGCTCAGCGACATCACCAGAAGAAGGGTGAGGCCCCACACAAGTTCCTTCGCAAAGTTCGAAAACTGCAGCATGTTAAAGCCCGACGACAAGAACTGCAGCGACAACACCGCCAGCACCACGCCCCCCACGCGCCCAAACCCGCCATAGGGGTTCGTGCCCCCCAAAACCGCAATCAACACGGCCAACAGAAGGTAGGACTGCCCATAGTCCGCCTTCGCCGAGTTCGCCCGGCTCATCAGCACAAGGCCGGCCGCGGCAGACAGCACACCGCAGGCAATGTACGTGCGCATGGTGATCCACGCATTGTCGATCCCTGCAAACCGGGAGGCGAGCGGGTTGGTGCCCATGAGGTAGACCCGAAGGCCAAAGGTCGTGCGCGACAAGATGAATGCGAGGATGAGCGCCAGCACCGCAAACACCACGACGGGCACAGGAACCGGCCCGATCAGTCCGTTGCCGACCCAGGCATAGGCGTCCGGAAAATTGAGGATCGCGCGCCCCTCGGTGATCACGATGGCGATCCCGGTGAACATCAGCCCTGTGCCGAGCGTTGCCAGGATCGGCGGGATGCCGATGGTCGCGATCGCAAAGCCTGAGAGTGCGCCGCACACTGCGCCTGTGATGAGCGAGACCACCACTGCAAGGCCGATGACGCCAAGAACGCCCGCCCCTGCGCCCACAGCGTCCGGCGCCAGGGTCGACAAGATGAGCGCGGCAAGGATTGCCGAAAGGTTGGCAACGCCAATCACCGAAAGGTCGATCCCGCCGGTCAGCATCGCGAGCATCATGGCGAGCGAGAGGATGGCGTATTCGGGGAATTGGAACGCCATCGACTGAAAGTTGGCGGTCGTGAAGAAGAGTTCTGGGCGGAGCAGGCTCATGCCGCCGAAAATGGCGATGGCGATCACCAAAAGGCGCAAAAGGTGCGCGCGCTCCGCTGCGGAGGAGCCTTTGCCGGCCGCCGAACTCATGCCATGCGCTCCCGCCGCTTGGCCTGCCAGGCGGGCAGACCCGTCCCCAAGAGGATCAAAAAGCCAATCACGACGTTTTGCCAGGTGGAGGGAATGCCAAGCGTGATCAACGAGTTGTTGATGACAACAATGAGCGCGACGCCAAGGAGCGTGCCAAGGATCGTCCCCGTCCCGCCCGAAAGGCGCGCCCCGCCAAGGACCACGGCCGCAATCACCGAAAGTTCGAGCCCCACAAGGTCAAAGGGGTTGGCGACCCGCGCCATGGAGGCGTGCACAATGCCCGCAATCCCCGACAGCATGCCCACATAGGCGTAGACGAAATACTGCGTCTTCACGACCGGGATGCCGATGCGCTGCGCCGCCTCAAGGCTCCCCCCAAGAGCGAAAATGTTGCGCCCCAGTTGGGTGCGATAGAGGATGAACGCAGTCACCACCACCGCAATCAGAAGCACCCAAAGGGCGGACGGCAGGCGGTAGAACGAGCCGTCGAACGCATCGCCGCGCGCAATCATCGAGCGGGAGAAGTCGCGCATCGCCGGCGGCACACGGGAGATGAGCTCGGTCCCCACAAAGGTGAGGACGAAGCCGCGGAAGACGGCGAGCGTCCCCAGCGTCACAATCAGCGTCGGCAGTTTGAGCGTTGCCACGAAGAAGCCGTTGATGCAGCCGAGCAAAATGCCGATACCCGCCGCCATCACGAAGGCGAATGCCATGGAATCGGTGAGACCGAGCCCGATCATCAGCTTTGTGCTGGTGTACATCGCCACCGCCGCCAGCGCCGTGAACGAGACGTCGATGCCCCCCGAGATCAGCACCAGCAGGACGCCGATGGCAAAAATGCCGATCACCAGCCCGTTGCGCGAAAGGTCGGCAAACGTGCCCACCGTGAAGGAGGAGGGCTCCACAATCGCGGTGACAGCGATGAAAGCGATGAGGATGAGGCCGACAAGGGTCTCGTTGCGGGTCAGAAAGGACATTCTCACAGCGTCTTGACGGTTCTTCGTGCACATTCGCCCTTGTTTTGCGCAAGCACAAGCCTGCAGCCCACCAAGGTGAGACATTGGGCCGGTGGACAGGCGTCTGCGTCGCGCTTAGGCAAAGCGCGCACGCCCGATTGCGGGTCACACGGAGCGTCTATGGCACAGGGTCGTCTTTTGGGGATCTGCGGGTCCTTGCGCGCGGAAAGTTTCAACAAAAAGCTGATGCGCGAGGCCGCGCGTCTTTATGACCCCGAGACGTTTGTGGAGGCCGACCTCCGCCTCCCGCTTTACGACGGTGACCTTGAGGCGGATGGCATCCCTCTGGAGGTGCAGCGCCTCTCGGACGAGATTGCCGCCGCGGACGCCGTCGTCATTGCAACGCCGGAATACAACAAGGCGCTGTCCGGCGTTTTGAAGAACGCGCTTGACTGGGTGAGCCGCACCAAGGGCAGTCCGTGGGATGGCAAGCCGGTGGCGATCATGTCGGCGGCGGCGGGCCGCGCGGGGGGCGAGCGGTCGCAGTTCTCGCTCCGCCTTTGCCTGGTCGCATTCAACCCCAACGTCTTGTCCCAGCCCGAGGTTTTGATTGCCGCCCCCCAAAAGGAATTCGAGGGTGAGCGGTTGACGGGCGAGTTTGCGGTGAAGCTGTTGACGACGCAGATGGAGCGTCTGCGGGCGCTGACCGGCTGATCAGGCCGCGAGGCGGTGGGTGAGTTCGTCCTCGCCCACCGTGCCGTGGGCGACCTCGCCCTCAATGCGACCCGCCTTCATGACCAAAATGCGGTGGCAGGCGGTCAAGACCTCCGGGATGTCGTCGGAGATGATGATGATGCCAAGGCCCTCTGCCGCGAGCGCCCCGATCGCCTTGTGAATGTCGGCCTTGGAGCCGACGTCAACGCCCACCGTGGGGCCGTTGAGAATTAGGATTTTCGGGTCGGTGGCAAGCCAGCGGGAGAGGACCACGCGCTGCTGGTTGCCGCCGGAGAGGGACTGGACGGGGAGGGCGGCGGAGGGCGTTGCGATCGAGAGGCGATCCACCCAGCGCGTGCCTTCCGCATTCACCGCCGCGCCGTTGATGAAGAGGCCGGACGCGAGGCGCGAGAGACTGCCGACTGCAATATTGCGGCCGATGGATTGGGAGAGGAAGAGGCCCTCCGTCAGCCGATCTTCGGGCACATAGCCAAGGCCAAGGGCCATTGCATCCGCAATGGAGGTGATGGTGGCAGGCGCCCCGTCCACCGCGATGGTGCCGGCGGTGGCGGGCAAAATGCCAAACAGCGTCTTGGCAAGTTCGGTGCGGCCGGAGCCGAGGAGGCCGACGACGCCAAGGACCTCGCCCGCGCGCAGGGTGAACGAGATGTCCCGGAACGCGGCGCCATGGGCAAGGCCGTCAACGGCAAGGCGCACATCGGGGCGGACGGTTTCAGCGCGCACGGTGGCGGCCTCGTCAAGCTTGCGGCCGGTCATGTGGTGGGTGAGGGAGGCAAGGTCGAATTCGCCCACCGGCCCCTCGGCGACGAGGCGGCCGTTGCGCAGCACCATCACCCGCTCGCAAACGGCAAAGACTTCCGCAAGCTTGTGGGACACGAAGAGGATCGCAATGCCCCGCGCCTTGAGCCGGCGGATGATTTCCAGGAGCTGGCGCACCTCTCGCTCGGTGAGCGCGGTGGTGGGCTCGTCCATCACGATGAGCCGCGCGTCATTGACGATGGCGCGGGCGATCGCGATCAATTGTTTTTGGGCAACCGGCAGCGTTTCGGCCGGCCGGTCGAGGGGGATATCGACGCCCAGTTCATCCAGCGCACCGCGGGCGATGGCGCGGATTTCGCGCCAATTCATGAACCGGCGGCCGAGCGCCAGGCGGCGGCTATAGGCAATGTTTTCCGCCGCCGAAAGGTTCGGGAACAGCGAAAAGTCTTGAAAGATGATCTGGATGCCCGCGCGCGCGGCCTTCACGGGCGTCGGGTTGGGGTCGGCGACACCGCCGTAGGAGATGGTGCCCTCGTCGATGGGCTGGGTGCCGGCGAGGCATTTGATGAGGGTCGATTTGCCGGAGCCGTTTTCGCCCGCAAGGCAGACCACCTCGCCGGGGGAAATGGCAAAATCGACGGCCTGGAGCGCCTGCACCCCCGCAAACGCCTTTGAAACGCCACGCATTTCGACAACGGGTTCAGCGGGCGTCTCGAGCGTCATGATCGTGTCCGGCGGTTGGATCTGCGCCAAGGGGGCGGCGCGGCAGGTTTCCCTGCCGCGCCAAAGGTTTTAGAGCGGGTATTCAGCGATGTTGTCCATCGTCACCTTCACGGCCGCTTCGCCATAAAGGACTTTGCCCTCTTGGATGAGGCTGTTGTAGCCGGGGATACCCAGATCAAGGCCATTGCCGATCTCTTTTCCTTCCAGGAGCATGACGGCAAGCTTGTTCATCGCCTCGGCCGCCTGGGCCGCATCCCAGAAGTAAATCGCGTCCACCGCGCCGGTCTCCATGTACTGGCCGGCAATGGAGGGGATCGATAGACCAAAGACGCACACGTCATCCTCAAGGCCGCGCTCTTCGATGGCAAGACCAATGCCCGCAACATCGGTGGACGCAGAACCCTGCATGCCTTTGATGTTGGGGAAGGTGCGCAGGATTTCTTGCGCTTTCTGGTACGCCTGCTGCTGATCGTCGTAGGTTTCGTTCTTGTCGCCCACCAGCGTCATGTTCGGGTAGTTTTCTTCTTGGTAGGCGATGGCGCCGTCCACCCACTCGTTGTGGGTTTTTGACGTCAGCGAGCCGACGAAGACAGCGTATTCGCCCTCTTCTTCCATGCATTCGGCAAGGCCTTGCATGATGACGCCGCCAAAGTCAAAGTTCCTGAACGCTTCAAGGTCCCAGTGGGCGTTTTCAATGTTGGACGCTTCGTGGGTGACGACTTTAATGCCGGCATCCATGGCGCGCTTCAGAACCGGCTCCACCGCTTCGGGCGAGAAGGGGACGACGGTGATGGCGTCCGCCCCTTGCGCGATCATGTCTTCAATGACCTGGACCTGGAGCTGCGCGTCGGCGCTTGCCGGGCCCACCTGGAAGGCGTCGTGACCGGTCTCTTCGGCAAAGGCCTTCACACCCTCTTCCATGCGGTTGAACCACTGGATGCCGGAAATTTTGACGACGGTGGGGATCTTGTAGGTTTCTTGCGCGATGGCAACGCCGGTGAGCGCGGTCGCGCCAAGGCCAAGCGCAAGAAGGCTGGCGGTGGTCTTTTTCATAAAAACTCCCTCGTCACCCGCTTCATATGAGGGCGGGCGGGGCGCGGGCGTCGCCCCGGCTCGCTTTAAAAGCGTTGTGCCGGGCGGGAGGGCGGCCGTCCAGCCCCCTCCCGCATCGCGGTCAAAGTTTGGCGCGTTCCACCTGCAGCGCGCGCCACAGGCAGTAGCACATCAAAAGGACCACCACCGTGAAGGGGATGCCCGTTGACACCGCCGCACCCTGGAGCGCGGCAAGCCCCCCGCCCAGAAGAAGCGCAATCGCCACCAGCCCCTCCAGCGTGCACCAGAAAACGCGCTGGACCACCGGCGCATCCATCTTGCCGCCGGCCGTGATGGTGTCGATGACAAGCGAGCCGCTGTCGGACGAGGTGACGAAGAAAATCACGATGAGAAGGAGCGAAATTGGCGCAACGATCTCATAGAGCGGATACTTCTCCAGGAGGCTGAAGAGCGCCATTTCAGGTCTATAAGTGTCGACAACGACGGCCGTGATCCCTTGTCCTGTGCCGGCGTTAATCATGTCGATCGCCGCGCCGCCAAAGGTGGACATCCACAGCGCGCAAACGGCCGTCGGCGCGATGAGGGCGCAAAGGACAAACTCGCGCACGGTGCGCCCCTTGGAGATGCGCGCAATGAACATCCCCACAAAGGGCGACCACGCGATCCACCAGGCCCAATAAAACGTCGTCCAGCCGTGGAAGAAGCTCTCATCCTCCCGCCCAAACGGGTTGGAGAGCGCCGGAAGGGCGACGATATAGTCGGCCATCACGTTGAAATAGCGCGTGATTGCAACGCCGGCCCCGCTCATGAAGAGGACGAACAGGAAGAGCCCGACCGCCATAATCATGTTGATTTCGGACAGCCGCTTGACGCCCTTGTCCATGCCAAGGAGCACGGAGGCCAGCGCGATCAGCGTGATCCCGATGATGATGAGCACCACAACCGTGTCCGACGGCGCGATCCCCGCGACCTCTTGCAGCCCGGCCGCCACCTGCTGCGCGCCAAGGCCGAGCGAGGTTGTGAGGCCAAAAAGGGTCGCAAAGACTGCAAGGGTGTCAATCACGTGGCCGGGCCAGCCCCACACCCGTTCGCCCAAGAGCGGGTAAAACGCGGAGCGCAGGGTGAGCGGCAAGTTGAGGTTGAACGCGAAGATTGCAAGGCTGAGCCCGACGGCCGCGTAAACCGCCCAGGCCGACAGCCCCCAATGGTGGATGGTTCCCACCACGCCGGCATATTCATTGCCAGGCTGGGTGACGTCGATCCCGAGGGGCCGGGCGGCGCCATTCTCGGCAAAATTATAATAGGTCGGCTCAAGGACGCCGAAGAACAAAAGGCCGATCCCGATGCCGGCGGCGAACATCATCGCGATCCAGCCGGGGTAGGAATAATCTGGTTTGGCGTCCTTTCCGCCAATGCGCACCGACCCCACCGGGAGCACGATCAGCGCGAGGCAGAAGATCGTGATGGCGTTGACGGAAAGGACGAGAAACCAGTCAAACGTGCTGGTGAGCCAAGGGCGGAGCCAGCCGAAGAGCTCTGCCGACGCTTCTTGATTGGCCAGCGACAACAAAACAAAGCCGAAAATGACGACGCTGGAGACAAGAAAAACAGGGTTATGAAGGTCCAGCCCAAACGGGCGAATATTGTTTTCCCCAAGCTCATGATCAGTTGTGTAGCCGACATCCTCGTCGGATAAGTCGGCCGGCGACGTGGCCCTATTTTGGTCCGTCATTCGATCATCCCAAATGATTTTTGATGCGCGACCTTCTGACGTTCATCGTCCAATGTCAAACCGAGCGCTGAACCACTCTAGGAATGATTGCCATCGGGCCGGACGGCGCAAGCTGGTATGCTTTGCGCGCGGGAACGATTTTCGGCACCTTCAATTAACGCGGCGATTTCATCCAACGGCCGCGGATGAGGAGGCTCGTTTGGCTAGCGATCGCAAGACCGGCATGGGCGACCCGGCCGCCGTCACCGCCCTTTTGGCGCTCGTGACCGGCACTGCCCCGCGGCCGGCGACAGCGGAGGCCTCCGCCCCGCGCTTCGCCGCCCTCGATTTTGAGTTTTTGCTGCGGGCCGGGGCCATCGAGCTCCCCCGGGCGCCGCGCCTTGTGGTGGCAACCGTCAATCGCCGTAGATGACTTTTGGCAGCCACGTGGCGAGCTGCGGCATGTACCATAACGTCACCAGCATCAGCATCTGGATGAACACGAACGGGATGATGCCGCGGTAAATGGCGGTGGTCTTCACCTCCGGCGGCGCAACGCCCCGCAGATAAAAGAGCGCAAACCCAAACGGCGGCGTCAGGAACGAGGTTTGCAGGTTCACCGCCATCATGATGCCGAGCCACACCGGGCTCATGGTGGACCCGTCCGGCATTTCGAGCATCAGGAGAACTGGCGCCACCAGTGGCACCACAACAAACACAATCTCCAAAAAGTCGAGGAAGAAGCCCAAGACAAACATCATCAGCATGACCGCGATCATCGCGCCGAGCGCCCCGCCGGGAATGCCGGTCAAGATCTCATGGACAAGCTCTTCCCCGCCAAGGCCGCGGAAGACCAGCGAGAACAGCGCCGCGCCAATCAAGATCACGAAGACCATGCAGGTGATTTGCGCCGTTGAGCGCATTACGCTGGTCAAAACACCGGCGCCCGCAATGCGCGCCAGCGACACGATGAGCCCCAAACAGACCAGCGCCAACAGCCCGTAGGCCACATAAATCCCGATCTGGTCGTTGTCCGGGATGTCGGTGCGCGAAATGCGAAGGTCCATGGACCCCGTCAGCACCAAAAGCGCCACCAGCGAGAGCGTTGCCACATAGATCACCAGCGGTTTGGCCTCGTTGAGCCGGTAGCCCGCCAGCAAAATCGCGCCGATGCCGCCCACCGCCGCCGCCTCGGTGGGTGTTGCGACGCCGGCAAGGATTGAGCCCAGCACCGCTACAATCAGCGCGATCGGCGGGACCAGCGCGTGGAGGACGCGAAAGAGCGTCATCGGGTTGTCCGGATCCCGCGGCACGGGGGGCGCGGCGGACGGGCGGATGATCGCGATGATGATGGTGTACAAAATGTACGCGCCCACCAGCATGAGCCCGGGGATGAGCGCGCCGGCAAAAAGGTCCCCCACCGAGACCGGCGGGCCGGGGATGAACGAAAAATCACCCTCCGCCCAGGCCTGCTCCTGCAGGACGCGCTGGCTCTCCTGGTAGGCGTTGGAAATTTGATCGCCCAGGATGACGAGGACGATGGAGGGCGGAATAATCTGCCCCAATGTGCCCGACGCTGCGATGGTGCCCGCCGCCAGCGAGGGCGCATAGCCATAGCGCAGCATGGTGGGGAGCGACAAAAGCCCCATCGTCACCACCGTTGCGCCCACAATGCCGGTGGAGGCGGCCAAAAGCGCGCCCACCACGCACACCGCAATCCCCACCCCACCGCGCATGGGCCCGAAAAGTTGCCCCATGGTTTCAAGGAGTTCTTCCGCAACGCGCGATCGCTCCAAGAGGACGCCCATGAAGACGAAGAGAGGGACTGCAATCAGCACCTCATTGGTCATCGTGCCGTAAATGCGCTGGGGGAGCGCGTTCACAAACGCAAAGTCGAACACGCCCAGCATGTTGCCGATGACGGCAAACGCGAGCCCTGTGCCAGCAAGCGTGAAGGCGACCGGGAACCCCGTGAGGAGCAGCACCACGGCCGTTGCAAACATCAAAATGTCGAGAATGGAAGCGAGATCGCCCACGGGATTGGCCTCAGGCTGCGGGGTGGGAAATGTCGGCGTCGTGGGCAGGGTTTGCCGCATCGCCAGGGTCGCCGGCGCCGCGGATGGCAACGAACACCCCTGCGACCACCAGCGCGATGCCAATCAGCGGCAAAACCGTGGAGAGCACCATGGCAAGGGCGGTCGCCCGCTCTCCAACGTCAGCAAAATCGCCGCGGTTGACCCACAGTTTGGTGCCGGTGAAGTAGGTAAGCAGCGCGCCGCAGGGCACCACCACCAAAAGCCCGCCCACAAGCCCCGCCGCCCGGGAGGGGAGGAGCACCATCAGCGCGCGCAGCGCCAGCACAACGCCCTGTGCGGCAATCAAAAGCGCAAACATCGGGATGGCGGTTTTCAGCAAGAACACGCCCGGAATGCCTGACGATTCCATCGAGCGCTCAAAGATGCGCCATGAATTTTCCACATAGCCCCAGCTCGACAGTGTGATGGTGATGGCAACGGGGATCAGCAGAAAGATCGAGCCAAAAAAGTTCACCAGCGCGCGATATCTTGGCGAGGCGGCGCGATAAAAGATGTCCACCCGCACATGCCCGTCTTCCGACAGGGTGTAGGCGGCGGCGAGCATAAACAGCGTGCCGTGCATGTAGATGATCGATTCTTGCGCCCAAAGATCGCCAACGCCAAACACGTAGCGCATGACCACCACGCCGAACTGTACGATGACCATCGCCAGGATGAGCCAGCTGACGGCTTGGCCAATAAACCGGTTCGTCCGGTCAAGCGTCCCTGCAATCGCGTTCATCGGCGACCACGGCAAGGTTTGATCAAGATCAAAGGGGCGCTCCAGGCTGGTTGTCGGGCCATGCACCAGCCATGCGCTGGCGCATATCAGGATTTCGAACCTGCCAGAAACTGCAGCGCAGCATCAACCGCGTTCTTGGCCGCCGATGCAATCAAACAACGGGGCACAAAAAAAGCGGCGCCCGAAGGCGCCGCCAAAACGTCCGCAAGGCCGCCTGACTTAGTCGGAAAGGCCCAGAACCCGGGCGCGCTCGTCAGAATATGCCTGGTCGGAAATGCGGGTCCAGCCGCCAAAATCGGCCCGCGCCTTCATGAAGCTCTCCATGGTGCGCTTGGCAAGATCATCGTGGGCGCCGGCGTTGGCGATCACCTCTTCGGAGGCCGCGGCAAACCCGTCAAACACGTCGGCGGGGAATTTGCGCAGCGTGACGCCGTGCTGGTTGATGAGCGTGTCGAGCGCCTGGCCGTTCTTGGCCACAAACTCGGCGGTCATAAAGTTGTTTTCAACGATGCACGCGTGCTCAACAATCGCCTGATCGGCGGCCGACAGCGCGTCGAACGCGGCCTTGTTCACGCCGGCGGCCAGCATCGAGCCCGGCTCGTGGAAGCCCGGATAGTAGTAGTTCTTCGCGATCCGATAAAAACCGAACGCAAGGTCGTTCCACGGGCCCACCCACTCGGTGCCGTCAATGGCGCCGGACTGGAGCGCGGGGAAAATTTCGCCGCCCGGCAGCGCGATAACGTTGACGCCCAGCTGGCGCAGCGCCTCACCGCCGAGGCCCGGCATGCGGAATTTGAGACCCTTCAGGTCGTCCAGCGAGTTGATTTCCTTGGCAAACCAGCCGCCCATCTGGACGCCCGTGTTGCCGCACATGAACGGTTTGACGCCAAAGCCCGCCGCAAGCTCATCCCAAAGGGCCTGGCCGCCGCCGTGCATGATCCAGGCGTCAATCTCCTGCGCCGTCAGCCCCATGGGGACCGCGGTGAAGAAGGCGAACGCGGGGTGCTTGCCCTGCCAATAATAGTCGGCGCCGTGGTACATTTCGGCGGTGCCGTTGGCGACGGCGTCAAAGCTTTCAAACGGGGGCACCAGCTCGCCGGCGGCAAACAGCTTCACCGTGATGCGGCCGTCGGTCAGCTGGGTGATGCGGTCGGCCGCGCGCTGGGCACCGGTGCCAAGGCCCGGAAAATTCTTCGGCCAGGTGGTGACCATCTTCCATTCCACGCGGCCTAGGCTGAGCGCAGGCGCTGCAAGCGTGGTGGTGGCAGCAGCGGCGGCACCCGCGGCCGCGGTCGTTTTCAGAAATGAACGACGGTCCATTCGTCGACTCCCTCGTAGTTTCGCGTTTATCCGGCAGTATGCCGGTGGTTGGCCACGGTTTAGACGGTGGAGCGCCCCCCAAACAAGTGTCGAAATCGACAATATTGTGACGGGCAAGCCCTCGCAGCCCCCGATGGACCGCTGCGCCAAGATCGGTCATCCTGCCGTGCCGCCGGAGACACGCCCATGGTCGCGCCCCTCATTGCCCTGCCTGCCGACCCGCTCACCCACCGCAACCTTGTCTGGTCCGCCACGCCAGCCAGCTACATTGAGGCCCTCGCGCGGGAAGGCCTTCAGGCCATCCAGGTCCCCACGACGGCCGCCGCCACCGATGTTGGCGCAATCCTCGATGTGGTGTCCGGCGTTCTCATCACCGGCGCCCGCTCCAACGTGCACCCAACGCGTTACGGCGCCCCGGTCACCGAGGCGGCCGAACCGTTTGACCCCGCGCGCGATGCTGTCAGCCTTCCCATGATCCGCGAGGCGGTGGCGCGGGGCCTCCCGCTTCTGGGCCTTTGCCGCGGCATCCAGGAGATCAACGTGGCCTTCGGCGGCACACTCCACGCGGCCGTCCACGACGTCCCCGGCCGCGCCGTCCATTACTCTGAGATGGAGGATGACATCGACGCCTGGTTCGGCATGCGCCACGAGGTGGATGTGGCGCCGGGCCTGTTGCGCGACATTGTGGGCACCGACCGCGTCCGTGTAAATTCGCTGCACTATCAAGCCATTGATGCTGTGGCCCCGGGCGCGTCGGTGCTCGCCACTGCGCCGGACGGCACCATTGAGGCAATCACCCTCACCGGCGCCGCAGCCTTCAACCTTGGCGTCCAATGGCATCCGGAGCATTGGGCGGGGCGGGACGGGCCATCGACCGCCATCTTTGAGGCTTTTGCCCGCGCCGTGCGCGCCCGGGCGCGCGGGCGGCAAGCAGCATGAGCGGTGATCACTCACACCTCTCCGAGATGGACGTGCGCGTGCGGGCGCTCAAATCCCTGTTGGTTGAGAAGGGTTACGTCACCGAAGACGCCATCGACGCCATCGTGGACTATTACCGCGACGAGGTGGGCCCCATGAACGGCGCCCGCGTGGTGGCCCGCGCCTGGGCCGACCCCGCATTCGAGGCGCGGCTCCTGGAAAACGCCACCGCCGCCATCGCCGAACTTGAGATCGGCGGGCGCGCGGGCGAGCACATGGTGGCGCTCAAAAACACCCCCACCGTGCACCACATGGTCGTGTGCACGCTTTGCTCCTGCTACCCTTGGCCCGTGCTCGGCTTGCCGCCCACCTGGTACAAAACGCCCGCCTACCGCGCGAAAGTCGTCGCCGACCCGCGCGGCGTCCTTGACGACTTTGGCGTCACCTTGCCTCCCGATGTGCGGATCGACGTTTTCGACAGCACCGCTGAGGTGCGCTACCTCGTGATCCCCATGCGCCCGGAAGGCACAGACGGGTGGGACGAGGCGCGGCTTGCCAACCTCGTGACCCGCGACGCGATGATCGGCACCGCCCTTGCGACAGCGCCGGCATGAACGGCCCGCAAGATGTGGGCGGCGCCCACGGCTTTGGCCCCGTCGTCCCCGAACCCAATGAGCCGGTCTTCCACGACGATTGGGAAACGCTCGCCTTCGCGCTCTCCATCCTCATGGGCCCGTGCGGGTTCTGGTCCATCGACCGGTCCCGTTATTTCCGCGAAACCTTGCCCCACCCGGACTACTACACGCTCACCTACTACGGCATTTGGCTCGAAGCGCTGGAACGCTTGGTGGCAGACGTTGGCATCCATGAGCGCACGCCGCCGCCCAAGCGGGTCCTGCGCGGCGCGGAGGTGCGGCCCACCCTTGCGGCCGGCTTCCCCTATGACCGGCCCGGCCCCGCGCCCCGCTTTGGGGTGGGTGCGGCCGTGCGCGTGCGCCCCATGAACCCCGCCCACCACAACCGCGCCCCGCGTTATTTGCGGGGCAAGACCGGGTGGGTGACGCGGGTGCACGGCATCCACGTCTTCCCCGACACCAGCGCGCAAAACGCCGGTGAAGCCCCCACCGCGCTCTACACCATCGCCTTCGACGCCAAAGATCTTTGGGGCGAGGACACCACAGCGGGACGCGTCCATGCCGACCTCTTCGAACCCTACCTCGACGCCGTCTGAGCCAAACTTCTCCGCCCCCTGGGAGGCGGAGGCGTTTGCCCTTCGCGCCCACCTGGTGCGCACGGGCCGGCTGGACGCGGCCGCGTTTTCCGCGTGCCTTGGCGAGGAGATGGCCGCCGGCCACGCCGCGCGCGATGGCGGCACCGCGTATTTCGTCGCCTTCGTGCGGGCGCTGGAGCGGGCGTTGGCGGCGGATGTGCCGGCCGGCGCCCTTGCCTCCGAGCAAGGGGCCTGGCGCGCAGCCGCCGCCGCAACCCCCCACGGCGCGCCCATCGACGTCACGGGTTTTCGCCGCAAGTAGCCAAATCCACAGCACAATCGCCTGTCAACGCATGACGGCTTTTGGCGGAATGTGGCATTTATGTGATTGCATGGGTGCAATTGCGCGGCCTATCCCGAGTGAACGCCGCCGACAGTGCGCGCGATACCGGAAGGGAGATGTCACCATGAAAGCGCCCATCGCGGCCGTCCTCGGCGCACTTTTGGTGGCCGGTTGCCAAACCTCCGACACGGCGATGACCAGCCTCGACAGCTTTGTCGGCCAGTCGACGGATGCATTCTTTGCCCGCCACGGCGCGCCGCGCACCCAGTTCGCGCTCGACAATGGCGGCATGACCTACACCTGGGTCGGCGGCCACCGCGTGGTGCGCGTGCCCGACCTCAGCCAGCGCAAAACCACCCCCGCAGCGACGAGCCCGTCTGGCTTCTCGCGCCAAACCACCAACACAAAAGTGTCGGTCTCCAACCCCTCGCCCGGCACGACGGTGACGCGCACCACCTCCACCAGCGCGTCGGTCAATTTTAACCCCACGGCCCTGTTCGACGCGCCGGAGCCCGAGCCCGAGCGCACCGTCGTTCAGCAGTGCGAACTGCAAATTGCGGCGGACGCTGACGGCATCATCCAAAGCGTGACCGTGCGGCGTGACACCCAGGGCGACCTTCCCTGGCGCTCGCGCTGCAGCGACCTGTTCGGCGCCTAACCCGCGCGAACTGGGGCCTCACAGCACAAGTGCGCCGATGAGCCCCGAGGCCGCCACCACCGCAAAGGGCGGCGCCTTCCAGTGGTGGAGCGCCACGAACGCGGCAACGGCAAGGCAAAGCGCCGGGACACTACCGATCCCGCCCGTGATGACAGGATCATAAAACGCGGCCGCCAGAAGGCCGACCACGGCCGCATTGACGCCAGCAAGCACGCGCCGCGCGGCGGACATTGCGCGCAAGCGCTCCCAAAACGGCAGCGCTGCCACAAGGAGGAGCGCCCCGGGCAAAAAGATCGCAACCGTTGCAACGACCGCGCCCGGGATGCCGCCAAAGGGCGTTGCAACCGCGCCAAGGTACGCCGCAAACGTGAAGAGCGGGCCGGGCATGGCCTGCACCGCGCCATAGCCGGCGAGGAACGCTGCCCGATCGACAAGGCCATCAAGCTCGCCCTCAAGGAGCGGTAGCACCACGTGCCCGCCGCCGAACACGAGGGCGCCGGCGCGATAAATCCGGTCAAAAAGGTCCATCGCCGCGCCGCTTTGCGCCACAAAGGGCAGGCCAAAGAGCAGCGCCACGAACACGCCGCCGGCAACGAGCCCCACCCTGCGCCCCACAAGAGGCGCTTGCACGGCCCCCGAGGCGGGCACCGGCTGGGGCAAAAACGCGCCGGCGAGGGCCCCAAGCGCGATGACGCCAAGCTGCGCGGCCGTCCGATCGGGCAGCAGAAGGACAATCACCATGGCGGCTGCTGCAATGGTCGCCGTGCGGGCGGTGCCGGCAAGGGTGCCTGCCATCCCCAACAAGGCATTGGCGACCACGGCCACCGCGGCCGCCTTCAAGCCCAAGAGCCAAGGCGCGTCGGGCGCGATGGTGAAGACGCTGAGGGAGAGCCCGAATGCGGCCATGGCGACCGCCGCCGGCAGCGTGAAGGCGGTGAAGGCGGCCAGCATCCCCAGCGCGCCCGCGCGTTTGAGGCCAAGCGCCATCCCCACCTGGCTGGACGCGGGGCCGGGCATGAATTGGCAGAGCGCCACAAGGTCGGCGTATTCCGCATCGCTCAGCCAGCCGCGCCGCGCCACAAACACGGTGCGAAAGTAGGCCAGATGTGCGACCGGGCCGCCAAAGGCCGTGACGCCAAGGGGGGCAAAGGCGGCAAACACCTCCCACGCTGTGCCTGGAGGGCGGTCGGGCACGTCGCTCTTGTTCATTTCAAACGTTAACCGCAAGATCGATGTCAGCGCTGTGACATGGTTTTGCCGTGCGCGCAGGGCAAATTCGTCTAAACGCTGCAACAGGAGCACCGCCGATGGCCGCAAAACCTTTC
This sequence comes from Pseudomonadota bacterium, assembly GCA_039034015.1. Classification (GTDB taxonomy): domain Bacteria; phylum Pseudomonadota; class Alphaproteobacteria; order Rhizobiales; family Amorphaceae; genus Acuticoccus. The sequence goes on along the minus strand of JBCCBM010000014.1, from coordinate 67,961 downwards.
ACATTGGGGCTTCTGACAGCCGTGGCCGGCGCCACAATCGCCGCCGCCGACACCACCGATGTCACCTTCCGGGACGTGGTGCGGGTGGAAAAACAAGGCGAGTTCTGCGCCGACGATCCCAACTGCTTCAACCGCTACCACCCCGAAATCCCCATGGCCGCGCGCGCCAACCCCGGTGATCTCATCATCGTTGAAACCCGCGACGCACTGGATTCCGATCTCACGCTGGACTCCAACGCCGACGATCTTGCCGCCCTCGACCTCAACGGCGTCCACCCCATGACCGGCCCCATCCACATTGAGGGGGCCGAGCGGGGCGATGTCCTCGCCATCACGCTGGAAGACATCTTTCCCGATCAATATGGCTACACCGTCATTGTCCCCGGCTTCGGCTTTTTGCGGGACGAGTTCACCGAGCCATTCTTGGTCAACTGGCGCCTCACGCGCACCCATGCGGTGAGCGACCAGATGCCGGGCGTCGCCGTCCCCTACGAGGCGTTTATGGGCGCTGTGGGCACGCTCCCCGGCGCGCCTGAGGTGGAAAGCTGGCTGGCGCGCGAGGCGCAGCTGGCCGAAGTCGGCGGCGTTGCGCTGCCGCCCCAGCCCATTGGCGCGCTGCCGGCCGCGGTCTGCGGGCCGGAGGGCACCCACGCCGACACGTGCCTCAGAACCGTCCCCCCGCGGGAAAATGGCGGCAACATGGACGTTCAACAGATGCAGGTGGGCACCACCATCCTGATCCCCTGCTTCATCGATGGGTGCGGCCTTTTCATCGGCGATGTGCACTACGCCCAAGGCGACGGCGAAGTGTCGGGAACGGCCATTGAGATGGGCGCGGTGGTGGCTGTGCGCACCGAAATCCGCAAGGGTGAGGGCGCGTTCATCACCGGCCCCGAGGTGGAGGGCGGCGCGCAAATCAAGGCGATCGAGCCCTCAAGCTTCCACCAAACCGTGGGCCTTCCCATCAAGCCCGCCGGCGAAGTGCCGCCCACCCACACCTATCTCGACAGTGAAGTCATCGCCGACCTCACCAACATGAGCGAGGATCTGATGGTGGCGGCGCGCGATGCGCTCTCCAAAATGCTGGACCACATTGAGCGCAACCATGGTCTGACGCGCGAGCAGGCGTACATTCTGGCCTCCGTTGCGGTGGACCTTCGCATCGGCCAGGTGGTGGACGTGCCGAACTACATTGTGACCGCTGTTCTCAACGAAGACGTGTTCATCGACGAATGAGCCGCCTTTTGGATCGCCGCGCGTTTTTGGGCGCGGCGGTCGCCTCCCTCGCGGCGGCGGGGGCGGCGGCCCACACCCCTTATCGCCAATGGGTGGTGTACCGGCGAAAGCACCTGCTCATCGGTTCCCACCGCAAGAACCTTGAGGGCTATGAGATTGCAAAGGCGGTGGCGGAGACGCTCGCCAAAAGCTTGCCCACCTCAAAGGCGCGAGTGGCCAGAGCGCCGGCGGCAACCCGGCTAGCCAGCCTCTTGGCCACCGACCAGCTGGACCTTGCGGTTTTGACGGATGCGGAGATGGACGGGATGGCCGCCGGTGAGGGCGACTTTGCGCCCTACGGCGCCATCGATCTGGAGCCGCTCACCTGGCTTGACGGCCCGCACCATCTGGTGGCCCACGCGCGGTTCAAGATTGAACACGCGCTGGCCGTGCGTGAGGCGCTGGACGCGCATTTTGAGGCGCCCGGCTAGCGGGGCGCGCGTTTGGCCAAAATGCGCTGGAGCGTGCGGCGGTGCATGTTGAGCCGCCGCGCGGTCTCCGACACGTTGCGGTCGCACATTTCGTAAACGCGCTGGATGTGCTCCCACCGCACACGGTCGGCGGACATGGGGTTTTCCGGCGGGGTGGGCGGATCGTCCGGCTCGCGGGTGAGGGCGGCAAACACTTCGTCGGCATCCGCGGGCTTTGCGAGATAGTCCACCGCGCCGAGTTTGACGGCGGTGACGGCGGTCGCAATGTTGCCGTAGCCGGTGAGGATGATAGCGCGCGCGTCGGGACGCTTTTTGCGCAGGCGCTCCACCACATCGAGGCCGTTGCCATCGCCAAGGCGCATGTCCACCACGGCAAAATCGGGCGGGTTGCGGTCCACTTTGCCCGACGCCTCCACCGCGCTTTCAGCAACGTCGGTCTCAAAGCCGCGTTTTTCCATGGCGCGGGCGAGGCGTTGCCCGAATGCGGCATCATCATCAACAATGAGAAGACGGCCCTCGGCGGTCGCCTCCGACTGCGGCTGGTTCATGGGATCCTCCTGACACCTTCGTAGATAGGCGCAAGTCGTCGCGATGATCTTGCCTGTGACGGACTTGTCATGCGGCAGGGTGTCACGTCGGCGGGGCCGGCTCCAGCGCCCGCCGCGGCCAGGTGATGATCGCGATCGCCCCCTCATCGGTCTCAAAGACAACCTTGGCGCTGGTGCGCTCGAGCAGTGTTTTGGCAATGAAGATGCCAAGGCCGAGCCCGCCCGCCCGCGTGCCCCCGCTGCGCCGGCTCACAAAAGGGTCGCCCAGGCGCGACAAGAGATCGTCCGGAAAGCCCGGCCCATCGTCGGCAATCGCAATCTGCACAGTGGCTTCCGTCCAATCGGCCGTGATGGAGACGGCGCTTTGCGCAAATTGCACCGCGTTTTCAATGAGGTTGCCAAGGCCATAGTGGACCGCGGGGTTGCGCGCCACCAGCGGCATATCCTCGTCACCGCCCAACATGTCGACGTGAATGTCCACCGTGCCCCGATGGCGGCCGACCATCTCCTCCAAAAAGGTGCGGATGTTTTGGCGGGTGAGGGGGCTTTCGCCATCATCCTCCAGGCTTTTGAGGGTGCGCAAAATGTCCCGGCAGCGCTCGGACTGGGAGCGCAGGAGGCGAATGTCATCGGCAATGGGGGAGGCTTCGTCCATCTCCCGCTCCAGCTCGCGGGTCACGACGGAGATGGTGGCGAGCGGCGTCCCCAGTTCATGGGCAGCGGCGGCGGCAAGGCCATCCAGCGCCTGAAGGTTTTGTTCGCGCGAGAGCACAAGCTCGGTGGCCGACAGGGCGTTTTGCAGCTGCCGCCGCTCTTCGGCGACGCGAAACGCGTAGTAGCCCATGAACGAGAGGCTGCACACCAGCGCCAGCCAAATGCCGCCGGTGAAGAGGAGCGGCGGGTTGAACGCCTCCCCGTGGAACCAGGGGAGGGGCATGAAGACCACCCCGTTGAGCGTTGCGCAAAAGAGGGCAAGCCCGCCCAGATACACCGTGCGCGTGGCTGATAGTGTGGTGGCTGACACCATCACCGGGGCGATCACCAGGAGCGCAAACGGGTTGGTGAGCCCGCCGGTGAGCATCAATTGGCTCGACAGCTGGATGATGTCGAAGCCCATGGTCCACGCTGTCCATTTTTCGGGCATGCGGCGATCATCGGCAAAGCGCACGCGCAGGAAGACGTTGGACCAGGCCGAGAGCGCCACCAGCCCCAGGCACGCCACCACCGGCATCGTAAAATCGAGGATAAAGGCGACCACCACGATGGCGCAGAGCTGCCCGAATATGGCAAGCCAACGCACGAGAAGGAGGGTCCGCACCCGAACCACGCCCGGGTCCGCTGGAACGGGGTCGACAAGGGGAGATGGTGCTGGATCGTTCACCACGTGACGCTCAGATTTTGAGCACAGTGTGCGCCGCAGTTGCGTTTTTGCCCCGGCCGGGCAATATGGTGCGCTGCAACAAAGCGATGGTCGCCTGGCCACCGCCTGCGGAACGCCCCCGCGCGTGTGCCGCCAGAGAGGACCCATGTACTACCAATTTTACGAATGGAACCATGCCTTTCTGAGCCCGGCGCGCGCCTTCAACGACGCGCTTCGCCTCTATTATAAAAACCCCCTCAACCCGTTGACCCATACCGAAGTGGGGCGGCAGATCGCCGCCGCCGGCGACCTTTTCGAGCGGATGACCCGCCGCTACGGAAAGCCTGACTTCGGCATTTCGGAAACCACCGTGGACGGGCGCACCGTTGCCGTCCACGAGCGCGTGGTGTGGGAGCGGCCCTTTTGCCGCCTTGTGCATTTTGAAAAAGCGCAAACCGAGGTGCGCCAGCCCCGCGTGATGATTGTGGCGCCGATGTCCGGCCACTATGCAACGCTTCTCCGCGGCACGGTCGCGGCGCTGTTGCCCCACAACGACGTCATCATCACCGATTGGATTGACGCGCGCATGGTGCCCCTCGCCGCCGGTGGCTTCGACCTTGATGATTATATCGACTACATCATCGATATCACCGAGTATTTTGACGGCGATATCCACATGGTCGCCGTCTGCCAGCCGGCCGTCCCCGTCTTTGCGGCGACAGCAATCTTGGAGCGGCGGCAAGCCCAGGCGCTGCCAAAGTCGATCACGCTGATGGGTGGCCCCATCGACACCCGCAAAAACCCGACGGAAGTGAACCTTTACGCCGCAAAGCATGACCTTGATTGGTTCCGTAGCAACGTCATCATGACGGTGCCGTTCCCGCACCCCGGTTTTATGCGCAAGGTCTATCCCGGCTTCTTGCAGCTCACCGGGTTCATGACCATGAACCTTGACCGGCACCTCACCGCCCACTACGACTACTTTGACGATCTCGTCAAAGGTGATGGTGACAGTGCCGACAAACACCGTGACTTCTATGACGAGTACCTGTCCGTCATGGATCTCACCGCTGAGTTTTACCTGCAGACGGTCGACACCGTGTTCCTGCGGCAGGCGCTGCCCAAGGGCGAAATGCGCTATCGCGGGACGCCGGTGGACCCCGGCGCCATCCGCCGCACGCCCATCTTCACCATCGAGGGCGAAAAGGACGACATTTCTGGCCTCGGCCAAACCCGCGCCGCCCACGAGATGACGCCAAACCTGCCCGAAGAGCGGCACGAGCACCACGAGCAGGCCGATGTGGGCCACTATGGCGTGTTCAACGGCTCGCGCTTTCGCAAAAACATTGCCCCGCGCATCAGCGCCTTTGTGTCCCGGTGGGACCAGCCGGCCGTCGCGGCCGAGCCAGCGCGCATGGGCGCCGCCAACGATGACGGCGTTGACCCCGCCCCCACTGACACGCGGCCCGCCCCATCCGTCCCCGCAACCGGCGCGGAATAGGCCTTAGCGCACCTGATCGCGAAAGCCACGGCGGATGACTTTGCCCGTCGTGGTGAGGGGCACATCCTCCACAAACGTGACCGCGCGGGGGTACTCGTGGGCCGACAGGCGTTGGCGCACGAAGCTTTTGATGTCGTCCACCAGCGTGTCACCCGCCGTGTGCCCCGGCGCCAATTTGATGAAGGCGTGGACGACCTCGCCCCGCACCGCGTCCGGCGCGCCCACCACCGCCGCCAACGCCACCGCGGGATGGCCCGCCAAACAACTCTCGATCTCGCCAGGGCCAATCCGGTAGCCGGCCGATGAAATCACATCATCATCCCGCCCGATGAAGCGGATGCCATCAGGCTCCGCAACGCCCTGGTCACCGCTCAGCAAATACTCGCCAGCAAACTTTTCGGCCGTTGCCGCCGCGTTGGCGTGGTAGCCCAAAAACATCACCGGGTCGGGCCGGCGCACCGCAATTGTGCCTTGCGTCCCGTCCGGCACGGGCGTTCCGGCGGCATCCACAATCGCCACCCCATGGCCCGGCACCGGCCGGCCGATGACGCCCGGCGTCGCCACCCCCCACGCCGCGCAGCTTGACAGCACGATGTTCGCCTCGGTCTGCCCATAAAACTCGTTGATGGTGAGGCCGAGCGCCGCGCGGCCCCATTCAAACGTTGCCGCGCCCAGCTGCTCGCCGCCCGAGGCGACCGAGCGGAGCGCGGCGCGCGGCCTCACTTCGCGCATCATCCGCAGCGCCGTCGGCGGGATGAACGCGTTGCGCACCCCAGCTGCGGCCGCCCAGTCGAGCGCCTCCTCCGGATCAAACTTTTTGGCCCGCTGCGCCACCACGGGCACCCCCATCGCAAGCCCGGGCAAAAGCACATTCAAAAGTCCGCCCGCCCAGGCCCAGTCCGCCGGCGTCCACAAGCGGTCCCCCGGGTGGGGCATCAGATCGTGGTGCATCTGAACGCCCGGCAGATGGCCAAGCAGCACCCGGTGGCCGTGAAGCGCGCCTTTGGGCTGGCCGGTGGTGCCTGAGGTAAAGATCATCATCGCCGGGTCGTCCGGCCCGGTGCGCGCGGCCTCAAACGTGTCGGCGGCGCGGGCCATCAGGTCGGGCAGATCGCGGTCGGCATCCAACAGTGCAGCGCCCGACCCTTGCGCCTTTGCCACCCCGTCCTCCGCCGTCACCAACAGCGCGATCCCCGCGTGGGTGACGCGATAGGCGATTGCGTCCGGCCCGAAGACGGCCGCAAGGGGCACCGCGATCGCGCCGATCTTATAGATCGCAAGGTGCACCACCACCGTCTCAAGCCGCTGGCCAAGGTGGACGCCCACCATCGTCCCCCGGCCCACGCCCTTGGCGGTGAGCGCGTTGGCGCACCGGTTCGCCATCAGATCCAGCGCCCTATAGGTGATGGTCTGCGGGGCCCCGGCCCCGTCCGCCACAATGAGCGCGGCACGATCGGGCGCGGCGATCGCAAACCGCGTGGCGCACACATCGGCAATGTTGAACTGGGTCGGCGTTGGCCAGACAAAGTCGGCGCGGGCGCTCTCATAGGTGGCAAAGCGCGAAAGGTCGATCATGGGGGCGCGTCCGGGCCGAAAAGGGTGCGACATAATCAATCGCCCATCGGCCCCCATTAGGGAAGCGGAACCCAATCCGTGCTAGGCCCCGCCCGTTGGTGAGGGGGAGCGCACGATGGGACGCGTCTTTTGGATCTCGATCGCGATGGTGGTGGCAGCGCCGGTCATGGCGCAGACCCCGGTGAAGGTTGGCGTCATCGCGCCCTTTTCGGGCCCCTTTGCCCAGTGGGGCGCCCAGTTCCGCGATGGCATTGAGGTCTTTCTCGCCCGCCACGGGGAGACGGTCGCCGGCCGCAAACTCACGTTTATTTACCGCGATGTGGGTGGGCCAAAGCCTGATGTTGCCCGCGCGCTCGCCCAAGAGCTCATCGCCAACGATAAGGTCGACTATCTGGCTGGTTTCGTCTTCACGCCCAATGCGCTGGCCGTGGCGCCGCTGATCTCCCGCGCCAACGTGCCAACGGTGATTTTCAACGCCGCCACATCAAAGATCACGCAAACGTCCGACCGTTTCGTGCGCACAAGTTTCACGCTTTGGCAGGTGACGGCGCCGCTCGCCGATTGGGCCGCGGGGGAGGGCATCAAAACGGTGGTGACCGCCGTCTCTGACTATAACCCCGGGATCGACGCGGAAACCGCCTTCAAGGAAACGTTTGAGGCCGCTGGCGGCACGGTTGTCGACACCATCCGCATGCCCCTCTCCACCACCGACTTTGCACCCATCATGACCCGCGTTTTGGGCGCCGCGCCCGACGCTGTCTTCGGCTTCCTCCCCGCCGGCCCGCCCACCTTCGCCTTCACAAAGGCCTACACCGACAACGGCCTTCCCGAGGCCGGCATCGGCTTTGTGGGCACCGGCGAGATGACGGATGAAACCACCCTTGAGGCGCTGGGCGAGGGCGCCCTCGGCCTCACCACCAGTTATCACTATGCCGGCGCCCTCGGTGGCGAAAACACCGCCTTTTTAGAGGCGCTCTCTGGCGTGCGGGCCGATGCGGTCGCCAACATGGCAACCGTCGGCGCCTATGACGGCGTCCAGGTGATTGCCGCGATGGTGGCCGCCGCCGAAAAAGGGACCGACCCTGTGGAGGCCGTGCGCGGCATGGCGCTCACCAGCCCCCGCGGCCCCGCGGCCATTGACGCCGAGACGCGGCACGTCACCCAAAACGTTTACATTCGCCGCGTGGAGAAGGCGGGCGGTGCCCTGGTGAACCGCCCGTTTGTGACCATTAAGGCCGTGCCGGACCTTGGCCTCAACTGAGCGCCATGGTCACCCTCGCCAGCGTCATCGTGGACGGCCTTGCCTATGCGATGGTGCTGTTTGTGGTGTGCGTCGGCCTTTCGGTGACGATGGGCCTCATGAAGGTGGTGAACCTTGCCCATGGCGCGTTTGCCCTCCTGGGCGGCGTGTTCGTCCATGTGCTCGCCGCCGACCACGCGCTCCCGCCAACCCTTGCGATTGCCCTTGCCGTTGTCGCGGTGGCCGCGATCGCGGCGCTCCTCGAACCCGTGGTGTTCCGCCGTCTTTATGGCGCGGACCCGTTGCGTCAGGTGCTTGCCACAATTGCGCTGGTGTTTTTGGCCGTGGCGTCGGTGAATGCGTGGCAGGGGTCGGCGATCCTTGCCGTGCCACTGCCTGAGGCGCTCTCGGGCCGGCTTGACCTTGGGTTTCGCACGCTCCCCGTCCACCGCGCATTCGTGATTGTGGCGGGGCTTTTCCTCTTTGTGGCGCTTTACGCGCTGGTGCGGCTCACCCGCTGGGGCGTTCGGGTTCGCGCGGCGGTGGACGACCCGGCCACCGCCGAAAGCCTTGGCCTCAACACGGCCACCCTGAAGCTCGTCGCCTTCGCGGGCGGCGCCGCGCTCGCGGCCTTTGGCGGCATCTTTGGCGCCGAGATCCTGCCCGTGGACGCCGCCTATCCGCTGCGCACCATCGCGCTTTACCTCACGGTTGTGGCCCTTGGCGGGCTGGGCAACGTGCCGGGTACCATGCTGGCCGCCCTTGGCCTGGGGTTTGCGGAGACCTTTGCCCGCTTTGCCGCCCCCACCGCGGCGCCGCTGGTGGTGTTCGGCGCCATCGCCCTTGCGCTTTTGGCGCGCCCCCACGGGCTTGGCCAACGGTGAAGGCGATCGCCCTCCCGCTGGCCGTCACCGCCGCCGGCACCATCGCGCACCTTCTGGTGCCCGAACAGTCGGCGTTTTTGGCGCGGGTCGCCATCATGATGCTCTTCGTCGTCTCCATCGACCTTGTGACCGGCACCGCGAAAATCGCAACGCTCGGCCAGGCCGCCTTCTTCGGCCTTGGCGCGTATGCGGCCGGTCTTCTCGCGCTCCACGGCACCGCCGCGCCCCTCCCGGGCCTCCTTTTCGCTGCCCTCGTCGGTGGGGTGGCGGCGGCAGGCTTCGCGCTCTTCCTCCTTCGCGTCTCAGATCTTGCGTTTTTGGTGCTCACGATCGCGTTCGCTGCGCTGCTCTTTGAGCTCTCCAACCAGTGGCGCGGCCTCACCGGCGGGGCTGACGGCCTCTTTGGCATTTTGATGTCGCCGATCGCCGGCACGTTCTCGTTCGACCTTTTTGGCGTCACCGCATTCTGGTACGCGCTCGCCGTGCTGGCGCTCGCCCTTCTCGTGCTCTCGCGGGTGATGGCCTCGCCCTTCGGCCTCTCGGTGCGGGCGCTGGGCCTAAACCCCTTGCGCACAGAGGCGCTGGGCTATGATGTCCGCCGCCGGCAAATCGCGATTTTTTCGCTTGCCGGCGCGGTGGCGGGGCTCGCGGGCGGGCTAAACGCGCAGGTGACCGAGCTTGTGAGCCCCTCCGTCTTCGCCTTCGCCCTTTCGGCCGAGGCGGTGGTGATGCTGGTGCTCGGTGGTGCGGGCCGCCTCACCGGCGCGGTGGTGGGCACGGCGGTCTACATGGGCGCTGAACATTTTGCCGCCGCCAACGACCCGTTCAATTGGCTCTTCGTTGTGGCGGGGCTGCTTCTTCTGGTGGTGTTTGTGATGCCGCGGGGCATCGTCGGCCTGTTCTCGCGGCGATGAGCGTCCTTTCGGCCCAAAACCTTGCCGTCACCCTGTCGGGCCGCACAATCCTGCCGGGTGTCGATCTCACGCTTTCGGCCGGCGAGCGGGTTGCCCTCATCGGCCCCAATGGCGCGGGCAAGACAACGCTCGTCAACGCCCTTTGCGGCCAGGTGCGCGCCAAAGGCACCATCACCCTCGATGGCACCGATGTGACGCGCGCGTCCGCCCCGGCCCGGGCGCGGGCCGGCCTCGCCCGCACCTTTCAGATCACATCGCTCTTCCCCGGCCTTTCGGTGATGGAGGCGCTGCGCCTTGCCACCCTTGCCACCCTCGGCCGTGGCGGCGCGGTGGCCGTTGCCGCCGACACCGTCGCTGAGGCCAACGATGCGGCCACGGCGCAACTGGGCGCGCTCGGCCTTTCAAATGTTGCCAATAGCCCCATCGAGACGTTGCCCCACGGCACCCAGCGCCTGGTGGAGCTCGCGCTCGCGTTGGCCGCCGCGCCAAAGGTGCTGTTGCTGGATGAACCCGCGGCGGGCGCTGCCTCCGAGACCCTTGGCGCCATGGCCCGCGCCATCGACAGCGTGCCGCCCCATGTCGCGATCCTCCTGGTGGAGCATAACCTTGCCTTTGCCTTCGCGCGGGTGAGCCGGGTGGTGGTGCTTGTGGCCGGAAAAATCATCGCGGACGGATCGCCGGCCGCAATTCGTGCCGACCCAGCGGTGCAGCGGGCGTATCTCGGCCATGGATGAGGCAGCGCTCAGTGTGAAAAACCTCTCCGCCGGCCACGGGGCGGGGGATGTGGTGCGCAGCGTTTCCTTCACGCTCCCACGGGGCGGGCGGCTTGCGCTTTTGGGGCGCAACGGGGCCGGCAAAACGACGCTGTGCGAGGCCATCATGGGCCTCAACCCGAAGAGCGCCGGGGATATCACGCTCCACGGTGCGCCGCTGACCCGCCGCAGCGCCCACCAGCGCGCCCGGGCCGGCCTTGGCCTGGTGCGCCAGGGGCGGCACGTGTTCGCGGCGCTCACCGTGCTGGAGAACCTTCGCGCGGTCGGCGGGCAGGTGGCGGAAGCGATGGCGCTCTTCCCCCAGCTTGCGCCGCTGGCCGCGCAGCCGGCCGGCAGCCTTTCGGGCGGGGAGCAGCAAATGCTTGCCCTTGCGCGCACGCTGTTGCTGCGCCCAACGGTGCTTTTGCTGGACGAGCCGCTGGAGGGCCTTTCACCCACGGTGCGGGCCGATGTGATGGCCGCCCTCCAGGACAGGGTTGCGGACGGCCTTTCGGTGGTGCTGGTGGAGCAGGACGTTTCCGCAGCGCTCGCCTTTGCCGACAGCGCGCTGGTGCTCGTCGATGGTGCGGTCGCCTATTCTGGCGTGGCGAGCGAGCTTTCGGCATCGCCGGGGCGGGTGTCTGCGCTGATTGGTGTTGGCGGTTGACGGGGCGCGCCCTCGCCCGCCACCTTCGCGCCAAAGGAGCCCGAAATGGCAAAAGAATTCGCGTCGAAGGGCGACCTTTCGGCCAAAACCATCGGCTTTGATGAAATCGGCCCAGGCCTTTACGCCTTCACCGCCGAGGGAGACCCCAACTCGGGCGTCATTATCGGCGATGATGCGGTGATGGTGGTGGAGGCGCAGGCAACGCCAAAGCTTGCCCGTGAGGTGATCGCGCGGGTGCGCAGAGTGACCGACAAACCCATAACCCACCTTGCCCTCACCCATTATCACGCCGTGCGCGTTTTGGGCGCCTCGGCCTATGGCGCGCCCCAAATCATCATGTCAGAGCCCGCCCGCGCCATGGTGGTGGAGCGCGGGGAGGAAGATTTTGCGAGCGAGTTTGACCGCTTCCCGCGCCTCTTCGACGGTCACGCCGAGATTCCGGGGCTCACCTACCCAACCACCACATTTTCCGGCCGGATGAGCGTCTATCTCGGCAAGCGTCGGGTCGACCTCATGCAGCTTGGCCGGGCGCACACCGCCGGCGACATGGTGGTTTATGTGCCCGACGCCAACGTCATGTTCACCGGCGACATCGTGGAGGACCACTCCGCCTGCTACTGTGGCGATGGCCATTTTCACGATTGGCCAAAGACGCTCTCCGCCATCGGCGCCTTTTCGCTGGACGCCATTGCCCCCGGCCGCGGCGCCGCCTTGGTGCGCGCCGACAAGGTGAACGGCGCACTCCACGCAACAGAAGACTTTGTGCGCTCCACCTACCGCCCCGCGGCGCGGGTGGCGCTTGCGGGCGGCTCGCTCAAGGAGGCGTTTGCGGCCGTGCGCGCCGCGTGCGACCCAAAGTTTGCCCACTACGCCATTTATGAGCACTGCCTGCCCTTCAACGTTGCCCGCGCCTATGACGAGGCGCGCGACATTGACACCCCCCGCATTTGGACCGCCGAGCGCGACAAGAGGCTGTGGGATGCCCTCCAAGGCTGACACCCTCATCACCGACCCCAACTTTGAGGATGGTGACGGCTTTTACGAGGCCCTCCTCAAGGCCCACGAGGGGCGATCGGACGCGGATAGCGCCGCCTTCAACGCGCGCCTCATCCTCATCTTGGCCAACCACATTGGCCGCGCCGACGTTTTGGCCGAGGCGCTGGCGCGCGCTGAGCGCCCCGTTGCGCCGCGGCGCTGAAGAGCGCATATCCGGCCCACGGGAGGGCGTTTATGCGCATTGGTGTGTCCGAGGCGGCCGACCAGCTGGCCGAAATGGCCGAGCGGGCCGAGGCCGGCGATGAGGTGGTGATCGTGCGGCCCGGCAAGCCGGACATCAAGCTCGTCCCCGTCCCTTCGCGGGCCGAACAGCGCCGCGCGCTCTTGGAAGACATTGCAAAGCGCAGCGCCGGCAAAGCCACCCCCGGCCCGGATGGGGCGCGCAGCCAAGACTTTCTGTATGGTGACGATGGGCTCCCTTGCTAGCCATCGACACGTCGGCCCTCATTGAGATCTTGATGCTGCGGCCCCGGGCGCCGGACTGCATGGCGGCGATGGCGCGGGCGCGGGCGCTGATCATGTCGGCCGGAACGTTGACGGAGGCGATGATTGTTGCGCGGCGGCGCGGGTTCGGCGCGGAGCTTGATGAGTTGGTTGCCGACTTTCAAATCGACATCCAGCCCGTGACCGCCGCTGTCGCCCGCCGCGCGGCCGCAGCGTACGACCGATGGGGCAAGGGCGTGCACCCGGCCGCGCTCAATTTCGGCGATTGCTTTGCCTATGAGGTGGCCGAGGCCAACGCCTGCCCGCTTTTGTTTGTCGGCAACGACTTTGCGCAGACCGATGTGCGCGCGGCGCTATAAAAAGCGGCGGCAAGTGACGGTGGCGACCGCCCAGCGGCCATAGGCGTCACGCTTGACGGCATAGTCGACGGGGACGCCATAGGCCCACTCCCCGCCGCAGGCCTCTAGGGCAACATCGTCGCAGTCTTTCACGTAGGGCGGTTGGCCGCCGCGGCCGCCACAGGTGGTGTGGGGGACGCCATCGAGCGAAAGGGTGACGTCGACGGTGCGGCGGGGGATGAGGGATGCGTTGTCGGCAGCGGCGGGCGCGGCTAACACAAGGACGCCCAAAAGACCCAACCACCGTTGCCCCATGGGACCGCTCCAACACGACAATCTGAGGTGATGATGGCCGACCGCGGTGACAACTTCAAGAAGAACAAGCCGGCCGACACACGCCACGACGGCTTCCGCACGGCGGTGGCCAGCACCATGCGCGCCATCGCCGGCAACGGGGAGCTTGAGGTCACCTACAGCAGCGACAAGCCCTCGCTGGTGGGGGAGACCGCGCGCCTGCCCGAGCCCCCGCGAAAGCTCACCGCGCGCGATGTGGCGGTGACCCGGGGCGTTGGCGATTCCATGGCGCTGAAGCTTGCCGCCCACGATGAAGTGGTGCACCAAAAATTTGCCCCCGATGGGGCGGAGGCGCGCGCCGTGTTTGACGCGGTGGAGGGCGCGCGGTGCGACGCGCTGGGCGCAAAAGCGATGGCCGGTGTGGCGGACAACCTCTCGGCAATGCTGGAAGACAAGTATTTTCGCGGCAACTACCACGACGTCACCGACAAGGCCGACGCCCCGCTCCCCGATGCGCTCGCCCTCATGGTGCGCGAGCGGTTGACGGGGGCAGCCCCGCCTGAGAGCGCAAAGACGCTGGTCAATCTCTGGCGGCCGATGGTGGAGGAAAAGTGCGGCCAGAGCCTTGCCGATCTTTGCGCCCAGGCGAGCGACCAGGGCGAGTTTGCAGCGGCCATGCGCGATGTGTTGGCCGCCCTCGACATGGCCGAAGAGCTGTCTCGCGAAGCGGGCGAGGACGACAACCAACAGGACAACGACCAGGAGGCCGACGCGCCGGACGAGGCGGAGGCCGATGTGGGCAACGATGACGCGGGCGAAGATTCCGCCCCGCAGGACTCCGACCGTTCCGGCGACGAGGACACCGCCGAGGACGTGGAGGAATCCGAGTTCACCGCAGAGGATTTCACGGAAGACGATTCCGGTGACGCGGAGGAGGCGACCGACGGTGTGCGCGTCGACGAGGCCGACCCCCGCGCCTTCCCAGGCTTGGAATACAAGGTCTACACGCGCCAGTTTGATGAGGAGGTCCTGGCCGAGCACCTGGCCGACACCGCCGAGCTCGACCGCCTGCGCGCCGCGCTCGACCGGCAGCTCACCAACCTTCAAGGCGCAGTGGCGCGGCTTGCCAACCGCTTGCAGCGGCGCTTGATGGCGCAGCAAAGCCGCTCGTGGGACTTTGACCAGGAGGAGGGCGTGTTGGACACGGCGCGCCTCCACCGCGTGGTGATCGACCCCATGCAGCCGCTGGCCTTCAAAGTGGAGCGGGAGAGCGATTTTCGCGACACGGTCGTGACCCTCTTGCTGGACAACTCTGGGTCCATGCGCGGGCGGCCCATCTCGGTCGCGGCCACCTGCGCCGACATTTTGGCCCGCACGCTGGAGCGCTGCCACGTGAAGGTGGAGATCCTTGGCTTCACCACCCGGGCGTGGAAGGGCGGCGCCTCGCGCGACCATTGGCTGCAAAACGGCAAACCCGCAGCGCCCGGCCGGCTGAACGACCTTCGCCACATTGTTTATAAAAGCGCCGATGCCCCCTGGCGGCGGGCGCGGCGCAACCTTGGCCTCATGATGCGCGAGGGGCTGTTGAAGGAAAACATCGATGGTGAGGCCCTGTCCTGGGCCCATCAGCGGCTCCTGGCGCGGCCCGAACAACGGCGCATCTTGATGATGATTTCCGATGGCGCACCAGTCGACGACAGCACGCTGTCGGTGAACGCGGGCAATTATCTGGAAAAACACCTGCGCGGTGTGATTGCCGAGATTGAAGAGCGGTCGCCGGTGGAGCTCATTGCCATCGGCATCGGCCACGATGTGACGCGCTATTATCGCCGCGCGGTCACCATTGTGGATGCGGAGGAGCTGGCGGGCGCGATGGTGAACCAGCTCGCCAGCCTTTTTGATGATGAGCGGGATGCGGGGCCCCGGGGGCGCAGGGCCCGCCGCCGGGCTGCCTGAGTGCGGCTTTTCGCGGCGGCCGTCGTCGCGCTGGTCGCCGTTGGCGCGCAGGCCGAGCCGGTGTCGCTTGACGTCAAAGTGCTGCCCCGCTTTTCGGTGAACCCGATGGCGGAGGGGCGCCTTGCCTATGTGGGGGGGCTTCGCCTGCGCGGGCCTCGCCGATTTGGCGGCGTCTCGGGGCTTTTGGCCGACAAGGGCCGCTTTGTTGCCGCGACTGATACGGGCCACTTCATCACCGGCGCGTTTGTGACAGTGGACGGGCGGCTCACCGGCGTTCGCGATGTTGCGATGACGCGGCGGATTGGCCTTGATGGACGCGCCATCACCACCAAGCGGGCGGGGGATGCGGAGGCACTTGCCCGCGACGATCGGGGTCTTTTGGTGCTGGTGGAGCAGGGGCGGGCGCTGCTGCGCTATCGGCTCGATGGGGCGTTGCGGCCTTCGGGCGCGCCGGCCCGGGTGCTTGGCCGGGCAGGGTTGCGGCCGCTGGGAAATGATGGGGCGGAGGCGCTCGCAACGCTCCCCTCCGGCGATGTGATCGTGATCGCGGAGGGGCGGCGGGCGACACGGCCAAGCGTTGCCGCGCTCACTCTTGGGGGGCGGCGCCTTCGGGTGCGGCAGAGTGATGGGTTTGCCATCACCGGCGCCGATGCGCTGCCGGGCGGCGATCTCTTGTTGGTGGAGCGGCGCTATGGCGGCGGGCTTGATGTGGGCGCGCGGGTGCGGCGCATCGGGCGCGATACGCTGAAGCGGGGCACGCTCGATGGGCCGGTCTTGATGCGCGCAGGGCTTTCGGCCGAGATCGACAATATGGAGGCGATTGCGGTGGACGCGTCTGGCGAACGGCCTTTGATCACGCTCGCGTCGGACGACAATCATTCGTTCTGGCAAAGGACGGTGTTTTTGCAATTTGTGCTGGATGACCCGCTGCCGCGGCCAAAACCATCGCCAAATCCGGGATAGGGAGCCCCGCGCAAGGCTTGGGCGCAAAACTGTTAGCGTCATTGGAACTGAAGAGCCGTCATGCAGCACTCATCGCCGGAGCGTGTGGTCGCACGCGCGCGTACCTTGAAAAAGCGCGGCGACCTCGACGCCGCCCGCGCCCTTTTGGTGGAGGAGGCGCGGCGTCTGCCCAAAAATCGGCGCCTTGCCCGCGCCCTCGACCGACTGGACGAGCCGGGCACCAAGCGCGCCGCCGCCATGCAGGACGCGGTGGAAAGCCTTTCGGCCGCGTGTGATCGCGGCGCCTTTGCCGATGCCGCGCAAATTGCCGGCCGCCTCCTTGAGGCGCTGCCGGGGGACACCACGGTGCGCGCGCTTTTGGCGACCGCGCTCACCGGCCTTGGCCGGCACGACGAGGCGATCAAGCTTGCCCAAACCATCCTCAGCGAGCATCCGACCATGGTGCGCGGGTGGGTGGCGCTGGGCCGTGCGCTCCACGCGGACGGGCGCTATGCTATTGCCGTGCAAGCCTTTTCCCAAGCCGTCACCCTCTCGCCCAACGACCTTTACGCCCTGCGGGGCGAGGCGGCGGCGCTCCTTGCCATGAACCGGCACACGGAGGCCGTGGTGGCGCAGCGGCGCGTTGCCTACATCGCCGAGACGGCGACCGCCTACCGCGATCTTGGCCTCACCCTCTTCGAGCTTGGCCGGGCCGATGAGGCGCGCGAGGCGCTGCTGGAGGCAATCCAGCGCGCCCCGTCCGACGGGGCGGCCCATCGCCTGTTGGCCCTCACCACGACCACCGCGCCCGGCTCGGCCCATCTTGCGCAGATGGAGGCTCTGTCCCATCAGGATTTGCCGGGGCCGGACGCGTGCGAGCTTGGCTTTGCCATCGGCAAGGCGTGCGATGATCTGGGCGCGCTCGATGCCGCGTTCGAGGCCTATGGTCGCGGCCATCGCCTCCGCCGCGAGCGCCTGCCCTATGAGGAGGACGCCGAGGTGCGCCGCTTCGACGCGCTCCACACGCTTTTGAAAACGGATGCGGCAACGCCGGACTTTGCGCCAATGGCCATCCAGCCGATCTTCGTGGTCGGCTTGCCGCGCTCCGGCACGACCCTTGTGGAGACGGTGCTGGCCGGGCACAGCGCCGTTGCGACCGCCGGGGAGGCGGACGCGCTCCACCCGGCCATCAACACCGCGGGCGCCGTCCACGGGCCCCACTTCACCGAAGGGCTGCTGTCAGAGGTCCGCGCCGCCTATGCGGCAACGCTGCAAAACCGCGGGATTGATGGCGGCGTGGTGGTGGACAAGACCCCGGGGGATTATCGCTTCATCCCCTTCATTCGCCATGCGCTGCCGGAGGCGCGCATTGTGGTGGTGCGGCGAGATCCGATGGCGGTGGGCGCCTCGCTGTGGCGCACCTATTTCGCCAATGACGGTCACCGGTACGCGGACGACCTCGGCGACCTTGGCCGCCACATCGCCCGGGCCAACCGCTTTATGGACGCAGCGCTCGCCGCCGATCCGAGCCTGATTTCCGTGTCATACGAAGCGCTTGTGGCCGAGCCGCGGGGTGAGGCGCGGGCGCTTTTGTCCCGCTGCGGGCTGACGTTTGAGGCGGGTTGCCTGGCACCGGCGGATGGAACGCGCGGCATCCGCACCGCAAGCGCCCTTGCCGTGCGCCAACCCATTGACCCGGCGCGCGCTGGCGATTGGCAGCGCTATGCCGCGCACCTTGCCCCCCTCCGCGCCGCCCTCGAGGCCGCACCCGACGGGTGATCGGCCGCGCACGACGGGTGATCGGCCGCGCCCGGTGGGTGATGGTGCGGCCGAGCGATCCCTTTACGCCGGGCGGGGCGCCCCTGCCATGAGGCGGTAGGGGGCAAGGGCGGCGAACGCCACCAGCGTTTTGACCGCAAAGTCGGCGATCGCCCACGACACCCAGCGCGGGGCCTCCGCCGCGCCGCCAAGGCCGAAGAGCGGCGTTACCTCGGTGGCAAACCCATCCACCGCGAACGGGATGGCGGCCGAGAAGGCGAGGCTGAAAAAGACCGCCGTGTCGAGCGATGAGGCAATCACGCTCGACACCAGCGGCGCGCGCCACCATGCGCCATCGCGCAGGCGGTTGAAGAGCGACACATCCAAAAGCTGCGCGAGGAGGAACGCGGTGCCGGAGGCAAGCGCAATGCGCGGGCTTGCGAGAAGCACCGAGAGGGCAACCGCGATGGCAAAGCCAACCAGCGCCAACTGGCGCGCGCGGGCGGGGCCGAAATGGCGGTTGGTGAGGTCGGTCACCAAAAAGGCGAGCGGGTAGGTGAACGCGCCGTAGGTGAGGATGTCGGCCAGGGAGACGGCGCCGATGGTGCCGTGGACCGGGTATTGAACGAGAACGTTGGAGAGGGCGACGACCGCGGCCATGGCAGCCACCGCCGCCACGAGCGCGCGGGCGGGCATGGCGTTACGCGGACGGCTGTGCGGCGGCGACCACTTCGCGCTTCAGCTGAAGCATGCGCGTGGACAGCACCTTGTCATCCGCGTCGACAATGAACTTGTCGAGGCCGCCACGATGCTCCACCGAGCGAAGAGTGGAGGCGGCAATGCGCAGACGCACCTTCCGCTCAAGACTCTCCGACAGGAGCGTCACGTCCACCAGGTTCGGCAAAAAGCGCCGCTTGGTCTTGTTGTTCGCATGGCTGACGTTGTTGCCAACCATCACGCCCTTGCCGGTCAGTTCACAGCGCCGCGCCATCAGTGTCTCGCCGGGAAGCCCAGCGCCTCATCGTTGCCATCGATCAATGATTGAGAGCGGGTGAATAGGCGCGGCAAGGTGCCCCGTCAAGGGTTTTGCGCAAACACGGGGACGGTGGCGTTCACAACCGGTTCAATGGGAGCAGACCATTTGATCTCGGCATTCCCCTTTCGTAAACCACGTTCAGCAAGGGTCCGTGAGGGTTTTGGCACGGCCCGGGTGCACAAGGAGTGACGGCGTGACACCAATGGCGAGGATTCTAGCCGCGGCCTTCTCGGCCGTGCTGGTCATGGGCGGTGCGGCCGAGGCCCAGAAGGTCAACGTTCAGGCCAGCTACGAGATTTCGCTGGCTGGCTGGGGCATCGCGAAGTCGACGCTCGATTTGAAGATCAACGGCCGGCGCTACGAGGCCTCACTCTTCATGAAGCCGAAGGGCGTGGCGCGGATCGTGACCGCGGTGCGCACCACGGTGTCCGCCTCGGGCGAGGTGCGCAAGGGCCGTGTCTTGCCCGCGCGCTACCGTGTGCGCGCGGAGGAGATCAAGCGGCCGGTCGCGGTGGACATGTCCATGCGCGGGGGGAACGTATCAAAAGTGTCGGCGCGCCCGCCGCTCAAGAAGCGAAAGGGCCGGGTCAACATTACGCGCGCGCACCGCCGGGGGGTGGTGGACCCGTTCTCGTCGGGCCTCATCCCCATCCGCAGCGCTGATGGGCGTGATGCGTGCGATCGCACCCTTGAGATTTACGATGGGTGGACGCGTTATAACGTGCGCCTCGCCTTCAAGGGGATGCGGCGGGTGAAAACCAAGGGGTTTTCGGGCAAGGTTGCGGTGTGTGCCGCGCGCTGGGTGCCGGTCGCTGGCCACCGCCCGGCTAAAAAGGAAGTGCAGTATCTTAAGAACAACCGCGACCTTGAGGTGACGGTGATGGCGCTGCCGGGCGGGCGTTATGGCATCCCCTACAGCGTCTCGATCGGGACGCCGAACGGGAAAATCCGCGTGGAGCCGAGCCGGTTCAACATTTCCGCCGCGGGGGTTTAACCTCGCGCTTTGCCGCCGGCGCTTGATGCGCCGGGGCGCTGCCCGCCGCCGACGGTCCGCGCTCCGCCTCCCCATCCGAACGCGGCCCCGCGGACTGCCATGAAAAACCCAACGCTGACGCGGGCCGAGCGCTCCCGCACCGTCACCGCGGTGCTCGGCCCCACCAACACCGGCAAGACCCACCTTGCGATCGACCGGATGCTCGCGCACCGCACGGGGGTCATCGGTCTGCCGCTGCGCCTTCTGGCGCGGGAAGTTTATGGGCGCATTGTGGCGCGCATCGGGGCCGATGAGGTTGCGCTGATCACAGGGGAGGAAAAGATCCTCCCCGCCGCCCCGCGCTATTATGTGGCAACCGTTGAGGCGATGCCGCTCGACCTTGAGGTGGAGTTCGTCGCCATCGACGAGGTGCAGCTGGGCGCCGACCTTGAGCGCGGCCGCGTCTTCACCGACCGGATTTTGCGCGTGCGGGGCCGTTACGAAACGCTTCTCCTCGGCGCACTGACGGCGCGGCCACTGCTGGAGCGGCTGTTGCCGGGGCTCAACGTCGTGACCCGCCCGCGCATGAGCGTTCTGACCTATGGCGGCGAGAAGAAGATCACCCGCCTGCCGCCCCGCTCCGCCGTGGTGGCGTTTTCGGCCAACGAGGTCTACGCAATTGCCGAGCTGATCCGCCGGCAGTGCGGCGGGGCGGCAATTGTGATGGGCGCGCTCAGCCCCCGCACCCGCAACGCGCAGGTGGACCTTTTCCAATCCGGCGATGTGGACTTTTTGATTGCCACCGACGCCATCGGCATGGGCCTCAACCTTGATGTCGATCACGTCGCCTTTGCGTCCGCGCGCAAGTTTGACGGCTATCAGTACCGCGCCCTGTCGGCGGCGGAGCTTGGCCAAATTGCCGGGCGCGCCGGCCGCCACACCCGTGATGGCACCTTTGGGGTGACGGCCAAGGTGGGCCCGTTTCCGGACGAGCTGGTCCAGGCGCTGGAGACCCACGCCTTCCAATCGGCAAAAGTGTTTCAGTGGCGAAATGCCGAGCTGAACTTTGCCTCCATCGCCGACCTTCGCGCCTCCCTTGATGAGCCGGCGCAGGAGGAGGGGCTCACCAAGGCGCCGCCCGCGGACGATCAGAAGGCGCTGGAATACGCGGCAAAGTCACCAGACGTGTCGGACGTTGCCGACAGCCGGGCGCGGGTTGCCCTGTTGTGGGACGTTTGCCAGGTGCCGGACTATCGCAAGATTGCGCCGGCGAACCACGCCGATCTCCTGCTGACGCTCTACGGCTTCCTCGTGAATGAGGGCAAAATTCCGGACGATTGGATGGCGCGGCAGGTGCGCTATGCCGATCGCACGGACGGCGATATCGACACCTTGTCGAACCGAATTGCGCACATTCGCACATGGACCTTTGTCGCGAACCGCAATGATTGGCTTGCGGACCCGGCAGAATGGCGCCAAACCACGCGAAATGTCGAAGATCGCTTGTCGGATGCGCTGCACGAGCGGTTGATGCAACGCTTTGTGGATCGCAGAACCAGCGTTCTGATGAAGCGCTTACGAGAGAATGCGATGCTGGAATCGGAAGTGAATGCGGACGGGGACGTGATGGTGGAAGGCCAGCACGTGGGCGTCCTCCACGGCTTCCGCTTTCAGCCTGACGCGACGGCGGGCGACCAGAGGGACCAAAAGGCGCTACGCTCGGCGGCCGCAAAGGCCCTGTCGCGTGAGATGGAGCGACGGGCCGACAAGGCCTCCGCAGCGCCCGACGCGCAGTTTGCCCTGGGTTCTGACGCCAGCATCCGCTGGCAGGGCGCGCTCATCGGCAAGGTGGTCGCGACCGACGATACGCTCAAACCCACCGCGCTGTTGCTGGCGGACGACACGCTGCCCCCCGCTGCAAAAGAGAAAGTGCAGGCGCGCCTCTCAAAATGGCTTTCCGCCCATGTTGAGGGGCTGTTGAAGCCGCTGTTCGACCTTCGCGCCGCAGAGGGGCTGGACGGGGGGGCGCGCGGCCTTGCCTATCGCCTGTCAGAGGCGCTGGGGAGTGTGGAGCGCGGCGCGGTGGCGGCCGAGGCGAAAGCGCTGGAGCAGGGCGCGCGGGCGGGGCTCAGGGCGCTCGGCGTGCGCTTTGGCGCCTATCACATCTTTGTGCCGGCGCTGTTGAAGCCCGCGCCCTCGCAGCTTTTGGCGCTCCTTTGGGCGCTGCGCCACGCAGACCTTGAGGTGAAGGGGCTGACGGAGGTGCCGCAGCTGTCGTCCTCCGGGCGCACCTCAATCCCGGTGGACACCGAAATCCTGGCCGATCTTTATGGCGTTGTGGGCTTTCGGGTGTGCGGGCCGCGGGCGGTGCGGATTGACATTTTGGAGCGGCTTGCGGACCAGATCCGCCCCCTGGTCGCCTGGCGGCCGGGGCCCGAGGCGGGCGACCCACCCCCCGGCGCCGTCCCGCAAGGCGGCGCATTCTTGGTGACGGTGACGATGACCTCGCTCCTCGGCTGCTCGGGCGAGGATTTTGCGGCCGTCTTAAAATCGCTCGGCTACCGGGTGGATCGGCGCGAGGCGGACGAGGCGGAAAAGGTTGCGCTTTCCGCCGCCCAACAGGTGCGCCGCGCCGGCCGCAAAAAGGGCAAGGATGCTTTGCCCCAACCAGCCGGCGCTGGGGTGCGGACGGTGTCGAGCGTCGGTGGTGGGGCGGGCGCTGAAGAAGCGCCGGCGGATGGCAGCGCGGGGGAGGCTCCGGCTGCAAATGCCGAGGCCGCTTCCGATGAGCCCACGGCAGATGTGACCCCCGTCGAACCTCCTGAGAATGCGCCGGCCGAGGCGACGGATGCTGCGCCAGCAGAGCCCGCGGCCGATGCGGCGACTGCCGAGCCAGCCGACCCATTGCTCGGCGCGGACGCGCCGCAAGAGGGCGGATCGAGCGATCCGGCGCCGGCGGGGGGGCCCCCCGCGGAGACGGCTGGGTCAGACGAGGATGGCGGCACTGCGATGGCAGAGCCGGTGGTGGATGGGGCGGCAGAAGGCCCGGCGTCTGCTGAAGCCGGCGCGGATGCCGATGCGCAAGCCCCGGCGTCTGATGCTGCGGCGGCCGAGCCGGGGGTGGATGGGACGCCAGAGGCCGCGGCGGCTGGTGAAGCCGGCGTTGATGGCGATGCGCACGCCCCGGCGTCTGATGCTGCGATGGCAGAGCCAGGGGTTGATGGGACGGCAGAAGCCGCGGCGTCTGGTGAAGCCGGCGGCGATGGCGATGTGGAGGCCCCGGCACCTGATGCTGCGGCGGACGCGGGGCCGGTCATCATCGAGATTTGGCGGGTGCCGCGGTATCAGCGGCCGGGCACGCAGGAGCGGCGGCGGCGGCCGCAGCCGGCGGGCGAAGGGGACGGCGAGGCGCGCAGGCGCCCCCGTCGTCGCCGGGAGGCCGATCAAGCGCCGGCGGCGAAGGTGGCCGAAGAGGCGCCCACGACGCAAAAACCGCCAAAGGGCAAGGGCAAGAAGCAGCGCCGGCGTGAGGATCGACGGGAGGGTGAGCGGCCCGCCCGTCCGCCCCGGCCGGAGCGGCAGGCGGACCCTGATTCGCCCTTTGCGAAACTGGCCGCGCTGAAGCAGGAGCTTGAGAAAGGGTCCGGCGATCGCTGAGGCGGGCGAGGCCAGTCAGCGCATCGACAAGTGGCTGACCTATGCGCGCTTTGCCAAAACGCGCGGTGTGGCCGAGGCGCTCGTTGCGGGCGGCAAAGTGCGCATCAACCGCGACAAGGTGAGCGATGGCGCTCGCCACGTGCGTCCTGGCGATATTGTGACGGTGCGTATTTCAAAAACGGTGCATGTGGTTCGGGTGTTGGGCCTTTCTGCCGCGCGGGTGGGGGCCAAGGACACGCCCAGCCTTTACGAGCGGATTGAGGCGCCCTGAGGGGCGCTTGTGAGCGGCGGGCCGAGGCCGTACATCGACGGTGACGCCGGCGACGGCTGGGGCCGTGACAGGGGAGGAGAGGCGTTCGTGACGTATATCGTCGGAGAAGCGTGCATCAAGTGTAAGTACACCGACTGCGTGGAGGTGTGTCCGGTGGACTGCTTCTATGAGGGGGAAACGATGCTCGTCATCCATCCGGACGAGTGCATTGATTGTGGCGTGTGCGAGCCGGAATGCCCCATTGACGCCATCAAGCCCGACACCGAGCCTGGCCAAGAAAAGTGGCTGGAGCTGAATGCGACGTTTGCCGCCCAATGGCCCAACATCACCTCAAGGCGGGACCCGTTGCCCGAGGCGGAGGCGCACAAGGACGTTGAGGGCAAGTACGAAAAGTTCTTCACGTCGACCGCCGGCGAGGGCGACTAGTTCTGAGGAATGCCGTCTCAGTCTAGCTCAAATTTTATCAATGCGATGACGGCCGGCTTTGAAGCTGCGTCAGTTTGTGCTACATACTGAGAACTGCCGCTGTCGCAGGGGTGGGACCGATGATGGGTTCTGCACCGCGGTTCGGCTGACCAGTCAGGAGCGGTTTGTGGTCTTGGATCGTTGTATCCTTCCATTGCGTTGCGTATCGGCGAAGCCCTCGTCAAGCGTTCGCACGTAACGACCCACAGATCGGAGACACCCCCCCGACAATGATTCCCGAGGCCATGACCTGGTCTCGGCATGCGAGGAGTGATTTGCGCATATGGCAACGGTGAAAAAGGGCGCCGCCAAGTCGGCGTTCAAGCCGAACGAACATGTGGTGTATCCCGCCCACGGTGTGGGCGAAGTGCAAGAGATCCAAAAGACCGAGTTCGGCGGCCACACGCTGGAACTCATCGTGGTCTCGTTCGCCAAGGACAAGATGACGCTGCGTGTGCCGGTCGGCAAAGCTGCCTCCGTTGGCATGCGCAAATTGTCGGATGAAAAGACCAAGACGAAAGCGCTCGAGGTCGTGACCGGCCGCGCGCGCGTCAAACGCACCATGTGGTCCCGCCGCGCCCAGGAATACGAAGCGAAGATCAACTCGGGCGACCTGATCGCCATCGCCGAGGTGGTGCGCGACCTTTTCCGGGCCGAAAGCCAGCCGGAACAGTCCTACTCCGAGCGTCAGCTTTATGAAGCGGCCCTTGACCGGATGGCGCGGGAAATTGCGGCCATCAACAAGACCGATGAGGCCGCCGCCATCAAAGTGATCGAGGCGCAGCTGGCCAAAGCGCCCCGCCGCCCCGCCCGCGGGGAAGAGGAAGACGACGACGGCGATGGCGACGAGCTCCAGGAAAAAGCCGCCTAAGCGGCCCGTCATTACGGCATTCAAGGGCGCTGCATCCGCGGCGCCCTTTTTTGTGCCGCCCTTCGTGTGCGCCGCGGCCTTGCGTTTGCCGGCCGTCACACCAAAATCTGGCGCGAATCAAAATTCAGTAAGGCGTCAACCATGGAAGCTTTGAGCGCGCAGCCCGCCGTCGCCCTCGTGATTGGGGTGCTCGTCCTGATCTTCCCGCGCATTTTGAACTATGCCATCGCGGCCTATCTGATTTTCATCGGCGTGACGGGCCTTTGGCCCGACCTCATCCCCGGTTAGCGAATTGGAGAAGCGCCCTAAACGGACACGGCCTCGTAAAGCGCGTCCTTTGACAGGGCGCTTTTTTCGCCGGACAGCGTGACGGCGCCGCGCTCCAGCACCACAAACCGGTCGGCAAGGTCGTAGGCAAAGCGGAAGAATTGCTCCACCAGCACAATCGCCATCTGCCGCTCTTCGCGAAGGTGGGCGATCACGCGGCCAATGTCGGCGATGATGCTGGGCTGAATGCCCTCCGTCGGCTCATCCATCAGGAGAAGTTTGGGCCGTGTCACCAGGGCGCGTGCAATGGCGAGCTGCTGTTGCTGCCCGCCCGATAGGTCGCCCCCGCGCCGGTTTTGCATGGTGGAGAGGATGGGGAAAAGGTCAAAGATTGCGTCTGGCACCCGCCGCTCGCCCCGCGGCAGGCAGGCAAAGCCGGTTTCTAGGTTTTCGCGGACCGTCATCAGCGGGAAGACGTCGCGCCCTTGGGGCACGATGGCGACGCCGCGCTTGGCAAGCGCCTGGGGGCTGAGCTTCGGCAGCGCCTCGCCCGCCAGCGTGATGGTGCCGCCGGAGCGGGGGTGGAGGCCGGCAATGGCCTTCAAAAGGCTCGTCTTGCCGACGCCGTTCACGCCCATCACGCAGGTGACGGCGCCGACATCGGCGGTGATGTCGACCCCATAAAGGATCTGCGAGCCCGAGTAGTGGAGGGTGATGTCTTTGGCATCCAGCATGGCGTCAGCGGCCCAAATAGACGTCGATGACGCGTGCGTCGGATGTGACGTGGTCGATGGACCCTTCCGCGAGCACCGAGCCCTCGTGGAGCACCGTGACCTTGGCCGACAGCGCGCGGACAAACTCCATGTCGTGCTCCACCACGATGACGGCGCGGGTTTTGGCGGTTTCTTTGAGGAGGGCTGCGGTGTGTTCCCGCTCGGCCACCGTCATGCCGGCGGCCGGCTCATCCACCAGCAGGAGTTTTGGGTCTTGGGCAAGCAGCATCCCGATTTCGAGCCACTGCTTTTGTCCGTGGGAAAGCTCGCCCGCCCGCCGGTTGAGCGCGACCTTGAGGCCGATTTCATCGGCAAGGGCGTCCACCCGCGCCGTGTCGTCGGCGACGAGGCGGCTGCCAAGGACAGCAAACGGCCCGCGCGGCTTTTTGAGCGCCATCACGAGGTTGTCGAAGACGGACTGTTCTTCAAAGACGGTGGGGCGCTGGAATTTTCGGCCAATGCCGAGGCGCGCAATCTCCGCCTCTGATTTTTTGAGGAGGGAGATGTTGTCATCCCCCCAGAGCACATCGCCGGTGTCGGGGCGGGTTTTGCCGGTGACGATGTCCATGAATGTGGTTTTGCCCGCGCCATTGGGGCCGATGATGGCGCGCAATTCGCCCTCGCCGATCTCGAACGAGAGGTCGTTGATGGCTTTAAAACCGTCGAACGAGACGGAAACGGCGGCAACTTCCAAAAGGGCGGTCATGCGCGTTTGGTGTCCCGCGCGGGGTCGGGCCGTTTGCGCACGAGGGCGTCCACCAATCCCCCGATCCCTTTGGGGGCAAAGAGGGTCACGAGGACGAAGGAGACGCCGAGGAGCACCTGCCACCAATCCACCCACACGATGGTGAAGAGGCCAAGGTCAATGTCGGGCGCGCGGCCACCGGTGAACCAGGTGGAGAGGAGCGAGACCACCGCAGCGCCAATGATCGCGCCATAAAGCCGGCCGCGCCCGCCGATGGCGACCCAGACCGCAAGGTAGATGGAGGCGATGGGTGCAACTTCTGCAGGGTTCACGATGCCCGCTTGGGGGTAGTAAAGGGCGCCCGCGCAGCCGGCCATCACGGCGGTGAGGGTGAAGACGGTGAGCTTAAAATACTCCACCTCGTAGCCGAGGAAGCGCACGCGCGCCTCATCATCGCGGATGCCGCGCACCACGGAGCCGAACTTGCCGCGCACCAGCCAGGCGGAGAGAATGTAGGCAAGGCCCAGCGCTACGGCGGAGGCGACGAAGAAGGCAACCGCGACGGTGGACTGTGGCACGCTTTCAAAGCCTGGGATGTTTTGAAGGCCGGAGAGGCCGTTGTTGCCGCGCAAACCAGAGTCGTTCTGGAAAAGGTAGAGCGAGAGCGCCAGCGTCATCGCCTGGGTGAGGATGGAGAGGTAAACCCCCGTCACCCGGGAGCGGAACGCAAGCCACCCGAACACCAACGCAAGCAGGCCTGGCACGAGCACCACAAGCGCCAGTTGCAGCGGCAGCGAGTGGGCAAACGACCAGATGAGCGGGATGTCGCTGCCGCCGACGACGCCAAAAATTTGGGTGCCGATGGCGTCTTGGATCTCTTGCGGGGTTGGCGGGAGGGGGGCGTTTTCTGCAGCCTCCACCACGATTGCCTCGGTTCGAGCGTACATGATCCACATGCCGATCATGTATCCGCCGAGGCCAAAGAAGGCGAAATGGCCGAGGGAAAGGATGCCGCAATAGCCCCACACGAGGTCCATGGCGAGGGCGACGAGGCAAAGGCACAGCGTCTTGCCGAGGGTTTTTATGAGGCTGGTGGATATGTCGCCGCCGGCCATTTCGGACATGGACGACACGCTCACCGTGAAGGCGGCGAGGAGGAGGATCGTGATGAAGACGTGGGGTTCGGCGAGGACGCTTTTGCGGGTCATCGCGCGGCTCCCTGGGGCACATGTCGCGATCGGGGCGGACAACTCCCGCCGCGGTTGAGGGTCTCGCGCAGGGTGCGCCGCGTCAAGGCACGCTGCGCTTTAGCGCATCCTGCGCCCGGTTGGGCGCAGACAAGATGCGCGCCCCTTTGGTTTGCGAGCGTTTTTTCTCGCTCAGGTGATCTCACCTGAGCGAGAAACGCTCTGAAGACCTTGACCCGGCGCACGCTGCGCGAGGTCCTGGCGGTGTCGGCTCCGAAGGAACGTCGTTTCGCAGGACCGTCGCGCTGCGGTCTCACCAAAGGAACTGGAATGGTGTGGGTCATGCGGTGGCCGCCAACGCGCAGGTGTAGAAGACGCTGGCGGGGTCGTTTTTGTACGTTGCGAAGGGGGGGCAGCGGTCGAATCCGGCTTCCTCGTAGAAGGCTCTTGCGGCGGCAAAGTCGGGGTCGGTTCCGGTTTCTAGGCTAAGGCGGGTCATGTCTTCCGCTTTTGCGTCGGCGATAATGGCGGCGAGGAGTGCGCGGGCGACCCCCTTGCCGCGGGCGGCCTTTGCGGTGTGCATGGATTTGACCTCGCCATGGCCGGCGCCAAGGTTTTTGAGGGCGCCGATGCCGACGGGCGCGCCATCGTCGTAGGCCGCGAAAAGGGTGATGGCCTTTAGCCCTGCGCGGCCGAGCACGTGGTTGCTGGGGCAAAGGTCGCCGCAATGGGCAAGGTGCGCGTCGATGACGGGGGCGAGGGCCGGGTCATCCGGGTCGGCGCGGCGGACGGTGAGGCTCATGCTTCGGCCGCCCGGCCGCGCAGGGCGAAAATGCCCTTGGGGCGGAACTGGATGAAGATGATGATGAAGATGATCATGTAGGTCTGCGCCGCCAGCGTGTTGGATGGGTTGAGCGCCTCAATCCCCTTTTGCAGGAAGCCGATGAGCGTTGCCCCCGCGAGCGTGCCGAAGATGGAGCCGACGCCGCCCACCACTACTGTCATAAAGCTTTGGACGATGTAGGACGCGCCAAGGTCGGATGTGACTTTTGCAAAGAGGCCGATGGCGACGCCTGCGATCCCCGCAATGCCGGAGCCAAGCCCAAAGGTGAGCATGTTGATCCGGTCCGGGTTGATGCCCATCGAGGCGGCCATGCGCGGGTTTTGCGTGACCGCGCGCACTTCTAGGCCAAGCCGCGTGCGTTTTAAGATGAAGAGGAGGATCAGGAAGAAGGTGACCGCGAGGACGAAGATCGCGATGCGGATGTTGGAGATTTGCAGCGCGTCGTTGATGACGAGGGCGCCGCCAAGCCAGTCCGGCGAGGTGAGCGGGCGGGCCTGGGTGCCAAAAATGTTCTTGAAGAGCTGCTGGAGGGCGATGGAAACGCCGAAGGTGGCAAGCAATGTTTCCAGCGGGCGGTGGTAAAGCCAACGGATGACGAGGCGCTCCAGCGCGACGCCGGCGGCAAACGTGATGATGAACGCAAGCGGCAGCGCCAGCACCAGCGAGAGGGTTTTGTCGGGCACAAAGAGTTGCACCACAAAGCCCGTGTAGGCGCCCATCATGATGAATTCGCCATGGGCCATGTTGATGACGCCCATCACGCCAAAGGTGATCGCAAGGCCGATGGCTGCCAAAAAGTAGATTGAGGCGAGGGACACACCGTCGAGCGCAAGGTCTGCCGCCTCGGACACGGTCACCTGCGTGTTGATGGCGTCGATGGTTTCTTGCGCGGCATCGGTGATGGGCTTTGGCTGCTCAAAAATGTCTTCGAACACATAGGCGTCGAGGAGAGCGAGGCGGTCGTCCTCGGTGAGGGTGTCTAGCACGGTGCCGTCGGCGGCGAGGCGCGCGTAGGCCGCATCGCGCGCGGCGCGGGTGTCGAGGCTTGCGACGGGGACGCCGGCGACGGTGCCATCGGAGAGGTTGGCGACGAGGGCCGCGTCCCGGGCGTCGGCATCGATGATGGTGGGGGCAAGGTCGGCGCGCACCAGCATGTCGTAGGCGGCGGCGATGGTGAGGCCGTCGCCGCCGGGGGTGAGGGTGCGGGCAATGTTGCCGGTGGGCGTGGCGCTGAGCGGGCGCGCGCGGCGTGTGGTGGCAAGCAGCGGGTTTAGGGTCGCGCGGGTTTCCACCGAGAGGTCGCCGGCAAAGCTTTTGATGGCGGTGATGCGGGCGGCTTGATCCTCATCGAAGCGGATTGTGAGGCGGCGCTCGGCCCGCTCCATGGCGGCTTTGAGAGCGGGGTCCGTCTCCCGGGGGAGGGCGGTGCGCAGTGAGGTGAGGTGCGCAGCCTCAGGGTCCCGCTCGATGGCGGCGAGGCTCTCTTGGCGGACGGCCGGGTCAGGGTCGGACAATTGGAAGGTGACGAGCGCTGCGGAGATCATCGCGCGCACGCCACTGTTGGGTTTGATGTTTTTCACATCGCGCCGGCCCGCTTCGCCCATCGGCGCGCGGGTGATGATGTGGAAGAGGTCGTAGGTGGACCGGTCGCGCCGCTCGGCGAGGAAGAAGCGGCCGTCTGATTTGCGGGCAAACAGCTCCTTTTCGCGCCAGAGGATGAGGACGTCGGCCGCCTCGGGGAGGCCGCTGTTGGCAACGGCGTCAATGGCGGGGCCGATGGACCGGCGCGAGCCCTTCTGGATGAGCTCGGACTGCTCGATCAACAGCGCTTCGATGGCGGTGGGTTCGGCCTGCGCCAGGGCAGGGCCGGCCATCATGAGGGCGAGGAGGAGGGCAATGAGGCGCAACGGCGGGCGATCCGTGTCTGGAGCGGTCGTGCCGAAACGTTGCACGAATTTTTGAGCGCAGGGGAGGGGCGGCGCGTGGCCGCCCTCTCTTGGTGCTGGAGCGGCCAAAACCGCCCTCTTTTCGTTTTGGAGCGGCCTAGGCCGCTCCGGTCGCTCAGTAGTTGGACTTGATCTGGACGCAGGTCTCGGTCTCGGTGTTGAACATGCCGCAGCCAAGCTCTTGCCAGTCAGACTTCAAGACAGCTGACTCGGGCAGGAAGTCCGTCCAAGCATCACCGTCGACTTCTTCGGTCTGCGTGATGATGTCAAACTGACCGTCTTCTTGGATTTCACCAATGAGGACGGGTTTGGCAAGGTGGTGGTTCGGCAGCATGATGGCCGTGCCACCCGTCAGGTTCGGGAATTCTTGGCCGTACATGGCGGTGCGCACCGCGTCCACCTCGGTGGAGCCTGCCGCTTCAACCGCCTGCGCCCACATGTTGAAGCCGATATAGTGGGCCTCCATGGGGTCGTTGGTCACCCGCTCGTCGCCCATGCGCGCCTTCCACGCTTCGACGAACTCTTCGTTTTCGGCGGTGTCCGCGGACTGAAAATAGTTCCAGGCAGCGAGGTGGCCGACAAGGTTCGATGTGTCGAGGCCAGACAGCTCTTCCTCACCCACCGAGAAGGCAACGACGGGGATGTCGTCTGCCGAGACGCCGGCTGCGGCAAGTTCTTTGTAGAAGCCGATGTTGGCGTCACCGTTGATTGTGGAGATGACGCCGACCTTTTTGCCATCTGCGCCAAGGGCGACCACGTCGGCCACAATCTTGGACCAGTCGGAGTGGCCGAAGGGCGTGTAGTTCACGAAGATATCGTCTTCGGCGATGCCGGCGTCCTTGAGGTATTGTTCAAGGATCTTGTTGGTCGTGCGCGGATAGACATAGTCGGTGCCCAGGAGCGCAAACTTTTCAACGCCCAGCTCTTCCAGGAAGTAGTCCGTGGCGGGGATGGCTTGTTGGTTCGGCGCAGCGCCCGTGTAGAACACGTTTTTGGACGATTCTTCGCCCTCATACTGCACCGGGTAGAACAAAAGCCCGTTCAGCTCTTCAATCACCGGCAGGACGGACTTGCGCGACACGCTCGTCCAGTTGCCAAAAATCACGTCCACATCGTGCACGGTGAGGAGTTCGCGCGCTTTTTCCGCAAACAGCGGCCAGTCGGACGCGGGGTCCACCACAACGGCCTCGAGGGGACGGCCAAGGAGCCCGCCCTTTGCGTTTTGCTCTTCGACGAGCATCAAGACGGTGTCTTTGAGCGTGGTCTCAGAGATCGCCATCGTGCCGGACAGAGAATGCAGGACGCCGACCTTGATGGGCTCACCCTCTTGGGCGATGGCGGGGAGCGTCAGCGCCGTGGAGGCGGCGAGCGCGAGGAGGAGAGTTTTCATCGAATGCTCCTTCGACGTTTCAGGTTTGGCCTCGCGTTGCAAAGGGCTTGCCAGGGTTCCGCCCGACGGTTGACGTCATGTTGTCACACACGCATGCCTTGATGTTGGGCATGCTGCGCACGCGGGCATCGTCAAAATTCTGGGCTGCGAAAGAACGTTGACGGCAACCGTGATGTGTGGCGCATTTGCTGGAAGGACGCGCGGTGTGGCGCGCGCAGCGGCCCTTTGCCGCGACAAAAATCATGAGGGAACCGTCCATGCGCATCTGGACACTTTTTGGGGCAACGGCGCTCGCGCTCACGCTGGCGGCAACGTCGGCCACCGCGGCCACCTACGTCCGTGGCTCCTCGGGCGACCCGGAAACGCTCGACCCGCACAAGACCTCCACGGTGGTGGAGGCGCACATTTTGCGCGACCTTTACGAGGGCTTGGTCATCAACGGGGCCGACGGCTCGGTCATCCCGGGGGTGGCGACGGCGTGGACAGTGTCGGACGATGGCACCACCGTCACCTTCACCCTGCGCGATGACGCCAAATGGTCCAACGGCGACCCGGTCCGCGCGTCGGACTTCGTGTTTTCGCTGAAGCGCATCATGGACCCGGCGACGGGCGCGAAATACGCCAACATTTTGTACCCGATCAAAAATGCCGAGGCGATCAACAAGGGTGAGGCGGAGCCAGACACCCTCGGCGTTGTGGCGGTGGATGACACCACGCTCCAATTCACCCTTGAGGCGCCGACCCCCTATTTCATCGAGCTTTTGACGCACCAGACCGGTCTTCCGGTCCACCCGCCAAGTGTTGAAGAGCATGGGGCAGCGTTCGTGCAGCCCGAAAACATGGTGACCAACGGGCCCTACACGCTCGTCTCGTTCACGCCGAACGACAAATTGGTGATTGAGAAGAGTGAAACCTTCCACACGGCTGACGATGTTCAGATCACGCGCGTGGAATATCTGCCCTTTGAAGAGCGGGCGACCTGCCTGCGCCGCTTTGAGGCGGGCGAGGTGCACTCCTGCCAAGAAACGCCGCGGGAGCTTTTGGCCTCACTGAAGGAGCGGCTGGGTGATCAGGTGCGCGTTTACCCTTATCTGGGCACCTACTATTACGGGGTGAATGGGGCGCGCGAGCCGTTTTCGGATGTGCGGGTGCGGCAAGCCTTGTCGATGGCCATCGATCGGGAGTTTTTGGCCGAAGAGATCTGGTCCGGCTCCATGATCCCGGCTTACAGCCTCGTGCCGCCGGGCGTTGCAAACTATGTCGACGATCAGCCGGTGCTCGACTACGCGAAGATGTCAATGCTTGACCGCGAAGATGAGGCGGTCCGCCTGATGACGGAGGCAGGCTTTGGCCCCGACAATCCGCTTGAGGTGGAAATTTCGTACAACACGGCCGAAGATCACCGCAACACGGCCACCGCCATTGCGGAGATGTGGCGCCCGCTTGGCGTCACCGTCACCTACAACCAGCGTGATCTTTCGGCCCACTACGCGATGTTGCGTGATGAGAAGGCGCACGACGTCGCAAGGGCCGGCTGGATTGGCGACTATGCCGACCCGCAGAACTTTCTGTTCCTGAACCGCAGTGACAACCCGGGCTTCAACTACGGCAACTACATGAACGCCGAGTACGACGCCCTGCTCGACACGGCGGCGGCCACCACGGACCTTGAGGAGCGCGCCCGCATCCTTGCCGAGGCAGAGGCCCTCTTCCTGCGCGATCTTCCGCAAATCCCGATCTTCTTCTACTCCTCGACGTCGCTGGTGTCGGAGAACTTGAAAGGGTGGGTCGACAACGTGCGCAATGTGCACCCGACCCGCTTCATGCAGATCGCCGAATAAAGGTTTGGCGCCGCGGTCTCCGCGGCGCCTTTCGTCATGGCCCGCTATGCGATCCGCCGCCTCCTGGGCGCCATCCCGACGCTTTTCGTGATTATCACGGTCGCATTTTTCCTGATGCGCATTGCCCCCGGCGGCCCGTTCGATGCCGAACGCACCCTGGAAGCGCAGGTGATGGCCAACCTCCAGGCCGCATTCGGGCTCGATCAGCCGCTTTGGAAACAGTACCTTCTCTACCTCGGCAACCTCCTTCAGGGGGATCTTGGGCCAAGCTTCGTCTACCGCGATTTTCGCGTCCAAGACCTTCTGGGCGCGGGCCTTCCCATCTCCATCCAGCTGGGGGCGGCCGCGCTCACACTTGCGCTCCTCATTGGCGCAGCGCTCGGCGTGGTGGCCGCGCTTTACCAAAACTCGTGGGTCGACACGCTCGTGATCTCCCTTGCCACTTTTGGCATCACGGTGCCCAATTTTGTGGTGGCGCCGGTTCTTTCGCTGCTTTTCGGCGTGGTGCTCGGCTGGTTGCCGGCGGGCGGCTGGCAGGATTTTTCGCCCGCCCACATGGTGTTGCCGGTGGTGACGCTGGCGCTGCCGCAAATTGCGGTGATTGCGCGGCTCATCCGCGGGGCAATGCTGGAGGCGCTGCGGTCGGACCATGTGCGCACCGCCCGCGCCTACGGCCTTCCGGCGCGCATGGTGGTCGGCGTTCACGCGCTGCGGGCGGCCTCGCTCCCGGCGATCTCCTACCTTGGCCCGGCCGCGGCGGCGCTCCTCACAGGGTCGGTGGTGGTTGAGACAATTTTCGGCATTCCGGGCATCGGCCGCTATTTTGTGCAAGGTGCCCTCAACCGTGACTACACCTTGGTCATGGGCACCGTCGTGGTGATCGCGGTCTTCATCGTCCTTTTCAACCTGGTGGTTGATCTCATTTACGCCGCCATCGACCCGCGCGTGCGTTATGATTAGCGCACGCCCGCACAAAAGCGTGCGTTATGACTAGCGCTGCGGCGGGCGCCAAAAGCCGCTCGCTTTGGGCAACGGCGTGGCT
Source organism: Pseudomonadota bacterium (assembly GCA_039034015.1). Taxonomy (GTDB): domain Bacteria; phylum Pseudomonadota; class Alphaproteobacteria; order Rhizobiales; family Amorphaceae; genus Acuticoccus. Next base: position 32,778 of record JBCCBM010000014.1, on the reverse strand, counting down.
GCGGTTGCGGCGCAACAAGGCCGCGATGGTGAGCCTTTTTGTGCTCGGGTTTGCCGCGCTCCTTGGCGTGTTCGGGCCGATGGTGTGGCCCCACCACTACAGCACAGTCTACACCAACTATGTGCGCGTGCCCGCCAGCCTCACGCCCTACCCCCGGCTGGAGGCGATTGTGCCGGGCGCTGAAGCGGCGCTCCGCCGCGCCCGGGTCGACATTGGCGCCGTCACCATGGCGGGCGGCACCGTGCGCGTCCCGATTGCCTCCTCCCGAGACCTCGACCCCCGACTCACCCGCTATCTCGACCGGTCGGACCTCTTCTCCAACGCCCAGCTCGTGGAGGTGTCCGATGACAGCCGCTCCGGCGTCTTGGAGGCGGATGTGGACGAGATCCGCTTCATCTTCGGCACCGACCAGAACGGCCGCGATGTTGCCGCGCGCATCCTGATTTCGATCCGCATTTCATTGATGATCGGGGCGCTGGCCACCGGTGTCGCCCTCCTCATCGGCGTGCTTTACGGCGCCACCGCCGGCTTTTTGGGCGGGCGGATCGACAACATCATGATGCGGGTGGTGGATGTTCTTTACTCGCTCCCGTTCATATTCTTTGTCATCTTGCTGGTGGTGTTCTTTGGCCGCAACATTGTCTTGATGTTCATTGCGGTGGGCGCGGTGGAATGGCTCGACATGGCGCGCATTGTGCGGGGGCAAACGCTCTCGCTCAAACGGCGCGAATTTGTGCAGGCGGCGGAGGCGCTCGGCGTCTCCCGCGCGGCCATCGTGCGGCGCCACATCATCCCCAATGTGCTTGGCCCGGTGATTGTGTTTATGACGCTCCTCATCCCAAAGGTGATCCTTTTGGAGAGCTTTTTGTCGTTCCTCGGGCTTGGCGTCCAAGAGCCGCTCACCAGCCTTGGCGTTATGATTGCGGAAGGGGCACGCAACATGCGCGCGGCGCCCTGGATGCTGATTTTCCCGTCCATCACGCTCACCATCCTTTTGTTTGCGCTCAACTTTTTGGGCGACGGCCTGCGCGACGCGCTCGACCCCAAGGACCGCTAGATGGCGCTTTTCGAGGTCGACAATCTCACCGTCACCTTCGACACGCCCGATGGTGCGGTGGAGGCGGTCCGCGGCATCTCCTTCTCGGTTGAGCAGGGCGAGAGCGTTGCAATTGTTGGCGAATCAGGGTCCGGCAAAAGCCAAACCATGATGGCCGCCATGGGGCTCTTGGCGGCCAACGGGCAGGCGAGCGGGGCGGTGCGCTATCGCGGGCAAAACCTCATCGGGCTGAAGCGGCGCGCGCTGAACGCAGTCCGCGGCAAATCGGTCACCATGATCTTTCAGGAGCCGATGACCTCCCTCGACCCGCTCTACAAAATTGGCCGGCAAATTTCAGAACCGCTGATGGTGCACGGCGGCCTGTCGGCCAAGGCGGCGAACGCCCGCGCGCTCGACCTTCTCAAGCTCGTCCAGTTGCCCGAACCCGAGGAGCGGCTTTCGGCCTACCCCTACGAGCTGTCGGGCGGGCAGCGCCAGCGGGTGATGATCGCGATGGCGCTTGCCAACGAGCCCGACCTTTTGATTGCCGATGAGCCGACAACCGCGCTCGACGTCACCATCCAGGCCGAAATTTTGGGGCTTTTGGCCGAGCTTCAAACCCGGCTTCAAATGTCGATCCTCTTCATCACCCACGATCTTGGCATCGTGGAGGCGTTTTGCAGCCGGGTGATTGTGATGCGCCAAGGCCGCATCGTGGAGGAGGGGGACACAAAGACCCTCTTTGCCGCGCCCAAAGACGCCTACACAAAAATGCTGCTCGACGCTGAGCCCAGCGGCCAAAAGCCCTCGGTTGCGCAAAGCGCGCCCGACCTTTTGCGGGCGGACGACATCACCGTCACGTTCCACCGTCCGGGCGGCCTTTTGAAAAAGCCGTTTGATCTTACAGCGGTGCAGGGCGTGTCACTCTGCCTCAAAAAGGGGCAAACGCTGGGTGTGGTGGGCGAATCGGGGAGCGGCAAGTCAACGCTCGGCCGCGTTTTGGTGCAGCTTCAGCCCTCGGCGGGCCGCGTTGTTTATGCCGGCACCGACCTCACCGCGCTCACCGCACGGCAGATGCGCGCCCACCGCGGCGACCTTCAGATGGTGTTCCAGGACCCTTATGGCTCGCTCTCCCCGCGCATGACGGTGGGCGAGATCATCGCCGAGGGGCTGAAGGTGCACGACGCCGCGCTCGGGCGGGACGCGCGTGCAGAGCGGGTGGCAACGGCGCTCACCGAGGTTGGGCTTGAGCCTTCAATGCGCAACCGCTTCCCCCACGAGTTTTCCGGCGGGCAGCGGCAGAGGATCGCCATCGCGCGGGCGATTGTGTTGCGGCCCACCGTCATGATCCTTGATGAGCCCACATCCGCCCTCGACCGTTCGGTGCAAGCGCAAGTCATCGCCCTTTTGCGCGATCTGCAGGCCGAGTTTGACCTCACCTACGTTTTCATCAGCCATGACCTTGCCGTTGTGCGGGCGATCGCCGACCGCGTTATGGTGATGAAAGGCGGCACGATTGTCGAAGAGGGGGAGACAGAGGCGATCTTTGACGCACCGCAAACGGACTACACGCGCGATCTGATGCGCGCCGCCTTCAACCTCACCGACTTTTTGACCGTCCGGGCGGCCTGATTGCGGGAGCGGCGCTGCGTTTGTTATATCCTTGCAACGCTCACCGGTTTGGAGACGACGATGACAGCGCTGCGCAACTATGCGGACTGGAAGAATTGTATCGTCAACCTCTGCAAAATCCCGCTGACGGACGACTTCGTCGCGCGCCGGCTGGAAGAGCTGCGCGACGAGAATGACCTCAAGACGCGCAAATTCGTTGAGACGTGGGGGGAGGCCCATCGCCTGAAGGTGATTGGGTGGTTCGAAGAGGCGCAGGCGGAGCTTGGCGCTGTGGAACGGGCGCGCTGATCGGCCCTTCCGTGCCCCCCGTTCCGCCGCCAATGCGCGCCGACGCCGCCGCCTCGTGATCCGATGATTGCCCCCATTGCCGACCTCTCGCCCACACGGGAGGGGCTTGCGGGCCTCCTCCATCGCTGTGTCCTTGCGGGGGCAAGCGTCGGGTTTATCGAGCCATTCTCGCTCGATGCGGCGCGCGCGTTTTGGGACGGTGTCGCGCCAAAGGTAGAGGCGGGGGATGTCCTGTTGTTTGTGGCGGAGGCGGAGGGCGCGGTGATCGGGACGGTGCAGCTCGTCATCGGGTTGCCGCAAAACCAGCCCCACCGCGCCGAGGTTGCAAAGCTGTTGGTGGACCCGGCGCATCGCCGCAAGGGGATCGCGCGGGCGCTGATGGCGGCGGTTGAGACGGCGGCCCGGGCAAATGGGCGCACGCTCCTCACCCTTGATACGCGCACGGGCGATGCCGCCGAGCCGCTTTATGGCTCGCTCGGTTTTGTCACCGTTGGCGTCATCCCGGGCTATTGCATCGACGCGCAGACCGGCGCGCTCGACGGGACGACCATCATGTATAAGGCACTATAGGCGCCGCGGCGCAAAAGCCCGCGCGCTCAGACGAAGTAGCTGTCCGGCTCTTCAATGGGCGCGCCTTGGGCAACCCGGATGAGGCCTTTTACCGCCCGCGCGACCACCCAAACGGCAATCAGCGGGAAGAGCAAAAGGCCCACGCCCGCAAAGCTGAGCGCGAAGGCGATGAGGTTGGCGCCAAGGCCGATCCAGAAGGTGCGCAACTGGTAGCGGTAATGGGTGGCAAGCCATGCCGGCGGGTCCTGCTTGGCGCCCTGGTGGGCGTAAAACCCGGCGATGAGGGCGACCAGTGGGATGGCAAGGCTGGTGAGGAAGCCGGCGTAAATCAGCTTCGTCGTCACCACGGAGGGGGCAAAGAATCTTGAGGGGCGCGCGGTGTCCGGCGCGACCTCTTCGCGGCGTGCGCCAGACAAGGGGACGCTGGGCGCTGGGCGGCGCTCTCGGATTGCACTTTTGAACATGTCTAACTCCCCCGGCCGGGCTGACATTGCTTTAGAACATCATGGGCGTCAAAAGCGTTGCGCACGCGGCGACCACGGGCCTCCACCCCCGGCGCTGGTGGTGGGAATGTGGCAATTGTGCCGCGAAGCGCGGCCGGTGCAGGAAAACGCCGCGCTGCCGGCCCACCGCGATGACGCCGCGCCCCCCGCATCATCCGCCACCAGAAACCCCATCCGGCCTCACCATCAAGGTGAAAACATCGTCGGCCTCTGGGTCGAGGCGTTTGCCGTCCACTCTTGCAGTCATATGTGAGGACGGCGGCCCCCTGTTCCACGGTTTCGGACAGCACGACCATGAAGGGCAAGTGCTTTTGCGCGTTCGGGAAGAGTTTTGGCCGGGCGGGCCAAGGCAGACCGGTCGGCTGGCGGCATGGTGAGGCTCACACTGGTGCGACGTTCCCCACAGTGTGTGACACAATCAGATGCCTGACCGGGCAAAAGGCAGTAGCGCGCGGCCACACGCCGCCCATCGGAGAGGGTGATGACAGCGTTTCCGGACCTTCCCTTCGCGCCATGGCAAGACACCTGCGCGACGCTTCACATGGTTTGCCAGATTGTCGGAAAATACCGGCTGGCGCACACGCCCTGGCAGATCCACTCCTGGCACGCGACACTTTACCCGACCGCGCGGGGGCTCACGACGGGGCTTATCCCGGACCCGCAGGTGCCCACCACCGTTACCATCGACATTGCGACCGGTGCGGTGCGGGTGGAGGCGCTGGGCGGGGCGATGGCGGAGGTGCCATTGCGGCCGATGTCCATCGCCGGGTTTTTTGAAGCGTTTGCACGCGCGCTCAAAACTGTTGGCGCCACACCGAGGCTGCACGGTGCGCCCAATGAGGTGGTCGATCCCGTGCCCTTTGCGCAGGACGCCGCCGAGCGCCCGCTCGACCTTGAGGCCGTGCGGCGATACCACCGCGCGCTCGTTGCAATCACCGCGGTCTATGAGGTGTTCCGCGCCGGCTTCTTGGGAAAATCGTCGCCGGTGCACCTCTTCTGGGGCTCGTTCGACCTTGCGGTGACGCGCTTTTCGGGCGCGCCGGCGCCAAAACACCCCGGCGGCATCCCCGCGCTTCCCGATGCTGTCACCCATGAGGCGTACTCCCACGCCGTCACCTCCACCGGGTTTTGGCCAGGCGGCAACGGGGCGGATGAGGCAATGTTTTATGCCTACGCCTATCCGACGCCGGACGGGTTTTCGGACGGGCCCATCGCGCCGGCGGAGGCCCGGTGGGACGCGGCGCTGGGCGAATTTTTGCTCCCCTATGCGGCGGTGGCGCGGGCGGATGATCCGGCGGCAACGCTGCTCGCATTTATGGACCACGCGTTTGTGGCGGCCGCGCGCCGGGCGGGGTGGGATGAGGCGCTGGACGCGCCCTTTGGCAAGCCTCGGGTGGTGCGGCCGCTTGATTGGCGGCGAGCGCGTGGGTAGCAACACGCGGGACCTCAAACGCATGGGTCTGAAACGCATGGGTCTGAAACGCATGGGGATGGCATGAGCGGCGACGACACAACGGGCGGCGAACACCCGCGCACCAGCATCGAAGATCACCGGCGCACCTATGACGCGTTCATGTCCATCACAAAATGGTCCATCGTGGCGGTGGTCATTTTGCTAATCGGCCTACTTATCTTCCTCGTATGACAATCTCTCGCGCCACGAAGGGGGCCGCATGAAGATCGCTGTCCCTGTTGAAGCTGACGACACGCGGGTGGCTGCCACCCCGGACGTTGTGAAACGCTATGTCGGGATGGGGGCAACCGTTGCGATTGCCGCCGGTGCCGGCGCTGATGCCCGCATCACCGACGACGCCTTTAAGGACGCCGGCGCCACCATCGCCGCCTCCAACGCCGAGGCGGTGGGCAGTGCCGACATCGTGCTCACCGTCGTCCGCCCCACTGCGGAGGTGTTGGGCGCCATGAAAAAGGGCGCCATCGTCGTGGGCGCGCTCGACCCATTTGGTGACCGTGAGGGCCTCCAGGCGATGGCGGACGCGGGCGTTGCGGCGGTCGCCATGGAGCTGATGCCCCGCATCACCCGCGCGCAGTCGATGGACATTTTGTCCAGCCAGGCGAACCTTGCCGGCTACCAGGCCGTCATCGATGCGGCGGAAGCGTTCGACCGCGCAATCCCCATGATGATGACGGCGGCCGGCACGGTTCCCGCCGCGCGCGTCTTCGTGATGGGCGCGGGCGTTGCGGGCCTCCAGGCGATCGCAACGGCGCGGCGCCTTGGCGCGGCCGTCAGCGCGACGGATGTGCGCCCTGCCGCGAAGGAACAGGTGGCCTCGCTCGGCGCAAAGTTCGTCGCCGTGGAGAACGATGAGTTCAAGGCCGCGGAAGATGCCGGCGGCTACGCCAAAGAAATGTCGGACGATTACAAGCGCCAACAGGCCGAGCTTGTGGCCGCGCACGTTGCCAAACAAGACATTGTGATCACCACCGCGCTGATCCCGGGCCGGCCCGCGCCAAATCTCGTCTCGGCGGAGATGGTGACATCGATGCAGCCGGGCTCCATCTTGGTGGATCTTGCGGTGGAGCGGGGCGGCAACGTCGACGGTTCGGTGGCCGGCGAGATTGTCGAAGTCGGCGGCGCGAAGATCATTGGCTACAAAAACGTGCCGGGGCGGATCGCGAACACGTCATCACTGCTCTACGCAAAGAACCTTTATACGTTTGTTGACACCATCCTGGTCGACAAAGAGAGCAAAAACCTTGCGCCCAAATGGGATGACGAGGTGATGACCGCAACGCTCCTCACCCGTGATGGGGCGCTGGTGCACGAACGGTTTGGCGGCCCGGCCGCAAAATCTGCCGCTTGAAGGTTTTGACAATGCAAGCTTACGCACAAGAGGCGGCCACGACGGCCGCCACGGTGGCCGATGCGTCGGCCGAAGCGGTCGCGGTGGCCTCCGGCGGCGCCATCGACCCCACGATCTTTCGCCTGGCGATCTTCGTCCTCGCCATCTTCGTCGGCTATTACGTTGTCTGGTCGGTGACGCCCGCGCTCCACACCCCGCTGATGAGCGTCACCAACGCCATCTCCTCCGTCATCGTCGTGGGGGCGCTGCTTGCCACCGGCGTTTCGCTCACGGAGGCGGACGGGGCGCTTTGGGCGAAAATTTTTGGGTTCATCGCGCTGGTGTTGGCGTCGGTGAACATTTTTGGCGGCTTCCTCGTCACCCAGCGCATGCTGGCGATGTACAAGAAGAAAAAGTGACGGCCGCGCGCCTCCTCCTTGCTGCGCTGATTGTTGCCCTTGCGCTGCCCGCCGCGGCGCTGACGCGGGACCAATCGGCCGCGCTCGATGCGCGCCTGTCCGCCTTCGAGGCGGCGGTGCGCACGAGCGACTATGCGGTGATGGTGGACGTGATGCCGCCGCGCATTTTGGAGGGGCTCGCCGCCCAAACCGGCACGTCGGTCGATCGGTGGAAGGCCTCGTTCCAAAGCATGCTGCGCCAATCCTTTGAAGAGGCGACGCTTTTGGAGTTCTCCATGACGCCCGAGCGCGCCACGACGGGCGCCACCGGCGACGGGATCGAGTACGCGCTCATCCCCACCAAAACGCAGATCGTGATGAATGCGGTCGGCCGGATCGAGAGTTCGGCCCACACGCTCGCCCTGTTTGATGGCGGGCGCTGGTATCTCATGCGGCTCGGCGACCCGGCCCAGATGGCCGAACTTCGCCGCGCCTACCCCGGCTTTGCCGCCGTTGACCTGCCGCAAGGCACGATGACCTTCCTGGATTGATCAGATGACCGCCAACCTTGCCGCCCTCCTTTACCTCGCCGCGGCCGTCCTCTTCATTTTGGCGCTCCGGGGCCTCAGCCACCCCGAAACGAGCCGCCGGGGCAACCAATTCGGCATGCTCGGCATGGCGATCGCGTGTGTGACGACGCTCCTGGCCGGCTTCCCCGACCTCACGGGCTGGATCTTGATTGCGGTGGGCGTCGGCATCGGCGGCACCATCGGCGCGGTGATCGCAAAGCGCATCCCGATGACCGCGATGCCCCAGCTGGTCGCGGCCTTCCACTCGCTGGTGGGCTTGGCGGCCGTCTTTGTCGCCGCCGGCGCGCTTTATGCGCCCGAAGCGTTCGACATTGGCGTCCCCGGCAACATCAAAGTCTTGTCGCTGGTGGAGATGGCGATCGGCGTTGCGGTGGGCGCGCTCACCTTCACAGGCTCGGTCATCGCGTTTGCAAAGCTTGATGGGCGCATGTCCGGAAAGCCCATCTTGCTGCCCGGCCGGCACATTTTGAACCTTGCAATCTTCATCGCGATCCTGGTGTGCGTCGTTCTCTTCTCGATCTCCAGCGATGTCACCGAACAGCGGCTCCTCTTCTGGGCGATCACGGTCCTGGCGCTGATCTTGGGCGGGCTCATCATCATCCCCATCGGCGGGGCGGACATGCCGGTCGTGGTCTCGATGCTGAACTCCTACTCCGGGTGGGCCGCGGCGGGCATCGGCTTCACGCTGGGCAACACCGCGCTCATCATCACGGGCGCGCTGGTGGGCTCTTCGGGCGCGATCTTGTCGTACATCATGTGTAAGGGCATGAACCGCTCGTTCATCTCCGTCATCCTCGGCGGGTTTGGCGGTGAAAGCGCTGGCCCCGCGGGCGACATGGGCGACAAGACCGTCAAGCAGGGCTCTGCCGAAGACGCCGCCTACCTCATGAAGAACGCCACCTCGGTGATCATTGTGCCCGGCTATGGCATGGCGGTGGCGCAGGCCCAGCACGCGCTTCGCGAAATGGCCGATTCGCTGAAAGCGGAAGGAGTTGAGGTGAAATACGCCATCCACCCCGTCGCCGGCCGCATGCCGGGGCACATGAACGTGCTCCTCGCCGAAGCGCAGGTGCCCTACGAAGACGTCTTCGAGCTGGAAGACATCAACTCCGAATTCGCGCAGACGGATGTGGCGTTCGTCATCGGGGCGAACGATGTCACCAACCCGGCGGCGCGCGATGACCCGTCTTCGCCGATTTATGGCATGCCGATCCTTGATGTAGACAAGTCAAAGACGGTGCTCTTTTCTAAACGCTCGCTCGGGTCCGGCTATGCGGGGATCGACAATTCGTTGTTTTACAAGGACAACAACATGATGCTCTTTGGCGATGCGAAGAAGATGGTCGAGGAGATTGTCAAAAACCTCTGAGTGAATTATGGCGCGGCCGCATCGCCGCGCCAGCAAAGGGCCGTCCCAGTTGTGGACGGTGCGCGTTGGCCATCGCGGTTTGGCAACCTTTCGTTCACCCTCTTCATCGCGAGATGGGGAGGGTTTTTCGTGCGATACGCCATGCTTGCGGCCACACTCATGGCCGCTATCACCGTGGGGGCGCCAAGCGCCCCGGCCCAGGCCGCGCCACTCACCGCGGCCAACGCCAAAGAGTGCTTGGCCAAAATGCGCCAGTCCCGCGGCGCCTTCCAAAAGATGGCGGCCGAAATCCCGCGCTATTATGGCCGCCGCGCCATCGGCAACAAACGCCACGCGATTCTTGTGGACTACACGCTCCACCAAACCCGCGACCGGCTTTATTTGGTGGATCTTGAGCGCTGCAAGATCACGTATAAATCAAAGATCATCCACGGCGGCGCTTGGTACATCTATAAAGCAAAACGCCCCGATCCAAGCTGGGCGTGGAGCCGCGCGAAGAAAAAGTTCTACCGCCGCATCAACCTCAACACCCGCGCGGGGATGCTCACCACCTGCCGCAACTCCGTCAAGGGTGGTTCCACCCACATGACGCGGCCCGGCTGGCAGTATACCGGCCGCTGCCACCCCAACGCCAACGAGGGGTGGACGCGGGTGCGCACCAACTCGTGCACCGGCTACGGCATCCAGGTGAAGCCGCTCCAGGGCCAGGCGCTGGGCGGGGTGACGTTCCACGACCACATCCGCCTCAGCTATTCAAAGCACGTGGGCCAGGGGAGCCTCGGCTTCCAGCGCGGCGGCACGCAAAAGCTGATTGACGCCGTCAAGCGCGACGCCAACACCAACATTGCCCGCGGCACCTTGGTTTATGTCCATGCGCCCCAGTGCAGTTAGCGCGCTCCTTGCCGCAGCCCTTGCCGTCGGCGCCCCGCCCGCGGCCGCGGTGGAGTTTGAAAACTCCCGCTTCACGCGCACAGGCGCCCACGCGAGCGCCATGGTTCGCGCCTGGCAAAAGGGCCGCTCCAGCGCCAAGGCGAGCGCGTTTTTCGTCGAGAACCGCGACCGCCGCCTGTTGGTGATGACGGCCAAACATGTGGTCGGCCGCCATCCCGTCTTCCAATATCGCGGCCGCCGGGCAACGTCGGCGCGAAAACTCCTGTCGGACCGGGATGTGGCGATCTACGAGGTGAGCTTTGGCGGCGCCGTCCGGTACGCGAGCGTTGGCAAATTTCACCTCGCGCGGGCCAAACCCCGTGTTGGGTTGCCGGTGTCGGTGGTGGGCTACCCAAAGGGGTTTTCGGGGGCGCTCATGGCCTCGCGCAATTGCGAGCTTTTGCCGCGCAACCGCCTCCTCCACCCCGCCGTCTTCCATTGCGGTGACCTTGACCGGTGGTGCGCCTACGCAAAAGCTGCCGGCAAAAGCCGCAAAACCTGCCACGAAGACGCCGCCCGCCGCGGCCGCGCAAGGGTGTGCGCCCGCCCTTTTGCCGAGCGGCCCAAACGCTATGAGCGCCACCGCCAGTCCACCCACGCGATGAACTGCGCCGCGCGGCTTGGCAACAGCGGCGGCCCCGTCCTCACCGGTCGGCGCGGGGTCATTGGCATGCCCTCCGCCGTCTTCGCGCGGATCAAAGGGCCCTATCCGCGCTCCCGCGGGGTGGGCGTCGCCGCGTTCAGCCAATCGTTCAAGGCGCGGGCGCGGCGGCTCGGGATCGCGATGCGTTAATCGGGATCGGCGCGGTTCAACACCGCGTCGGACATGGCGTGGATGAGCGCGGCGTCGTTCAGCCCGACCTTGCTCACCTTGGCCTTCTTGTCGATCCACAGGAAGGAGTGCCCGTGGACGAAGGCCCACAGCATGTAGGCCCGCTGGCCGGCCCGCGGGTCGTCCGGGGCAACGCCGAGATAGGCCGCCACCGCCGCAATCACGATGCCAAAGGTCGCCTCGCCCTTTTCCAAAAGTTCGGGCGCGTCCTCATGCCCCTCGGTGAGGCCGAACATCAGCCGGAAGACGCCAGGCTGCGCCACTGCGAACGCGACGTACGCAACGCCCAGCGCTGAGATTTGGGCAAGGCTCCCGGCGGGGTGGGCATCAGCCGCGGCGCGCATGTCGGCCCGCAGGCGGTCCATGGCGTCGGCGGCAACAGCGTTCATCAGCGCGGTGCGATCGCGAAAGTGCTTGTACGGCGCGGCGGAGCTGACGCCGGCCCGTCGGGCGGCCTCGGCAATCGACACATGGTCCGGGCCGTCACTCTCAATCAGCGCGCGCACCACCGCGATGAGATCGGCCCGAAGGTCGCCATGGTGATAGCCGCGCCTTGCACTTTTTGTCTCAGCCACCAAAGACGCCCTTGCCTGGTTAGAGCAACTTACTTATGTCAGCGCCACTTACTTTGGAGGGCGCCATGTCCCAAACACCGGCAAAATCCACCGCACGCGCAAGCGCTGTTGCCCTTTTGCGCCGTTTGGGGACCGTTGTCCTCACTCTTTTGGTGATTGCGGGGGCCGCGGGGGCGGTCGTCGCCGGCCGCGGCCTTTTGGCTGAGCGCGCGGCCACCGCCGCCGTCCCCGCCCCCACAGCGCCGACGGTTGTTGCGGTCCAAACGCTCACCCTCACCGACGGCTACCAGGTCGAGCGCCGCTTTGCCGGTCAGATCGAGCCGGCACAGACGACGCGCCTCTCGTTCGAGTTCGGCGGCGCGCTCAAAACCCTTGCCGCGGACGAGGGGGACCGTGTGGCCGCCGGCGATATCATCGCAACGCTGGACACGCGCCTTCTGGATGCGGAAGGCCAGGCGCTGGACGCCCAGCGCGCCGCGCTGGAGGCGCAGGCCGAGCTTGCCCGCCGCACCAACGCCCGCCAAGAAACCCTGCAACAGCGCGGCTTTGCCTCCGTCCAAGCGCGGGATAACGCGTCCCTCGGCCTTGCCGAACTCACCGCCCGCATTGCCGAGGTGGACGCCCGGCGCGTTGCCATCACCGTGCGGCAGGACAAAGCCGTCTTGCGCGCCCCGTTCGATGCCGTGGTCTCCAAGCGGCATGTGGACAATGGCAGCACACTCGCGCCCGCCGCCCCGGTGCTGACGCTGGTGAAGGCAGCCGCGCCACAGTTTCGCGTGGGTTTGCCGGCCGAAATGGTCGCAAAGCTCGAGAAGGGCGCCAAGGGCACCGTGCGGTTTGGCGCGCGCGCTGTCCCGGTGACGAGGGCGGCGGTGCTCCCGGCGGTGGACCCGGCAACGCGCACCCGCACCGTGCTCTTTGATGTGCCAGCGGGCGACATGCCGGCCTTTGGCGAGACGGGCGACCTCATCCTCACCGCGAGGGTCGCTGAGCGGGGGGCGTTCGTGCCCCTTTCGGCGCTGTCGGACGGGCCGCGGGGGCTGTGGCGGCTTCTCACCGTGGTTGACCGGGCGCAGGGGCCGACCGTCGTGCCCGAGATGGCCAACATCCTCTTTGTGCAAGGGGAGCGGGCGTATGTGGCCGGCACCTTTGAAGATGGCGCGCGCGTGATTGAAGATGGCACCCACCGCGTCGTCCCCGGTGAGCGCGTCGAGCCGCGGGTGATTGACGCGCCGGCGGATGAGGCGATGTCCCTCGCATTCGCGCAGGACTAAAAGCCATGCGCACCGTCTTTTATCGCGAGCCGCGCCTCACCGCCCTTGTGGTCCTGGTGTTGGTGTCGGCGGGGCTCTCGTCGCTTCTGGCGCTCGGCCGGCAAGAAGACCCCACCATCACCAATCTGTTTGCCACCGTCACCACATCCTTCCCGGGGGCGGATCCGGCGCGGGTGGAGGCGCTCGTCACCGACCCGCTTGAGGATGAGCTGCGCACCATCGCGGAGGTGTCGGTGCTGAACACGGCCTCGGCCACGGGCGTCTCCATCATCCGCGTGGAACTTTCCGACACGGTTGCCGATGATGCGATTGAGGGCATCTGGTCCGAAATCCGCGATGCGGTGGATGATGCGGCGCGCGACTTCCCCACCGGCGTCAACCCACCCAGCTTCGACAGTGACAACACCGGCGCCTTTGCCGCCATCGTCGCCCTCAAGGGCCGCCATGCGGGCGTGCCGCTCGAAATCGTGGCCCGGCTGGCGGAAAACCTTGGCGACCAGTTGCGCAGCGTGCCGGGCACAAAACGCGCCACAGTGTTTGGCGCGCCGGAGGAGGAGGTGCTGGTCACTCTTGATGGGAGCCGCACGGCCGCCCTCGGCCTCACCGCGGACGCCGTCTCCGCCGCGATCCGCAATGCCGACGGCAAGGGCCAGGCGGGGCGCGTGCGGGGCTCTGCCAACGACCTCATCGTGGATGTGGCGGGGGACATTGATGCGCTGGAGCGGGTGCGCAGCGTGATTGTGCGCGAAGGAGAGGCTGGCGTTACCCGCGTTGCCGATATTGCCACCGTCTCCCGGGGCGCCCGCGCGCCCATGGCCGAGATGGCGCTGGTGGATGGATCGGCCGCCATCTTGGTTGCCGCCCGGCCCGAAGAGGGGCTCCAGGTGGATGCCTACATGGCCCGCGTGCGCGCCGCGATCGAGGCGTTTGCCGCCGAAGCGCCGGGCGGGGTCGAAACAAAGCTCCTTTTCGACCAGAGCGGGTACACCGCCGATCGCCTCACGGAGGTTGCCACCAACATGGCGATCGGCGTCGCGCTCGTGGTGGCGGTCTTGTTCTTGACGCTGGGGCTCCGGGCCGCGCTCATCGTGGCGCTGGTTTTGCCCATCGTGTCACTCGCGACGCTTGCGTCCATGAATGCGATCGGCCTTGCCATCCACCAAATGTCGGTGACGGGGCTCATCGTGGCGCTCGGCCTTTTGGTGGACGCGGCGATTGTGATGACCGACGAGGTGGGCAAGCGCATCCGCGAGGGCGCTTCCCGGCCAGACGCGGTGGGCGGTGCGGTGAAGCGGCTCACCATGCCGCTCTTTGCCTCCACGGTGACGACCGCGCTCGCCTTCACGCCCATGATCCTGCTGCCAGGGCCGGCGGGCGACTTTGTGGGCTCCATCGCCATTGCGGTCGTCTTGATGCTTGTGTGGTCGTTCATCATCGCGATCACGGTGACGCCGGCGGTTTCGGGCTGGTTCCTGTCGGGCCGGGGCGCGGGGGGCGGGGTTGCCGCCGGCGCGCTGGGCGAGCGGTTCCGCGAAAGCCTTGCTGTTTCGCTCAACAACCCCGTGCGCTCCATCGCGGTGGCGCTGGTGTTGCCGGTGCTGGGCTTTTTGTCGATGCCGCTCCTAACGGCGCAGTTCTTCCCCGGCGTCGACCGGGACCAGTTCCACATTGAGGTGGACTTGGCGCCGGGCGCCTCGATCGGGGAAACGCGGGGCGTGGTGGACCGGCTCGACGCAGCGCTCCAGGCGGAGGCTGAGGTGGCGTCCGTTGCCTGGGTGCTCGGCCGCTCCGCGCCCGCATTTTACTACAACATTGTCGGCGGGCGGGAGAGTTCGGCCCGCTACGCGCAGGCGCTTGTCACCACCACCGGGCCCAAAGACACAGAAGTGTTGTTGAGGCGCTTGGAACGTTCGCTGGGCGCGGTGGCGCCTGAGGCGCAGGTTTTGGTGCGCGGGCTTGTCCAGGGGCCGCCAGTGGATGCGCCGGTGGAGCTGCGCATCGTCGGCCCCGATCTTGACGTTTTGCGTGAGCGGGCGGCAGCGCTCAGGATCTTGATTGCTGACACACCGACCGTGACCGTCGTGCGCGACACGGTGGTGGGCGCCGCGGCCGAGGTGAGTGTTGCCATCAACGAGGCAAAGGCCGAGCGGCTCGGCCTCGACCCCGGCGCCATCGCCCGGCAACTGGAGGCGAGCCTTGAAGGGGTCACCGGCGGCACCCTCCTTGAGGGGACCGAAGAGCTTCCCGTGCGTGTGCGCCTGGGGGATGAGCGGCGGGCCGACCCTTCCGCCCTTCTTGATCTTCCCATCTTGCCCGCGACCCCTGTGGCGGGCGGCGCCTTCCCGGCCGTCCCCCTCAGCGCGATTGGCGCCGTTCGTGTGGAGCCGAGCGAGCCCATCATCGTGCGCCGCAATGGCGAGCGGGTGAACACGGTCCAAGCCTTCGTCCTGCGCGATGTGTTGCCCGAGGAGGCGCTGGCCGACATTCGCGCGCGGATCGACGAAGCGGGCTTTGCGCTGCCCCCCGGCTACCGGCTCGAGATCGGCGGCGACAGCGATGCGCGCTCCGACACGCTCGGCAACCTTTTCGCCTCCATCGGCCTCATCGTGACGCTGACGGTGGCAACCATCGTGATGACGTTCAACTCCTTCCGCCTCACGGTGGTGACGATCGTGGTGGCTGTCCTCTCCGCAGGGCTCAGCCTTTTGGCGCTTGCCGTCTTCCAATATCCGTTCGGCATCAACGCCATCATCGGTGTGATCGGGTCCATTGGCGTCTCCATCAACGCGGCCATCATCATCATGACGGGGCTTCAGGCGGATGCGCGCGCCCGCACAGGGGACCGCGCGGCGATGGTGGACGTGGTGATGGGCTCAAGCCGGCACATCGTGTCAACCACCATCACGACTTTTGGCGGGTTCTTGCCGCTGATCCTTGCGGGCGGTGCGTTCTGGCCGCCCTTCGCGATGGCCGTGGCGGGCGGGGTTTTGTTGTCCACCGTGGTGTCGTTCTATTTTACGCCCGCAGCGTTCGCGCTCGTCTATGGCCGGCGTCCGCGGGTGCCTTTGGGGGTCGTTGCGGCCGCATAGTGCGCTACGGTTGCGCGGAGGGGATGGGACGATCCAGCGAGGCGTTCCCCCTCGCGCTCCCCCCGTTCGCCACGTGGCAGGTTTGCATGACAGACGGGCTGAAGAAGCCCGACTGACATACAAACCGTCTCCAGAGTTGGTCGGGCGGCGACGGTGTCAAGCATGCGTCCTCGCCATGCTCGCCCCTAAAGAGGGGGCTGCGCGTGGCTCTGGGCGCAAACTTGACATCGCCCCCGCCCTTGGTGATGCGCCTCACGCGTTGTCGATGGCCTCCATGTCGTCGTCCGAGAGGCCGAAATGGTGGCCGATTTCGTGGACGAGGACGTGGGTGATGACCGCCTCAAGCGTGTCCTCGCCCTCCGCAGTGAAGGCGAGGATGGGGGAGCGGTAAAGCCAGATCCGGTTGGGGAAGACGCCAGTCGGGGCTGACCACGCGGCCTCGGTCATCCCAAATCCCTCGAAGAGGCCCAGGAGATCGAGGGGGTGGGTGAGGCCGACGCTTTGGAGCGCGTCGTCGGTGGGCCATTCGGCGGTGCGCAGCTCAAGGTTGCCGGTCAGCGCCTTGAACTCGCGCGGAAGGTTTCTCAGCGCGGCGACCGCAAGGGCGGTGAAGGTGTCAAGGTCGGGGTCCGTGCCAGGCCACATATCCATGGCGCTGATATGGGGTGGTTTCGGACAGCGTCACCGCTTGATGGGGCGCGTCGCGGCCGCCACCAGAAGGAGGGCGGCAAAGGAGGCGGAGACAACGTTCCAGCCCGCAAAGGAGAGGCCCAGAACGCGGCCAGTGTCTTGGGTGCAGGAGACGAACGTTGTGTCCTCCATCTGGCCAAGGAGGCCGGCGGCGTTGGTGACGGCGGCGCCCGTGTCGCCACAGGTGTTGGGCCCCGCCCAAAACGCCCACTCGGCGCCGGCGTGGTAAACGCCAAGGCCCGCGCCGTAGACCATCGCGATGGCCGCGCCGAGGAGAAGGATGCGCGGCAGGAGTGGGGTGAGGCCGGCGAGGATGACGGCCGCCGCTGCCAAGGGTATGGCCGCGTAGTAGGGCACGCGTTGTTCCAGGCACAGCGCGCAGGGGATGAGGCCGCCGATCAGCTGAAACCCCCACGCGGTCGCAATGGCGGCGACCATGATGGCAAGGCCGAAAAGGCCGGTGAGGCGAAGCGTCATAGCACCTTCAACACCAAAAAGCCGGCGACCGCGAGGAGGCCGCCAATGGTGGTCACCAGCGCGAGGCGCTTTTCGATAAAGGTGCGGATCGGCGGGCCGAACCAGTAAAGAAGCCCCGCGACGAGGAAGAAGCGGATGCCCCGGGCGAGGAGGCTTGCCACGATGAAAACCGGGAGCGACAGGGCCGCGGCGCCCGAGGCCACAGTCGTCACCTTGTAGGGGAAGGGGGTGATGCCGGCGAGGAAGACCACCCACGCGCCCTGCGCGTTGAACCACTCGATGAAGACGTCAAAATCTTCAGAGTAGCCGTAGAGGGCGAGGACGGGTTCGGCGACCTCCTTGTAAAGGAACGCGCCGATGATGTAGCCCGCGATGCCGCCCAGAACCGAGGCAACGGTGCACAGCGTTGCATACCAGATCCAGCGGCGGCGGTTGGCAAGCACCATCGGGATGAGCAACACATCCGGCGGGATCGGGAAGACCGAGCTTTCCACGAATGAGATGCCGAAAAGGGTCGGCTGGGCGCCCTTGCTGGCGCCAAGTCGCATCGTCCAATCGTAAAGTTTGCGCAGCATTTAAGGGGCGATCCGCGGGCCGATGGGCACAATCCGCGTTGGATTGATGCTCTCGTGGCTTTGGTAATAGTGGTTCTTGATGTGGGTGAAGTCTGTCGTGGTATGAAACCCGTCCATTGCGTGCAGCTTGGCAAGGTAAACGGACAGGTTGCCATAATCGTCGAGCGGGCGAAGGTTGCACTTAAAGTGAAACGCGTAGACCGGCATGAACCGCACCAGCGTTGTGTAAAGCCGGATGTCGGCCTCAGTGAGCGTGTCGCCGGCGAGGAATTCTTTGTCGGCGAGGAGACTGTCGAGCCAATCGAGCGTCTCGAACAGGGCGTACGCGGCCGTTTCATAGGCCGTTTGGGTGCGGGCAAACCCTGATTTGTAGACGCCGTTGTTAACGGTCTCGTAGACGCGCACGTTGATGGGGTCGATTTCTGCGCGCAGATGCTCGGGGTAGTAGTCGCCCGGGCGGGCGCCGAGGGCGTCAAAGGCGGTGCCGAACATGCGCAGGATTTCGGACGATTCGTTGCTGACGATCGTCTGCTGTTCCTTGTCCCAAAGGACAGGGACGGTGACGCGGCCGGAATAGGTGGCGTCGGCCTTTTGGTAGATTTCGCGCAGGAAGGCGGCGCCGAAGAGAGGGTCGCCCTCCGCCCCGTCGCCGATCTCAAAGGTCCAGCCGTCCTTGCCCATCAACCAGTGGACCGTTGAGACGCCAATCATCGCCTCAAGGCCCTTGAGGGCGCGCATGATGAGCGTGCGGTGGGCCCAAGGGCAGGCGAGCGAGACGTAAAGATGGTAGCGGCCCGCTGCGGCCGGATGTTTGCCATCCGCGGTGAGAAAATCGCGAAAGCTTGAGGCCTTGCGGCGAAACTCGCCGGACTCCGACGCCGTCGGGTCGCCCTCATGCCACGTGCCGTTCAACAGATAGCCCATAACACCTCAGCCGATCTGGACGAGTTCGATGGCGCCGCCCGGGCCAACATTTGATGGCCCGATGGACGCACCCTTGCCGCGAAACCCCTCTGAACGGGCCTGGGCGAAGGTGGCCATATCGGTGAGCGCGCGCGTGCCCACCGCCTTGTTGTGCTTTTCAAGCTTGGCCGCAAGGTTTGCCGCCGAGCCAATCACCGTAAACTCAAGGCGATCCTCATTGCCAAGCATAGTCGCCAGGAGACGGCCGGAGGCGGCGGCGCCGTTGATGGTGATCGGCTTGTGGCCCGCGCGCTTGAGTGCGGCCTCCCACGCCGGGCCAACGGCCATCACCGCCGAAAGCGCCTCCAGCGCATCCTTGGCGGGGCAGGGAGAGGGTTTGACGGCGCCGAAGGTTGCCATCACCCCATCGCCCAAAAACTTGTCGACCACGCCGCCGTGGCTCTCCACAATGGGGAGCACCATCTCGTGGTAGCGGGTGAGCCAGCGCACCACCTCCTCCGGCGTTTCGCGCCCGGCAAAGGCCGTGAAGCCGCGAAGGTCGAGCATCACCACCGCCGCCTCCCGCGCCACCGCATTGCCGGCAAAAGCGACCCGCTCGTCCCGCGTGATGGCTTCTGCCACGCCCCGGCCGAGGAAGCGGCTGATGTCCTTGGCGGCCGCCTCCGACTGGACCGCCTGGAGGAGGAGCCGCCGCCCGCGGTAAAGCGCGAGGGCGAGGACGCCTGTGCACAAGAGGAGCGTAAAGACTTTGTCGAACTCGGCGCCCACCAGGATGAGATTGTCGGTGAGGTAGGCGGTGAAGGAGCGGGTGATCACGTCCATCCCGGATTCTTCGATCGCGTAAAGCACCATGACGAGCCAGCCAACGGCGGCGAAAAGGCCCTGGCTGATCACAAAGCGGGGGTCAAAGCGCAAGGCGCGGACGGCAATGAAAACAAAGATGTACGCGAAGGTCGGCGCTTTGAGGTAGAACGCCGCGGGCTGGTCGTACGCAATGTGGAACGACCAAATCAGCGCATAGAGGAGGACAACGTCCGCCACCATCGAAAAGACGAGTAGCCAGCCCGGCAAAAAGCCGCGATAGGCCGCAATGAGGCGGATGACGGTGAAGACGAGATAGAGCTCGAGCGCGATGGGGACGGGCTCGAAAAGGTCGTCCATTGCGTCGATGGGGCGCGGGGTGACGAAGTAGAGCACCGCGAAGGTGGTCACGATCGCAAGTTGCACCCAGCCGATCAGCCGTTCGGACCGCTCCTCCTCCTTGGTGACGAGGGCGGACACCCGCGCGGGCATGGTGTCGCCCTCGCCCTCTCGGGTGCCAAGGTGGCGAAAAAGGCTGGTTGGGAGTCCCATGGCGGCCCTTTATCGTGCTCTGCACCGATGTTCACCAACGGGCCGGCCGCTGCAACCGCAATCGGTTGACGGTGTGTCGCGTTGCTGTGAGCCGCCCGTCAGGCCGCGGCGGCTTTGCGCGCCGCGAGGGCGTTCAGCGCCAGGAGCGCGCCAATGCCGGCGGCCGCGGCCCCATTGAGGAGCATGCTGCCCGGCCAGATGATCGCAACGCCGCCTGCCACGAGCCCCAGCCGCGCATACCAAGGGATGGGCGCTTCAAAGTAGCCCTCGATGGCGGCGCCGAACGCGGCCATCGCAAAGAGGGCGACCACGAAAAGGATGCTCACCTCCAGCGTCGTCCCGGTGAGGAAGGGCGTGTAGGCGAACATGATGGGCATCAGATAAAGCCCCTTGGCGACCTTCCACGCCACAACACCGGTGGACATGGGCGGCGTTTTGGCAATCGCGGCTGCCGCAAACGCGGTGAGGCACACCGGCGGCGTGACGTTCGAATCTTGGCTGAGCCAATAAATGATCATGTGCGCCGAGAGGAGCGCGCCGGCGACCACAACCGGATCGATATCGCCCCGAGCGGCGGTGTAAATTTGGTCGCGCACAAGGTCGGGGAGTTTGGCGTAGAGCGCGGCAGCGTCCGCCTCGCTCATGGGGGCGGCGAGCGCAGTGAGCGCAGCCGGATCCGCCAGGAAGAAGAAGGGTTTTAAGGCTTCATCCAGCGTGCCGGACACCATGGCGGCGATGGTGGCGGCATCAATGCCGGCCGCGGGCATCACGTTGGCCAAGATGAGCTGTTGCAGTGCGGGGGCGGAGAGGGTGGCAAGCACGATGTAGGCCGCCGTCACCGGGAGGCCCATGCCAAGCACCAGCGAGGCGAGCGCAATCAGCGTGATGGCAATCAAAAGGTTGCCGCCCGCCCAGTCGGAAATCATCAGCGAGAAGGTGTTGCCGATCCCCGTCATCGCGATGACGTTGACGATGAGGCCCACCGCGATCAGAAGCACCGCGGTGGTGATCATGTTGCGCGTGCCAAGGGCCATCGCCTCAAGGATCGCGCGAACGCCCATGCGGTTGGGGGTGAGCCACGAGGCGGCGATCACGGAAAGGATCGCGAAACCGGCCGCATAGGTGGGCGTAAATCCGTAGATGAGGAGGCCGACCAGCGTCCCGATGGGGATGAGGAAGGACGGGCCGCCGCGCTTCAAAACGTCGATCATGCGCTCGCCATCATGCTGGGCGACGACGCCGGAGCGTTTGGCCTCGATGCGCACGAAGAAGGCGATGGACGCGAAGTAGACCAGCGCCGGCGCAAGGGCGACGGAGACAATCTGCAGGTACGGGATTTGCGTGTAGGTGGCCATGACGAACGCGCCGGCGCCCATGATGGGGGGCATCACTTGCCCGCCTGTGGAGGCGGCGGCCTCGACGCCCGCCGCAAACCGCGCCGGAAAGCCTGAGCGCTTCATGAGCGGGATGGTGATGACGCCGGTGGAGACGGTGTTTGCGATCGCAGAGCCCGAGATTGTGCCCGTGAGCCCGGAGGCGATGACCGCCACAAAGCCCGGCCCGCCGGTGAAGCGGCCCGCAGCGGCCCGGGCAAGATCCACAATGAACTCCCCCGCGCCGGAGCGAATGAGGAAGGCGCCGAAGAGGATGAACATGAAGACGAAGGTTGCCGAAATCTGGCCGATGAGGCCGAACATCCCCTCGTCGGAAAAGATGGAGCGGAAGGCGACCGTCTCGGCCGAAAGGCCGGCAAAGCGGAAGACGCCGGAGATTTGCGACCCCCAGAGCGTCGGGTATGTCATCGTGATCAAAATGAGGATGGGGATGATCCAGCCCGTGGTGCGGCGCGTGAACTCTATGGCGCCCGCGACCACGATGATGGTCATTGCCCATTCGAGAGTGCTCAGCGTCACCCCGCGGGCGTAAATGGCGTTTTCGCTCGCCGCGAGGCCGAGGGCGGAGGCGGCCACCGCCAGGCCAATCACAAAGTCGAGGGCGAAGACGGCCCGCTTGGCGCCCGGTGACTTTGGCGTCGCGATCGGGTAGCGCAGCGCGCAAAGGACGGAGAAGCCGGCAAAATGAACCGCGCACAGGGTGAGGGTGGAGAGGGTCGACAGATCGCCGAACCAGGCACCCAGGGGCCGCGCGAGCCCCGCCACCGCCGGCACCGCGTCCGACAGGGCGTAGAGCGTGTTTTGGATGGGCGTGCCCAGCGTGTTTGCGATGATGTGGAACAGCGCGATCACAATCGCGAGGGCAAACAAGCCCTTATCGAGCGCGCCATCGGCGGCTTTCGTCTCTGGCGCATCGGTCATCAAGGGGGCCTGGGTGTTGGTCAGGGCGGGAACAGCCCCCTGCATCATTATGCGCCAATGCCGCATTCGCAAGCCGTACGGTGTGGGCCATGAGCGAAGGACGGCCGGTCACCATCCACCTTCATGTGCCCAAAGCCGCCGGGAGCTCGGTCGGAAAAGTGTTCCTCAGCCACTTTGACGACCCGGCGCGCTGCCTCAACCATGTGGCGGTCAACCGCCTTGGCCGCGACGCCCCGATCCCTCCCGAGATCGACTACGTTTACGGGCACGTGCGTTACGGCATTCACGCGCGGATGGCGCGGCCGGCGGTCTATGTGACGGCGATGCGCGATCCGCTGTCGCGCCTGTGCAGCCTTTTCAACTGGGTGCACCTTCGCCCCCGGCACTGGAACCACCGGTTTTTCAAGGACCACGTTCCCACCATGGCCCACCTCGTGGCGCTGATAGACGCGCCCCAGCACGCCGAACGATTGGCCGCCTACAAGAACCAGGTGTCAAAAATTTTTGGCGTGCGGCGCGCGGATGCGCTCGGCGCCTGCCTTGACGACATTGAGGCGCGCATGGCGGCCGGCGGCTTTGTGAGCGGCACCATCGGCGATGTGGAAGCGTGGCTGCGCGCGGCGGGTTTTTTGGCGCCCGGCGCGCCAATGCCGCGGGCCAAACACACCGCTGCGCTCCTCGCCAGCGAACCAGCGCCGGACTTTGAAAAAGCCGCGCCACAGACGCTGCCGGCTGACGTGCGCGCCGCGCTGATGGAGAAGAACGCGCTCGATTGCGCGTTTGTGGACGGGGTGCTTGCGGCGGCCCGGCGCACCCAGCCCGCGGCACCCCGGCTGATAGAAGCTTAGCGGCGCCGTATGGTGGGGGCGTGGAAGGTGGGTGGCTTTTTGGCGACCCAGGCGATGAATTTGGCAAGCCGCGGGTGGGATCGGAGCGCCGCGATGGTGCTGTAATCGCGGGCAAGGTCCGCCTCGCTCAGCGTGGCGTGGATCTCATTGTGGCAAATCTGATGGAGTTTGGCGGTGGGGCCCTTCGCGCCGCCCTTCAGCTTTGGCACCAGGTGGTGGACCGATTGTTTGGCGCCGGGCGGGATGGGGCGGTCGCAAAGCGGGCAGAGGGGGTCTGCCCGCTCCGGCGGCGCAACGGGGTCGCGCCGCCTTTTGCGCACGTTATTTGAGGCGCGCGGGCACGTCGACGCCGGCTTCCTCAAAATAGCGCAGGGCACCCGGGTGCAGCTTGAGGGGCAGGCCGCCGGTGGCGGTCTCAAGGCTCATGGCGTTGGTGGCCGGGTGAATGCCTTGCAGGAAGGGGAGGTTCTCAAAAACCGTCTTGGTGATCTTGTAGACCGTTTCTTCCGGCACCGAGGCGTTCACGGCGAGGAAGTTGGGCTGCGCGATGGTCTGCACATCCATGTCGATGCCGGGGTAAAGGCCGCCGGGGATGGTGTACATCGTCCAAAGATCGTCAAAATCGCCGTTGGCCTTCACGCGCTGCTCTTCGGTGAAGGAGAGGATGGAAATGTCCTCTCCCATGTTGGCGAATGCGCTGGAGACGGCCGAAACCGGCGCGCCGGCGGGGGTGGACATCGCTTCAATCTGGCCGTTTTGCAGCGCATCGGCCGACGGCGAATAGCCCATGAAGGCAAGATCGAAGTCGGCGTCCATGTCAAAGCCGAGGTTGGCCATGATGGTGCGGTTGGAGCCGATGGTGCCAGAGTTCTGGCGGCCCATGGAGACGGTTTTGCCTTTGAGGCCGGCAATATCGTCAATGGTGCCTGTGTCCACATACTCCGACTTTACGATGAAATGCTCAACGTTGGGCCACAGCATGCTGATGGAGCGCATGTTTTCTTGCGCGCCAGCGTCGGCCAGCGGGCCAGTGCCGGTGGCGGCATAGGCGCCAAAGAGGCCCTGGACGATGGCGAAATCGACCTCACCATCGCGCAGGAGCGCGACGTTTTCGCCAGACCCTGCGGAGTTGATGGCGCTCATGCCGATCTTGTCGCGCGGCTGAAGCTTGACCTTCACGAGTGTCGCAATGGCAACGCCGACCGGGTAGTAGGTCCCGCCGGTGGAGGCGGTGGCGAGCAGATAGTCTTCGGCCTGCGCGTTGGCTTGTGGCGCGGCAAGGCCGACGGCAACAGCTGCGACGGCTGCAAGTTTTAGTGTCCGCATGGGCGGCTCTCCCTCTCAGTGACGCCCTTTTTGGGCGGTTCCAAAGGGTTATAGGAGGGATGCAAGCGCGGGCGAAGCCTTAACACCCAGCACACCCGCTTCGATGAGCCGTTCGGTAAAACGCTCGACCCCCGAACGGTTCAGATGGTTGGCGTCGCTGAAGTGATGTGTGGCGCCTTCGCTGGCGGACAAATCAATGAGCGGAACGCCCGTTTTCTGCGGCAGACTGGGCAAAAATGCGTCGAGGCCATTCGTTGCGCGGCGGGCGACGGGGTGGAGCGGCGTCATCACCAGCGCGACCTGGCTGCCGTTTTGTTGTGCGAATGCGGCAATACGGGAAATGGCGGCAATTTCGCTGTCTTTGACGTGGAGTTGGCGGGGTTTTGCGGCGGCTTCCACCATTTCGGCCGTCATGACGCCTGTGCCAATGCGGCTGCCTTGTCGCCCGCGCAAAAGGTCGACGACGCCGCGCATGGCAAGGTCGTTGTTGA
This sequence comes from Pseudomonadota bacterium, assembly GCA_039034015.1. Classification (GTDB taxonomy): domain Bacteria; phylum Pseudomonadota; class Alphaproteobacteria; order Rhizobiales; family Amorphaceae; genus Acuticoccus. Next base: position 7,892 of record JBCCBM010000014.1, on the reverse strand, counting down.
GGGCAAAAAGGTGGCTGACGGTGAGCGCTGCGCCGTAGCGGGGTTCGGTTTCGTCCAACATTGCCTTCACGCGCGGCGAGTGGGGGACAAGGGCGCGGAATTGGCCGACCCGCGGGTGGTTGTAGGCAAAGGTGGGCTCGATGAGGACGAGCTTTGGCGCGCCGTTCTTCTCCACATAGTCTTTAAAGAGCGCTTCGGAGAGGGTGGGGGAGACGAGGCCGAGGCCAAAGTTGGTCGCCGACAGCCCCGTGAGGCGCGTGATGGTGGCGGGGTCAAAATGTTGGTCGGCGCGGGAATTGCCCAGCAGGACCACATCGTGACGCTGTTTTCCGCCGTAGATGGCGTAAAATCGGTTTGGGCTCTCTTTGAGGATTGACTGGGCAAGGGCGCTGATCGCCCGGTCGCCCAAGGTGAACAAAAGCAATCCTGAGAGGAGGATGATGGCGAGGCGCCGCAAGGTGGTGGCAACGTCAGTCGTTCCCACGGGATCGTTAGAATTGAAAGTAGATGAACCGTGTTCCATCGAACGACCCGAAGAGTGCAATGCCCCACAACAAGATAACGGCGCCCAGAAGACGCAGCCACCAACGGGAATTGTAGGCGCGAACGACTGTTCGGACCAAACCCAACGTATCGCAAAGGTAAACAAAAAGGGCGATGAGACTGACGCGTGCGAGCAATAACAGATTGTCGCCGAAGACGCGGCCTTCCGTCTCCCAGGTGAGGATGACGCGCACGATTTCCCACGCATCGGCAAGCGTTGCGGCGCGAAATGGGATCCACGCCAGGCACACCAAGAGGTAGACCACCACGCCCGCCAGCATGGTGACCAGCCACCGCGGCACGCCGATGCCGCGGAGCGCCGCCGCCGCCGGCACCCCCGCCGCCCGCTGGAGCGAAAGGTACGCCCCGTGGAGGAGGCCCCACACCACGAAGGTCCACGCCGCCCCGTGCCACAAACCGCCGAGGAGCATGGTGATCGTGAGGTTGCGCGCAGTGAACCACTCTCCGCCGCGGTTTCCGCCGAGGGGAATGTAGATGTAGTCGCGGATCCAGCTGGAGAGGGAGATGTGCCAGCGCTGCCAGAAGTTGGAAAAGCTTGTGGCGTGGTAGGGTTTGTTAAAATTGATGCCGAAGTCAAAGCCCATGATCTTGCCAAGACCGATGGCAATCAGCGAATAGCCGGCAAAGTCACCATAAATCTGGAACGAGAACAGGAAGGTGGCGAGCGCGAGGGAGGGCGCATCGTAAAGCTCCGGCCGGTCAAAGCGCGCGTCGACGAAGATGGCGGCATTGTCCGCCAGGCAGAGTTTTAAGAAAAACCCCCACACAACCCACTGGAGGCCAAGGCCAATGCGGGCAAGGTCAAGCCGCTGGTCAACCGCAAGCTGGGGGAGCAGCGTGCGCGCCCGCACGATCGGCCCCGCCACAAGCTGCGGGAAGAGTGCGACGTAGGCCGCAAAGCGCAAGAGGCTCGGCTCGGCGGCCGGCAAGTCCCGCCTGTAGAGGTCGATGGTGTAGCTCAGCGTTTGGAATGTATAAAATGAGATGCCGACCGGCAAGATGACGTTGAGCAGGAATGGCGTTGCTTCGACACCGACGCTGTTCAAAAGGCTGGTGAAAGAGGCGGAGAAGAAGTCAAAATATTTGAAAACGGCGAGTGTGCCAAGGTTGCTGATGAGGCTCAGGATCAGCAAGATTTTGCGGCGGACGGGGTCGTCGCTCGCCGCCATCGCCCGGCCGACCACAAAGTCGAGCAGCGTGGACCAAATGAGGAGAAAGCAAAACCGCCAATCCCACCAGCCATAGAAAATATAGCTGGAGATGAGGAGGACGGTGATCCGCGCCGAGCCCCGTGTTGCAAAGTAAACGGGGAAAAAGATCGCGGCGAACACGAAGAATGGGATTGTGTTGAAGAGCATCCGTGCCCCCGCGCGCCGACCGGCCGCAGGCTAGCGCGGGCAAGGTTAACCGAGCGCTTCTTCGAGGCGCGCTTTACGGCCCCCGCCCCAAACGGCTACCACCTTGGCAAACAAAGTCTGCGGGCGGGGAGGCCGATAAAATGTCCGACACAATCAAAATTCCTGACGAAATTGCGCAAAACGCCCACGTGACCGCCGCCACGTATGAGGAGATGTATGCGCGCTCCGTGAGCGATCCGGACGGGTTTTGGCGCGAAGAGGCGAGCAGGATCGACTGGATCAAGCCCTTCACCACCGTGAAGGACGTCGACTTCACGCACCCCAACGTTTCCATCAAATGGTTCGAGGATGGGACGCTCAACGTTGCGGCCAACTGCATCGACCGGCACCTTAAAGAGCGCGGCGACCAAACCGCGATCATCTGGGAGCCGGACGACCCCACGTGCGACGCGCAGCACATTTCGTATCAGCAGCTGCACGCCCATGTGTGCAAGTTTGCCAACGTTTTGAAAGAGATGGGCGTCCAAAAGGGCGACCGGGTGGTGATTTACCTCCCCATGATCCCCCAGGCGACCTACGCCATGCTCGCCTGCGCGCGCATTGGCGCGATCCACTCGGTGGTGTTTGCCGGCTTCTCGCCCGACAGCCTGTCGAACCGCATCAACGATTGCGATGCCAAGGTGCTGATCACCTGTGACGGCGCCCCCCGCGGCGGCCGCGTCACCAACCTCAAAGACAACGCCAACAAAGCGCTGTTCGACTGTAAAGACACCGTCAAGTGTCTGGTGGTGAAGCGCACCGGCCAACAAGTCGCCATGCGTCCCGAGGGCGATTTTTGGCTCCACGAGATGGAGGCCAACGTCTCCAACGACTGCCCGCCGGAAGAAATGGGCGCAGAAGACCCGCTTTTCATCCTCTACACATCCGGCTCCACCGGCCGGCCGAAGGGCGTTGTGCACACCTGCGGCGGCTACCTCGTCTACGCCGCGATGACCCACAAGCTCACCTTCGACTATCACGACGGCGAGATTTACTGGTGCACGGCCGATGTCGGCTGGGTGACCGGCCACACCTATATTGTCTACGGCCCGCTCGCCAACGGCGGCATCACGCTGATGTTTGAGGGCGTGCCCACCTTCCCCGATGCTGGCCGGTTTTGGGCGGTCTGCGCGCGCCACAAGGTGGCAACCTTCTACACTGCCCCCACCGCAATCCGCGCCCTCATGGGCAAGGGCAACGATTTTGTGACCGCGCACGACCTGTCGTCGCTGCGCATCCTCGGCACCGTTGGCGAGCCCATCAACCCAGAGGCCTGGCGTTGGTATTATGAGGTGGTGGGCGGGTCCCGCTGCCCGGTGGTCGACACCTATTGGCAAACCGAAACGGGCGGCCACCTCATCACGCCGCTCCCCGGTGCGACGCCTGCCAAACCGGGCTCGGCCACAACGCCCTTCTTCGGCGTGAAGCCCGTGGTGCTTGACGCCAGCAGCGGCGCAATCAAAGACGGCGCCACCGATGGTGTTTTGGCGATCGCCGACAGTTGGCCCGGCCAAATGCGCACCGTGTGGGGCGACCACCAGCGCTTCATGGACACCTATTTTCAACAATATTCTGGCTATTACTTCACCGGCGACGGCTGCCGGCGCGATGAAGATGGCTATTACTGGATTACTGGCCGGGTGGACGATGTCCTCAACGTGTCGGGCCACCGGATGGGGACGGCGGAGATTGAATCGGCCCTTGTCGCCCACGAGGCGGTGGCGGAGGCCGCGGTGGTCGGCTACCCGCACGACATCAAAGGCCAAGGCATTTATTGCTATGTGACGCTAATGGGCGGCCAAGAGGCGTCCGACGCCCTCAAAAAGACGCTGTCAGATTGGGTGCGCCTTGAGATCGGGCCCATCGCAAAGCCCGATCTCATCCAGTGGGCGCCGGGGCTTCCCAAAACGCGGTCGGGCAAAATCATGCGGCGCATCCTGCGCAAAATTGCCGAGGATGACTTTGGGGCGCTCGGCGACACGTCCACCCTTGCCGAACCCCAGGTGGTGGATGACCTCATCGAAAACCGGCAGAATCGGAAGGCATAATCTCACCATTCTCCAGCCGTCTTCGGCGCGTAGGCGAGCGCGGCGGGCGCAATCGGCCCGCTGACTGGAGAGTGTGACAATGACACATGAGCCCACGACAACCGACCTTTCGCGCCGCAAGACACTAACGCTTCTGGCGTTCACCCTGCCGCTTTTGGCCGCCTGCAACGGGGCGGAGGAGGCGGCCGACACCGCGGGTGACGCGGTGGAAGACACGGCCGACGCGGTGGAAGACGCCACCGACTAGCGCATCCTGCGCCCATTTGGGCGCAGACAAGATGCGCCCCCCTATACATTCCCGCGCGCGGGGGCGTCCGGCCGCCGCGCGCTTCCTTTTTCGCCGGCGCACGCCACATGGGGCGCAGGACACGGCTGCGGAGAGGCCCCATGAAACTTGCCATCGCCGGTGACAGCGCGGGGACCCCGCTTGTCACCGTGCTCGTCGAACATCTGTCAAAAACCCACGCGGTGGAGGACCTCAGCCACGCGCCCGAGGGGTCTGAATTTTACGCCGACCTTGCCGATCGCGTCGCCTCCAAGGTGATCGAGGGCGCCTATGACCGCGCCATTTTGGTGTGCGGCACAGGGATCGGCGTTTCCATCAGCGCCAACAAGGTGGCCGGCATCCGGGCCGCACTCACCCACGACACCTACTCCGCCGAGCGGGCGGCCCTCTCCAACAACGCCCAAATCATCACCATGGGCGCGCGGGTGATCGGCCCAGAACTTGCCAAATCCATCGCCGACACGTTCTTGGGCCTCTCGTTTGACGAGGGCGGCCGCTCCGCCCGCAACGTTGCGGCAATTGACGGGGTGGACGCGCGCTACCGGGCGTCCTGAGCCGGTCCATCGAGGGAGTGCCGCTGCATCGTCTTCATTTGTGAGAGTGCAAAGGCGATGGTGAGCGGCATCACCCCAAAGACTTTAAAGCTCACCCAAAAGTCGGTGGAGAAAAAGCGCCACACCACCTCGTTGAGGGCGGCCAAAAACACGAAGAAGAGGCCCCAGCGCAGCGAAAGCTTGCGCCAACCCTCCTCATCGAGCCGGATCACACTGTCGAACACAAGGCCGAGCAGCGGCTTGTTGAACAACAACAGTGAGCCGAGCAGCGTTCCCGCGAACAGAAGGTTCACGATTGTCGGCTTCAGCTTGATGAAGAGTTCATCCTGCAAATAAAGCGTGAGCCCGCCGAACACGATCACGATGACGCCCGATACCATCGGCATCACCGGCACGCGGCGGAAGACGGCAAGCGAAATTGTGAGCGAAATCACCGTTGCCACCATGAAGGCGGCGGTGGCGACCATGATGGCCATCTGGTCGGGCGCGATGCCCTCGATGGGCAAAAAGCGGCCAAGGTCCCACGCCTCGGCCCGGCTGTTGACCAGAAAGAATGTGCCGAGCGGCCCCAATTCCAGCGCAAGTTTTAAGAGTGAGCCGCCTTTGGCCTCACCCGCAGCGTTGTCGGCCATCGGACCCTCCCCGGTGTGTTGCGGGACTAACATGCGCCGTCCGCGCCTGAAAAGTGACCGTCACGTCAGCCCCCGTTAAGCGCTCGTCTGTTAAGGAGTGGGGCAGGAGGCACACTTTGCGCAACGACACCTGGCTTGACCACCTGTCCACCCGAGAGTCCCGCGAGGCGGTGGCCAACGACCAGCTCCTGGACGGGGCAGCGGTCTGGCTCGGCCGCATCGTGCTAACGCTCACCCTCATTTACCTCATGCTTGGCTTCGGCCCCGCGCGGGCCGAAAGTGCGGCGGGCTCGGCCGCCGGCGGGCTGGAGCGGCAGGTGGCCTTCTTATCGCTGGCAGCGCTTGCAAGCCCACTCCTGCTCATGCGGTGGGAGCGGGCGCTCTTGGTGCTGTCGCGCATGTGGTCGCTTTTGCTGGTCTACGCGGTCCTCATCGGCTCGGTGTTTTGGTCCGAATATCCGGGCATCACGGTGCGGCGCTTCTTCGTCTATTTCATCCTGCTCATTGTGGCGGTGGCGGTCGCCTCGGTGCTCAAACGCCCGCGGGATTATTTTCCGCCCCTCATCGCAGCCTTCGCGTTCGTCCTCTTTGCGAACTTTGCCTACACCGCGCTCAACCCCGCCGACGCGTGGTCCGAGCTTGGCCTTCGCGCGATCCACACCTCAAAAAACGCCGCGGGCATGGTCGCGCAGGCGATGGCGATCGTCTTTGCCTGCGCCTTGATTGCGCTGCGCGGGCCGGCCGCCTTTTGGGGCACGGCGTTCTTGCTGCTCGCCACCTTCGCGTTCCTGGTGCTCACCTTGTCGAAAACGGCGCTGGGGCTGACGGCGCTGTCGGTGGCGGTCTTCATCCCCGCGTTTTTGCTGGCGTGGCAAAGCCGGATTGGGGCGGCCTTGACCCTCGTTGGGGTCGTGGCGGTGGTGGGGGCGGTGTTCTTTGCCACCGGCACGCTCAACCTCACCGCGCCCGACTGGGCCGAGATCATCACCGGTGACCCCACCTTCTCGGCGCGGGATGAGCTGTGGCAGGCGGCCATGCTCCACATCGAGAAGGAGCCGTGGCTGGGCTACGGGTTCGGCGCCCAGTGGTCGCTCCTGCCGCTCTACCATCCGCTCTGGAACTATGTGGGGTTTTGGAAGGGGATTGAGCGCGCCTATCTCATCCTCGGCCAATTCCACAACGGCTATCTGGACCTTTTCGTCCACGGCGGCGTGGTGCTGTTCGGCGCGGCGGGGCTCTTCATCGTCCACCAGTTCCGGCGCATTGGGGCCATGTTTGGCGGGCGCACGGACGATCGATGGGCGGCCGCCGGCGCTGCCCTCTTTACAATTTACTTTATCACTTTGCTTTTCAGCAACATGATGGAATCCAGTCTGTTTTTCCCAGACATGTTCCTGGGACAATTCGTGGTCATCTTGGTGGCCGCGCAAGTGTCATGGCAGCTGCCCCGCACCATCTGACGGGCAGCGCTGGGCAAGGGGCGTCAACTCAGGTTAAGCCCTTGCCGCGAATGAGGGGTCGGCACGATCATGGACCAGCGCGTTGACCGCACGGCCAATGTCCGCGCAAGGGCGCAGGATGGTCTTGTGGTGCGCAAGCTGCAAAAGACCTACGGCAAGCGCCAAGTGGTGCGCGATGTCTCGCTGCGCCTGCGCCAAGGCGAGACCGTTGGCCTTTTGGGCCCCAACGGCGCCGGCAAAACCACCGTCTTTTATATGATCACCGGCCTCATCAAGCCGGACGCGGGCGCCATCACCCTCGACGGGTTCGATGTCACAACCCTTCCGATGTATCGCCGAGCGCGCCTCGGCATCGGCTATCTCCCCCAGGAGGCGTCCATTTTCCGCGGCCTGACGGTGGCGCAAAATGTGATGGCGATCCTGGAGCTCACCGAGCCGAGCCGCCGGGCCCGCAAAAACGCCCTCGACGAGCTGCTCGATGAATTCGGCCTCACCCGCCTTGCCGATTCGCGAGCGACCTCGCTCTCGGGCGGGGAGCGGCGGCGGGTGGAAATTGCCCGCGCGCTCGCCTCCCGGCCCGACTTCATGCTGCTCGACGAGCCGTTTGCCGGCGTTGACCCCATTGCGGTCGCCGACATTCAGACCCTTGTGCGCCATCTCACCGAGCGCGGCATCGGCGTTTTGATCACCGATCACAACGTGCGCGAGACGCTCGGCCTCATCGACCGGGCGACCATCATTGCCGCGGGCGCCGTCCTCACCGAGGGGACAGCGGAAGAAATTGTCGCCAACCCTGACGTGCGGCGGCTTTATCTCGGCGAACAGTTTCGCCTTTAGAACGAGCGAACAGTTTCGCGTTTAGAACGAGCGAACCGTTTCGCCTGTAGAACGAGCGTGGGGTGTCGGCGGTTGGACGGGCGGGGGGTGGGGGCGGGGGGGGGGGCGGGGGGG
>JBCCBM010000013.1:0-103710 GCA_039034015.1 Pseudomonadota bacterium | reverse complement strand
ACCATCTCAGCTCGACGTTTGGGGACCAGCCGTGCATTGGCATGCAGCTTCATAACGTCCTCCGCGGGAGAGGTTTGATCGGCAGCTCGCATGCTCGCCCATCTCCAACCAAAGAGCAACCTTCCGCAACTACGCAGCTAGAGCGTGTCTCGCTCAGGTGGAACCACCTGTGCGGGAAAAAATGCTCGCAAATCAAAGGGGCGCGCATCTTGTTTGCGCCCAAGTGGGCGCAGGATGCGCTGAGCGCAGCCTTTTGGCCGGCGGGGTCACAATTGCCCCGGTGCCCTTCAACGTGCCGCGCTTTGGCGTCCACATCTTTTGGTCGGAGCGGTATGACACCGCCCCGATCAACACCTGGCTGCGCACCACGGTTCTGGACGCCACGCGCAGCAGCGCCCAAAGCCCCCTTTGCCTGGACAATGCGCCTTAAAGTCCGGCGCGTTTCAAGATCACGAGGTGGCGCGCGGGCGGTGAGGCCCGGGTCAAAAATCGTGCTTGCGGATGGCGTGGAGAACGGTGCGCAGCGCTGCCACAAATGCGGGGCGCTCGGCCTCTGACAGGCCCTCCAGCATGCGCTGTTCGGCAGCGTTCATGAGCGGCCACACGCCATCAAATGCGGCCCGCCCCGCGTCGGTCAGCACCACCTCGCGCACCCGCGCGTCGCCATCGCGGCCGCGGCGCTCCACAAGGCCCGCCTCGGCCATGGCATCGACCGTGCGGCTCATGGTCGACTGCTCCATCACCGCATAAATGGCGAGCGCGTTGATGGTGAGGCCGGGGTGCACGGCAAGGACGGCCAGGGCGCGCATTTGCGCGGTGGTGAGCCCCTGCTCCCGCAGCACCGCGGCAAGGTCGGCGTTGTAGCGGGCGGAAATGCGGTTGATGAGGTAGGGCGCGAAGGCCTCCAGCCCCCGCACCTCAAGGGGGCCTGCCCCGCCGGCGGGTTCCTCGCTCACCAACGCGCGCGCGGCTGGAGCGCCTTGGCCACCAGCCAGCCGGACGTGCCGGAAAGGCCCGGACCCGGATGGGTGGAGGCGCCGATGTGGTGAACGCCGGGCACAAAGGTCTTGTGGTTGGTTTGGGTGGGGAGCGGGCGGAAGACAAAAAACTGGTCGAGCCCGCACCAGCCGGCGTAAGGGTCGCCGCCCACAAGGTTCATGTTCATGGCCTCAAGGTCGTGGGGGGCGTAGGCCTTCCGGGCGATGATGGTGTCTTGAAAATCCGGCACATGGGCCGCAATCATCGCCTCGACGCGGTCGGCGTAGGCCTCGCGCACAGCCTCGGTCCAGCGGCCGTCGGCGGGGGTTTCAATCTCCCCGGCCGCATCACCCTTCAGCGTCCTGGGGCATTCGGGAAGCTGCAACCACAGGACCGCTTTCCCCTCCGGCGCGCGGCTTTTGTCGGCCGCGGTGGGCTGGCCGATGCACACGGTCGGCCGCTCGGGCAAAAGGCCGCGTTCAGCCTCGTTGGTGGCCTTGGACACGCTGTCGATGCCATCGGCCAGATGCAACAGCTGCACATCACCCAGCGCAGCGTCGGGCCAGGCAACGGGGCGCTCAAGGGCGTAGTGGATCTGCATGTTGCCCTTGCCGTAGCCATAGCGGGCGACGCCGCGGGCAACGGGGGCGGGAATGTCCCAATTGCGCAGGAGGCGGCCATAAAGCTGGGTCGGCGTCACGCAGCAGATGACCGATGGGGCCGAGAGCGCTTCGCCGTTCACCAGGCGAAGGCCGGCCACATCGCGCCCGTCGGTGCCGGGGATGATCTCGTCCGCATCGGCGTTGGTTCGGATGATGCCGTCGTTCTTTTCGATCAACGTTTTGAGCGCTTCGGGGACTTTTGCGGCGCCGCCGGTGGCGATCGGCGCGCCAATCCCCTCCAGCGCATAGGCCATCACCGCGCCCATTTTGCCCGAAAAGGGCTGCTCGGGGTTGAGGCCGGCGTGGAGCGGCCAGGGGGCAAACAAGGCCTCCACAAGATCGGAGCCATAGGTGGTTTGAAGGCGGCGGCGATTGCTGATCAGCGCTTCGCCAATCAGCGCTTTGACCGCGCCGATGCCCGACTTTATGGCGGATTTGGCCAGCAGCTGGGCGGTCTTGCCGCTTAAAAGCGTGGTGCCGAGAAGGCCGAACAGCAGCTCCGCGTTGGCGTCGATGTCGCCCATTTCGGCAAGGTAGGCGGCGCCGTCGCCGGGGTGGAGCGCGTCAAACCGGGCGGCATTTTCCGCGCGGTCTTTGCCAAGGACGAGGGCGCGCCCCTCGCGGGTGAGGACGCCGGTGGGGCTTTGGGTGGTGGAGAAGGTGGCGCCGGCACGCGCGAGCGGCCCCTCCAGCGCTCCAAAGGCGGGGCCGGCGTGGAACAGGAGGAAGGTTGCCGCCATCGGGTCATAGGTGAAGCCGGGCGCAAGGGTGTCGGAGCGCATGGTGCCGCCGATCTCGCCCTCGCGCTCCACCACGAGCACGGTTTGGCGCTCGCTCAAGACCGCGGCGCACACCAGCGCGTTGATGCCCGATCCGATAATGATGTGGTCGTAGATCGCCACGGCCGTCCTCGTCGTCAAATGGTCCACTGAGTGGGGATGGGGCTGGCCGGGGGAAGGGCAACCCTTTGGCAGCCCCTCAGCAGTGTTTTTCCATGTGCGTCAGCTGTGCGATCTGCCGCCGGCCCTTCAGAGCGGCAATCTCGGCCTCGCGATCCATGTCCAAAAGCCGGCCCACGGGCGCTTGGATCGCAATCACGCCCACCGCGTCCAAGGTCTGCGCCTGGCGTTGGTGGAGCGCTTCGCGGCGCAGGCTCAGCTGCAGCAGCCGAAGCTCCCTGTTGAGCGCACCGCAGTCCATCGCCGCATAGGTCGTGCGGGGGAGCGCGGCCGGCGTGACCGCATCAAACGGTTTGGAGCACGCCGCCATTGCCATCAGGCACAAAACGATCAACAGCCGCGCCATGGGGTTGCTCCCGCAAAGATTGCGGAGACCCTCGCAAAACGCGCCAAGATTGAGAAGATGGTCGCCTCTTCTGGGCGAAGGAGGGTGGCTTGCGACGCCAATCGTGTTGCAGCGAGCCCACGAAAAAGGGGGGCCGGAGCCCCCCTTCACATTGCTGGCCCGCGGGCCCGGTCAGTTTGAAACGGTGCGCGTCAGCGATGCGACCGTGGTGCCGGCGGAGATGATCGGCGCGATCACCTGGAAGAATTTGGCAAGCTCGGCCGTGGGGTGGTTGGCGACATAGATGATATCCTCATCCCGCAGCTCGAAAAGCTTCATCAGGAAGAAGGATTTTGGATCCTTGAGGTTGATGCGGTAGACCACCGGGACCATCGCACCCTCGGGCGCGGTTTGCGCCCGCTCGTCGAGCGCTTTTGCAATATGATCGGGCTCGAAGCGGAACACGAAGACGCCGCGCGCGTCAGCGAGGGAATCGTCAAGTCCGCCGGCCCGCGCAATGCCCTCCGCAAGCGTCACCTTGCGGGCCTCAAACTTGAACTCTTGCTTGGTGGCCGCTGCGCCCAGCACCGAGAAGGTGCGCGTCACGTCGCTCACCAGCACCGTGTCACCAGGGCGCACGGGCACATTGTCGTCGGGGTTGTCGAAAAGGTCTTCAAGGTTGGCGCTGGCGACCGTTTTGCCGCGGCGCAGGGTGACGACCGATTCGTAGGTTTCGCCGCTCGTGCCACCGGCAAGGCTGATGAGATCGACCACCGAAAGGCCGGCGTTGGTGATCTGCTGTTGGCCGGGGCTGTTGACCTTGCCCAGAACCGTGACGGCGTTGGCGCGCGATTCGCCCACCATCACCTGGACCTGCGGCTGGATGGCTTTGTCCTCAAGCGCTGCCTGGATGGTGGAGCGCAAATCCCCCGGGGAGCGGCCCGAGGCGCGGATCGCCCCCACGTACGGCACGAAGACCTGGCCGTCGGCATCCACCTGGGCGGAGATTTGCGTCGCCTTTGCGGAGGAGGACGAGAAGAGACCGTCCGCGCCGGCCTCAAAAATGTTCACGTTCACCGTGTCACCCACCGCAAGTTTGATTCGCGGCTGGCTGTCACTCACTTTGAAAAAGCTGGAGAAGCCTTGGGGGCGGTATTGACCGGTGATGTTGGTGACTTTCTCGTCGATCTTGATGACGAGGTGCGAGGGTTTTGGGTAGTTCGCGTTGTCGACAACGTCGATTTCCTGGCGGAGTGGACCGCTGGAGGCGAGGCCGGAACAGCCGGCAAGTGTAGCGGCCATAAAAATGGCCATCGCGCCCTGCATATTCATCACACGACTTCCCGCCCGCAAAACATACTTTAAACCATAGCACCGCCATGGCTGTGAGTGGAGGCAGGATGACGCGGCGGGGGTAAATGAACCGGAAGCCGTTGCAACGATGGCACATCCCCGCCCGGCACTATCCACAGGAGTTGTGCAAGACGGGGATGATAAAGAGCGCCGTTAAACGATGCGGTCTCGGATGGCCGCCGCAATGAGGGCGCACGCCCCCCAGATGGCAAGCAGCGTCCCAAAGAGCATCAACGTCCACCGGATCGCCTCGGGGTACGTGGCGTCCTGGGGCGCGCGGCCGTTCACGAAGACCGCAAGGTACCGCTGTTGTTTGAGGGCCTCGATCCGCGCCGTCTCAAGGCTGGCAAGGCTTGAGATGTACGCTTTTTCCGCAAACTCCCGCTCAGCCAAAAGCTCCTCATAGCGGGACAGGCGCTCGGTGAGGACGGGGCGTTGGTTGCCATCTTCAGCAACCGCAACGCTCAGCCGTTCAGCCGCAATTTGCCGCTGCAGCGCGTTGATCTGGTTTTGAACGTAGACGACGCGGGGCGCATTCTCGCTCATGGTGGCGCGCAGGGCCCGCAGCTCTGACTGGCGGGTGGCAAGCTCCCCTTCCAGCGTGGCGACAATGGTTTGTTGCGAGGTGGCGCTGGCGGTGGGGTCAATCTCCTGCTCGGTGCCGCGATAGCTTGCCAGCGACTTGCGGCTTTCTGCAAAGCGCTCCTCGGCCACCTGCACCTCGTTGCGCGCGGTCTTCACGCCGTCCTCCCGGGCGCGCAGGGACAGTTCATTCACCAGCGCTTCGGAGGTTTCCACCACCTTGGCGGTGATGGTTTGTGCGTCCTCCGGGCGGAAGGCGCGAATGATGAGGCTGATGATGCCGGTGTCGGTGTCAAACTCGACCGCGCTCATCATCTGCCAGTAGCTGACAAAATCCTCGATCGAGCCGTTGGGATCGAGGCGATAGTAGGGGTCAGCCTCCGGGCGCGAATAGATCGCGACGAAGTTTGCCTCGCGCACCAAGATGTCGACCACCTCGCGGGACTGAATGTACTCCTGCAGGATGTAACTGTCTGCGGTTTCTGTGTCCGCACCCGCCCCTGCGGCCGACAAGAGGCCCCCCACATCGATGGATGAGCTGTCACTCGCACCGCGCACGGCAAAGGAGGATTGCGTCGCATACTGGTCGGAGGCGAAGAAGCCGTAAAACACCACGGCGGCAAGCGTCGGCAGCAGCACGAAGACGACAAACATCAGCCGAACGAACTGGCCGAAGGTGGACCGTTCTTTCTCAACCGTCGGCTTTCCGGGCAGGACGAAGGTCTCGGGCGTGATGATTGCGGCGCTCGGCACAGGGTCGGCGCGCTTCGCCTTTTGCACCCGCGCCACCTTCGCCTCGCCCATCTTTGGTTTTTGGGGGGCCTCCGCCTCAGCACGCTCCGCCTTGGCAAGGCGGCGTTCGCGCCGCGCACGTCGGAGTGCAGCGCGGCGGTCCTCCGCTTCCGGCACCGGAACGAGGTTGTTATCACTCATGACGCCACACCTGTCTCTCTATGCCCGGGGTCAAAGGACAAAATCATCGGGCTCCGTGTCGCCGTCCTCGTCACCCTCGCTTCGGCCGCCCGACCCATAGGACGGGGGCGGCAGCAATTGAAACACCTCGGTGGCCAAGCCAACATCGTCAAAGGCGTAGAGCTGCCCTTCAAAAAGAATATACACCAGATCGCAATTGGGCGGCACCTTCTTGGCGAGCCGCACTGTTGCGATGTAGTCGCGCCCGTAGATGGCGTCCACCACCCGGTCCGCATCGGCCCCTTCAAGTTTCATTTGAACAGGGGAAAAGGACCCATCAATGAGATGACAGTCAAAGTTGCAGGCGGCGACCACCAAAAACGCGATGCGCTTGCGGACCCAGATCGGAAAATCCTTCATCCGGTCGTTGAAGGAGCGCTTTCCAAGGTCGCAAAACTCGCGGACGGCGCCCGTGAAGCGGCCGGGCGGCACCCCCACCACGTTGGCGAGGAAGCGCAAGTTGTCCCTCATGGGCAGGGGCATATCCATGAACGCCATGGAGTTGACCTGCCAGCCAAAGTTGGAATTGACGATCACCTGGCCTTTGGTGGGCGGCAAGCGCCGCTGCAAAAGGTCCATCATGACGGACTTGCCGGTGGCCGGATGGCCGAGGATCGTGATCTTGCGGCCCCGGGGGAAGCCGGCGGACAAGTCCTTGAAAATGCGAAAGGTCGTCGCCTTAAAGCGCTGATCGAAGGTGACGTTAACGAGGCCCGCATGGCACTGCGCAATGGGCACCACCGGTTGGCGCGCCTTGAGCGTCTCAAGGCTCACCTCCACTGGCGCGCGCGGTGCCCGCGCCCGGGTGGCCTCTTCAAATGAGACGACGTTCGTGTCCATCCTCGCCCCTTCATCGGTCATCATGCAAGCCGCGTACCGCGCCCCGCCCCCTCGCAAGGCAAGGCGGGGTGGGTTTAGTTCTCAGCGCCCAAAAACGCGTCCTGCACCGCCGTGTCGTTCAACAGGTCGGCGGACGGGCCGGCCGCCACAATTCGGCCGGTTTCCATCACAATGCCCCGGTCAGCAAAGGCGAGCGCGGCCGACACGTTCTGCTCCACCACCACTATGGTGGTGCCCTCTCGCTTGTGGCGGGTGCGAAGGGCATCAAAGATCTGTTCCACAATCAGCGGCGCAAGCCCCATGGAAGGCTCGTCCAACAAAAGGAGCCGCGGGCGGGCCATCAACGCCCGCGCGATGGCCAGCATCTGCTGTTGCCCGCCTGACAGGCCCCCCGCGCCCTGCCCCCGCCGCTCCGCCAAAATGGGGAACATTTCCTCCATCGCGGTGAGGTCCGACCGGTCCGCCGCCGAGCGATAGGCGCCAAGCCGGAGATTGTCCTCCACCGTGAGGGGGCCGAAAATGCGCCGGCCCTGGGGCACCAACACAATGCCGCTTGCAACGCGCACATGGGCGGGCATGGCGGTGATGTCATTGCCCTCGTAGGTGATCGACCCGGCAAAGGGCGGATGAATGCCGGCCAAAACATTCATCAATGTCGTCTTGCCGGCCCCGTTGGCGCCGACAATTGCCACGATCTCGCCCGCGTCCACCGCAAGGTCGACGTTGTGCAGAACCTCGATCCGCCCATAGCCCGCGGTCAGGCCCGTCACACCCAGCATCACGACGTCCCTCCAAGGTAAGCAGACCGGACCGCCGGGTCCGCCCGCACCTGCGCAGGTGCACCGTCCGCGATCACCCGCCCCTGATCAAGGACGACCACACGGTCCGACACCCGCATCACCATCGCCATATCATGCTCCACCAGCACGATCGCCAAACCCTCATCCGCCAAGCGCCGCACCAGCGCCGACAGCCGCGCCGTCTCGGCCCCGTTGCAGCCCGCCGCCGGCTCATCCAGCAACAACGCTTTTGGACCAGCCGCGAGCGCCCTTGCAATTTCAAGCTGTTTTAACGACCCATAAGGCAACGCGCCCGCCGGCCTGTCCGCCTCCCCCTCAAGGCCCACATGGGCAAGCTCGGCGCAGGCGGCATCATAGGACGCGCGCTCGGCCCGAAAGAGAGCGGGCAGCGGCAAAAGATGGCGCCACACCCCGCGCCGCGCTGACAAATGGGTGCCGACCATGACGTTTTCAGCCGCGCTCATGCGAAAAAATACCTGAAGATTTTGGAACGTGCGGGACAATCCGCGCAGGGCAAGCCCCTGGGGCGGCAAGCCCGTCACATCTTCGCCAAACAGCGACACGCGCCCGCCCGTTGGCCGGTAAACGCCGGACATCATGTTAAAGAGCGTCGTCTTGCCGGCACCGTTTGGGCCGATGATGGCCGTCACGGCACCCGCGGCCGCCTCGAATGAGACGCCATCAACGGCGCGGATGCCGCCAAATGCGATGGAAAGGTTTTCGACCGAGAGCGCCGCCATCACCGTTTGAGCCCCCGCCGTTGGGGCCAAAGCGCCACAAGGCTCGGCACGATCCCGCGCCGCAGCGCAATCATCACCACCATCATGACAAGACCGAGCATCATGTGCTCGTACTCCTGAAAGATGGTCAAAAGCTGGGGAAGCGCGGTTAAAATCGCCGCACCCGCCACAGCGCCGAGCACCGACCCCATGCCGCCGAGAACCACCATCGTCACAAGTTCGATGGAGGTGAGAAAGCCCGCGACATCGGGCGTCACAAACCCTTCAAAGAGCGCGAGCATCACGCCGGCGATGGCGCCGTAGACCGCGGCCACCACGAACGCGACCGTTTTATACGCCGCAACGTCGATCCCGGCGGTGGCCGCCGCCACCTCCGAATCGTGAAGCGCCCGCAGCGCCCGCCCCGTGGGGCTCGCCTTCAATGTTTCGGCCACCAGCGCAGCCAACACCAACACAACCGAACTGATGATGAACCAAAGCGCGGCGCCCCGGAGGCGCACGCCAAACACCTCCGCCCGGGCAACGCGCATCCCATCGGGCCCGCCGGTGAGCCACGCCTCGTTGGTGAGCACCATAAAAATCAAGATGCCGAGCCCAAGGGTCGCGACCGCGAGCGCGTGCCCTTTGAGCCGAAGCACAGGCCGGCCCACCGCAAAGGCGAGCGCCCCGGCGATCACGACGCCCGCCGCCCCCGCAAGCAGCGGGTGAACGCCAAGGGCGGCTGGGCCAACGGCGGTGGCGTAGGCGCCGATCCCCAAAAAGCCCGCGTGGCCAAGGCTCACCTGCCCCGCATCGCCCACCAGAACATTGAGCCCGATGGCCGCGACGCCAAAGATGAACACAAGCGTTGCAATGCGAAGGACAAAGTTGCTGTCGGCCAAAAGCCAGACGCCAAGGGCGACGAGCGCCAGAATGAGCGGGGAGAGAAAGCGCTGCATGGCTCAGACCCGCTCCACCGTGCGCGCGCCAAAAAGGCCCGCGGGCAAGAAAAACAAGACCGCCAAAATGGTGAGGAAGGCAAAGGCGTCCTTGTAGGCCGAGGAGATGAGGCCAGCGCCAAAGGCCTCGATCAACCCCACCAAAAGCCCGCCGACGACCGCGCCAATGGGGCTCCCGATCCCGCCGAGCATTGCCGCTGCAAACCCCTTCAGCGCAAGGAGCGTCCCCACATCGTAGCTTGTCAGGGTGATGGGCGTGATCAAAATGCCGGCGAGCGCGCCGATGGCGGCCGACACGGCGAACGAAAAGCCCACCACCGCGGCCGTGTTGATGCCCACAAGCTTGGCCGCCACGCGGTCAGCCGCCGTCGCAAGCACCGCTTTCCCCGACAACGTGCGGCTCAAAAATGTCCAAAGCACGACCACCACGCCAAGCGCGCCGCCAAGAACCCAAACCGTCTGGGGCAACACCGCCGCGCCCAACACCCGCAGCGGCGTATCGCCGGAGATGGATGGCAAGGCGTGAAACTGCTTGTCGAACACAAGCTCGGTCGCGCCGCGCAAAAAGATCGACGCGCCGATGGTGATAATGATGAGCGTGACCGGTGATGCGCCCCGTGCGGTTTCAATCGCAAAGGCCCAGAGCGCAAGGCCCACCAAGACTGTTGCGGCGATGGCGAGGATGGCGGCGAGCCAGAGCGGCAGGCCGAAAAGGCCCAGAAACACCGTCGTCATCCCGCCCAGCATCACAAACTCGCCCTGGGCAAAGTTGATAACGCCCGACGCATTGTAAATCAGCGTGAAGCCGAGGGCGACGAGGGCGTACACCGCCCCCACCGTGAGCCCCGAAAAGGCAAATTGGGCAAGGTCAGCCGTCATGGGTGGGGTCCTGGAAGGGAGGGCGTCACAACTTGATCTCGATCAAGGCCCACGGGCGGGGCGGGCCGTTAGCGTTGGCGGCCGGGGGGCGGGCATGACAGAGCGATTTGCGATCAACGCGGTGGGGTTCGGCGACATTTTTGCAGCGCTCGCCGCCGGGTGGCGCGACTTTCGCGCAGCGCCCCAGTATGGCCTGTTTTTCTCCAGCGTTTATGCCGGCGGGGGGCTCTTGCTCGCCGCTTTCGGCGCGGGAACGTTCACGTGGACGCTGGTGTTGTCGCTCGGCTATCCACTTGTCGCCCCGTTTGCGGCGGTGGGGCTTTATGAGGTGAGCCGCCGGCTTTCGGCGGGTGAGCCCCTCACCTTCCGCGCGGTGCTTGCCACCGTCTGGGCCGAGCGCGCCGGCCAAGCGCCGTGGATCGGCGCCATTTTGGTGATCGTTTTTTTGTTTTGGAGCTTTTTTGCCCACATGTCGTTCGCGCTCTTCTTGGGGCGCATGCCGCTCACCAACATCACCACCTCCACCGAGGCGTTGATGAACACGGCCGGCCTTTCCATGATCGCGTTCCAAATTGTGGTGGGTGCGGCGACCGCGTGGCTGGTGTTTGCCATCACCGTGATTTCCCTGCCGTTGATCGTCGACAGGGAGGTCGATTTCGTCACCGCGATGATCACGTCCATGAAGGCTGTCGGGGCGAACAAGCCGCAGATGGTGGCGTGGGCCGCCACCATTGCCGCGCTGTTGTTTTTGGCGATGGCGCCGGCGTTCCTGGGCCTTTTCGTGGCGCTTCCCATTTTGGGGCACGCCACGTGGCATCTTTACCGCCGCGTGATTGCCGACGCGCACGCGTAAAACCCGGTCAGTCGGCCACCAGCGTCCAGTCGCCATCCTTGATTTCGAGCATGCGGAAGGCGGTGAGGTCGAGGCCCATGTGGTCGCTCTCGCTCATGTTGACGACACCGGCCGTGCCCATAAAACCTTGGGTCTCACGGATTGCATCGCGGATCGCGATGGGGTCGGTGGAGCCGGCCCGCTCAATGGCCGCCTTCAAGATCATCAGCCCGTCAAACGCGTGGCCGCCAAAGGTGGAGACCGGCTCACCGGTCGCCTCCTCGTAGGTGGATTTATAGCCGACGACGACGCTCTTTTGCGGGTCATCATCGGAAAGCTGCTCGGCCACCAGCAGCGCGGAGGCCGGCAACCGCACGCCCTCGGCCGCTTCCCCCGCCAGCTCGATGAACGATTTTGAGGCAACGCCGTGGCTTTGGTAAAACGGCACGTCGATGCCGAGCTGGGCCACATTGCGCGTCACGATCGCAGGGCCCTGGCCAAAGCCTGCGTTCACCAATGCCTCAAGCCCCTCGGTGCCGGCAATGTTGGTGAGCTGCGGCGTCATATCCGAATCGCGCGGGCCATAGGTTTCGTCGGCCACAATCTCGATGCCATAGGCCTCCGAGACGCCGATGCACTGGGCGCGCATGGACTTCCCAAACCCCCCGGTGCCCGAAATCATGCCGACTTTGGAGAGGCCGCGCTTCTGAAGATCTTCAAAAATCTTCTCGCAGGCCATCTTGTCGGTGTGCGGCGTCTTGAAAACAAACGGCTGCACAGGGTCGATGATGACGACCGCGCCGGCGAGCGAGATGAACGGGATCTCGTAATCGTCAAAGATTGGGGCCATGGCCATGGTCGTGCCGGTGGTGGAGCCGCCGACCATGGCAACAATCCCATCATCCTCCACAAGGCGCGTTGCGAAGGAGCGGGCCTGGTTGGCGTCGGCCCCGTCATCATAAACGATGAGCGCAAGCGGGCGGCCGAGCACGCCGCCCTCGGCGTTGATCTGCGCCACGTAAAGCTCGAGCGTTTTCTTTTCCGGATCCCCCAAGAACGAGGCGGGCCCCGTTGCGGCCAGCACCGATCCGATCCGAATGGGGTCTTGCGCGGCCGCGCCCGACACCATCACCGCCGCGGCAAAGGCCGCCAGCACAAAGGCTTTCATCGTTCCCTCCAAGGTCTCTCTTTTTTGGCCGACCGAGCGGTCGGTTTTGTCATTCATAGCACCGCGCGCCATCCATCAAAACCCCACAAGCCCGCCGCGGTGTCAGGCGGGGGACACCGGCCACTGATGGGAAAGGTCTTGAAGGCCGGCGCGGATGAGGTCACGAAGCGCCGCCTCGTCCACCGCCGACACGCGCTTGATGTACCAACACGCTTTGCCCCGTGTGTGGGGCCCCAGACGCGCGGCAATCTCTGGAAAGGCGTTGTATCCAGGCATGATGTGCAGCGAAATCCGCGAGGCGCCGGGCAAAAAGCCGGTGGCGAGCGACTCGCCGGAGTGGCCGCTCGCATAGGTGTAGGCGTAGCGGCCGTAGCCGAAAATTTTGCCCCACAGGCGCGGCGTGAAACCGGTGACATCGCGGAAAAGCGCGTCGAGCGCGCGGGCATCCCCCTGCCGCGCGGCGGGAAGCGCCTCGATGCGCGCCGTCACCTCGTCCATCGCCGTGACCCTTCGCTGCCCGTTGACAAGCCAAAGACCCTCGATACCCTCCCGTCAAGCGCGCACCGAATGGAGGTTGGCCGCCTTGGACCCGGTCCTTCAATCCAAAGACGGCGCGGTGGTGACGCTCACGCTCAACCGGCCCGACCGCCTCAACGCATTCAATGAGGCGATGCACGCCGCCCTCTCCGATGCGCTCGACGCCGCCCACGGCGATAAATCCGTGCGCGCGCTTGTTTTGACAGGCGCCGGCCGCGGCTTTTGCGCGGGCCAAGACCTTTCCGACCGCGTGATGGGCGACGGCGGCCCGCCCGATCTGGGGGACACCCTCCATCGCCTCTACAACCCACTTGTGCGCAAAATCCGCGCCCTGCCGCTCCCCGTGGTGGCGGCCGTTAACGGCGTTGCGGCGGGTGCGGGGCTCAATGTGGCGCTCGCCTGCGATATCCTGATTGCGTCGAAGTCTGCGGTGTTTTTGGAACCCTTTGCGAACCTTGGCCTGGTGCCGGATGCGGGCGGCACCTTCACCCTCCCCCGCGCGGTGGGGGCAATGCGCGCCCGCGCGATGGCAATGCTGGCCGACAAGGTCGACGCCGACACCGCGGAGCGCTGGGGCCTTGCCTACCGCGTCGTCGCCGATGATGCGCTGGCCGCCGAGGCCGGCGCCATCGCAAGCCGCCTTGCAACACTCCCCACCGACGGGCTCGCCGCCATGAAGCGCGCCTTTGACGCCGGCGCCACCAACACGCTCGACGCCCAGCTTGACCTTGAGCGCGACCTTCAGCGCGCCCAAGGCCACCACCCTGACTATGCGGAAGGGGTCTCTGCCTTCATGGAGAAGCGCCGCCCCACCTTCAAAGGCCGCCTGTGACGCCCTTTGCGCAATCCATGTGGGACGCGGACACGGCAAGCCAAAACCTTGGGATGGCGCTTCTCGCCGCCGACCCCGGCCACGCCGTCCTCACGATGACCATCCGCGCCGACATGGTGAATGGGCACGGCATTGCCCACGGCGGCTTCATCTTCACCCTGGCCGACAGCGCGTTTGCCTTTGCCTGCAACGCCGCCGGCGCCGCTTCGGTGGCCGCCAACTGCCAGATCACCTACCTCGCCCCGGCGGCCGAGGGCGAGACCCTCACCGCCACCGCCACCGAGATTGTGCGCAAAGGCCGGCAGGGGATCACGGATGTCACCGTCACCCGCGCGGACGGCACCCTCATTGCCGCCTTTCGCGGCCACTCCCGCACCATCAAGCCGAGCTGACCCATGCGTGATCTCACCCCAGACGCCGAGAACCTCGACCCCATCGAGATCGCCTCCCGCGACGAGATTGAAGCGCTTCAGCTCTCCCGCCTCAAGGCAACGCTGGCGCACGCCCACGCCAACGTCCCCTTCACCACCGCCGCCTTCGAGGCCGCTGGCGTCCACCCCGACGACCTGAAGACGCTCGACGATCTCAAAAAATTCCCCTTCACCCGCAAGGACGACCTTCGGCAAAACTATCCGTTTGGCCTCTTTGCGGTGCCGCGCGCGTCGGTGGCGCGCATCCACGCCTCCTCCGGCACCACAGGCCGCCCCACCGTGGTGGGCTACACCAAGGCTGACATTGAAATGTGGGCGAGCGTCGTCGCCCGCTCCATCCGCGCCGCGGGCGGGCGGGCCGGCGACATGGTGCACGTTGCCTACGGCTACGGCCTCTTCACCGGCGGGCTTGGCGCGCACTATGGCGCGGAAGCGCTCGGCTGCACCGTCGTCCCCATTTCGGGCGGGATGACAGACCGCCAGGTGCAGCTCATCGAAGATTTTCGGCCCGACATCATCATGGTGACGCCAAGCTATATGCTTGCGATCCTCGACGCCTTCCGCGCCGCCGGCAAAGACCCCGCAGCAACCAGCCTCAAGGCCGGCATCTTTGGCGCCGAGCCCTGGACCAACGCCATGCGCGGCGAGATCGAACACGCCTTCGACATGCACGCCGTCGACATTTATGGGCTCTCGGAAGTGATCGGCCCCGGCGTTGCCAGCGAGTGCGTGGAGACCAAAGACGGGCTCCACATTTGGGAAGATCATTTCTACCCCGAAATCATCGACCCGGAGACCGGCGCGCCGCTCCCGGACGGCGAGATGGGCGAACTTGTCTTCACGAGCCTCACCAAGGAGGCGATGCCCATCATCCGCTATCGCACGGGCGATCTTACGCGCCTCTCGCCCGGCACCGCGCGCACCATGCGGCGCATGGATAAGGTGACCGGCCGGGTGGATGACATGCTCATCATCCGGGGGGTGAACCTCTTCCCCACCCAGATCGAGGGAGAGATTCTGAAAATTGACGCCCTTGCCCCGCACTACCTCATCGAAGTGTCGCGGGAGGGGCGGCTCGACGCCTGCACCGTTCACGTGGAGGCCCGGCCGGGCATTGATGCTTCCACCCGCACCGCGCTTGGCAATGCGCTGGCCGCGGCGGTGAAGGAGCGCATTGGCGTCACCATCGTGCCCAACGTCGTGGAGGCGGGCGGGGTGGAACGCTCCGCCGGCAAGGCCAAGCGCATCCTCGACCATCGCAAAGGCGCTTGAGGCGCGAAACGCCGGGCTCGTGGTCCGGTCCATTCGGATCGAACCCCTAGGTTTTTTGTTTGATGGATCAGCTTATCCAAACATTTGAGTGTGTTAGCGGATCGACCGACCTGTTTGAATCAAACAGGTCGACCAGTTGATGCGCCAGACTTCATCGACGAGCGCCTTTTGCCCGATCAGGTTGATCCAACCTGATCGGGCGGCGCTCTAGCCGAAGCGTCACGCCCGCCCCAACAGGACTCAAATGTCTGGGCCGATCCACTAGGCGGGGCTTGGCGCGTCCCGGAGGCGATCGGCGAGGGCGGCGACCTCGCGGTGGAGGCGGGCAAGGTCCGCCGCGCTGAGGCCGGTGGCGTCAAAAATGCACGCCGGGATGTGCGCGGCCTTCCCCTCCAGCGCGCGGCCGGGGGCGGTGAGGCTCACCCGGACTTGGCGTTCGTCCTCGCTGTCCCGCGCGCGGGTGATGAGGCCCGCTGCCTCCAGGCGCTTCAGCAGCGGTGTGAGGGTGCTGGAATCAAGGTGCACCTGGCGACCGATGCCGCCCACGGTGAGCGGGCCGTCGCTTTGCCAAAGCACGGATAACACAATGTATTGCGGGTAGGTCACCCCAAGCTCCGCGAGGAGCGGGCGATAGGCCTGCTGCATGGCGTGCGTGGCGCTGTAAAGGGCAAAGCAGATCATTTGGGAGGGCGGCAGCGGCATCGCACACACGTAAATCGCGCGCGATTGTTTCGCAAGAGATTGACCTTGTGTCGGCGCGCCAGTATGGATCGCGGACGATTAGATCGCGCACAAAGGAACATCTCATGTCCATTGAACCCAAATATTGGACCGAAGCCAGCGCCACCGGTGGCGGCCGCAACGGTCTTGCCTCGCTGAAATCGGGGATGCTCACCGTCACCATGGCGACGCCGACCGCACTTGGCGGCTCCGGCGCCGGCCACAACCCGGAGGAGCTCTTCGCCCTTGGCTACGCCGCCTGTTACCTGGGCGCCATGCGCTTTGCCGCCCAAAACGAAAACCTCGGCACCGTGCCAGACGATGCCAAGGTGGAGGCCCATGTGGGCATTGGCCCGCGCAGCGACGGCGGTTTCGGCCTCAAGGTGAAGCTCAATGTGGCCTTGCCGGGCGTGGAGCGCGCAGTGGCCGAAACAATCGTCGCGCGCGGCCACTTCATCTGCCCCTACTCCAACGCCACAAAGGGCAACATTGAGGTGGAGACCGTGTTGGTCTGACCCGCGAAGGCCGCGCGCCGCATGTCATCCGGGCGCGATTGCGGTGCGCCCTTTCTCCGCCGGGCGCTACGGCGGCGCGCCCTTTCTCCGCCGGGCGCTACGGTGGCGCGCCCTCTCTCCGCCGGGCGCTACGGCGGCGCGCCCTCTCTCCGCCGGGCGCTACGGCGGCGCGCCCTTTCTCCGCCGGGCGCTACGGTGGTGCGCCCTTTGCGTGATGGGGAAATTTTGCAGGGTCCACCACGAACGCGGGCGCCAAGAATGTGGCGAGCGCCGCCGGGTCGTGGCTCACAATGTCGTACACCAACAGCGAGCGCGGCTTGTCGGCAAAGAATGACAAAACGTCCGCATGGTGCCTGTGCCACTCCAGGCGCCAGCGGGCAAGCACAGGCGCAGTGTCAGCATAGCCATAGTGGCGTGCGTAATGCTCAAGGTAGTTGCCGTTGCCGATCCTGGCGCGGCTTTTCAGCCAATCCTCCACCGGGCGCGTGTTGAGAATGAAATAGCTGGTGGGGTGCCATTCAAACATTTCTTTGAAATATCGATAGCCTTCCACCAGCCGGTGGTGGCGATCGTGCACGCTCTCCATGTCCGAAAAGGCCCGCGCATCCGGATACTCCCCAACCGGATCAGCACCCTTGGCCACTTGGGCGGCCACACTTCGGGCAAGCGCGTTGCCATCCCAGTGCACCGCGGGGATGCCGTGCTTTTCAAAGAAACGGTTCAGCGATGTGGTCCCGCATCGGTTGAACCCAATCACGAAGATCCGCGGCTCTGGCTCTGGCATCGGCTCCCCTTTTCTGCGCCCGCTCGCATCCGGCCGACGGGGGCTTTATACGCGCCTCACGCACAAGGAAAGCCCGGGCCACAATGTCAGACCTTTGCCTCCTCCTGTTCGACTGCGACGGCACCCTCGTTGACAGCCTCGGCCACATCAACGGCGCCATGGACGAGGCGTTTGCCGCCGCCGGCGAGCCCCCGCCCGGCCCCGGCGCATTAAAACCCCTCATCGGCCTCTCACTCCCCCGCGTCATTGCCCGCCTCGCGCCCCGCGCCTCAGAGGCGACACGGGCCACGCTCTTTGACGAATATCGCGCCGCCTACACCCGCCGCGCGAGCGATGAGGCCGAACCCTTGTTTGACGGCATGGCCGACGCGCTGAGCGCCCTTGAGGGAGACGACACGCTCTTTGGCATTGCGACCGGCAAATCCCGCCGCGGGCTTGACCGGATCCTAACAACCCACGGGCTTGGGGAGCGCTTCATCGTGACCGTCAGCGCCGATGAAGCGGCCTCAAAACCCGCGCCGGAAATGGTGGAGATCGCACTGCGGACGACCGGCGCCGCGCGGGAGCGGACCGTGATGATCGGCGACAGCACGCTCGATATGACCATGGCACGGAGCGCGGGGGTGGCCGCGGTTGGCGTTTCGTGGGGGAGCGATGATCCGGCTGACCTGCGTGCAGCCGGCGCGCTTGATGTGGCCAAGCACCCCGCCGATCTCAAACTCCTCATCGATGGCGCGCTCCCATGAGCGATGCCCCCGAGCGCCTGCGCCGCTTTTACAAAACCGTCACCACCGGCACGCCCGATCACGCGGGGAACGCCACCATCTTGTTGGACGCGCGGCCCATCAAAACCCCGCGAAAACGCGCGCTTCTCGTGCCAGAGCGGGTGGCCGAGGCCATTGCCCGGGAGTGGGCCACGCAAGAGACCTTCATCGAGCCCACCACCATGCCCCTCACCCGCCTTGCCAACACCGCGATCGACGGGGTGGCGGAGGCGGCCGACGCGGTGAAGGCCGAAATCGTCAAAATCGCCGGCAGCGACCTTGTCGCCTACCGGGCCGATGCCCCCGCCGGTCTCGTCGCGCGGGAAAGGGCGGCGTGGGACCCGTTGGTGGCCTTCGTCAAGGAACGGTTCGGCCTCACCCTTGCGGTGACCGACGGGCTGATGCCGGT
This sequence comes from Pseudomonadota bacterium, assembly GCA_039034015.1. Classification (GTDB taxonomy): domain Bacteria; phylum Pseudomonadota; class Alphaproteobacteria; order Rhizobiales; family Amorphaceae; genus Acuticoccus. Next base: position 85,418 of record JBCCBM010000013.1, on the reverse strand, counting down.
TGCCCAACCGAGCGCACTGAACGATGCCATCGGCGGCGTGTTGCCCGACACCCCGCTGGCGCTCGCCGGTGTGCACAGTGTGGCCAGCCTCTCGGGCAGCGCGATCATTGCCGTTGCGCTCCACACCGGCGCCATTGACGCGCAAACCGCCTGGCACGCGGCCCACGTGGAGGAAGACTGGAACATTGAAGAGTGGGGCGAGGATGCCCTGGCCGCCGAGCGCCGCGCCGCCCGCAAACGGGATTTTGACGCCGCGGTGTTCCTGCAGGGACGGTGAACCAAGCATTCACAAACGGTTCAAGGGCAACCGCCTACCCCAGAAACGCCAACGGACGTTTATGGTGAGTATTAACCAAAATGCATGGCTGTTAACGACTTGGCTGTCAGAAGACTGTAAATTAAAGCTTAACCGACGGGTTGGTTGATTGCATGGTTATGCAGCCTTCCGCCGGTCGTTGATCACATGCGAGAGGCGCCGTGACCACGCTGCCAGTCGACACGTTGCATCACCTATCTGAAACGGATGACGCATCCGTCCGTGCCTTTTTGCGCACGATCCCCTACCGCGCGGTCTGGGTGTCCGACCCCGCGACGGAGGACCCCATCGCGGCCGACGTGCTCGACACATTGTGCCAGGACGGGCGGCGTGTCTCCGCCACCGACCTTGCCGCGCTCAACGCCACCATCCGCGCCGCCGAGCGCCCGGTGGAGCATGTGTTGTCCATCGCCCACGACACGCACACCCACGCGGTGTGTGTGCGCAGCCTCCCCATCACCGTCGACGGGCAGCGCCGCATCTTGATGGCCTGCCGCGACATCTCGCTGGAGGCCCGGCTTGAGGATGCGCTCAAAGATGCGCGCCGCCGGGTGCAGCAGCTGGAGTATGGCCAGACCATCGACGCCGATGAAGCGGTGCAGCTTGCCCTTGCCGACACGCTGACAGGGCTTCCCAACCGCCGCGCGTTTGACGCGGAAATGCGCGCTGCCTGCACCACCGGCAACGCCGCGCTCTGCCTGATGGATGTGGACCGTTTTAAGATGGTCAACGATTCCCTCGGCCACACCGTTGGCGACCAGCTCTTGAAGGCAATCGCCAGCAACCTCCAAATCCACACCCGCGGCAAAGACTTTGTGAGCCGCCTGGCGGGCGACGAGTTCGCCATCGTCTTCCACGATATCTCCACCAAGGCCGGCGCGCTGGAGGCGGTGGAGCGGATTTTGTCCACCTTCCGCACGCGGATTGACCTTGGCGAGGTGGACCTCCAGGTGAGCCTTTCGGCCGGCGTTACCGCCATTGCCCGCGGCAGTGACCCGGACACCGTGTTTCGCGCCGCAGACGTCTCCCTCCACACCGCAAAGTTGGAGCGGCGTGCCCCCCTCACCGCCCACGCCATTGAGGGCGCAACGCTGGAAGAGCACGACGCGCTGCGCCGGGTGAAAGCGGTCCTCTCCGGCGGCCCGCTCCCGCTTTCGGTGGAGCCGCTGGTGGATGCCGCGGGCGCACCGGTCGCCTGGCGCGCCCGCTTTGGCGACACGGTCGACATCGAGCGCCTCTTTGCCACCGCCCACAAGTTCGGCCTCACCACAGAGCTCACCACAAAGATTGCCGCGCGCGCCTTGCGGGCACACACCGCGGGCGGGCGCCTTCAGATCCCGCTCCCGGCGATGGCTTTGTTTGCACCGGGCGCGGCCAACACCCTCCTCCAAGTGGCCGCATCCGAGGGCCGGTCCTCGTCAGACGTCGCGGTGGAGGTGTCGACCGCCAGCGCGCAAACCCCCGAAATGGTGGCGACCACCACCGCGCTCCGCCTGGCGGGCGTTGGCGTCGTCCTCACCGGGTGGACCCTTGGCCTCGGCGACTATGACTGTCTGGCGAGCGGCCGGTTTGATGCCGCCCTCATCGATGCTGCGGCCCTTGGCGACGGCATGCTCGACGGCCCCGCCGCCGACGCGGTGACCGCGGGCGTGCGCCTTGCCGGCACCTGCGGCCTCACCATCCACGCCATCAACGCGGCGGACGCAAAATCCCTCCACGCCTGCGGGATCACGGGCGTCATCGGCCCCATCGCCACCGCCCGCACCGTCGCCGCCTAGCCGCGGGGGGCATTCCGCCCTGCGCCTCTCGACTTGCCGAACGCCCCTCCCCTAAAACGCGGCAACGGCTGCGGCGAAAGGGCGAGACATGTTCGGCAAAATCTTGGTGGCCAACCGCGGTGAGATCGCGTGCCGCATCATGGCGACCGCCCGGCGCATGGGAATTGGCACCGTTGCCGTCTACTCCGACGCCGACACCGCCGCCCCCCACGTGGAAATGGCCGACGAAGCGGTGCGCATCGGGCCCGCCCCCGCCGCGCAATCCTACCTCCTGATCGACGCCATCCTCGACGCGTGCGCCAAAACCGGCGCCGAGGCCGTCCACCCCGGCTACGGCTTCCTTTCCGAGCGCGCCGCCTTCCCCGAAGCACTCGCCAAGGTAGGGCTGACATTCATCGGCCCCAACCCCGCCGCCATTGAGGCGATGGGCGACAAGATCGAATCCAAAGCCCGCGCGATGGCGGCCGGCGTCTCCACCGTCCCCGGCGGGGCGGGGGCGCTCGACACCGCAGAGGCGGCGCTGGAAGTGGCCGAGGCGATCGGCTACCCGGTCATGATCAAGGCGAGCGCGGGCGGCGGCGGCAAGGGGATGCGCATTGCCCACAGCGCCGCAGAGGTCAAAGAGGGGTTTGACCGCGCGCGCTCGGAGGCGAAAAACGCGTTCGGCGATGACCGGGTTTTTGTGGAAAAGTTCATCGTCGACCCGCGCCACATCGAAATTCAGGTGCTGGGCGACAAGCACGGCAACGTCATCCACCTTTTGGAGCGGGAATGCTCCATCCAGCGCCGGAACCAAAAGGTGCTGGAAGAGGCGCCGAGCCCCCTTTTGGACGCGGAAACCCGCGCGCAGATGGGCGCCGAGGCCGTCGCGCTCGCCAAGGCCGTTGCCTATGACAGCGCGGGCACGGTGGAGTTTGTCGCCAGCCAAGACGCTGACTTTTACTTTCTGGAGATGAACACGCGCCTCCAGGTGGAGCACCCGGTGACCGAGCTCATCACCGGCGTTGACCTTGTGGAGCAGATGATCCGCGTCGCGGCCGGTGAGCCCCTCACCCTCACCCAGGACGACGTTGAAGCCACCGGCTGGGCCGTCGAAGCGCGACTTTACGCCGAAGACCCCGACCGCAACTTTTTGCCCTCCATCGGCCGCCTGAAACGCCTCAAATTCCCGGAGCCTTTCGCGGACGAGACCACGCTGCGCATCGACACCGGCGTCGTGGAAGGCTCTGAGATCAGCCGCTTCTATGACCCCATGATTGCAAAGATCATCACCCACGGCCCGGATCGCGCCGCCGCCATTGCCGCAATGTCCGACGCGCTTGACGCCACCGTCATCGACGGGATTTCCCCCAACACCACCTTCCTTGCCGCGCTGATGGACCACCCGCGCTGGCAATCGGGCGCCCTCTCAACAGGCTTTATTGCCGAAGAGTTTTCGGGCCGTGGCAGCGCCCCGCTGACGGACGATACACGCGCCGTCTTTGCCGCCGTTGCCGCCGCCCTCACCGCCCAGGCGGCGGAGCGGAAGGCCGCCTTCGGGCCCCACAAAAGCCCCGAGCCCCGCGCACTCGCCGTCCTGTTTGATGATGACGCGCGCCTTGACACCACCATCGATGGCGGCGGCGACACGTTTCGCATCGCGGCCGGCACGCCCCACGACATCACCCTCACCCGCGATGGCGCGCTCATCCACGCGATGGTGAACGGGCGGGCCAAAACGTTCACAGAGGTGCGCAACGGGGCCGGCCTCACCCTCACCCACCGGGGGATGCGCGCCACGATGATGGTGCTGCGGCCGGATATCGCCGATCTCATGGTGCACCTGCCGAAGGTTGAGGCGGGCGGCGGCGCGGGCAAAGTTTTGTGCCCGATGCCGGGGCTTGTGGTGTCCCTCTCGGTGAAGGAGGGCGACACCATTGAGGAGGGTCACACGATTGCCGTCATTGAGGCGATGAAAATGGAAAATGTCATCCGCGCCGAACGCTCCGGCACAGTTCGCACCGTTAAGGTTGCGGCGGGTGACAGTTTGGCGGTGGACGCCGTCATCATGGAGTACGCGTAAAGCGAGCCCGTCTTGGCCGAGCATGCGCTTGCCCTGACCGGTCTCTTGGTTTGTTTTGTCGCGGTTTGCGGGCGGCGAACCGCGCACACTTCGCCTCAAACCGCTCAAGACCGCCGGCTGTGGGGGACGGGCGATGGCCACACGCTTTCTGATCGAAGGCCGCGTGCAAGGGGTGGGTTACCGCAACTGGTGCCGCGGCGAGGCGCGCGCGCGGGGCCTCAAGGGCTACGTGCGCAACCTCTTTGACGGGCGGGTGGAGGCCGTGGTCATCGGCTCCCACGACACGGTGGACGCCATGCTGAAAGCCTGCCGCGATGGGCCCCCCTCCGCCGACGTCACTGCCATCCGGCTCGATGCGGTGGAGCCACCCCCCATCGACGGCTTCGTCATTCTGCAGGACGCGTGAGGGCGGCCTCGCTCCCCGTCTCCTTCAGCGCGGCCACCACGGGTGGATCGGCCGCCGCCCCCGCCGGCAACGTCAACATTTTGAGCCGCTCGCGATAAATCTCGCGAACGGCCGAGAGGTCTGCCGCATCATCGGCATCGAGCGCCGCAAGGGCGGCCGCGGCCTCGGTCAGATCACCGGCGTGGAACGCGTCCACCAGCTGCGCCACCACATGGCCCGCTTTGGCAAAGGCGGGCGCCTCGGCGTGGTTGGGCCCGCCGGTCAGCGCAAAGATGTCGATGGCGTTGTCTTTGCCCTTCACCTTGATGCTGTCGAGGCGAAGGGTGGCATACCCCGTCCCCGCAAGCTGGGCCGCCGTGCGCGGACCCACCAGGATCGGGACGCCATAGGTCTTCGTCTGCCCCTCAAGGCGGGACGCGACGTTCACATCATCGCCAATCACCGAATAGTCAAACCGCTGGTCCGACCCCAAGTTTCCCACACAACATTCGCCTGTGTTGAGCCCAATGCCGATGGAGACGGGTTTGTAAACGCCGGCATGCGCAACGTTAAACGCCTCCAGCGCAACCATCATCGACAGCGCCGTTTCGGCCGCGTGCTTGGCGTGATCCTCATCATCCAGCGGGGCGTTCCAGAATGCCATGATGGCATCGCCCATATATTTGTCGACCGTGCCGCGGTGGGACAGGATGACGTTGGTGAGCGGGGTGAGGAATGCGTTGATGAAGGCGGTGAGATCCTGCGCGTTCATCCCCTCTGAGATGGTGGTGAAGCCGCGAATGTCGGTGAAGAGGATCGTCATGTCGCGGATTTCACCGCCAAGGGTCAGCCGGTCGGGGTTTTGCGCAAGGTCTTCCACAAGGTCGGCCGCCACATAGCGGCCAAAGGCGCTGCGCACCCAGCGCCGCTCCGACCCCTCGCGGACGGCCACGAAGGCTGTTGTGGCCAGCAGCGCCAGCGCGCTCCCCAAAATGGGGAACGATGGGTCCACCAAAAGGCGCGCGCTGCAGAAGAGATAAAAACTCCCCGCCCCGGTGGCGGCAATCACGATGAGCCCGAGGCCCACACCGATGAGCGGCGAGAGCGTGGCGGCTGCGACGCAAAACAGGAGCGCCAGCGCCACAAACACCACCACTTCCAGGCCCGCCGCCCAGTCGGGCCGCGACAGCGCGTTGCCGAACACGATGTGGTCGATCAGCTGGGCGTGGATCTCCACCCCCGGCACCGCCGCTTCCAGCGGGGTGGCTTGGATATCGAGAAGGCCGGACGCGGTGGCGCCGATGAGGATGATGCGGCCCGCCACCTCATCGGTGGGCACCACGCCCTCGGTGACCCACCAGGCGGGGATCTGCCGCTCCCGCGGCGTTTTGGCAAAGTGGAGGCGGATGGAGCCGTCGGCGCTGGTTTGGGCCTCCAGCGCACCAACGCGCACCGCGTTCACCCCCGAGGCGGCGCCAAAGGCCGATTGGCCCGACGCGTTTGACGCGCGGATCACATACGTTGAGGCCCCTTGCGCCACCCGCAGCGCCTCCGCCGCAAGGCCCGGCAAGAACGCCCCATCGGGCAGCTGGTAAACGAGGGGCACTTTGCGCACCACACGATCCCGGTCGGGGAGCCAGTTGAGCGCGCCAAGGCCGGCCGCTGCGCCCGCCAGCACCGGAAGCGGCGCCGTTGCCCCTGAAAACGCTGGCAAAAACCGGCGCGGATCATCCCCCGCAAAGGCAAAGCCTGCCTTCGCCGCGGCAAAGCTGTTCTCGCCGTCGGTCTCGGGGGCGGCGCGCGCGTCACTCAGCGCCACGCCGAGCACAGAGGGCGCCGCGACGAGCGCTGTTGCAAGCCGCGCGTCGTTGCGGGGGAGGCCCTCCATCGCTTTGGCGAGCGTTTCGCGCGCTTCACCGGCGGGCAACACGCGGGGCAAGTTTTCGGGCGACATGCGGTCGGGCTCGGCAAGCAGCACGTCGATCCCGATGGCCGCGGCGCCCTTGGCGTGCAGGTTGGAGACGATCTGCGCCATGGTCGCCCGGGGCCAGGGCCATTGGCCGAGCCGGTCGAGGGACGCTTCGTCAATCGCCACAATGCGCACTGGCGAGTTGGGATCGTAGGGCCGGGGGTCCTGCCGTTGGTACTCGTCAAACACCAAATTGCGCATGACGCCGAGCGCCCCGGGGTCGGCCGCCCGCAGCGCAAGGCCACCCAAAACAATGGCAAGCGTGATGGCAAAGAGCGGGGCAACGCGCAAAACGCGGCGCCGCCAGCCGGTGCGGCGGCGGCCAAGGCGTGCGGCAGGCAGGGGCTGAGGGCGCATCATGACCGGGGCTCCGAGGCGGCCTCCCTTTAGAGCAATTTTCGAATGACCGCACACGGTCATCGGGGAAGCAGTCTAGACAAAAGTTGTGATCGGCCCGCAACATGACCCACCAAACCGCGCCGGCAGCATCCGCAAAAGACAGTCGCCGCCCTATGCGTGCGGTGGGCCATCGGGCACCACGAGGTCAGCGTCCAAAGAGGCTGACGATGCGTTCCACTCGTGCCATCTGCCGTGGCTTTGCCAGCCTTGTGATGGGAGCCGTCCTTCTCGCCGCGCCCGCTTTCGCCCCCTTGGCCGCGGCCCAGTCGAACGGCACGGCGGCTGTTGAAAGCCAGCGCCAAGTGCTCTTCGCGCAGATGCTGGCCGACCCCAGCAACCTGCAAGTGTCGTTTGAGTATGCGCTCCTTTCCGCACAGGTGGGCGACTTTGAAGGCGCCATTGCCACACTGGAGCGCATGTTGATCTATGCGCCCGACAACCGCCGCCTACAGCTGGAACTTGGCGTTCTTTATTATCGCCTGGGCGCGGCGGATATGGCGCGCTCTTACCTTGAGGCGGCCTCCTCCGATGATGCGAGCGCGGCCATCCGGACCCGCGCGCAGACCTATCTTGCGCGGGTGAACCAGATCGATGCGCCGGTTTCGATCTCCGGCAGCCTCCACGCGGGCGTTCAGGTCCAGTCGAACCCCAACGCGGGGCCTGACGATTCCATCGTGATCATCAACGGCGTGCCCGTCGTGCTCGACAATTCGTTGTTGGCCCAGGCGGGCGCAAACATTTTCGCCCTCTCCGACTTCAACGTCGCCTATGATCTTCGCAACCAGTACGACCTTGTTGAAGGGAACGTGCTGGCCTACAGCTCCGTCTTCTTCGGCGCGCCGGAGTTGAACTTCAACCTTGTTGAGGCGCAACTCGGGCCGACCTTTGGCCTCGGTCGCTTTAACCTCGCCGACACCCGCCTCGGGGTTTACGCCATCGCCGGCGGGTCGACGCTGTCGGACGAACTCTTCACCACACAGCTTGGCGCAGGTATCAAGTTTCGCACGCAGATCTCGCAAGATGTGTTCTTCGACGCGCGGGGCGAATACCGCGCGATGAATTACAACGAACCCGCCGAATACCCCACCGTGCGCCTCCAAACCGGCGACGAATGGTCCGGCCGGGCAAGGCTCACCGCGCGGGTGCACCCGCAACTGGTGCTGCAGGGCTCAGCGTTTGGCCGCCGCGCCGACGCCCGGGCCGATTTTAAAAGTTTTACGGAAGTCGGCGCACAAATCCGCGCGGTGTACTCCACGCTGTTGGGGGATTTTGGCCCATTCAGCGCCGAGGCCCCGTGGCGCTTTTCGGCCGCGGCCGGCGGGCTCGTGCGCAGGTTTGATGGTGCCGACCCCAACATCAATGCTGCCGAGGCAGAAGAGGACGGCGCGGTTTGGGTGGAGGCGGGCGTGGAAGCGCCGCTCCGGGCCGGCTTCTCCACCTTTGTGTCGGGGCGCTACCTCACCCAATCGTCCAACTATGACACCCGCGACTTTGACAACGCGACGCTGACCCTCGGCGTCTCCAAACGGTATTAGCGCCATGCCGCACCGCCGCCGGAAAGGGCAAAGCTGATGATGTTGCGCGCGCTTGCCATTGCCTGCCTCACCCTGGCCGCCTCAAGCGCCGCCGCCCAAAACCGCGTGGGCGTTGCAGGCGCCGTGAACCCTGACGCGGATCTCCGCCGTGGCGGCACAGAGCGCACGGTGGTGATTGGCCAGAACGTCCTCTTCCGTGACCGTATCGTGACCAGCGGGGCGGGCCTCGTGAACGTCCTCTTCGTGGATGGCTCCGCCTTCACCGTGGGGCCGAACGCGCGGGTGGTGATTGACGAGTTCGTGTATGACCCTTCCACGGGCGCCGGCTCTCTGGTGGCGGAGGTCACGTCGGGCGCGCTCCGGTTCGTGGGCGGGCGCCTCTCAAAGAGTGCGGGCGGTGTGCGCTTTAACACGCCAGCGGGCACCCTTGGCGTGCGCGGCGGAATCACAAATATCGACCTTGATCCGCCTTGCCGGCAAGGCGGCGATTGCCCCAGCGAGGTGGCCTCGTTCGTGTTTGGCGAAGAGCTGTCGTTTGCCGGGCGTGACGGCCAGCGCAAGAGCATCCGCACCGAAGGCTACTCGTTTGTGGTGGGCGACGGACGGGTGGACATTGTGCCCACCGAAGAGCTGGACCTTGCGTCCTTGCAATCGCGCCTCGCTGGCCGACGGGGAACGACGGGCGGCGCCGACGAGGGGCCCACCGATGCGGGCGTGGAACAGAGCGGCGTTCCCACGCTCAACTCCGACCTTTCGCCATTCTTCACGCTGCCGCGCCGCAAACCGGTGGTGTTGTCCTCCCGGTATTTGCCCAGTGACGATCCGGTCACGGACGGCATTTCGCTGATGGACCGCGTGTTTGAAGAGCGCGGCCGCGCCGACGCCCTGCGCGACTTTGGCGACGATGCTGCCGAGCCGCCCTACTACGACCCGCCCCCCTGCCTGGGCGATGGGTGCTACTATAAGTGAGCCATCCCAGCGGGCCTACCGGTTAAGGATTGAGAGGGACGGCGCGTCCCAGCTGAGCCACACTGCGGAGGGCAACGCCGCCAGCGTTTGGTGATCGGCATAGGCGCGGAGCCGCCGCTCGCCATGGGGGCCGACGGCAATGTCCACCGCCGTGCGGCTTCCCAGGAACACCCGGTCCGCAATCTCCCCTTTGAGGGTGTTGGGCCCCTCCGGCCGCTCAGCGTGCAGCGCAAGCCGCTCCAGGCGGAGGGAGGCGGCGACCTTATCGCCCGTGTTGAGGGCGGCGGGCGCGCGCCCGCGCAGCACAATGCCCGTCCAGTCGAAGACGATATCGTCCCCCTCCTGGCCGCGCACAGTGCCTTCCAGAAGGTTGGTGTCGCCCACAAACTCGGCCACAAACCGGGAGGCGGGGCGGAAATAAAGATCTTCGGGCGTGCCGTCCTGTTCAATGCGGCCCGCGTTCATGACGACAATGCGGTCGGACATGGTGAGCGCTTCGTCCTGGTCGTGGGTGACGAAGAAGAACGTTTTGCGCGTGCGCTGTTGAATTGATTTCAGCTCAAGCTGCACTTGCGTGCGCAGCTTTGCGTCAAGCGCGCCGAGCGGCTCATCAAGGAGCAGGAGCTGCGGGTCGGGCGCCAGCGCGCGGGCGAGCGCCACCCGTTGCCGTTGCCCGCCGGACAGTTGGGAGGGATAGCGTTCGCCAAAATCGGCAATCTCGAGGAAGGCCATCAGCTCATCAAGCCGCGCGCGGATGGCGGCCTTGCCAAAGCCCTTCAGCTCCAGCCCGAAGGCCATATTTTGCGCAACCGTCATATGCGGGAAGAGCGCATAGTCTTGAAAGACCATGTTGATGTGGCGGTTTTCTGGGACTTCGGCGGTGATGTCCTTGCCGGCGAGGAGAATGCGGCCAGTGTCGGGCTTTTCAAACCCGCCCAGCATGCGCAGCGTCGTCGACTTGCCGCAGCCCGACGGCCCCAGAAAGGTGACGAACGCGCCCTCCTCAATGTCGAGCGTCATGTCGTGGACGGCAACGGCGCTCCCAAATCGCTTTGAAATGCCATCGATGCGAACGAGGGGATCGGCCATCGTCACGAACTCTCCTTCTTGAGGCGGCGGCTCGATCGCTCGGCCCAGATGCCCAGCGCAGCGGTCAAAATGAGGGCAACGGTGGCGATGGCGTTGATCTCGGGCGACATGCCGGAACGCAGTTTGGCAAAGATGAGCACCGGCAGCGTCGGCTGGTAACTGCCCAGGAAGAACGAGCGCACAAAGTCGTCAAAGCTCAAAAGCAGGCAGAAGATTGACGCGCCGATGATGGCCGGCCGTAAATATGGCATCGTGATGCGCATGAAGACCACGAACGGGTCGGCCCCAAGGTCCCGCGCCGCCTCGCCCAAGCTTTTAGGCAGTGTTGAGAGGCGCGCCATCACCACAAGCGTCACAAAGGGCACGTTGTGGACCGCGTGGGCCCAGATGATGGCAAACATGCCAGGCTCGATCTCAAGCTGGCGCGCGTAAATCCGAAACGCGATCGCCGAGATGATGCCGGGGACGAGCGCGGGCAAGATCATCATGCCGTAGACCGCGGCGCGGCCAATGAACTTTTTGCCGTTGAGAAGGACGGCAAGCCATGTCCCAATGATGACGGAGGCGGCGGTGGAGGCAACTGCGATCACCACAGAATAAAGGAACGTCACGATGACGTCGGTGTCTTCAAAGACGCCGAGGTACCACTCGAAGGTGAGGCCGCGGATCGGAAAGCCGATGAACCGGCTGTCCTTGAACCCCATCACCACCATGAGGATGAGGGGGACGAAGAGGTAGACAACGAACGCCCAAAAGAGGATCGGCAGGACGATGCGGCCGGCGCGGCTCATTTCGTGTCCCCCTTGCGCAAGGCGTTGATCAGGAGGGTGAAGAGGCCGGAGAGGCCGAGCGCGGTGATGAACATGATGACCGCAAATGCCGCGCCCGTTGGCCAAGCATCGCCCGCGTTGTGGAAGAATCCGGCAATGGTCTCGGCAAACACTGTGCTGTTGGGCCCGCCGAGAAGAACGGGCGCACCATAGTATCCGGTCGAAATGAGGAAGACGAGGGTGCAGCCTGCGCCAATGCCTTCCAGGCTGAGGGGGATGGTGATCCTGCGAAAGCGGGTGAGCGGGCCGGCGCCAAGATCAGCCGCCGCCTCTAAGTATGAGCGTGGCAACTTTTCCAGCGCCGAGTAAAGCGGCAAGAGCATGTAAAGCGCGGTGAGGTAAATGAGGCCAACGCTCACCGAAAAGCCGGTGTACATGAAGGGGATGGGCCGGTTGATCAGACCCAGCCATTGGAGCGCGATGTTGATGGCGCCGTTGTTGCCCAGCAAAATCATGATCGCGAAGGTGCGCACAATCTCACCCGTCCAGAATGGGACGAGGATGATGAGGAGCAGGGCGAGTTGATTGTCCCGCTTGACGTAGCGCGCCAGGTAGTACGCAACCGGGAAGGTGATGAGCAAGGTCGCAAAGGTGAGCGTTGAGGAGTAGACCAGCGTTCGGAAGAACGGCTTTTGAAAAACGCTCTCTTCGAAGAATTTGGCATAGTTGGCGGCGGTGTAGCGCGCCTCTTCACCCACAGTGAGCGGGTAGGCCTCCAATAGGCTGACGTTTAGCATCTGTATCATCGGCGCCAGATGCTGCGTGATGACCCAGACGATGGGGATCAGCGCCAAAAGTAGGAATTGGCGGCGCGGCGAGGCGAAGACAAACCGGCTCACCGCCTGGTAGGGCCCGTTCGCCACAATGCGGCCCCACAGGGTGGCGCGATCCTCCCGCGTCCGGCCGGCGGTGGTGGCAATCGGCGCGGTGTCATCGCTCATCGCAAGATTCCTTCAAGGAGGTGGAGGCCCGGGCGGGCCGGGCCTCCACGGCGCGGTCTACGCCGCTTTTACCGCTTCAACGGCTGGGTCAACGAGGCTGTATTTCATCTCATTGGCCTCAGCGCGGAAGAATTGAAGGCGCTCAATCTCCGCCTCTGGGAAGGAGGAGGCGGCTTTCTCTTCGTCCGTCAAGAAATCCGTCGCGCCCTTGTAGGTCGAAATAAAGCCTGATGCCTTCGTCATCGCAGCGCCAATCTCGGGCGAGCCCAAAATGGCGTTGATGAAGGTGTAGGCGTTGTCAGGGTTGGGTGCGTTGTTGGCGATGTTGTAGGTGTAAACAAAGCCGTAGGACCCCTCCTCCGGGATGGTCATCGCCACGGGGAACCCGTCCGCCATCAGCGCGGCGATGGGACCGTTCCACGCGCAAGCGGCCACAATGTCCTGGTTGACGAACATTTGTTGCACTTCGGCGCCGCTGTCATAATATTTGCGGACCATCGGCTTGTGGGCGATCAAGAAATCGCGCGCCTCGGCCACAATCTCGGCCGCACGCGCCGGGTCGTCCATGTACTCGACCATGTTCCCGTCATACCCCTTCATCAGCATGACGATGGAGAGCATGTCTTGGATGGTGTAGGCGGTCTCACCCGAGAATTGCTCGGAGAAGAACTCTTGCCATGTGCCCACCTGATCTTTTGACACACGGTCGGTGTTGTAGGCCAACACTTCCATGCCGGACAGGATCGGCGCGCCCCACTTGCTGCCGTTGACGGTCGCCCAGTCGCTCTCGGAGAACGTGGGGTTGATGTTGCCCCAGTTGGACAGACGGTCCGTGTCGAGCGGGGACAAAAGGTCGGACCCAATGAATTGCAAGAAGCGGTGGCCCGCGACCGTCATAATGTCGACGGTGGGGTTGGGCGCCTCGGCGGCCAACAGGTTGAATTGTTTGCCCTGGTCGTCCACCAGGCGCACGTTCACCTTGATGCCGGTCTCCGCTTCAAACTGCTCTTTGAAGGCGTCGGGCACAAACTGGTTGTAGGTCCAGATGTTGACCTCGCCGCCGCTCGCATAGGCCCGGCGCAGGTACGCGGGGCTCGCCAGCGCGGCGCCGGCGGCCGCCGTTGTGCCGAGAAAGGTCCGGCGGTTCATTTTTAGCGTCATGCTCATCTCCTCATCGTGTCGTTGATCATGTCTTCGGCAAGACCCCCGTGCGCCCAGCCTCCCCAAGCGCGTCCAGCGGAAGCCCGCCCAGATCAAGGGCCGGCAAAAGTGTGTTCTCGGCCCGAAAGTCCCGCCCATACATGGCGCTAAAAATGTCGATGCCCGCCTCGTGGAGCCGCGCCGGGCGCCCGGCCATCTCGCCCAAAAGTGCCACCGGCAACAGACCGTAGGGCACATCTTCGGTCACATAACGGCTGTCGGCGGTGGCTGGCCCCGTGCCGCCCCGCCCTTGCCGGTGCATCTCAAAATTCATCTCCGAGATGGACGCAATTGGCACGTGGAACGACTGGTGAAAGTGCTCAAAGATGGTCTTCACCTGGAGGCCGAGCGCGCCCGCGATCGCAAGCCGCTCCTCATCCAGCCGTTCCAGAAGGCGGCCCACATGGGGGGTGACATTGGCGCCCTGCCCCCAGGTTTCGCCATGCTCCATCCGCGTCATGTTGAGGAGCGCAATCCCCATGTGATTTTGCGGGTTGAGGTTGGAGAGCGTGATGGCGAGCATCCCAGCCCGCGGCACGAACACATCCCCAAAGAGCGCGCGGCAGGTGGCAAGCGCTGCAGCCTCACGGGCGGCGGGCACGGTGCACGCGTCAACCTTTTTGCGAACCGTGTTGACGGTGACCTCCGTTTCCCCCGTGCGCCGGCCGGTGACGGCCGTCGTCCCCCAACAGGTGATCGGCAGTTGCAATCCCCGCGCGGCCAGCGCCCGCGCCAGATAAAGCGCGCCAAACGAGGCGTGGGACGAGATGATCACCTCCGTCCCGGCCTGCAAGCATGGGGCCAGCGCATCAAACACCGCCTTGTGCCCATATCCGGGCACCGCCACCAGCACCACCTCGGCCGCGCACAGCGCCGCGGGCGAGGCTGCGATGGCGGGCGAAAACGTTCCTTCCACGGCGCCCTTTGCCGTGAGGGGCGCGTTGGCCAGCGCCTCTGTGCCGGCGCCTGAGGGCGACCAAAGGGTCACCGAGTGGCCGTTCTTTTCCAAAAGCGCGGCGGTGGCAAAGGCGATGGAGCCCGCGCCCGCAATCCCAACCTTCACGCCGCCATCCCCTTGCGCACCGGGTCGCCCAGAACGTGCATCAGCCGGTTGGCCCAGCCAAAGAGCGCGGTGGAGAGCGTGAGATCGAGGATGTCGGCGTCATCAAGCCCCGCATCGCGGAGCGCTGCCACATCCGCCTCAGTGGCGGCGGGGGGCGTTTCTGACAGCTTTGCGGCGTAGTCAAAAATGGCGCGCTCGCGGGGGACAAGGTCAGCGTCCGCGCCCTTTTGGAAGAGCGCATCGGTGAGCGCGGTGGAGCGGTCAAGCTCGGCATGGCGCGCCGCGTGGACGGCCGCGCAATAGATGCAGCGGTTCACCATGGAGGCGGCGAGCGCGCCAATTTCCCGCTCAGCCCGGCCAAGACCGCCTTTGTCATACATGATGGCGTTAAAGAGCGGGGAGCGCACCTTCAGGCTCTCCACATCGTGCGCGAGGACGAGCACGTAGTCCGACACTTTGGTGTTCGACGGCGTGATTTTCAGCGCGTCCTTCTGCGCCTCGGTCGCCTCGTCGAGCGCCACCGGGCGCACGCGGGGCCGCCATTCCGGCACTGTGCGGGTGAATTTGTGCACCACCGTCACGCCGTTTGCCCCATGAGCCGGAGGCCCGCAATCACGCGGAGCTGATAGGCCATGAACGCGATCAACTCGCAAAGGCGCACAATGTCGGCGTCCGAAACGCCGGCTGCCTGGAGGGTTTTGATGTCGGCCGCCACAATGTCCTTCGGCGCTGCGGCTGTCTTGTCGACAAAGGCCAGCAACGGGCCCTCGCCGGGGTGAGAAGGGTCGGCGAGCGCGGCGTGCGCGGGGCCTTCCATCCGTGCTTCATAGTGCGCGGCGGCGGCCTCATCGCCATTCAGCCGGGCCATGCGGGCGGCAAGGGCGGCGCGCATGTCGTGGGGGAAGGCGCCAACGTCGGCCGGCGCGAGGACCGCTTCTTCAGCGGCCGCAGTCATCTCAAAAATATTGGCCCGGCCGGTCACAGCGTCCCCGTCCGCCGCGCCGCCGAGCGTGAGGGTGCTGGTGGTCAACGGTGCGCTCACGCCTCTTCCTCAATGGGGAGCTCGCTTGCCGTCCACTCGCTGCCATCAAGCTCGGGCGTGGAATAGTCGTTAAAATTTTGCCAGTGGGTGTCGATGTCTTCCACGTAAAGCTTTGCCGCGACCTCGCGGGCGAGCCACGCGGCGCCCTCAGAGACGCCCGGGATGTCGCCGCTCACCTTTCCAAGGCTCGCGGTGGCGCCGTAGTTGAAACAGTAGACGTTGGAGAGCCAGGGCGCGGTGCCGGGTTCCCGCTCGCAGAAGGTGAAATCGGCGTTCAGATAAGGGAAGCGTGCAAGGTCGGCGTTCGCCTCGTCGGCCGGGGGTGTGTAGGCATCGCGCCACAATTTGATGAGGCCGGCAACGGGGCCAAACTCTACCCGCACCATCGGATCGGTGATGAAGCCGGTTCCCAGGATCACGAAGTCGCACGCGTGGCTGGTGGCGTCGGCAAAGTGGATGCGCACGCGCTCCCCCTCGGCAGACAGGCGCGTGGTGGCTTTGCCAAAGTGAAAGTGCGCGTTCTTGTGCCGGCTCACCCGCAAGGTGGAGCCGTGGGGCGATGGGGTTTGGGTGGCAAAGCTGTACTGCATGAACCGCCAGCGCCACGCGTCATCCATGGCCGCATAGCCGCAGGTGAAGCCAAAGCTGCCGATCCCCATCATCTTGTTGACGGTGGGCATCGTCTCCCGGCGAATGAGATGGCGCACCTCGGCCGCGCCATGCTCCAGCGCCTCGGCGGCGTTGTCGACGGCGGAGGCGCCAATCCCGATCACGGCAACGCGTTTGCCCTTGAGCGTTGCAAAATCAATGTCTTCCGACGAGTGTGCCCAAAAGCGCTTCGGCACCCCATCCACGAATTTTGGGATGTTGGGGATGCCGGTGCCATCGCGGCCCGTCGCCATCACCAACTTGCGCGTCAGGATCGAGGGCTCGCCGGCGCCGGTGAGCGTGAGGCGCAACAGGTCACCCTCGGGCGCGATCCGCTCCACTGAGACGCCGTTTTCGACGGGGATGCCCAGCACCTTTCGGTACCAGCGCAGATAATCCATCCACATGGGCCGGGGGATTTTGTCCAACGCGTCCCACGCGGCGGTGCCGAAGCGGGCGCGAAAATAGGCCTGGAAGGTGAGCGCGCCGTGGCCGAATGCGGGGCCGGTGAGCTGCTTGGGCGAGCGCAGCGTTTGCATGCGCGCATAGGTGACCCAGGGGCCCTCCTCCCCCGCCGGCGCGCGGTCAACAATGCGCATCCCATCAACGCCGCCAGACCGCAGCGCGTGCCAGGCCACCATCCCGCACATCCCGCCGCCGATAATGACGACGTTGTGCACCGTCTCGCCCGCGGCCGTGCGCGACGGCACCCAGGCTTTGCCGGGCGAGAGCAGATACGCAAGATCCTCGTGAAGCCGGGCTTCCAACGTTTCGAGCCCCGCACCGTCGATGGGACGGTTGGTGGTCGCCGTCGTCATGGGCAAAACGCTCCTGTCCGCTCACACACCGCGCATTGTTGGCCAGTGCGGATGTAAGTCATCAATGAAGTAAGGGTGGCGATGGGTTCCATCCGCGTGGGCCAAAAGGTGCGGATGGCCGGGGGGAAGGTCGGGATGGGTGTGTGGCACTGCCGCGCGATCCTCCGCCGGCCACACCAAAAGCGCTGCCCAGGCCACCATGATGCAAAGCGCCGAAAGGGCCGCCATCGCCACCTCCGGCCCCAGCACCGCGCCCGCAATGCCGGCGAGCGGATAGGCAATCAGCCACCCCGCGTGTGAAAGGGCAAACTGCGCGGCAAAGAGCGCCGGCCGGTCACGGGGCGCGGCGGAGCGGGCAAGCACCACGCCGCCCGGCGTCAACACCAGCGAGGCGGCCGCCCCAAGCCCCGCCCAGACCGCAAAGGCCGCGGGCGGCAAGGGCGCGAGCCAAATCAAAAGCCCAACCGCCCCAAAGCCCAACGCCCCGCCCACCATGATTGTGCGCTCCGCAACCCGCGCCACAAGCCGCGGCACCAGCAAGGCGCCCGCTGCGGTGCCGATCCCGTAGGCCATCATCAACTGCGGATAAAGCTCTGCGGCCCTGCCATGGGTGCCAGCATAAATCACCGAGTTGACCAAGACCCAGGCAAGCGGCGCGGTGAGCCCGAACTGCACGAGCCACAATCCCCGAAGGCGCGGCGTGCGCACATATATCCGCGCCCCGCGCACGAGGCGATCGAAGAAGGGCGCGCGCGGGGGCGCAGCAAGGGCCGGCAACCGCAGCCACACAATGAGGCTTGCTGAGAGCAAAAACAGGATCGCCGGCACCACGAAGAGCGATTGCGGGGCAACAAGGCCAAGGAGGAGCCCGGCGATGAGGGGGCTTGCCACCGCCTCCACCGTGTAGGCGATCCGCGACACGGCAAGGGCGCGGGTGTAGTCCGCCTCATCGGGCAAAAGGTCGGGGATGGTGGCCTGCACCAGCGGCGTAAACCCCGCGGAGGCGGCGAAGACGAGGAAGGCGAGCCCCATCACCCACCACACGTTTGGGCTCATCACGATGGCGGCCACGACGGCCCCGCGCAAGAGGCCAAGACCGATGAGCACGGCCCGCCGGGGCGCCCGGCCAAGCACCGCCTCCGCCAAGGGCGCCACGCCCACATAGGCCACCATTTTGAGCGCGAGGATGCCGCCGAACACCAATCCGCCGAACGCAACGCCGCCAAAGTCGTAGGCGGTGAGCGACAAGGACACCGTCATCACGCCGATGGCAAGGAGCGAGGACACCTGCGCCCCGAAGAGTATGAGAAACTCAGTGTTTTGCAGCAGTCGTTTCAAGCGCTTCGTGTCCGTTCGGCCCGCCCGCCCGCCGACCGGGTCACCGATCGAGGGGCGCGCCAGGCACCTTTTACGCCGATACTATAGCCAGCTGTCGCCCCCATGCCGATGGCCGGGCAGCGCGCCGCGCCCACCAATGCGGTAGGGTGAGAATAGTCCCCCAACAATCTGGCAAAATCATCCCATAACTTCCCGCTTGCACGGCAAAAGTTCGATCATATGATCGGGTGATGAGCGTAAAACTCGATCGAATTGATTGTGCGCTTCTGCGGGAGCTCCAGCGCGACAGTGCCCAGTCCCAGCGGGCGTTGAGCGAGCGGGTGGGCCTCTCCCAAAACGCGTGCTGGCGGCGGCTGAAGGCGTTGGAGGCGGCCGGGGCCATCCGCAATCACACCGTGGTCTTGGAGAGGGAGCGCCTTGGCGTCGGCCTCGTGGTGTTCGTGATGATCCGCACCCGCCACCACTCCGCCGATTGGCTAGAAACCTTCCGCCACCACGTGGGCCAATTGGATGACGTGGTCGACTTTTTCCGGATCGGCGGCGAGTACGACTATCTCATCAAGATCGTGACGCGGGATATGGCGAGCTACGACGCGTGTTACCGCCGGCTCATCGCCGAGATCGACCTTGAGACCGTCACCTCCTACTTCGCGATGGAGGCCATTGAAGAGCAAAGACCGATCCCCATCCGGCCGCAGCCCTAAGCCCCCGCCGCCCGACCCATGCGAGGTGGGGCGGTCGGGCGAGCCTGCACAAAAATCATGCGGGCTTTTTTGCAGTTTGGACTTGGAAGTTTTCTAACTCGTGCTATCTCGATCCCATCAGACACGGGAGAGGGCAGTCATGGCCAATCTGATCAACAACGTCGGTCCGACACACAACCTTTCATTCGAGGTCGGCCGCACCCAGGCGCTCACCAAAGAGGCCGTTCAATTCACCCAGAACGCCGAGGGCAACGCACGCTGCGGAAACTGCAGCCATTTCATCGGCGAAACCGGCGCGTCCGGCACGTGCCAAATCGTGTCGGGTGAGATCAACAGCACCGACACCTGCGCAGTGTTCGCGTTAAAACCCGTCGCGGTCTAACCCAGCGCGCCATCGCAGCAAGACGCCCGGCCCTCGTGCCGGGCGTTTTTTTTGTTGCCCCCGCCAACGCCACCGCAAGGCGCTTTATCAGAAGAGTTCTAATTTTGGCGAACCGCCGCGTTCGCCAAAGAACCCTCGCAGCCCCCACCCGGCGCCCATCTTGCAGGCCTCCGCGCGGACGGTGGGAGCCCTGATGAACACGATGACCGCGCGAAAAGCCCCAAGACCAGCCAACGGCCGACCCCGCCCGGGCGAACGCCGTTTCGGGCCCCAACGCTCCTGTGGCTGACATCGCACCACGGATGGCGCGGGTGACGCGCTTGCCCATGGCCGCGCCCGACGATATGCGCGCCCTTGAGGCCGCCATCACAGACGGCGCCATCGACCCCGCGGCGGTCTGCGCCATCTTCGCCAAAACCGAGGGCAACGGTTGCGTCAACGATTTTACGCGGGCCTTCGCCGTGCGCGCGCTGCGGGATTGCCTCTCCCAACACCGCCCGCAAACCACCCTCGACGCCGTCGCGATGGTGATGTCCGGCGGGACGGAGGGCGCTCTTGCCCCCCACGCCCTGGTGTTTGAAACGCTACCCGCCAACGCCCCCGCCATGGCGGGCGCCCTTGCCATCGGGGTGCACGTGACCCCGCCCCTGCCGACCGAGGCGATCGGGCGAACTGCGCAGGTTGAGGCCGTTGCCGCCGGCGTGCGCGCAGCCATGGACGCGGCTGGCATCACAGCCGCGGACGATGTCCACTTTGTGCAGGTCAAATGCCCCCTCATCACCGCCGAGCGCGCGGCAGAGGCCATTGCCCGCGGCGCACCGCCCAAAACCATCGACACGTTAAAATCCATGGGTTTTTCGCGCGGGGCATCGGCGCTCGGCGTCGCTGTGGCGCTCGGCGAGATCGCGCCCAAGACCCTGTCGGACGCCGCGATTGGCGCCGACACCGCGCTCTTCTCCCAAAAGGCCAGCGCCTCGGCGGGGGTCGAGCTTCTGGGGCACGAAATTGTGGTGCTGGGCCGGTCAGACCGCTGGTTGGGCCCGCTCACCATCGACAGCACCGTCATGGACGATGCAGTCGATGTCGCCGGCCTCCAAGACCTTTTGGAGCGCAACGGGCTGATGGCAGCCGGCCGCATGCGCCCCGACGAGGCCAATCGCCTCGTGGCGCTCCTTGCCAAGGCCGAGCCCTCCACCTCCGGCCGCGTGCGCGGATACCGCCACACCATGCTCGACGACAGCGACATTGCCCCCACCCGCCACGCCCGCGGCTTTGTGGCGGGCGCGCTCGCCGGCGTCGTCGGCCATGGGGAGATTTTTGTGTCGGGCGGGGCCGAGCACCAGGGGCCCGACGGCGGCGGCCCCATCGCCGCCATCATCGCCCGCCATGGGTGAGCGCACGCCCATCGGCTTTGGCGGCCACAACACATGGTCGCTGGAGGACGGCGCGGTGAACCTTGTGCGCCCAGCAATTCCGCCGCGGCCCGCGCGCCTTCCCACCCACACCGGACCCGACATTGTGGTCGATTTTGCGCGCGCGGCCCTCGTGGTGGTCGACATGCAGAACGACTTTCTGCACCCCGACGGTTGGTTCGCCGGAAAGGGCATTGACGTTGCCCCTCTCCACGCAGTCGTCCCGCCCATCAACCGCCTTTCCGGGGCGCTGCGCGCCGCCAACGTCCCCGTCATCTGGCTGAATTGGGGCGTGCGCGCCGATGGGCTCAACCTTCCGCCCACCACTGCCTATGCCGGCAAGCGGCACCCCGGCGAGCGGGGCTACACCGAAGGCGGCGCGCTGGTGAAAGGGAGCTGGGGCGCCGCCTTCCACGACAGGCTTAAGAGGGCGGCGGGCGACGTTGTGGTCGAAAAATCAAGGCTCGGCGGCTTTCGCGACAGTGAGCTTGATGGCGTCCTGCGCAACCTTCGCCGTCACACGCTCTTCTTCGCCGGCATCAACATTGACCGGTGTGTGTTCGCAACCCTCACCGAGGCCACCTTCGCCGGCTATGACGCCGTCCTGATCGAGGATGCCGTCGCCTCCCCCTCCCCCGCACACTGCGCCGAGACGGTCCATTTCCTCACCGACCGGCTCTATGGCTTTCGCGCCGCGACGGACGCGGTGGTGGCCGCGGCAAAGACCCTTTGAGCCCGCCGACCAACTGGCACTATGTTTGCTGAGACGGTGAAGGAACCCTTTTCGGAGACACGCCGTATGAAACGCACGGTCCTTGCTGCTCTCTTCAGCGTCGCCCTCCTGGTGCCGAGCGCCCAGGCGGACGACCCGCTGTCGATCAACATGATCCTCAACTGGAAGTACCAGTCGGTCCAAGGCGGCTTCTTCATGGCCGAAGATGCTGGATACTTTGAAGCCGCCGGCCTTAACGTCAAAATGGACCAGGGGTCCGGCTCATCGGGCGCCATCACCAAGGTTGCCTCCGGCGCCTATGATGCGGCCTTTGGCGACATCAACGCCGTGATCCGCATTGCGGCCGAAGACCCGGACGCGGCGCCGGTGTGCGTCTACATGATCTACAACACCCCGCCCTTCGTGATTGTCTCAAAGGCGGACAGCGGCATTGCAGAGCCGGGCGATCTGATGGGCAAAACCATTGGCGCGCCAGCAAGCGATGGCAGCTACCGCCTCTTTCCCGCGTTTTCAAAGATTGCCGGGATCGACGAGAACGGCGTCACCTGGTCGCACATGGACGCCAGCCTTCGCGAACAAATGTTGATGCGCGGTGAGGTGGACGCCATTGCCGGCTTCAACACCACCATCTGGTTTGGCGCAAAGCGTATGGGCGTGGACCCCGCCAGCGAACTCACCTTCATGTCGTTCGCCGACTTTGGGATGGATCTTTATTCCAACTGCGTCGTCGTCTCGCGCGAACTTTACGACAACCACCCCGACAAGGTGGCCGGCTTCGTGGAGGCGATCAACAAGGGCTTTATGGACGTTTTGGCCGAACCAGAACTTGCCATCACCTCACTGCAAAAGCGCGCGCCGCTCGCCAAGGCCGACATTGAGCGCGAGCGCTTCACGACCGTTTTCGACCTTCTGGTGTTCTCCGACGAGATGGGCGAGCTCGGCCTTGGCGATCTCGACACCACGCGCCTTGCCCGCTCCATCGACATTGTGGTCGACGCCTATGGCCTCCCCGCAACGCCTTCGGTGGAGACCGTCTTTGACGGCAGCTTCCTCCCGCCGATTGAAGAGCGGACGCCGCCCCAAAGCTGACCCCACCCATCGCCGGCCAGCCCCCTCCCTGGCCGGCACGCCCTTATTGTTGGAGGCGCCCCCTTTGCTGACCCAAGCGGACACGTCCAAGGCCGCCGTCGCCGCGCCTTTTGTGGATTTTCGCGACACCGTCATCGACTATGGCCGCGGGGCACGGGCGACGCGCGCGGTGGACGGCGTGTCGCTCGCGATTGAGGACGGCGACTTTGTGGCCCTGGTCGGCCCCTCCGGCTGCGGGAAGTCGACCCTTTTGAAGGTGGCCGCGGGGCTTGTGCCCACCACGTCCGGCACGGTCGCCATCGGCGGTGAGACGGTGGTCAAGCCGCAGAAAAATGTCGGCATGGCGTTTCAGAGCGCGACGATGCTCCCCTGGCGCACGACGCTGCGCAATGTGCTCTTGCCGCTTCAAATTGTGCGGCCGCACCGCGCCCGCTTTGGGCGGGACAAGGCGCAAAACATTGAAAAGGCCGAGGCGTTGCTGGCCTCCGTGGGGCTGAAGGGGGTGGGCGCAAAATACCCCTGGCAGCTCTCGGGCGGGATGCAGCAGCGCGCCTCGCTCTGCCGCGCGCTGATCCATGAGCCGGAGATTTTGTTACTGGATGAGCCGTTTGGCGCGCTCGACGCCTTTACGCGCGAAGAACTTTGGCAAGTTCTCCAAAAGCTTTGGCAAGAGAAGACGCCAACGGTCCTTCTCGTCACCCACGATTTGCGCGAGGCGATCTATTTGGCGAACCGCGTTGTGGTGATGAGCGCGCGGCCGGGCAAGATTGTGCACGAGGAGCGGATCGACTTTCCCCGCCCGCGCCGGCTCAACATGATGTTTTCGGCCGAGGCCGGCGCGATCATGGAGCGGTTGCGCTCCAAAATCGACCATGTGTCGCTGTTCGGTGAGGATGAGGCATGACGATGGACCGCATCCGGCCGTTCTTGTCGATCGTGTTTGCCGTTGTGATCTTGGGCGTCTGGGAGATTTGCGTTCGCGCGCTCGATGTTTCAATTTTCATTTTGCCGGCACCAAGCCAATTCTTTGGCAGCCTGATTACAAATTGGCACGGCATCATGTTCCACGCCGAGCAGACGATGTATACGACCGTCATCGGCTTCGTGATCGGGGTTTCGGTGGGCGGCATATTGGGGGTGGCGGCCGGCGCCTCCCGCTCGGTCTACCAGGCGATTTACCCGGCGCTTGTGGGGTTTTATTCGGTGCCCAAGGTGGCGCTGGTGCCGATTTTCGTCATCTGGTTTGGCTCCGGCACGGTGCCGGCCATCCTCACCTCCGCCGTCATCTGCATCTTCCCGGTGATGGTGAATGTGGCGGCCGGCGTTGCCACCACCGAGAAAGACCTTGAGGACGTCTTGCGCTCGCTGGGCGCCAACAAGCTTGATACGCTGTGGCACGTTGCGATCCCCCGCTCCACGCCGTATTTCTTTGCCTCGCTGAAAGTTGCAATCACGCTGTCTTTTGTTGGCACCGTGATTTCTGAAACGGTTGCTGCCAACCGCGGGATCGGCACCATGATGGTCCGCGCGAGTGCTGACTTTGACGTGCCACTGGTCTTTGCCGGGCTCTTCCTGCTCGCCGCGATGGGGATTGTGATGTACGCCATCTTCGCCCTGGTCGAGGGCCGCGTGGTGGGCTGGACAAAGCGCGATGTGGATTTTGCGACCTAACGCAAAGGGTGGATCGCGACCCGGAGGCCGCGATCCCGATCGTCAGCGCTCCAGCGTGCCAATGCCGGTGTAGCGGAAGGCTTCCTTCTCAAAGGCGTCGACAACATCGGGCCCGCTTTCGCCGGACACAATGTCGATCCGGCCGAGGAACACCAGCGGCATCTCATCCGCCCGGCCTTCAAGATCGGCGCGGATCACCTCGGCCATGGAGACGCCCACATCATCGCTCATGCGCATGGGGGTCGCGCCAAGCTCGCCCTTGCGCAGCGCCTCGAGCTCATCGCCGGTGCCGCCCCAGGCGGTGACAAAGATGTCCTCCGCCTTGTCGGAAGATTGCACGGCCGACACCGCGCCCATGGCCATCGCGGTGTTGGCGTTGTGGATCATCGTGACTTCCGGATAGCCGGACAAAATGAGCTGCGCGCCGTTAAAGCCGCCCTCGCGCTGGAAGTCGCCATAGTGCTCATAGGCGAGGGTCCAGTTGCTCTTTTCTTCAAGGCAGGTTTGGAAGCCGCCGGAGCGTTGATCGTCAATGCCGCCGGGGATGCCGCGGATCATCGCATAGGTGCCCTCAGTGCCCAGATTTTCCACAACCCAGTTGCAGATGTTGTTGGCACCGAAAAGATGGCTGAACGTGGTGTAAAGCAGCGGCTGGTCATCGCCCCAGGCCTGCACGGGCGTGTCATAGTTGAGGACGATGACCTTTTTGCCCGAATCCATCAGGCGACGGATGTCATCCTGCTGGGCCATCAGTTCGGACGGGCCGAAGATCACGTAATCATAGTCTTCCTCGGCCACCTGGTCGGCGTAGGTCGACTGGAGCAGGAAGTTGCCCATGTTGGAGGCAAATTGTGTGGCCTCAAAGGGGATGCCGATCTCGTTGAGCCGGGCTTCCATGGAAAGATAGGAGCGCAGCCAGAAGTCGGACACATCTTCGCTGGGGTAGATGACGGCGATGGTCACGGGGTCCGAGGGCGGGTTTTCCATTTTCACCGCCGGCGCGCCGACCACCTCTTGGAGGGCGGCCAACGTCTCATCGGTTTGCACCTGGTGGTACCACCAGGTTTCACGCTCACCATCGTCGGGCAAGGTTTTGAGGGGCAGTGTTTGCGCCGCGGCCACTGTGCCAAAGGTGAGCGACAGGGCTGATGCGAGCAGCGCATGCTTGAGGCCAGTCATCAAAAATTCCTCCACTGTTGTTGTTGGTCTACTCGTCCGGTGTCTCCCCGGTTCTGCGTTGTAACCAGGTGTAGAACGCGATCGAGATGATGATGATGAAGCCAGCCGCGACCAATTGCCAAAAGAATTGGAAGCGCAAAAGCACCAGCGCGTTGGTGACCATGGAGAGCAAGATCACGCCAATCAGCGTGCCAAACATGGTCCCGCGCCCGCCAAAGAGCACTGTGCCACCCACGACGACGGCCGCGATGGTGTGGAGCGCGAACCCTTGCGCGGCGGTGGACTGGATGGCGTTGAGCCGGCCGGCAAGCAAAATGCCCGCAAGCGCCGCGCAGCCGCCCATCAGGACATAGTGGGCGACCTTGTGCCGGTCGATGTTGATGCCGGCGAGCATTGCCGCCTCGCGGTTGCCGCCGATGGCGGCGGCATAGCGGCCAAGTTTCGTCCGGTGGTAGATGAAAAAGCCGATGAGGAGCGCGACGAGGCCGACGATCGCGGCGGTCGGAATGACCTCCTCGACCCGCCCGCGCCCCAAAAATGGGATCGGTTCGGGAAAGCGGGCCAGCACCGCGCCCGCCGCAAGCACAAGGCCGAGCCCGCGATAAACAAGGTCCATGGCAAGGGTTGCCAAAAGGTCGGGCACGTTGAGCTTTGTGATCACGAGGCCGTTGGCAAGCCCGCACAGGAGGCCGACGAGGATCGCCGCCGCCATGGCCGGATAAGGCCCCCAGCCAAAGTCTTTGATCAGCATGGCCATGCAAATGGCCGACAGCGCCGCCACCGCGCCGATGGAAAGGTCAATCCCCTTGCCGGTGATCACAAGGGTCATGGCCATGCCAAGCACCATGTAAATCGCCGCATCCTGCAAGATGATCATCAGGTTGTTGAGCGCGAAGAAGCGCGGCTGCACCACCGCCATCACAAGCGCCAGCAGGATGATCAACGAGAGCGGGCCGATGATGTTGATATAGCGGTCAAATGCGGGCAACTGGACTTTGCGCGGCGGCGCGGTGGCCATGTCGGTCATGAATGGGCCTTGTCTGATGACGGGCGGGAAAGGGTCAGGCGAGCGTGGTGGCGCGGGAGCCGACGACCATCCCCAAAACCTCTTCACGGGTGGAGTTGGCAACGGTGACGACGCCGGCGCGCTGGCCGCCGCGCATCACCTGGACGCGGTCGGCGACCGCAAACACATGCTCAAGATTGTGGCTGATGAGGATGACCGCGATCCCCCGATCGCGCACCGACCGGATAAGGTCCATGGTGTGCCGCGTTTCTTCCGGCCCCAGCGCTGCCATGGGTTCGTCCATGACGAGCACTTTGAGATCGCTCTGATAAACTGCCCGCGCAATTGCCACCGCCTGGCGCTGACCGCCGGAGAAGGAGCGCACCGGCGCGTCAAGATCATCGATGATGACGCCCACCTTGTCGCGCAAGATCGCCTCGGTCTCCCGCCGCATGCGCCGGTTGTCGAGCATCTTTATGCCGAGGAGCCCGGTATAAAGCTCCATGCCGAGGAAGACGTTGGCAGGCGCGGGCAGCGAATTCACAAGGCCAAGATTTTGGTAGACGGCCTGAATGCCGGCATCGATGGCGTGGCGACGGTTGGCGATGGTGACCGGTTTCCCGTCGATGGTGATCTCGCCGGTGTCGGGCGTGTGCACCCCGGTGAGGACCTTGATGAGGGTCGATTTTCCGGCGCCATTGTCACCGACAATGGCCAAAACCTCGCCGGCATAAAGGTCAAGATCGACGCCCATCAGCGCGCGAAGGCCGCCAAATGCCTTGGAAATGCCGCGCATAGTGAGAATGGGGGCGTTTGCCGGAAGAGCCGCGGTGTGCGCGCTGTCAGCCATCATCCCTCCCCGGGATCGGACCCCTCCATCGGACCTTGGCCAACGACAACGCCGCCAGCGGTCTGGGGTCTCGTTGTGCACGATGATGCAAATTTAAGCGAACTTGGCAAGTTTTTCCCAAACCGCTTGCCGCACGCGCCTATGGGGTTTGGGCGCGCCCGTTGATGTGGATTGAGAGTGCGGTGCGGTTGCGAAGGCCAAGCCGGCGCAGGATGCGGCTGATGTGAAGTTTGACCGTGCCCTCGGTGAGGCCGAGGCTTTTGGCAATTTCGCGGTTGGTGCGGCCGGCGCCCACCAGCGCTGAAATTTCGGTCTGGCGGGCGGTGAGGGTCGCGCGTTCGGCCGGGCGCGGGGTGGGTTCGGGCAGGCCAAAGGCCCTGTGAAGGTTGGCGCAGGCCGCGCGGGCGGACGCAAGGTCCCCCTCGCCAAGGGCCACGGAAAGCGCGGCAAGGTCGGCCGCAATGCGCTCCCGCTGGGGGGCCGTGGAGGCGGCAACCTCAGCGGCCCGCGCCACGGACATCGCCTGCTCCACCCGGCGCAGCGCCTCCCGCCGGTCGGTGATGTCGAGGGCGACACCGTCCCACACCACGGTCCCGTCGGCCTGGCGCTCCGGGTCGCCGAGGGACCGCACCCAGCGCAAGGTGCCGTCCGGGCAGACCACGCGCACCTCCTCATCCAGCGAGGTGAGCGTGTCGGCCGATTGGTGGAGTGCGGCGATGAAGCGGGCGCGGTCGTCCTCGTGGACCCAGGCGTGGTCCACCGCCGGCGCCTCCACCAGCGCCTTGGCATCAAGGCCAAAGCTTTGCCGGACCGCGGGGCTCACAAACGCATAGCGAAACGTCCCATCGGCCAGGCGCACGCGGCGCATGGAATGGACGGGAAAGCGCCCGGCAAAGCGTTCAATCAGCGATTCGGGAGACGTGGGATTGTCCATGCAATTTTATATCGAACGATATACTTTAAGGCCAGCCCTCTGCGCGATTTGATCATTCGCATTGCGAAAAACATGTCGTTAGGCATAAGGTCGGGGTTGAGAGGGGGTTGCCGATGGGAAAAATCATCATCGAGGCGCGGGTGAATGAGCTGGCACCGCGGGACGAGAACCCGAACGTGCCGTTCCTGCCCCACGAGATCGCCGCGGATGCGGCTGCGTGCTACGCGGCGGGCGCCTCCATCGTGCACTTTCACGGCCGCACCGCCGATGGTGCGCCGGACAATTCCCCAGACCACTACCTCTCAACGATCCGGCAAATCCGGGACGCGTGCCCGATCCTGATCCACCCGTCGCTCGGCTATGTCGCCAACGATGCGGACGCGGCCACCCGCTTTGGCGCGGTGGAGCGGGCGATGGAGCACGCCGAAACGCGGGTCGATTTCGCGCCCATGGACACCGGCAGCGTCAACGTCGACTGGTGGGATCCTGAGGCGCGCCGCTACAGCACCACCAACCTCATCTACAAGAATTCCACAGAGACGCTGCTCCACTTCGCAAAGCGCATCCGCCACCACGACCTTATCCCATACTTGGTGTCGTGGAACGTCAGCTTCACCCGGCAGATTGATGCTCTCCTCCAGATGGATGCCATTTCTGAGCCGGCGTATGTGTGCTTTTGCCTGACAGATGGGATCATGCTTTCCGGTCACCCGGGCACGCCCGATGGCCTCGACGCCCACTTGATGTTCTTGCCAAAGGACCGCCGCATTGTCTGGACGGTGGTGAATTATAAGGGCGACCTCTTCACGCTCACTGAAAAGATCATCCGCGCCGGCGGCCACATCTCCATCGGCACCGGCGATTACCCTTACACATCCATGGGCACGCCAACCAATGCGGACCTTGTGGCGCGGGTGGTGGAACAGGCCCGCGCGCTTGGCCGGGAACCCGCCACCGTTGATGAAACCCGGGCGATGCTGCGCCCGCAATGAGGCCTGGACCACCGGGCCAACCAGGGAGAGAGACATGAAAACCCTTGCCCTCACGCTGTGCGCAAGCCTCGTTGCGGTGCCGGCCGCTGCGGAAAGTTTCCGCATGCAAACGTTTTTGGGCGCCAATGCATCCACCACAAAAGCCTTCGAGGCGATGGCCGAGGGCTTGCGCGAAACGACCGACGGGCGCGTCGACATCACCGTCCTCCCCGGCCGCGCGGTGGTGGGCGCGGGCGAAACCATCGAGGCCATCGAAAACGGCATCCTCGACGGCCAATACACCGCCCCCTCCTATTTTGCCGGCAAGGACCCGGCCATGGGCGTCCTCGGCGACACGCTCGCCGCCTACCCCGACAGCGCCACCCGCGACGGCTGGTTCGACAATGGCGGCCTGGAACTCGCCCGCGAGCTTTACGCCGGCTACGGCCTCCACCTCATCTGCGCCGTCTACTGGCCGCCCGAACAAATCCCCTCAAAGGTCGAGATTTCGGGCGTTGGCGACCTGGAAGGCCTCAAAATGCGTGCCCCCGGCGGCCTCGCGTCCGACCTTTTGAACCGCGCGGGCGCCTCGCTCGTAAACCTTGGCGTTGGCGAGAGCGTCACCGCCATGGAAACCGGCACCCTCGACGCCACCGACCTTGCCAACGTTGCGCTCAACGTCGCCCTCGGCATGCACAACCAAGCCAAATACTCAGTGCTTGCCCGGCACTCCATGGCCGTGACCGAGATGTCGGTGCGGGAGGACAAGTGGAGCGGTCTCTCCGCCGAAGATCAAGCCGCCTTTCAGGACGCGTGCAACGCCATGTCCGACGAACTGAAAGGCACGCTGAGCGACGAAGACGCTGCCGCCGTCACAGAGGCCAAAGACAACCTCGGCGTCACCTTCATCGCGTTTGGCGAGGATGATGCGGCCACCTTCCGCACCATGACCAAAGCCGTGTGGGACGATTGGGGCAGCCGCTCCGAAATGGCGGGCCGCATTGTGGAGAGCCACAAGGCCTATCTTGCCGAACTCGGCCTGGACTAAACCGTTGGAACGGCTGGCCCTTTGGGCGGGGCGCGTCCTCGCCTGGGCCTTCCCGGTGATTGCGCTGATGATGGGCTATGAGGTGATCGCGCGCTACGCCTTTGGCGCGCCCACCTTCTGGGCCCACGAGATTGCGGGGCTGATCGCCGCCACCGCCTTCATCTTCGGCGGCGCCTACTGCATGGCCGAAAAGAGCCACATGCGCGTCACCCTCCTCACCGAGCGGCTCGGCCCCCGCGCCGCCCGCGCGTTCGAGGCGCTCGCGCTTTCCTGCGGCATCATCTTCCTGACCGGGCTCGCAGTGGCGATGTGGGGCATTGTGGAGCGCAGCGCGCTCAAATTCGCCGCCGATGGCACGTGGACGCCCGAACGCTCCGGCACCTCGTGGAACACCATCTCGCCCGCACTCCTCAAGGTGGCGCTCTTGGTGGGTGCGCTCCTCTTCCTCGCTGTCGTCATCCGGCAGGCGATCGCGCTCCTGCGCCGCTGATGGATATTGGCACGCTCACGCTGGTGATCGTCGTTTCGATGGCGACGCTGTTGATCGCAGGGGTGCCGCTCGCCTTCGTGTCCGGCGCCATCGCGGTGGTGATCGCCTACGCCAACTTTGGGACGGGCGGCCTCTTCATCCTCGGCTCGCGCACGGCCGAGCTTTTGTCCTCCTTCGCCCTCGTCGCGGTCCCGATGTTTGTCCTGATGGCGTCCATCTTCGAGCGCACAGGCTTTGCGCGCGATCTTTACCGCGCGCTCCAACTTTTGACGGGCGAGTTTCGCGGCGGCGTCGCCGTTATCACCATTGCGATCGCCGTGGTGCTTGGCGCCACCACCGGCATCATCGGCGGCGAGATTGTGCTTCTCGGGCTTGTGGCGCTCCCCCAAATGCTGCGCCTTGGCTACGACAGGCGCCTTGCCATCGGCACCATCACCGCCGGCGGCTCCCTGGGCACCATGATCCCGCCGTCCATCATCCTCATCTTTTACGGGATCAACGCCGAGGTCTCGATCTCCTCCCTCTTCCTCGCAACCCTCGTCCCCGGCCTCCTCCTGGCGGGGCTTTACGTTGCCTATGTGCTCGTCATCAGCCGCCTCCGCCCTGCGCTCGCGCCGGTGAGCTCCGACGCCGGCGTCCGCGCAACCCGGGCCGAGAAGATCGAGGCGATCCGCGCGGTGGCGCTCCCCCTCGCCGTCGCGCTCAGCGTTTTGGCGTCCATCTACACAGGCCTTGCCTCCATCACCGAGAGCGCGGCGGTGGGCGTGCTCGGCGCCACCTTCGCCGCCATCGTGCGCGGGCAAATGACGTTTACGCTGCTCAAGCAAGCCGTCGTCCAGTCGATGCGCACCTGCGGCATGGTGTTTTGGCTGGTGTTCGGCACCAACGCGCTGGTTGGGATCTATAACGTGCTGGGCGGTATTGCCTACGCCAAGGGTCTTCTGGCGGGCGTCTCCAGCGACCCGACCATCATCTTGCTCACGATGATTGCGGTCTTCATCGCGCTCGGCTTCTTCATGGACTGGATCGGTATCTTGTTCCTCACGATGCCGATCTTCCTCCCCGTCCTTACCGCGCAGGGGTACGATCCGATCTGGTTCGGCATCGTCTTCAACCTTTCCATGCAGATCGCATACTTGACGCCCCCCTTCGGCCCCGCGTGCTTCTACTTGAAAGGCGTCGCGCCCCCAGAGATCAGCCTGTCGGACATTTACGCCGCACAGTGGCCCTTCATCGCGCTCCAGGTGGTGGCGCTCGCCATTGTGGTCGCGTTCCCGGGCCTTTCCCTGTGGCTCCCAAGGCTGGTTTACGGATGAAGCCGCCACCCGCCCTCCACACGCCGCCGTCCAACAGTTTGGCGCCGGCCGACATTGCCGCAATGCTGCGCATGATGCACCGCATCCGCGCCTTTGAGGTGCGCACCAAAGAGCTTTTTTTGGCGGGCGAAATCAAAGGCACCGCCCACTCGTCCGTCGGCCAGGAGGCGATTGCGGTGGGTGCCTGCCGCGCGCTTGCCCCGGCCGACTTCCTCCTCACCCACCACCGGGGCCACGGCCACACCCTCGCCAAGGGCGCGGACATGGCAAAAATGTTTGCCGAGCTTCTGGGCCGGGTGGACGGCTATTGCGGCGGCCTTGGCGGGTCGATGCACATTGCCGACCTTTCCAACAACATTCTGGGCGCCAACGGCATTGTGGGCGCGGGCATGGGCCTTGGCACGGGGGCCGCCCTTGCCGAAAAGCTCGGCAAAACCGGCGCCATCGGCATCGCCTTCTTCGGCGATGGCGCGGCCAACGAGGGCATTTTTCACGAGGCGATGAACCTTGCCGCCATCTGGCGCCTGCCGCTGATTTTCTTTTGCGAAAACAACCAGTACGGCCTCTCCACGCCCACCGATACCGTCACCGCCGGCCCCGGCATTTTTGCCCGGGCCGAGGCCTACGGCGTCCCCGGCGCGCGGGTGAACGGCAACGACGCGCTCGCCGTCCACGCCCTCACCCGGCAAGCGGCCCTGCGCGCCCGCGCCGGCGAAGGCCCCACCCTCATCGAGGCCCTCACCTACCGGTGGGACGACCACTCCATGCGCGCCAACCTCCCCACCTACCGCACCGGCGAGGAAGAGGCCGCCTGGCGCGCCAACGACCCCATCACGACGCTCACAAAAACCGCGCTTTCCGCAGGCGCCCTCACCGAAGACGAGGCCGCCGCGCTGGAGGCCGACGCCGCGGAAGCCATCGAAACCGCGCTCAATGTCGCCCGCAAAAGCCCCGAGCCGACGCTCAGCGATGCCCTCCAAAAGGTCACCGCCCCCCGCCCCGCGCCGGCGCCAGAGCCCGACCCCGGCGCGCGCACGCTCACCTATGCCGCCGCCATCACAGAGGCGATCCACCAAGAAATGGCGCGGGACCCATCGGTGATTGTGCTGGGCGAAGATGTGGGCGCCATCGGCGGCATTTTTGGCCTCACCCGCGGCCTTCACGACGCGTTTGGCGCCGAGCGGGTGCGGGATACGCCCATCAGCGAGGGCGCCATTGCCGGCTGCGGTGTGGGCGCAGCGCTCCGCGGTCTCAGGCCCATCTGCGAGATCCAGCTTTTCGACTTCGTCACCCTCATGATGGACGGGATCGTGAACCAGGCGGCCAAGGCGCGGTTCATGCTGGGTGGCGCGGTGAGCGTCCCGATCGTCTTTCGCGGCCCCCAGGGCGCCGGCATTCGCCTTGCCGCCCAACACACGCAGTCGCTCGAAGCCTGGTTCGCAGCCATCCCGGGCTTAGAGGTCTATGTCCCCTCAAACCCCTATGATGCCAAGGGCTTGATGGCCGCCGCCATCCGCTCCGACAACCCGGTCGTTTTCCCCGAACACAAGCTCCTTTACCTTGGCGCCGAGGCCCCTGTGCCAGAGGCGCCCTACGCCCTCCCCCCCGGCCGCGCGCGCATCGTCCGGCCCGGCACGGACTGCACGGTCGTCGCAACGCTTGCCATGGTGGAGCGCGCCGTACAGGCCGCCGAGCGCCTCGCCCGCCGCGGCATTTCTGTGGAGGTGATCGACCCGCGCACCATCCGCCCCCTTGATGTGGAGGCAATTGTGGAAAGCGTGCGCCGCACAAACCGCGCCGTTGTGGTCCACGAGGCGCCCGTCTTCGGCGGCTTTGGCGGGGAGATTGCGGCCAGCATCATGACCGAGGCGTTTGACCATCTGGACGCCCCCGTTGCCCGGGTCGGCGCGCCCGATATGCCCATGCCCTACAACGACCGCCTGGAGCGCGCCGCCATGCCCGATGCCCAACAAATCGCCGCCGCCGTCGAGGAGGTCACCTATGCCGCTTGAGCGCAAACTCATCATCCCGCCTGGCCTGGAAGCGGTCTACGAGCGCTTTCACTACGCCCCCGGCATCCTCGTCGGCGACACGCTTTATATCTCCGGCCAGGTGGGGCGCGATGCTGATCTCAACGTGATTGAAGGCGCCGAAGCCCAGTTCGACCAAGCGTTTCGCAACGTCAAACTCGTGCTGGATGCGGCCGGCGCCACGTTTGACGATGTGGTGGAGCTCGAAACCTGGTTCTTGGATGACATGGCCGATCTCAAAACCTTCATGGCCGTGAAGGACCGGTATTTTGCAAAACACTATCCCACGTGGACGGGCTTTGCGGTGCGCGGGTTCTCCACCCCCGGCCTGATCGTTGAGATCAAGTGCACCGCCGTTTTGAACGCAACGCATGCGTGATCTTGGCGCAATCCTGCGCAGCGGGCGGCGCACGCTCGGCACTTGGAACCAGATTGCAGCGCCAGAAATCATCGATCTCATCGGCTGGAACGGCTTTGACTATGCCGTCATCGACTGTGAGCACGGCCCCTTCGGCATTGAGGCGGCCGAGCGCCAGGGCCGGGCCTGCCGCGCAGCAGGCCTCGCGCCGGCCGTGCGCGTTCCCTCCGACGACCGTGTTGCGATCATGAAGGCGCTTGATGCGGGGCTTGACCATGTGGTCGTCCCCAACATGGTGGGGGGCGCCATGGCCGCACGCGCGGTTGCGGCAACACGGTACGCGCCCGACGGCACCCGCGGCGCCTGCCCCTGCGTGCGGGCAACCGGCCATCACACCACCGACTGGCCCGCCCACGTGCGCCGCACCGCCGCCACCACCGGCATCATCCCCCTGGTGGAGACCGCTGAGGGCATGGCAACGCTTCACGAAATTGTCGCCACAGAGGGCCTCACAGCGGTGATGGTCGGGCCCTTTGACCTTGCCGTCTCCCTCGGCCTTGAGGGCAACTGGCGCGATGGCCGGGTGCAAGAGGCTCTCACCGCCGCCGTCACAACCGCGGCCGACGCGGATGTCCCCATCATCATGCCCCTCTTTGCCCCGGACGCGGACGAGTGCGCCGCACGGCTGGAGGCGTGGTCCGCCCTTGGCGTCACCAACTTCATGATTGGCTCGGACAAGATCCTGCTTGCCCACACCCTCGGGCATTGGACGACGCGGCTGCGGCCCTCCGCTTAACCCCACGCCCTCTGCGTCCTCCAGGTTGCGTGGACAGCGTTTCGCTGAGGTGGAACAGTGCGGGCAGGCCACGCAGCGGGGCGCTGGGCGGGGGGTCACCATGATTGAGCGCGACCATGTGGAGGAGGTCGACCGCGTTCTGCGCGGGGACCATACGGGCCGCGACCGCGTGGTCGCCGACAGCTGGCAACGCTGCGTCGATGCCTACGGCATGGATCCAGCACAACGCGCGCCCGCCTACATTTTGCCCGAGACAGAATTTCGGGAGCATCGCGAACAATCAGAACGGCTGATTGCGACCGCGCGATCGGGCTTGCGGTCACTCTTCCACCAGGTTGCTGGGCAAAATTACATCTTGCTGCTCGCCGATGCGGAAGGGGTGTGTGTCGACTTCTTTGGCGATCGAAATTTTGAGGACGATCTGCGCGCAGCCGGGCTCTATCTGGGCTTCAAATGGCGGGAGGATCTGGCGGGCACCAATGGGGTCGGCTCCTGCTTGGTGACGGGAGAGGCCGTCACCATTCACCAGGGGGACCACTTTTCGTTGTCCCACACGCCGCTTTCCTGCACGGCGGCGCCCATCTTCGACACCAAGGGCGCGCTTGCCGCTGTCCTTGATGTGTCGCTCTTGCGCGGACCGTCGCCAAAATCCTCCCAAAACCTTGCGATGACGTTGGTCACGAACTCGACACGGCGGGTGGAGATGGCGAACCTCATGGCGTCCTCGCGCCGCAAATGGGTGCTGCGGTTTTCGGCCAGCCCGGAGTTTTTGGAGGTGGACCCGGAGGCGGCGGTGGCCCTTGACGGGTCGGGCCACATCGTCGGCATGACATCGGGCGCACGCCGTGTGTTGGACCCGGGCGGGGCGGCCGAGCTCATCGGGTCGCGCCTTGATGACTGGCTGGACATGAGCGTGGACGATCTCCCCGACTACATGCGCGGCCGCCCGTCGGAGGACCGGATTGTGCACCTGAGCGACGGTCGCGCCCTTTTCGGCCACGCCATTGCGCCGCAGACACCGCAGATGGCGGCGGCGCTGCGCTCGCGCGGGTCGGTGCTGCCGGGTGCGCTGGCAAGCTTTGCGGGGCCCGACCCAGCGCTGCGGCGGCTTTTGGAACGGGCCGCGCGGTTGGCGGGCACAAAGGTGCCGCTGATGCTGGCGGGCGAAACGGCGACCGGCAAAGAGAAGCTTGCCCGGGCCATCCACATGGCCGATCCCAAAGCGCGCGGCTTCCACAGCGTGTCCTGCGGCGGGCCGGCCGATTTTCCCGCCTTGATGGACGCTGCGCCGGGCACACTCTTTTTGCGCGGGGTGGAGGATTTGACGGCGGCGGCGCAGGCGGCCCTGCTCGCGGTTTTGGAAAATCGGTCGGATTTGCGGGTGCTCTCCTCCTGCCGCTGCCCCCCGGCCGAGGTTGCGGTGCGGCTGCGCGCCGACCTTTTCCATCGGTTGGTTGGGGTCACGCTGTCGCTGCCGCCGCTGCGGAACCGGGCTGATCTCAGCTGGTTGATCGATCGCATTTTGCGCGGCGCATCCAGTGACGACATTCGCCTGTCACCGGTTGCTCTTGCCGAGCTCAAATCGCGGAGATGGTTGGGCAACATTCGCGAGCTGGAGCACACATTGGCGAGCGCCGTCGCGCTGTGTGGTGGCACGATCATTGACGTGATGGATCTGCCGCCACCGGCGGTCGCCGCCCCGTCCCGCCCCGGCGGCAACGCGCCACGCGATGATCTGGAGGCGCTCCTCAACGCTTGCGAGGGGAACATGTCCCAGGCGGCGCGGCGGCTTGGGGTGAACCGCTCGACCGTGATGCGCCGGATGCGCAAGGCGGGCCTCACCAAGGGATGATTGCAACGCGCAGTGTTGCGCCCTTGTTGCGCGCGCAACGCCGACCGGGCCCGCACCCCAATTCTGCGGGCTCGGCCTGCGACATTCCTTGCCCGGCCCGCGCAGAGCCGTCAGCATTTGCCTCAACAATAAAGGGAGGATCCAATGCTCGACAGGACAGTTTCGGACATAACACAAGCGTTCCTGGACGCGTTTGGCGCAGCGCTTTCCAAAGGTGACGTCGCCGCCGCCGCAGACATGTTCAACGACGATTGCTACTGGCGGGACCTGGCTGCGTTCACCTGGAACATCAAGACTGTGGAGGGCAAAGCCGAGGTCGCCGACATGCTGGAGCACCAGCTCGGCACGACCAAGCCGACCGGATGGACCATCGCCGAGGGCGAAGTTGCCACCGAAGACGGCGGGGTGACGACGGCCTGGATCACGTTTGAGACGGCCACCGCGCGCGGTTACGGTCTGATCCGCCTGCGGGACAAGAAGATTTGGACGCTCCTCACCACAATGGTGGAGCTGAAGGGGCACGAGGAGCCGAGCGGCTTCAACCGGCCGCTGGGCGCCAAGCATGGGGCCGGCAAAAACCGCGCGAGCTGGGCCGAGGAGCGCGCGCGGGAAGAGGCCGAGCTTGGCTATAAAACGCAGCCCTACTGCGTGATTGTGGGCGGCGGACAGGGCGGCATTGCCATGGGCGCGCGGCTGCGGCAGCTCGGCGTCCCCACCATCATCGTGGAGAAGAACGATCGGCCCGGCGACAGTTGGCGCAACCGTTATAAGTCCCTCTGCCTGCACGATCCGGTTTGGTACGACCATCTGCCGTACATCAAGTTTCCCGAGAACTGGCCGGTGTTTTCGCCAAAGGACAAACTTGGCGACTGGCTGGAAATGTACACTAAGGTCATGGAGCTGAACTACTGGACGCGCACCACGGCGAAGAGCGCCAGTTTTGACGAAGCAACCGGCAAGTGGACCCTCGTTGTTGACCGTGACGGCGAAGAGGTGGTCTTGCAGCCAACGCACCTCATCATGGCGACCGGCATGTCTGGCAAGAAGCGGATGCCAAATTTTCCGGGCATGGAAACGTTCAAGGGCGTGCAACAGCACTCGTGCGAGCATGAGGGGCCGGACCGGTGGGTCGGCAAGAAGGTCGTGGTCGTCGGCTCCAACAACTCCGCCCACGACATTTGCGCCGCCCTCTGGGAGGCGGACGTTGATGTCACCATGGTGCAGCGTTCGTCCACCCACATCGTGCGCTCCGACACGCTGATGGATATTGCGCTCGGCGATCTTTACTCCGAGCGGGCCGTGCGCGCGGGGATGACGACTGAGAAAGCCGATCTCATCTTTGCGTCCCTCCCCTACAGGATCCTCCACGAATTCCAGATCCCCGCGTATGCGGCGATGAAGGAGCGGGACAAAGACTTTTACGACGGGCTCGAAAAGGCCGGCTTCTGGCTCGACTGGGGCGATGACGAGAGCGGGCTTTTCATGAAATACCTGCGCCGCGGGTCTGGTTACTATATTGATGTTGGCGCCAGTCAGCTCATCATCGACGGTGAAGTGAAGCTGAAGCGCGGCCAGGTCGAAATGCTTGACGAGACGGGCGTTGTTTTGGACGACGGCACGCATCTTGAGGCCGATCTCGTGGTTTACGCCACCGGCTACAACTCCATGAACGGCTGGGTGGCGGACCTTATGGGCCAAGAAATGGCCGACACGCTCGGCAAATGCTGGGGCCTTGGGTCCGACACCACCAAAGACCCCGGCCCTTGGGAGGGCGAACAACGCAACATGTGGAAGCCCACAAACGTGCCAAACCTTTGGATGCACGGCGGAAACTTGCACCAGTCGCGCCATTACTCCCAGTTCCTCGCCCTGCAGATCAAGGCGCGGATGGAAGGCATCCCAACCCCGGTTTACGGGTTGCAGGCGGTGCACCACACGAGCTGAGCACGCCGCTTGATCACCCGCCGGTTCTCAATCGACGGCCCAGGCGCGGCCGTCGATGGTTTCAAGCAGATAATCCAAGAAGACGCGCACCTTCACGGAGACAACGTTGGACCGCGGATAGACGAGCCAAAGGGCCGTCTCAGCCTGTGCGCGCCACCCGGGCAGCACCGTGACCAGCGCCCCGCTGCGCAATTCGCCGTGAACGCTCCACAGCGAATTCAGCGAAATCCCTGCGCCGTTGAGCGTTGCGATTTTCTGGCTGAGGCCATCATCAACAATCAACCGGCCGGGGGAGTTGCGCGGGTCAAAGGCCGCGCTCGCCCCCTCCGGGCCGACCAGCGCCCGCGGCGCGTGGTCCTTGAAGGCGATCAGATGGTGGCCTGAGAGATCGTCCGGGTGTTTTGGGGCGCCGGCCTCGCGGATATATTGGGGCGAGGCACAGAGGATCCGCACGTCATCGGCGAGCTTGCGGCCCTTTAAGCTTGAATCGGCCAGCACCATGCTGCGAAGCGCCAGATCAAAGCTCCCCTCGATGAGATCGTACGCCGTGTCCGAAAGGCGAAAATCCAAGGTAATGCCCGGGTGGCGGCGCAAAAACTGGGGCAGCAGCGGCGCAATATAGAGCTGCGCGAAGGTGCTGGGCGCGGTGAACCGCAGCGTGCCGGACGGGTGCGCCTCGCCCTTGCCGAGCGCGGCCATCGCCGCCTCCTCCTGGGCCAAGATTTCGCGCGCGAAGGGCAAGAACTCGGCCCCCTCCAGCGAAAGGGAGACTTTTCGGGTCGACCGGTGGAGAAGATCGGCGCCCACCGTCTGCTCCAGCTTGGCAAGGCGCGCGCTGGACACGGCAGGCGCCAGCCCAAGGTCGCGCCCCGCGGCGCTGATGTTCAGCTTTTCGGCGGCGAGGACAAACAGGCGGAGGGCATCAGTGTCCATGAAACTATCTGCAAAACCCGAATTGAGAATACGAAGTTCGGCGGTTTATGCGGCCAGTTCAATGGTCAAATGACGGAGCGCAGGGGTTTACGCCAACGGGAGGCCGGCCATGGCACGCGAAGGAACCGTCAATTACCATGTCCACAAACCGGAGCGTCAGGCGTTTGAGATTGACGCCGGCGGCGTGGTCGGGCGGCTGATTGCGCCCGAACTTGCGCCCACAACGGTGCAGGTGAACGACGTGCACGCCGGCACCACCGTCACGTTCGATCATGACAGCGTCGCCTTCCACACCGCGCCCAGCGCCGTCACGGATTTTGCCGCAGAGGGCTGGACCGCAACCTATGATTCTGAGCTCAGAACGCTTTTGACGGCAACGTTGGGCGCCAAGGAGGTGGTCGTCTTTGACCACACCGTGCGCGAGGATGACCCCAACTCTGACCGCAAACCCGCGCGCAACGTCCACAGCGATTATAGCGCAGAGGGCGCGCAAAAGCGGCTCGTCGACATTTTGGGCACTGAGCGCGCCGCGGAATGGGCGCGGGGGCGCTATGCCTTCATCAACGTGTGGCGTCCGGTTGGCGCTGCCATCAACTCTGCCCCGCTGGGGTTTGTGCGTCCGTCCACCGTCGCGCCGGAGGACTGGATCCTGATCGACCTCATCTACCCGGACCGCCGGGGCCACATCATGGGGCTCAGCGCGCGCCGGAGCCACGAATGGGTCTACCAATCCAAGATGACGCCCGATGAGGTGGCGATCTTCAACATTTATGACAATGGCGGGCTGGCTTCCATCGGCCACAGCGCCATCGATATGGTTGAGGATGAAAGCATCTTACGCGTGCGCAAAAGTATCGGGAGCCGCACGCTGGTGCGTTATTGAGCCATGCTGGACACAACCACGCGTTTTTCAAAGATCAACCGCGCCTTTGCCGCGGCCTTCCAACCCAACCGGCTGACGCTGGGGCTGGTCACCCCGGTGGAGGCCCATGGCCACAGCCCAACGCCAACCCTCGAGCGGCATATCGAACGCGCACAACTCGCGGACGATCTGGGCTTTGCGGCGCTTTGGCTGCGGGACGTCCCTCTCAACGTGCCCTCGTTCGGAGACGCGGGGCAAACATTTGACCCGTTTGTCTATCTGGGCCTGCTCGCCGGTGCGACGCGGACCGTCGGGCTGGGGGTGGCGTCCGTCATCCTGCCGCTGCGCCATCCGCTCCATGTCGCCAAGGCGGCGGCCTCCGCAGACGTTTTGTCAGGGGGCCGGCTTCTTCTGGGTGTTGCCTCGGGCGACCGGCCTGAAGAGTATCCGGCGATGGCGATGGACTTTGC
Source organism: Pseudomonadota bacterium (assembly GCA_039034015.1). GTDB lineage: Bacteria > Pseudomonadota > Alphaproteobacteria > Rhizobiales > Amorphaceae > Acuticoccus. Next base: position 44,006 of record JBCCBM010000013.1, on the reverse strand, counting down.
CAGCCGCGGTGAGAGATTCCAAGACAGCATTCAATACATCCGCGCGATGGCGGACGACTATCCGGATCTGAGATCCGAGCAGGGAACCTTGGCCGGCGGGGCGGATCTGTTGCCCAAACCGGTGGGCGGGCGGTTGCCCCTCCTCATCACCGGTGGCTCACGGCAACCGCCCGACTGGGTGGCGCAACACGGCGACGGCTGGATCACCTACCCGCGCGATCCACACGCCCAGGGCCGCGTGGTCGCCGATTACCGCCGCCGCGTCGCCGACGCTGGCGAACCCGACAAGCCGGTCGTCCAGTCCCTCTACGTTGACCTCCAACCAGACCCGAATGCCAAGCCGCGCCCGATACATTTGGGCTTTTCATCAGGCACAACGTTCCTCCGGCAGTATCTGAGCGACGTTCAAAAGCTTGGCATCAACCACGTGGCGTTGAACCTTCGCTTCCACCAAGGAAACGTTGAGGACGCGATGAAGCAAATCGCCGACGCCCTTCTTCCCGATTTCAGCTTGTGAAAGAAACACCCGTGTCCAAGACAATTCTGATCACCGGATCAACAGATGGCATCGGCCTTCTGACCGCACAAAAACTCGCCGAAAAGGGCCACACACTCATCCTGCACGGGAGGAGTGACGAAAAGCTCGCTAAGGCGGCAAAGGCGGTGGGCGGGGCGCCCAAAACCTACCGCGCGGACCTTAGCAAGCCCGACGATGTGACGGGGATGGCCCGCGCTGTGCGGGACGATCAAGCGCAGCTGGATGTGCTCATCAACAACGCCGGCATCCTCAAAACGCCCCACACAAAGACCGAGGCGGGGCGGGACATTCGGTTCGAAGTCAACACCATCGCCCCGTACGTTCTGGCGCTCAGTCTTCTGCCAATCATCCCGAAGGATGGGCGCATTGTGAACCTGTCGTCAGCCGCGCAGGCGCCCGTGGATGTGTCTGCCATGACAAGCTATCGACGGATGGCCGACATGGACGCCTACGCCCAAAGCAAGCTTGCCATCACCGTATGGTCATCCAGTCTTGCCCGCAAACTGCCGGACGGTCCCGCTGTGATTGCCGTCAACCCCGGCTCCCTTCTGGCGTCAAAGATGGTGAAAGAAGGTTTTGGAATCAATGGGAATGACTTGAACGTCGGTGCGGACATCTTGTTGCGCCTCGCGCTCGACCCTCAGTTCGCCGATGCGAGCGGGCGATACTTTGACAATGACGCTGGTCGCTTCGGCGCGCCAGACCCGTCCGCATCGAACCCCGCGCACGTGGAGGCGATCATGAAGGCGCTGGCCGAGATCTCCGGCCTATCCTGATCGCCGTTGGGGCCCGGAAACCGGCCGGTGCGCGAAACATCACGCTCCACCGGCCAGGTTTCTACGCAAATTCCATAAACTGAATTCAAAAAGAGCCGCTTTATCCTGATCCACGATTGAATAGCTGTGTCTCATCAGACGGCGCACCCGACGCGGCGCCTGATGGACCATCACCCAACGCCGGCGCCCCTCGCGCCCGCGCGACGCTGAGGCACAGCATGAAGTACGACAATTTTCAGACATTCACCGTCGATGTGAAGGATGCGATCGCGACCGTCACCTTCGACTTTGGCTCGGTGAACGTTCAGGGCCAAGAAATGTTGGCCGATCTCAACAGTCTTGCCATGCGCCTGGAGCGCGATCGCACTGTTAAAGTGGTTGTCTTCCAGTCCGCCAACCCGGAGATCTGGGTCTGCCACTACGACACCGAGCTTCTCAAGGACATGTCCGAAGAGGCCGTCTCGCGCGAGGACGCCCAACTTCTCGACCTTCAGGCCGTGTGCGAGCGCATCAGCAAGGTGCCCCAAGCAACAATTGCCAAGCTTGAAGGTTTTGCCCGCGGTGGTGGGCACGAGCTTGCGCTTGCCCTTGATATGCGTTTCGCCGCCCGCGGAAAATTCAAGTTCATGCAGATGGAAGTCGGCATGGGGATCTTGCCCTGCGGGGGCGGTGCCTCGCGCATGGCCCGCCAAACGGGCCTTGGCAAAGCGCTCGAAATCATTTTGAGCGCCCAGGACTATGATGCCGATGACGCCGAGCGCCTCGGCACGATCAACAAGGCGCTTGAGCCGGGCGAGATCGGCCCCCACGTCGACGCCCTCGCGCAACGGATCGCACAATTCCCGGCCCACTCCATCAACGCGTGCAAGCAGATGGTCTACGAATCCATCGACCGCCCAATTGATGATGCGCTGAAGGCCGAGGCCTACTGGCTCTACCAAGCCACAAGCAAAACCCCGGCGATCAAGCGCTTCACCCTCGCCGACGAGCAGGGCCTCGAGCACGACATTGAGAACCAGCGCAACTGGGGCGAGCTGGTCATGAAGGTCCAAGAGATCAACTGACCGCAAACCCGTGTGCCGCGCCTTTTCAGGTGCGGCTTACGGCCGACAACGCCATGCGCCCGGCGCAATGGTGCCCCCCGCCCCCGTGGAGTATCGGGCCCATAGCGCGTCCCTCTCTTGCGGTGTTGGGACCCTACCATCACACTCCGGGACGAAACACCTGGTGGATCGGCACAAACATTTGATTGCCGGTGGCCCGGGCGTGACGCCTCGGGTAACACACTCAAACATTTGGACAAGCTGATCCATCAAACAAGAAACTAGGGCATTTCGCGCCGCATACGGCGCGAGAAAAATGCCCGATCCTCTGAAAAGCGGGCGGTTTTTCTCGATCAAATGATTCCATTCGATCGAGAACCGCCCTAGGGGATCGAACTGAATGGATCGGACCAGTAGGGTCGGCGTGTCGCTATCTGTGGTGCGCATGGACGACCAGCAAAAAACGACAGGACGACTTTGCTCTCAAAGTGGCGGCGTTGACCTCACGCATTACGGTGCTCCGATCAATTTATCCGCCAGCACTTTCTGCGTGCCATCAAGCACTGGCTCGCCGCGCGCCAAACGGGTGCACTTCGGAAAAAGCCAAAGGTTGGGTTGTGTCTTCGGTGCGGTTTTTCGCGCGAGCGGCCTGATCGGCCGGTGCGCTGTTGATGCGCCACGCGCGGGCGCGGAGCACTGCTGTTCACGCGGGCTCAAGCGGCGCAAAACGCGGTCGCAGCACCCAGGCCGATTCATGGCCGAATTGTGATCTAGCTTAAAATAGCGTACGGCTCGTGCGACGCGGTGGTTCTGAGATACGAATTGCACAAGGCCTGAGGTGAGTGGTGAGCGACACCAATTCGATTGAGAGCACTGATGCCGTCGGTGCCGTCCCCCCCACACAGGACGCGTCCGCCGGCACGGTTGCCGTTGAGGCGGAAGACGTTGCCCGCGACTATGAGGTCGATGGCATCGTGAAAAACCACGTCATCGCCTCCATGGCGGTGGGTGTCGTGCCTGTGCCGATCTTCGATCTGGTGGCGGTGGTCGGCATTCAGATCCGTATGATGGCTAAAATTTCAGAGCTTTACGATGTGCCCTTCTCCGACGATGCGGCGCGCAAGATCGTCATCAGCCTCATTGGCGGCGCAGTTCCTGTGGGGGTCGGTGCGTCGGCGGCGAGCCTTCTAAAATCCGTGCCCGGCCTTGGCTCGATGACGGGGGCGGCCGGTGTGATCCTCGTCGGCGGGGCGACCACCTATGCCACCGGGCGGCTCTATGCCGAGCATCTGGCGTCCGGCGGAACGGTCGCGACCTTGAAGGGCCCGGCTGTGAAAGCGCGCTTCAAGGAGCTGCTCGCCCAGGGCAAGACATTCGCAAAAAGCCTGCGCAAAAATGAGAAAGATGCGTCCGAGCCGGCGCCTGCCCCCGCGGCAGACACCACGCCCGCCTGACGCCGCCAGGGGCGCCGGCCTTTGAGGGGCCGCCGCCTCTTTAAAACACCAACCCTTGTGAACAGCGCGCCCGAGCGCTGAGAGGCGGCCAAGCCGTGCTGTCCAGCCAAACCACCGCTGAGATCGCCGCCGAGCGCCCCGTGGCGCCCGTTGCCGTGCGCTCCCGCAGGGCGCTGCGCAAAGCCAAGCGCGGCTCGCTCGCGTTTGCCCTCATCGGGCTGTGCCTTGCGGTCCTCCTCGTCGCGGTGTTCTTCTTTCGCATCATGGTGTCGATCGAAGCGGGCACCGCCGGCGTCCTTTATCGCTTCTTCTACGGCACCGAGACCGGGCGCGTCTTCCAGCCAGGGCTCCACATCGTGCAGCCGTGGAACACGATGGTGCGCTATGAAATGCGCAAGCAAACCATCAATCATTCGTTCACGGTGCTGTCGAACCGCGGGCTTCCGGTCGAGATCAACCTCACCGTGCGCTATCAGCCCGATCCGGAGCAGGTGGGCCTGTTGCACCGTGAGATCGGCCCAGAGTATCCGCGCCGGGTGGTGCTGCCGCAGGTGGAATCGGTCCTGCGCCGGGAACTGTCGAGCCACAGCGCCGAAGACATTTATACCAACGCAGGCGGCTTTCTGAGCGAGGCGCTGCGGCTTGCGCGCGATGAGGTGGGCCGCAATTTCGTGATCGCGGACGACATTGTGATCCGCTCCATCGCCCTGCCGGCCCCGGTGAAGGCGGCGATCGAAGACAAGCTTGCGCAAAAGGAACTTTTAAACACCTACACGTTCGTGTTGCAGACGGCCGCGCGCGAGGCCGAACGGCTCCGGATCGAGGGCACCGGCCTTCGCGACTACAACGCCCGGCTCGATGAAACGCTGACGCAGCGCTTTTTAGAATATGAATCGCTGCGCGCCACCGAAGCGCTCGTGACCTCTGAAGGCGCGCGGGTCCTGATCGTTGGCGGCGAGGATGGCCTTCCCTTCCCGATCGCCCCCGACCCGCCGCCCGCTCCGGAAGAGGCGGCCGCGAACGGGACCCCTGACGAGACCACCGCCGACACCGCGGCGGCCCCGCAGTGATGCGCGCCCTCGTCCTTGCCGCAACGCTCGCCCTTGGCGGCTGCGTGGGGTCCTATGCCGAACTCACCGAGGCGCGGCGCATTTATGCCGGCAATGGTGAGGGCCCGGTGGTGGTCGCCGTCATCGATGATCCCGAGCGACCGCGCTTCGTCCTGGGCGCACAACTGGCGGCCGCCGAGATCAACGGCACGGAAGGCGGCGTGTTGGGCCGCCCGCTCGAGGTGCGCGTGGTGGCGGAAGCCACCACCCTCAGAGGGCTCCTTGGCGACGCGTCCGCGCTTGCCGCAGACCCCAGCGTGTCGGCCGTCATGGGGCACGCGCGCTCACAGTTCGCGGTGGCGGCCTCCGTGGTCTACGAGGCGTCCAGCATCCTCTTCTTTCCGTCCTTCTCCACCGATCCGCGGCTCACCGTCTACGGCCCGCGCTATGTCCTGCAGATGGTGCCCAATGCGCAGGTGATGGCCGAGCAGACCGCAAGCATTGCCGCGCTCTTCGGCTATCGGCGGATCGTTGTCCTCCACTCGCGCGATGAGTATAGCCGCAGCGTCGCCTTCCTGTTTGAGGACGAGGCGCGCAAGCAAGGGATCGACATCGCCTTTCGCGGCTCGTTCTTTCAGGGCGAAACAAACTATCGTGACGTGGTGGGCGATCTCAACGCGATCGCATTCGACGCCGTCTATGTGGCGACCGACACCGCGTCCGGCGCAACGCTCCTCACCCAGCTGCGCGAACTTGGTCACAACAAGCCGATCCTGGGCTCCGACCATCTGGCAACCGGCGACCTTGCGGCGGAGGCCCGGCGGGCCGGCAACCTCACCGTGACGCCGGTGACCTATGCGGAGCGCGAGCGCACCCGCCGCAATTTTCGGTTCCGGCGCACGTTCCGCGAGGCGTTTGGGGAGGAGCCGGGGGCGGGCGCCGCGCAGGGCTACGATTCCATGCGCCTCTTCGCCACCATCGCCGAGCGGGCCGGCAGCACGGAGCCCACGGTCCTGTCCGCCGTTGCACACTTCACCGCGCCCGTGATGGGGGTCACCGGCCTCCAGCAATTCAACCAGTCTGGCGAGATCCAGGGGAAAAGCTACCGCTTCCAGGTCCTGCGAGATGGGCGCCAGGCGGCTCTTCCCGGCATCATCATCCCCTTCAAGCTGCGCCCCTTCGAGACAACGATCGACCTTGGCGAAACGGTGCTCAGCGCGACGGATGACGTGTCTTCGGCCGAAGAGGTTGCTGATCAGGCGGTTGAGGCCGCCGCGAACGAGGCCGAACTCACAACCGACACCTTGGCCGACCTTGACGAGCGCTTGCGCAACAAAATCTCCTGGGTCGGCGTTGCGAAGGACATCTTGAAATTCGACAGGCTGGGTGTGGTCGATCTTCAGACCCCCACAACCACGACGACAATCACGTTGGCCCGCACCGCCGCCAAACAATATGGTTTTGAGCTCGACGTGTGTGTTGCGCCACGGGCGGAGGCGCCTGGCGATGAGGGCGCCGCGCCCAACGAGGAGCCCGCCGAGGGCGATGCGCTCGTGGGACGCTCAGAGATTTTTCGCCGCGTTTTGACCTGCTACAGCGACCTCACAGGATCGGTGGACGCGGTCTTCGTGACCGCACCGCAGAGCGATGACGCGCCCGACATGCGCCGGCTCAACCGCTCGCTGCGCGATTTTACAGTGCCAACGTTCGCCGTTGACGAGACGCTCGACGCCGACCTTGGGCTGACGCTCGCCATCGAGGGTTCTGGGATCGACCTTACCGAGCCGCGCACCGCCATCCGCTTCCAGGGCCTCTTGGTGGGAAAGCGCGTGCGGGACCTCTCTGAAGAGCTGTCGAAGCTCCCGGCCATCAGCATCGACCTTGGCGCCTTTGAAGACATGTCCATTCGCCTGCCCCCCGTTGCGGTGATGGCAGCCTCACAAGTCCTTGCCGACGATGATCAATAGCGGAGCGTTTTCATGATCCTGCAACAGCTCGCGATGGTCGTGATCTACATCCTGGCGGCCGCGCTTGTGGCTTGGTTTGGGCGAAACCGCAAATGGGGCGGCTGGGGTTATTTCTTCGCCTCGATCCTCTTCACGCCGGCCATCGGGCTTTTGTTCGTCCTGGCCTCCGACCCGCGCAAGGCTTTGCCCCGATGAGCCGGTGGCCGGGCCTCCTCCTCGCACTTCTGGTTGCGCTGACGCCCCTGCCCGCCGCCAGCCAGGCGACCAACCCGCCCCCCGCCGAGGCGAGCGCACCCGCCGCCGAGGGTGATGCGACTGAGGCGCTGCCCGAGCCGAGCCCCGAGGAACTGCTCATCATCCTGCGCCAGCAGGTGGACGGGCTCGACCAGGGCCTGAAAGCGCTTGCCGAAAGCGTTGACCAGGAGCGGCAGTTGATCGCCGATCAAGCCCAGCGGTTGACGGCGGAGCTTGAGCGGATGGACCCCATTGCGCTGCGCGTCGATGGGGTGGCCGAACAAATCACGCTCACCGAGGAGACGGTCAAAAGCCAGCAGGCGCGCATTGAGGACAACGCCGTCCAGCAATTCGCCATCCTGACGCGGCTTGACGAGATTGCCGAGCGCTTCGACAGGATCGAGCGCTCGCTCCGCCTCCTGCGCTTCCAGGGAACGCGTGGCCAGCGCGCCGAGGAGGGCGAACCGCAGCCGGCTGAGGCGAGTTCTGGCGGGCGGGATGCGGCGCTTGCCCTCTCGCTCCTCTCGGTGCTCGCGGCCGTTGCCTTCCTGCAAGGGGCCGGGGCGAGCGCCAGCCGCTTTGCCCTTGCCGCGCTCCTTGGGGGCGGTCTTGCCGCGCTTACTTTCGTGGCGCTCTCCGATGGTGCGCTGCTCCCGGGCGCAGCCAACGAGGCGGTGCTTGCGGCGGGATCGGCCGTGCCCCCCGGCGGCCTCGCGCTGATTGCGGTGGCGGCAACGGCGGTGGCGCTCTCCCCCCTTCGCGCCAGCCTTCCGCCCCTCGCGCTGGTGCTCGCCGCGCTTGTCGTCGGCGCCGCCGCGACGGCGGCAGCGGCCGGCCTTGTCCCCTTCATCGCGAGCGGGGCGTCTGCGCTCGGTGCCATCGCCGTGTTGTGCGGCGTCACCGCCCTCACGGTGGCGCGCATGGCGGGGCAAGACCCGTCCGCATCGGCGTCAGGCGCGATGCGCGTTTTTGCTTATCCCGCCATGGCCTTTGCCTGGTTCGGGGCGCTGATGGCGGTGGCGGGCGGCACGGTGGACGCGCCGTTCCAGAGCTTTTTTGCGGGCAGCGTCGGCGGGGCGGCGCTTGCTCTGGTGGCGCTCACCATCCGGCCTGGGGGCGGCGATGTGACGGCCGGGGCCCTTGCCGCAGCGCTCGCTGGCGCGGTCGCGACCCTCCAGCCGATGGCGCTCTCGGTGGAGATCGGCCTTCTCCATGGGCTTGTCGCGGCGGGCATCTTCTTCCTGCTGCGCACCCTGCGCGAGGACGCCCATGGGCATCTCGACCTTGCCATTGCCGTTGGCGCCGGCGGGGTGACGGCGGTGCTCTCGACAGGCGTCTTCGGCGCGTCCGGCCTTTTAACGGTGGGCTCGCCCGGTGCAATGGTCTCGGCGATGTCCACTGTCCTCCTTGCGCTCGGCGGTGCACTCGCCCTTGGCGCGGCGATCGGGTTGATGGACCGCCTCTTGTCGCGCGTCGGCACGCCAAAGTCCGCCGCGGCCCCGTCGTGATGAAGGGGTTGGCGGCGGGGTTGGCCGCCATCCTCGCCGCGTCCGTCGCAAAGGCCGACATTGCGGTCTACCGCCTCCCCGCGGGCCTTGAAGGCGCGCCCAAGGGGCAGCACCTTGCCGAACTCATCCTGCGCGACCACCCCGACATCGGCCGGGTTAAGGACGAGATCCTCGCTGCCACGCTGACCCAAGCCCAGTTTGATGCCCTCGTTGCCGGCCCGCTGCCGGCGGCCATCGCAAACACGTCCGCGACGGTGCGGGCGGAGATGAACGGCCTTGCCGGCGGCCTCAACGTCGTCAGCGTCTCAAACCTTGGCGACGGGCGCCTTTCGGCGGACGAGCTGTGGCTCTTCCAGTTTCTGCCGGACGTCTCCGACCTCATCGCCGGCAGCGCCTATGGCACCCGCGCGCGCGAGGGCGTGCCGCGCACAACGCTTGCCGTCCAATATGACGGTGCGACGAGCGAGGCGGCAAAACCCCTTTTTGCGCTGACCGTCCACGGAGACGACTTTGCCGCCTTTGGCCCGGCCGGCTTCCTGGGGGCCCTTTCGGTCCTGACGGCGGACGGGGTGGCGGGCGCGCTGATCGGCCCCGCCCGGCCTGACCTCACACCCGCCGAGGCGGCCCCACTCTCCGGCGCAGCGCTCGACCTTCGCCGCGCGGCCGAACGAACGGGCGGCCTTCACGGCCTTGCAAACGCGCTGCAAGACCGCCCCGTTGGCCAAGACACCGCCGTCATCCTGGCCGGCACCGACCGTCTTCGCGTCTTGGAGCGAACCCCATCCGGAGAACGCGCGATGCGCACGCCGGAGAGCGCCACCGCCCCGGCCCTCGGTTGGGATCGCCCCGGCGAGATCGCCGCCACCGGGTGCCTTGCCGCGCCAGGTCTTGCCACGTCGTGCCGCAGTCTTGCGGCGCGCGAACAATGGTTCGCCCTTGGTGAGAGCGGGCCCGCCACCTCCTTCGGCGGCGACAAGGGCGCGCTCCACGTGATCGGCGCCGCAACAGGGTCCGCCATTGCCCTCATCGCCGAACCGGACGCCGGCACCCTCACCCTCAGCGAACCGCTCGGCGCCATCCCGCACGCCGCAGAAGTCCGCTTTTCCGACTTTGCCCTCCAGCGCGCGCGGACGGTGCCCTATGGGTTGTGGGCGATCACCGCCCTTTCGGCCCTCGCGCTCGGCATCGTCATCACCCTTCTGGTGAGGCGCCATCGCAGCCCTTTGCGCAAGGCAACCGATGGCGCGTGAGCGGAAGCAAGTCGTGGCGCTTGCCCCTCCCTCAAGGGTTTGGCGCGCGCGGCAAAACCGCCTCGAGGTCGCCGGCCTCAGGGGCCGTCGTCGTCTCCGCCGTCTGATCAGGCGACACGAAGAGGGAGACCGCCGCATCCTGCCCGCCCAGAACCAGGGTCTTGGGCGTTGCGGTCTCAGCATTGCGCTTGATGAGCTCGATGCCGCGGTTGGTGATGAGACGATCCGACAGGCTCTCATTAACGAGCGCCTGATAGTCTCGCCGCCCCGCCGCCTCGATCCGTTTGCGCTCCGCCTCGTTAGTGGCGACGGCCTCGCGGAACTCATACGACTTCAAAAGCTGCTCCTGGCGGATCTTGTCGTTGATTGCCCGGCGCACGACCTCCGGCAGCTTGATGGAGCGGATGATGATGTCCTCAATGTCGACGAAGTTGCGGCCCACCTCATCCATCGCCAAAAGTACCGCTTTTGTGACGATGTCGTCCTTGTTGGTGTAGATCGCCTCGGCGGTGGCGGAGCCGAGCTGCCGGCGCAGCACCGATTCGGTCTGCGGGGCGACGACGCGGGTCACGTATTCGGGCCCGATCCGCTCATGCAAAAGCCCCAAATAGCGGTAGACCGGGCGAAAGCGGATCGCGATATCAAGGTCGAGCCGAAGCCCCTCGGCGGACAAGACCGAGAACGGTTTGACGACAATCTGCTTGCGCACCTCGTAGATGTACATGCGGTTGAGCGGGCTGATGATGTTGAGCCCCTCGCCGTAGACCCGCTCGATCTCCGTCCCCACAAAGCGGTCCCACTGCACCCCCGCCTCGCCCGCGCGGATGACGATGAACATCCGGTCGTAAAGCAGGACCGCCAGGACCAGGAGAAGGACGACGGCGATGAGCGCCAGGCGGCGCGGGTTCCGTTTGCGGGCGCGACCAAAGCGCTGGGTTGCCACCGTGCGACTGAGCGTTGGCGCGTGATGCGTTGGCGGGTCATGTGTTGGCGAAAGGGGCGCGGCGTCCGTCGTCATGTCATCGCCTCGCCGTTTCTCTCACCGCCCTTTTATCAACCCTTGGGCCCTGTGTCGCCAAAAGGGGCGAGCGGGGTGGCCGGGTGACGGATTTTTTCGATTTTGTGCGCGCGGTGGTGCGCGAGGCGCCGCTCACCTTACCCATCGTGGCCGCGCTCCTCGTCGTGGGAGCGGTCGCGCAGGTGACGCTCATCGTCCTCTTCGCGCGCCATGCGGGGGCGCCGTTGGAACCTTCGCTGCTGATTGAGCATGTGTGGCTCGTCGCAGGCCTTCTCATCATCGCGGTGACGCTGACGGGCCTTTCAACGGCCCTCTCCATCCAGGTGGGACGCGAGGTCGGCACAGCCGCAAGCCTTGACCTTGTGGACCGCATCGCCGGCGCCCGCTTTGACGCGGTCAATGCCATCGGCCCCGCGCGCCTTCGCACCGCGCTCACGGTGGATGTGGAGGCGGCGGCCTCCGCGGGGGGGACCCTTGGCCTCTTTTGGCATGCCGTCGTCACGGCGGTTTTGGTGTTTGCCGTCGTTCTTGCCCTCGCGCCCGCCGTCGGCTCCATCATGCTGATTGTCCTTTTGGCCGTCTCGGTCGCGGAGCGGACAATGATGGTCATGGCCAAGGACGCCATCCATGAGGCCCTTGCCGCCGACGATCGCGTCGCAGATCGCATTGGGGCGCTTCACGCCGCGGGGGCCGACTTTCGCCTCAACCGCGCCCGCGCGGCCGACTATCGCAACAGTGCGCTGCGCCCGGCGATCCTTGCGGCAGGCCGCCTCCGGCTCATCGCGGGGGCCGTCTTCATCCGCAGGCTCGTGCTCTTTCGCGTCACGTTCATGGTCATCGGCGCGGCAAGCCAGCCGTTCCTCTTTGCGACCCACGATGTGGTGACCGCGATGTTTGCGAGTTTAGGCCTCATCTTCTGCTTCGTGTCGCTCAATTACGCGATCATCGCGGCCGATACGATCCAGTTCGGCATTGATGCGCGCCTGCGGATCGATGCCCTTTCAAAAATTCTTGGCAGCCAGACGCAGGCGGACGGCGCACCGGCACACAACGCCAAAACCCTCACCTTCGAGGAGGCGCGCTACGCTTATCCCGATGGTGCGTTTGCGATCGGCCCGCTCAACATTGGCTTCGATCGCCCGGAAACCACCGTCGTGTTCGGCAACAACGGGTCGGGCAAGACCACGATGCTGCGCGTCCTGTCGGGTCTGTTGGAGGCGGATGCAGGGCGCGTCATGGCCGATGGCCGGCCGCGACTTGCCTCAGAGCGCCAAACCCTCTTTGCCACCGTCTTTTCCGACTATCACCTCTTCCACAAAACCCACGGCGCCACGGAGGGCGAGCGCGCCGCACTCACCGCGTGGATCGAGCGGCTTGGCCTTCGCCAAGATGTCCAACTTTTGGGCGACACGTTTTCCACCCGCGCGCTTTCCAGCGGGCAGAGAAAGCGCCTTGCCCTCGGCGTCGCGCTTGCGGAAAACCGCCCCATCCTTCTCTTGGATGAGTGGACTGCCGACCAATCGCCAGGCTTCCGGCGGTGGTTTTATGAAACGCTGTTGCCGGAGTTGAAAGCCGACGGGCGCCTCGTGATTGCCGTCTCCCACGATGACCAGTATCGCGCGCACGCCGATCGCGTGATCGAGATGGCCGGGGGCATTGTAAAACACCCCGACGAGCCGTTGCCATGAACGCGCTCTCCTTCAGCCGGGACGACCGCCGGCGCCTCATCTTGCTTGTCGGTGCAACGGCGCTTGCCGGCTTTTTCCCGGTCACGATGCTCATCCTGATTGCCGAGTTCGGCCGGGATATCTCGATGGTCGGCGTGGTTGCGGCCGCCGCGCTTGTGGTCGCCTATGCCTATGTGACCGACCAGCTGGCCGCAAAGATCCTTGCGATCTCCACACAGATCATGACCGACATTCGGATGGGCGTGGTGGAGGCCATCGACACGCGCCCGCTCATCGACCTTCAAGAGGGTGCGACGGCCGAGCTTGAACATGCCGCAGCGTCGGGGGCCCGGGTGGTGTTTGAGACCATCCACGAGGCCACCCGAGAAATGCTCCTTCTCAGCATCGCCATCGCAACGCCAATCGGCCTGATGGTGATCGACATTTTCCTCGGCCTCATCACGCTTGCCGCAACGCTCGCGCTTTTTGCCATCGCCGTTCTCGTGACACGGTTCGAGCTTGATGCGGACCGGGCGCTTCAGTCCGGTAGGGCTGCGCTTGATGACAGCATCGACGATTTGCTTTTGGGCTTTGCCGAGGTGCGCCTCAACGCAAAGCGGCGTGTGGCGCTTGTCACCGATCTCAAAGGCCAGCTTGTCGCCACCACGCGGTCCCGGGCGCGGCTCACCTTCATGACGGGCGGGCTTTATGCGCTGTGCTGTTTTGCGCACCTCATTATCCTTCTTGCGGTGGTGGTGGTGGCGGCCAACACGGCCTATGCGCTGGATGATCAGTTCCGCGTCGCCGCGATCTGCATCGTTCTGGTGCCCACCATCGTGTTGGGGCGCCTGCCGCGGGTTGCCCGCGCGATCCGCGCCATGGAGCGGATCGGCGACGTCATCGGAGCCGCGCGCACCGCAGCGCCCGCCCCTGCCGCGCCACCGCCTGCGCCGCGCCGGCTGGAACGCGGCCTTGCCATCACCGATCTCACCTTTGCCCACGCGCCGTCGCCGGGGCGCGAGCCGGCCGCGATCGGCCCCCTCACCCTTGACCTTCGCCCGGGCGAAGCGTGTTTTTTGGTGGGTGAGAACGGCAGCGGCAAATCAACGGCGCTGCGCACCATTTGCGGCCTCTACGGGCCAACCGCCGGCACCGTGCACGCCGACGGTGTGCCCCTCACCCCCTTCACGGACCACGGCGTGTTCAGCGGCGTCTTTGCCGACACGCCCGTGTTCCCGCGCCTTTATGGCGCCCGCAGCGTGCCGGACGCGGTCATTGCGGCCGCGCTCCACCGGGTCGGCCTTGGCCACAAGGTGAGCGTCACAAACGGCAAATTCTCGACGGTGGACCTTTCCAAAGGGCAGCGAAAACGCCTTGCCCTAGTTCACGCGCTCGTCGAAAACCGCCCCGTTCTGGTGCTTGATGAGTGGGCCGCCGACCAGGATCCCGCCTCGCGCCACTGGTTTTACACCGAGTTTTTGGCAAAAGAGCGCGCGAGCGGGCGCGCGATCCTCCTTGCCAGCCACGACCAGCCCTACTTTTGCTGCGCCGATCACGTGATCGAGCTGCCTGGCGGAAAACGCCTTGCAAAGGGTTCATAAAATGCCGCTGGTGACGACCGTTGTGGTTGGCTTGCTGGTGGCGGTCGGCCTTGCCGGCACCAAGCGACGGCGGCGGGACAAGATGATGCGCGCTGCCAAAGCGCTCGACCGCCACTATCAGGCCTTGGTGCGCGAAAACGTCGACACCCTTTTCGTCACCGAAGACCGGCGCCGGCAGGTGGTGGAGTTCGACGACGGTGTTTCCGCGTCCGAAGCGTCGGTGAACCGCTCACTCGCCGTGGGTGTCGGCGCGACCGGCCTTGCGATCGCGGGCACGGCGGCCGGCGCCCCGATCCTGGGCGTTCTGAGCGGCGCCATCTGCGTTGGCCTTCTGGCCCCTTTCATTTGGTCCGACGTGCGGCAAAGCGTTGCCTAGCGGCGGCTTAAATACATGCTGATCGCGATCTCGGTGGAACTCATCGCCATCGGCATCGGGGCCTATGTCTACGCGGCCGTCGGGTCCGTGATTTATCTTGTGTTTGCCAAAATCACGGCGCGGACCCAGGCGACGCCCACGCGGCAATGTCGAGCGCGTTCCACCTCAACCCGCCCGAAAAGGTCTGGCTGGTGGTGGAGGGGAGCGCGGTGGACCCCCCTTCGACGCACCGGTGGTGGGCGATATCATCGTTGCCGAGGCCGGCGCGCCGGTGCCCGTGGACGGCATTGTGGTGGATGGGGAAGCCCTTGTCGATCAGCACGTTTTGACCGGCGAGGCGCGCCCTGGCGAAAAGGCCGCCGGCGATGAGATCTTGGCAAGCACCGTCGTGTTGAGCGGCCGTTTGCGCATTTGACTCACGCGCGCCGGCGGGGAGACGGTGTCGGCCCAAATCCACGCGCTTTTGGTGAAAACATCCGGCGCCCCGCTCGATGTGGCCGTCCAGAGCGAAAAAGTGTTTGACGCGGTGAGCGTCCCCTCAATCGGCCTTGGCGGGGCAGCGCTGATGACGGCGGGCGCCAAGGGCGTGATCACCGTTTTCATCGGCGGCTTTGGCAATGTGTGCATGTTGAGCGCGCCGCTTTCCATGCTGAGCTATCTCAACATTGCCTCGCGCGCGGGCATTTTGATCAAGGATGGCCGCTCGCTGGAGCGCCTCACCGCGCTGGACACCATTATCTTCGACAAGACCGGCACGCTGACCTCCGAAACGCCGCGGGTCACCAAAATCCACGCCCTCGAGGCCGGCGGTGAGGACGATGTGCTGGCCGCCGCCGCCGTGGCCGAGCATCGCCAGACCCATCCCATTGCCCGGGCAATCCTTGCCGCGGCGGAGGCGAAAAACCTTGCCGTCGAGGCGCCGGATGCGGCCGCTTACACCATCGGCCGCGGCATTCAGGTGTCGGCGGGCGGGCGCGAGATTGCGGTGGGGAGCGCCGCATTCATGGCCTCGCTCGGCCTTCCCCTGCCGGACGCGTCGCTCGCCTGGACGGCCGATGCGGAGGCGACCGGCGCCTCCCTCGTTTATGTAGCGATGGGGGGCGCGTTGCGGGCGCCCTTCACCTGGAGGCAGAGCTGCGGCTCGGCACCCACAGCCTCGTCAAAACGCTGCAGGACCGGGGGATCACCGTCCTCATTTTGTCGGGCGACGCGGGCGCGCCCACCGAACACCTTGCCAAGAGGCTGAAGGTGGACGGCGCGTTCGCCGGCGTGCGCCCGGAGGAAAAAGCCCGCGTTATCAGAGACCTTCAGGCCAGGGGCCAGATGGTGGGCTTTGTGGGCGACGGCATTAACCACGGCCTTGCGCTCACACAGGCCGATGTTTCGATCTCCATGCGCGGCGCCACCACCCTTGCCACCGACAACGCGCAGATCGTGTTGATGCGGCCCTCTCTGGAACCCATCGAGGCACTGCTCGTCCTGGGCGAAGAGTTCCGCGAAACGCTGAACCGGACCATAGTGATCGGCTATCTGCCGGGCACGATCCTTATTCTGGGCGTCTTCGCGTTCCACGTGAGGCTTGCCGACGAGCCTTGCGGGCTCGGTGGGGAGCGCGCTCCTCCCCACCCGCCGCCTTCTTGGCGCCGCCAAGAACCGCGCGCCCGGCGAGCCTCAGGAATAGTCTTCCAGCGGTCCTTCTCGGGCAATGTCGAGGGTCGTGCAGTGAAAGCCGCCGATGAAGGGGTAATGCTCCTTGAACCGGCGGGGGATCGGCTCAAAACCCCAGTCCTTGAGGGCGGCGATGAAGTCGGTCTCCTCCCGTTCCACAGGGATCCGCTTTTCGTCGAGCGACAGGACGTTGAAGGCGATCCCGTTGCTCATGAACCCGTGCAGCGCGATCGGCTTGTTCTTGGGCCGCGGCGGGATCAAAAGCTCCCATGTCTTGAGGGCGGCCGGCAGACGCTCCGGGTCGACGAAATTGGGGTTGATAAAGAGGCGGCCCGGCGCCAGCGGCATCATGGTGCTGTCGATATGGTAGGCAAGCGAAGAGCGCGACTAGAAAACGTGCACTCGATATTCTGGCCCCAAGAACGCCGGGAGCCACGCCACTCCGGCGCGGTTGGTGACGTGGCTCAGCTGGCCGATGATGTCTTTGCCGAACCGCAGAAAATCGGCCGCATCGAACACGGGCTCAAATTCGGTGAGGCCAAATTCGTGGGCGGGCGGATCGGTCTCGCTCCACTGCGCGCCCGGCGCCGGCGGTTGCCCCTCAGGCAGGGGAACGTCTGACTTATAGAGCGCATCGGTGAGTTCCGGCTCGGCGCCGACACCCAAAGGGACCCCCGCCGCGACAACTCTTTCAGAAGGCGGCGGTAGGCAAAAGCCTCGAAGCACCGGCCCCGGTGGGCCATCGGCACTTCGAGGATCGTGCGGCCCACGGCCATGAACACTTCGCGCGGGTTGGCCGAACAAAAGCCGCTGCGGGTGCGCCAATGGGGCGTCTTATAGGGCGTTTCATGGGCAAAGGCGTCCGGCCGATCGGTGTGGGAGGTCGGCGGCCCAAGGGCTACCACTGAAAATCGTCCTTTAATTTATATTGCAGGCAAAGGACGAGTGGCCCGCGGCGCATGGGTGTGTGAAGGGCGTCGGTTCAGTGGCGCGTGGCGTCCACCACCATGCTGTCGGCCCACCAGTCCGTGCAGTTCTGGGGCGGCTGGAGCCCGGTCACCTTGTCGACGGCAAAACGGTTGAAATGATCGAAGAGTAACCGTTGGTGCCCGCGGCTCAGCGTGTCGATCTCGCAGGAGAAATAGGTGAACACGCCGCCCGGTTTGAGTTTCTGTGCCGCGACGGGAAAGAATTCACCAGCATGGGTGTAGGCCATTAACTCCACCTCGTTGCGCAAATCCTCTTCCTGGGAGAGGGGATAAGTGTCGAACAGGATCCCATCGTAGGTCCCAAGATCCTGAAGGGCGTCTTGCCAGACGGTCGGGATCAGGCGGATATCGACATCCGGGTAGCGCGTGCGCCAGGCCTGAAAGGTCTCGATCACGTCCGCGTTGCACTCGATGACGGTGTAGGAGCGGGCGTCCCCGCTCCAGAATGCGCGTGGCGGAAAGCCCCATGCCAAAGCCGACCTCCAGCACATCGCGAGGTTTGCGCGTCACGGCTGCGGCAAGGCGGTCCATGAGCGGCAATTCCCAGGCCTGCATCACCTCTTGGCCATGGATGATGAGTTCGGCGTCATCCAGGTGCGCCACCCTCGGCTGCCACGCGTCTTTGATCTGCGGCCGCTCAACGCCCGGAACGAAGCCCGCCATCACGTTGCCCAGATGCGCCACGTCATCCGCCGCCTCGCGCAGCGCACGATCGAGCATCCAATCCGTCTGGAAGGCCGTTGGTGTTTTCGCGACCTCCCCGCTCCCCTCCAGCGTCAGCCGGAACGCACCGCGTTCAACTTGTCTGCCAGACCCCATTTTTGACCCTTCGTTTGACCGGGTTGCCGCGCTCGCCCTGCCTGTTCTTCTCGAATTTCGCCCATGGTGGCACTGCTGTGACCCCCAAGGCTCATCCAAGTGAAACCGAAGCGGCGGTTGAGTTGACCAGCTCACCGATGTTGGACCACCCGGCTGGACGTCTCGGGGGGTGCATCCTCGTCGTGGGTTTTTGATTGCGAGGCGGAAGGGCGGATGCCGCCTTTGCCCAAGGCGTTTCGCAGGGTGAACGGCCTCTTCATTCAACCGCCGTGGTCAGGTGTTCATGGAACCGCCCGTAAGCCGTTTGCGCTTCCGGCGCCTTGATGGCGTGCGCGTTTGTTCGCCGGGGAGTTCTTTTCGTCGCAAACGATGTGAAAACCGAGATAGCAATTTTTTCTTATCGTGTCATTCTCGGTGCGTGCGGAGCGTCTGCCCAAAATGTGCAAACCGGTTGGAACAGATTTCGCTGTCAAGCATTTTGCAAATAGTTACCCGTTGGCTTGAATGCAACGTCAGAGCGCCCGTCAGGCCTTGCCAGTTTGGATTAGTTCCAAGTTGTTTTATCGGTTGAAACCGCTCGATTATTGTAAAAAGCACAACTGGTTCGCAACTGCAGAGGTACCTGAGCGTATGCCACAGTTCTTCTTCGATATCGATCGCAACGGCGTATTTCAACCAGACGACGTGGGGTTGGAGTTCGACAGTGTTGATGACGCGCGGGATTGTCTGTTTTCTTCTTTGCCGGAAATGGTGCCGGCTGTTGAGCAGTACCAATTGTCGATCGCCGTCCGGGAGGGATCCCAGTCGCTGTTCACAGCAAAGATTGCAGTCTCGGTGGACGGCCCGGCGGTCTCACCTCTTGTAAAATCCGAGCGTAACGGAGAACTCGCTATTTAGCGCGATCCGCCCGGCTTCTGGGCTACGCTTAAATTAGCGCGCGACCGTCGTCCCAACGTCGATGGGGCGTGAAGACCACCCCAGCTGGCCTGAACTCGATGCCGACCATCTTTAAAAATACGATGTTGCAACCCTGTCCCGGATCGTGCCGCCAAAACCGTCGCTTCGCGGGGCGCCCATTCTCCGTGGACAGCCCCGTGTTTTGCCGCATTCATCGCCAGTTCGTACGTGTCGAGCGCGGGCCCAGAAGGCTGGCCCGATTTCGGGGCGAATACAAGGCGTTACCGAAGCGCTGGGCGCCCCCGTGATTGCGAAGTTCGTGCAGGGACAAATGCTGGTGGCCGCGGTTTCCTGCTGCAAGAGTGGCGACGGCGCGTGGCGTTCCGTCCGCGGGTTGGCTCAGCTCTTTACCTTCCATTGCAATCTGACGTCACTCAGCCCTATATACGCACAGCGCTGCGCGTGGGCTGTCATTGACGTCAGGCGGCGCGGACTTTTCTCGGCACCGATCCGATCGTTGCGGAGGCGAGTGCCCTGGCACATGAACCCGGTCGCTGATCTACGCAAGCTTCCGCCAGCATTCACCATCGCCTGAAACGGCTATGGTTTAGGAATTCTCAACCTTTTGAACACTTTCTCGGATCTCGGACTTGCCGAGACGCTCCTTCGCGCCGTTGCTGCCGAAGGTTATCAAACACCAACGCCAATCCAATCCGGCGTCATTCCGCGCCTCCTCGCAGGTGAAGACGTCCTGGGCATCGCGCAGACGGGAACCGGGAAGACGGCATCCTTTGTGCTGCCTCTCCTCCATCAGATCGCAATCGGGAAAAAGGACCGCTCCGCGCGGTCGGCACAGGCCCTCATCCTTGCACCGACCCGCGAGCTCGCCGTGCAGATTGCCGATGAAATCAACCGTTATGCGCGGCACATGCGCGTCGCGGTTGCCGTCGTCGTTGGCGGCGTGAAAGCCGGCCCGCAGGTGCGGGCATTGGCCCGCGGCGTGGATATCATCGTGGCGACCCCTGGCCGGCTGCTCGATCATCTTTCGTCCGGCGCGGTGGACCTTGGCAGGACGCGTCACGTTGTGCTCGACGAGGCCGACCAGATGCTCGACCTCGGTTTCATGCCGGCGATCAAGAAAATTCTTGCAGCGCTTCCAAAACGGCGGCAGACGGCGCTTATGTCTGCGACAATGCCGCCGGAGATCCGGCGCCTTGCAGCAAAGTTCCAGACCGATCCGACGGAAATTGCTGTTGCGCCGGTCGCACGGCCGATCAACGAGATCGCACAACGCGTTATCCCCGTTGAGAGCGCGATGAAGCGCGAGGTGCTTTGCGAGATCCTTTCGAGCCAGGATGTGACGCGGGCCATCGTCTTCACCCGCACCAAACACGGCGCCGACAAGCTAAAGCGGCACCTGGAGGGCGCTGGGCTCCCTGCCACGGCGATCCACGGCAACAAGAGCCAGCCGCAGCGCCAGCGTGCGCTTGAAGCGTTTCGTTCTGGCGCTACACCGATCCTCATCGCGACGGACATTGCTGCCCGAGGCATCCACGTGAGCGACATCAGCCACGTCATCAATTACGAGCTTCCCGATGTGGCGGAGGTCTACGTCCACCGCATTGGGCGCACGGCACGCGCGGGACAAAGCGGCATCGCGATCTCGCTGTGCGATCCGTCCGAACGCAAGCTCCTTCGCGCGATCGAACGGCTGACCGGTCAGACGCTTGGTTCAACGCCCGGCGCGACGGACGACCGGCCCAGTCGAAGGCAGCCGAGAGAGGCAAAGCGCGACGCGTCGGGCCGCGGCGCCAACGGTGGATCCGCCGGCGGGCCCGCAAATCGCAACGCCGGGCAAACACAATCATCCCGCCGTCGCCGAAAGAGTCGGCCGGCGTCTGATCCGCAACGCTCAAGTCATTCAGGCCTGACAGCGGCGTAAAGTTGCGCAGAATCCCCTGTGCATTTTTGGAGCAACAGTCCCGTTTCAATTGGCGGGCGACGTAGAAGAGAGACAATCATGGAAAACGGAACAGTCAAGTGGTACAATGCCACGAAGGGTTATGGCTTCATCAGCCCGGATAGTGGCGGCAGCGACGTCTTTGTGCACGTGAGCGCGGTGGAGCGTTCCGGCCTCGGAGAGCTCCGCGAGGGCGATAAGATCGCCTACGAGATCGAGGTTGACCGCAACCGCGGCAAGTCTTCCGCGGTCAATTTGCGGGCAAGCTGACGCCTTTTACGATGTCCCGGTCAGGTTGATCCAACCTGACCGGGCCGCGCACCAGGGCCGGGATGGCGCCCAAGCTGCGGACCGACGTTGTGGACGGCGCGGCCGATCCGGCGTTGTAACGCCATGCCCGCTTCAAGATGTCTCAAGCAGACACAGGAGCGGCCTCCCCGACACTGTTCCGTCGGTGCAAGATCCGGCCTATTGATGCCCCCGATGACCCCTCGAACTCCAATCTTCCAGCCCGGGCGGAACTGTTGGCGTGTTGGTCACGCTGATCGATTGACGGTGATTGTTGACGCGGCAGACTATTTTGTCGCGATCAAGCAGGGCATGCTGCAGGCGCGACAAAGTATCATGCTGATCGGCTGGGATTTTGACACCAGCATCGCCTTTGAGCCGGATGGCGCAACAGTCGACGGCCCCAACACGTTGGGTGATTTCCTCGATTGGTTGGCAACGCGCGATGAAAGTCTGCGGATCCGCGTGCTGCAATGGGACCTTGGCACGCTTGAAGCGCTGTCTCGCTTGGAGATGCCGGAGGTCTTGGCACCATGGACTGGTCGCAAAAATGTCCAGTTCAAGCTCGACAGCCTGCACCCAGCAGGTGCCGCCCACCATTCGAAAGTCGCCGTAATCGATGACGCACTCGCCTTCTGCGGCGGGATCGACATGACTGCCGAGCGATGGGACACGAGCGAGCATCGCGATGGCGATCGGCGCCGTTTCACATCGGGCGGATCATCCTACCAGCCGTGGCATGACGCGACCACCGCGGTCGCCGGTCCCCTCGCCCGCGACCTTGGCGAGCATGCGCGCCTGCGCTGGCTTTCAGCGACGGATGAAGTGCTGGAGCCGGCATCGCCACGAGAAGACATCTGGCCACAATCGCTGGAGCCGACCTTTCAGAGCGTGGACGTCGCTGTCATGCGGACCTTTCCAAAGCACAGTGCATGGAAAGAAGTACGAGAAATCGAGAGCTTTTACCTTGATGCGATCGCCGCCGCAGAACAAGCGATCTACTTTGAAAGCCAATACTTTGCATCGCGACGGATTGCGGAAGCGATCGCTGACCGGCTTCTAGAGACGGACGGGCCCGAGGTGGTCATTGTGATGCCACAGCATGGAGAGGGCTGGCTGCGCCGCAAAGCCATGGACGGTGCCCGTGCAAAACTCCTCCACCTCTGCTGGCAGGCCGACGGATCGGAGCGGTTTCGCGTGTACTACCCGACGACCGAACGGGGCAAACCGATCTATGTCCATGCCAAGATCACCATCATCGACGACCGCATTCTCCGCGTCGGTTCGTCGAACCTCAACAACCGCTCGATGGGTTTCGACACAGAATGCGATCTCGCGCTTGACGCGGTGCAATCCAACGGTCCGGACGTTCGTCGCAGGATCGCACGGGTCCGTAGCGGGCTCCTCTGCGAGCACCTTAATCGAAGCTGTGCGACGTTCGATGACACCTTCAAGGCGCGTGGTTCACTCATTGGCACCATCGAACAGCTTCGCAGTGACACGGGCCGCTCTCTGCGAAAGCTCTCCCCCGACATGATCGAGGATGATGATAGCGCACTGGCCGAGAATGACCTCACGGACCCGGAACGATATGACGGCCTTGTCAACCACCTGAGGTCGGGCCTTCGTCAGATCGCGAGACGTTGACGTTTCATGAAGCAGCCGCTGCGGGCTTGAGGGCCAGTGGCGCCGTGCATACGAGGCGTGACGGCCAACTTGCTTCGGTGCATCCTCGATCCGCCATGTGTATCTCGTTGATGGATCGAAGCGGACCGATCCGTGATACCGCCGCGCTTACTGACTGACTCGGTAAGCATTCGTTGATGAGGGGCTGCTTCTCGCAATCGCATTGCAGCGATTGTGGGGTTTGAGGCGATGGGACTTGGGCTTGCGCTTCGGACCGACATTGCACCGGAGGAGCTGCGTCGGCTGGCTGACAAGGAGAGCACCAACCGCACAGCGCGGCGGATGCTCGGCATCGCCAATGCCATGGATGGGTGGAGCCGTGCAGATCCGGCAGCAGCTGCCGGCATGGAACGACAGGCGCGGCCCGGCCCCTGAGGTGGATCGCGTGTGCAGTTGGACGCTCATGGACCTTACGGCCTGGATCAAGGAACGCTGGGACAAAGAGCTGTAATCCCAAAGCCTGCCCCGCATCCTGCGCCGCGAAGGGTTCTCGCGGCAAAAGACCCGTCCGGTCCCCCCGAAGGTGCCCTGCAAAGCACAAGAAAACCTCGAAAAAAGGGGCTCTTGCGGGCGCTGACGTCAGCCAAGACCGCCCATCCCACAAAACGCATCACCCTTTGGTTCCAAGACGAGATGCGCGTCGGTCAGAAGGGGCGACTGTGCCACCGGTGGTGCCGCGGCGAGCGTCCGCCAGGGCGTCAGGATCAGCGCTTCGACTGGACCTATGTGTTCGGTGCCGTGCGGCCCGACGGCAAGGCCGCGTTCGGATTGGTCTTGCCGCTCGTCAACGCCGAGATGATGCAGATCTTCCTTGACCGGTTCGCCGCGACGCTCGGCCCTGACGAACACGCCGTGATGGTTCTCGACAAGGCCGGATGGCATGGGGCCACAGCCCTCGTCGTCCCGGACAACGTCACGCTGGTGCCGCTCCCATCCCACTCGCCGCAACTCAATCCGATGGAGCGCGTCTGGCTTTACCTTCGCGAACGCCACCTCAGCCTTCGCGTCTTCCCTGATCAAAACGCCATCGTCGATGCCTGCTGCAACGCCTGGAACGCCATCGCACATGACGCCGAAACACTGCGCTCCCTGTGCCTCCAGCCATGGATCGAACGGATCATTTGAAACGCGCGACGGTGTGAGACGTGAAGAACTGGGTCAAGCGCCCGGCTCGGCAGAACGTGGCGTGCGGCGTTGCGGCCCTGACGGGTGTCCATCAGTCTCAATCAGCCCATGAGCTGGTTGGTTTCGGGTTCGAACTGCCAAATGTGCTGCTCGGCGGGGTGGGTTTGGCTTGCCCAGCGGGCGAGGAGATCCTTGTCAAGGCGCACTTTGGCCATCGTCTGGCTGATGGCGACTGGGTCCCAGCCGGCGGCGAGCTCGACCAAAAGTGCGTCGTGGAGGGCGGCGTGGGCGGGGTCAGCGGCAAGGTTGTGCTGCTCGTCCGGGTCGGCGACGAGATCGAACAGAAGGTTCGGCCCTTCGTCATAGATGGAGAGCTTGTGGCGGCCGCGGCGAATCATGCGTTGCTGGACCGCGCGCCCGCCGGTCCAGTACGGCACCGGGTCAGTACAGTATTCGCAGAAGGTGGGCCCCGCGAAACTCGATGAGCCGTCCTTGGCGTAGCGGAAAAAGCTGCGCCCGTCCGCGTTGGGGAGCGTTGGTGCGCCAAGGGCATCCACAAACGTGGCGGCAAGGTCGATGAGGTTGACCGGGGCGCCCCGACGCTCCCCAGCCGGCAGAACGCCCGGCAGCCGCATGAGGAGCGGCACAGAGGCCGACTCTTCGAAAAATGTGTGCTTCCAGAAAAGGCCGCGCTCGCCCACGTGGTCGCCATGGTCGGAGGCGTAGACGATGAGCGTTTCATCTGCGAGGCCCTCCGCCTCGAGCGCGGCGATGAGGCGGCCGAGGAGCCGGTCGGTGTGCTCCACCAACGCCCAGTACGCGGTTCTGGCGCGCAAAATGGCGCCTTCCGGGGCGGCCGCAACGCCACGATCGTGGCGCCACCAGTGGAAGAAGGGATGCTCCTCATCGGGCGGGGCGAGGCGGGGCGGCGGGACACGGCCGTCATAACGTTTAAAGGCCTCAGGCTCGGCCACGTAGGGAGGGTGCGGCAGCATGAGGCCGACGGTGAGGCAAAAGCCGCCGTTCGCGGCCTCCTTGGCAGCGTTCCGGTGGATCCATTGGCACGCGGCATCGGTGACGGCGTCATCCTTCGCCTGATAGGCGCAGGCGCCGGGGCCGCAGTTTTCAAGACCCCGGGGCTCGGGGTCGTTGGCGCCGGTGAGAATGCCAAGGGACTGGCGGGGATTGCCCGGAAAATTCGGCGAATGGTCGCCGACTTCGCGGCTTGCGTAGCCGTGAAGCTGATCGGGGCCGATGGCGTGGAGGCGGCCGATGAGGGCAGGCCGATGACCGGCCGCCCCCAGGGCGTGGAGCCATGTGGGAAGGCCGGACGGCAAGATGTCATCGTTCGTCCAGCACGCCTGCCGGTAAGGCCAGCGGCTGGTCAGCATGGCCATGCGGCTTGGCACACAGATGGGCGAGGGGCAGTAGGCAGCGTCAAAGGCAAGACCCTCCGCCGCAAGCCGGTCCATGTGGGGGGTGGCGACGACAGGGTCGCCATAGCACCCGGCAACGCGTTTTGCGTGCTGGTCGGAAAAGACGAACAACAGGTTTTTGACCGTCATCGGTCCCTCCCCTCTCGGCGCTGTTCGGATGCCGAACCGCAGGCCTTCAAGCTCTTCAGATTGTGGACGTGGACCAATCCGCCCGCGCGAACGGCACCGGTGAGCCGGCCGATGGGCGCGCCATGCTTGTGCACGAGCGCACCCTCCGGAAGGTTTTTCAGCGCGATCTTGTGGAAGGCCGGTATGGGCTCCACCGGCAGCATGGGGGCCGCAACGCCCGCGATGGCAATCACGTCCCCGGGTGTGAGCGGCCGGAGCGCCGTTGCCACGTTGTCGGCAGGGTCGAGGCAAAGGGCCGCGGCCGTCACAGCGCTTCGCCGAACCGGCTGATGGTCTCTTCGCCATCGCCAAAAATTTCCGCATAGGTGAGTGCACCGCTGGCGACGGCGCAAAGGTGCGTCAAAAGCCGTTCGGCGGCGGCGGCGTTGTCCTCTTTTCCTAAGACAACATTGGCCACCGACACGTCGACTTGCGTGGGTAAGCGGGCAGCGGTCGCGGGGTTGGCGGTGATTTTGAGCGTTGGCGCGAGGCGGCTGCCGAAGGAATTGCCGACGCCTGTGGTGAAGAGGATGACCGTTGCGCCGGCGGCAACGAAGCCCGTCACCGACTCGGGCGCATAGGCGGGCGCGTCCATCAACCACCGGCCAGGCCCTTCCGGACGGGTGGCATAGGGGATGAGGCCGGCGATGGGGCCAACACCCACCTTCGCGATGGCGCCCAACGACTTTTCCTCAATGGTGCTGAGGCCCCCTTCGATGTTGGTTCGGCTGGGGTTGGTGCCGGTAAGGTCGATCCCTGCCGCGACCGCCAGCGCCTCGCGCCGCCGGGCGGCGTTCACGATAGCGGCCCCCACATCCGCGGGCGCGCGCGCGGCGAGGCGGTCTTCTGCGCCGAGCCATTCCGTGGTTTCGCCGATGATTGCGGTGCCGCCGGCGTCCGCCACATTGTCGGCGACCGCGCCCACAACGGGGTTGGCGCCGATGCCGGACGAGGGGTCGGACCGCCCGCATTCAAGCCCGAGGACGAGGGCGCAGAGCGGGGCCGGCACCCGTCGCGCGCTCGAAATCTCCTTCAGGAGCGCGGCGCCGGCGCGGATGCCGCGGTCCACCAGCGTGAGTGCGTCGTGGTCCACATGGTCGAGCACCACGGGCGCGGCTGGCGTGCCCACGGCGATGGCGGCATCCGCCACGGCCACAACGCTCCCCTCATCGGCGCCGACGATGACGACCGCACCCACGTTCGGATGGGTGGCAAGGCCGGTGAGCGCACGGCGATGGGCCGTGGCATCCTCGCCAAGGAGCCCGCTGCCGTAGGGCGTTCCGGCGAAAATGGCGCCAGACAGGGTTTGCGCGATCCTGCGGCCGGCGGGGCCTGTGAGCCCGGTGACGGAGAGGATGAGGAGGTGATTGCGCGTTCCAACCCGTCCGTCCGGGCGGGCAAAGCCGAAGAACGCGGGCTCCTTCACCGTGTGGGGTCCCCCTCGCCGGAGCCGAGGCCCGGGGGACCGCGCCGGTTCACGATCCGGCGCTGGCGCCAGGCACGGATGAAGGGGGCAAGGAGCAGGATGATGGCGATCGAAAGAAAGAGGAGCGGAAGCGGCCGGGTAAAGATCGGCTCGATGGAGCCCGCCGTCATCATGAGGCCGGAGCGGAGCTTTTCCTCCATCAGCGGGGCGAGGACGAAGCCGATCACAAACGGGCCGAGGGGGAAGCCCGCCCGCTCCATCGCGTATCCGAGCACGCCAAAGCCCAGCATCACCCAAACATCGAACATCGTATTGTCGAGCGCAAAGGCGCCGATGATACAAAACACCAAGATAACGGGCAGTAAAAAGGTGCGCGGCACGTACATCACTTGGCTGACCACGCGCACCGAGCCCAGCATCACAATGTACATGATGACGTTGGCAACGAGGCAAGCCGCAATCATCGCCCACACGACGTTGGAATTGGTGAGGAAAAGGGTCGGCCCCGGTTGGATCGAGTGGATCATCAGAGCGCCGATCAAAATGGCGTCGATGACGGAGCCTGGAATGCCCATGGCAATCAGCGGGATGAGCGCGCCGCCAACGGTGGCGTTGTTGGCAGCTTCCGAGGCAACGATCCCTTCTTCGGACCCTTTGCCGTACTCTTCCGGCGCGCGGCTCATGTTTTTGGCGGCGGTGTAGGCCATGATGGAGCCGATGGAGGCGCCGATCCCCGGCAAGATCCCGACCCATGTGCCGATGAGGCTGGAGCGCAGCATGTTGAACGCTTGCCGCCGCCAATCGCGGAACGACATCAACACCCCCGATAGCGAAGATTCGATGCGGTCGATCTTCTTCCCGATGGACACGATATCGCCAATGATTTGGCTGACAGCAAAAATGCCGATGAGGACGGGCAAGAGTTTGAGGCCGCCGTTCAAGACGTACCAGTCCCATGTGAGCCGGGGTTGACCGGCCGAGGGGTCCACCCCGGGCATGGAGACTAGCATGCCGAGGAAGCCGGCAATCAGGCCCTTCAGCATCGAACCCTGGCTCACGGAGGCGATGAGCACCATTGCCATCAAGATGAGCGTGAAATATTCGAACGGGCCGAACCGCGTTGCCCAAATGGAGAGCGGTTTTGCCAACAACAACAACACAATCCACGACACGATGCCGCCCACGAACGAGGCGGCAATCCCAAGCCCCAGCGCGCGCCCCGGCCGGCCTGAGGCGGCCATGGGGTGCCCGTCAAACGTGGTGACGACGTTGGAGGGTGTGCCGGGCATCCGAAGGAGCGTTGCGGTGATGAGCCCGCCGGTGATCGACCCCACATACATCGCCACCAGCAAGATGATCGCGTTCACCGGGTCCATATAAAAGGTGAGCGGCAAGGTGAGCGCGATGAGCATTGCGCCGGAAAGCCCGGGGATCGCGCCGACGACAATGCCCAACACCGTGCCGAGCGTCACATAGAAGAACGGCAGCGGGGTAAAGATGTGGGCGAGCGCGCCGCCGAGATCGTCAAGCATCATGCCTGCCTTTAAAGACCGGGAAGGTCGACCACGAAAACGCGGGTGAAGATGTATTGCGCGCCCCAGCCGGTGATGCTGCCGACCACTGCGGCGCCCGCCATCACCGCCGGCTTCAGCCGCGCCAAAAGGCTGATGACGATGAAGAGGAAGATGGCAGTCAGCGGCGCAAAGTCCAAAAGACCCGCGTCCAAGATGAGGACGTAGCCGATGGTGAGGGCCGCAACAGCGAAGGCGTCGAGCGGGCGGGGCGTGTAGTCGGCGGGGGCGGTGGCCTCGCCGCCCCGCATCCGGCGCAGCGCGTTGGCGCCGACCGCGACCGAAAGCATCATGATGAGGAGCGCCGTTGCTTGGGGCACCGGCGCAGAGCCCAAGGGCTCAAAGGTTCCGGGCGGGATCGTGCGTGTTTCCCACAGGATGAGAGAGCACGCGATCACGAAAAAGGCGGCAACGCCCAGTTCCCAGCGCGGAGAGCCTTGAAGATCCATGGCGTGACCTTGCGGCGAGCGGGCGCTGCCGGGGCGTGACCTTGCAGCGCCCGCCAAAGCCTATTTGTTGGCCGCTTGCTTGGCGATGGGCTCAATGGCGGCCCACGTCGCATCGAGGGACGCTTTGAGATCCTCACCCTTGCGGAAGACGGGGGCAAACATCTTGGAATCGTAAAACTGCGTGATCCGCTCCGTGCCCGCCGCCTCTTCCAGCGCCGCCGCCATGCCGTCGATCGCCTCCTGGGGCGTCCCCTTCGGCGCGAACCACCAGCTTTCGATGCAATAGTTCATCTCGTAACCAAGCTCTTGCATGGTCGGAATGTCCGACAGGTGCTCCACCCGATCCGGCCCGGTGTAGGCCAGCGGCTTGATCTGCGCTTCGGGATTTTCAGACCCGTCCGGCAGACGGGTGAAGTTGGCCACCTCTGCCGCCGACAACACCGTGGCATCGGTCTGCGCGCCGGTGAGCGCTGTAAAGTTTGCCGTCCCGCCGCCGATCTGCACGAAGCGGAATTTGGCGCCCTCCACAAGGTTTTGCATCATGATGCCGCCCATGTGGTTGATGGCACCAAGGTTTGCGCCAAAGATCAACGTGTCGGGCTCTGCCGATGCTTTGGCGAGGAGATCGTCGACCGTGTCGATGCCCGAATCCTTGCGCACCATCGGCAGCACGCAAAATTGGCCGGTGGCGGTGACAGGCTCATAATCGCGGTAGCCAAAGTCGAAGATGCCGCCACCTTCGCCGCCCATCAGCGCAATGTGGATGGTGAGGAAGTTGTAGCCATCGGGCTCGGCCTCCATCACCTGGCGGGCGCCGATGGAGAAGTGGCCCCCCACGTTCACCACGGTGATGGGCTGGCCCAAAATGTCATTTTCTTCGATGGCGGCCTGGAAGGCGCGGGTCACCTGGTCGGACGTGCCGCCGGCGCGGAACGGCACGGTGACTTTGACGGGCTTTTCCGGCCACTGGGCCAAGGCAACGCCGGTGCCGGACACGACGATGGCGGCAGCGAGTGTGGCGGCAGCGAGTGTGGCGGTGAACGTGGTGCGACGCATGTGTTTCCCCTCAGTCTTGCCCTGCTGTCCGGGACGCCTGGACGCACGGCTTCTCGTTGGTTAGACCAACACGAGCATACAGGGAAAAAAACCGGCGCAGCAAGGCACTTTACGCCAGAGAGCTGCGCACGGAGACGCTGCTGGACCGACCAGCGTCAGGGGGAGCCGATGTCCAAAGGGGAGGCTGCCGGGCGGCCAAACATCCTGCTCATCTGCGTCGACCAATGGCCCGGGCCGCTGTTCGGCTTTCGCGGGCACAAGGTGATCGAAACGCCGACGCTCGACCAATTGGCACGCAATGGCGTTGCCTTCCCGCGCGCCTACTCTGAATGCCCCATCTGCATCCCCGCGCGGCGCACGCTGATGACGGGGACGAGCCCGCGCACCCACGGCGACCGGCTCTTCCAGCCGGCCCTGCCCATGCCCGATTTGCCGACGCTGGGCGCCACATTTGCCGCCGCCGACTATCGCTGTGTCGCGGTCGGCAAACTCCACGCCTTCCCCCAGCGGGACCGCATGGGCTTCCACGAGGCGTTGATTGCCGAGGAGGGCCGCCCGCAGCTCGGCGCCGTCGATGACCATGACATCTACCTTGCCGACCGTGGCTTTGCCGGCAAACAATTCCTCCATGGGATGAGCAACAATGACTATGGCTGGCGCACCTGGCACCTGCCGGAGGACTGCCACGTCACCAACTGGACGACGTTTGCCATGTGCCGGGAGATCAAGCGGCGCGACCCCACCCGCCCGCACTTTTGGCACCTGTCTTACACGCAGCCCCACCCGCCCATCGTCCCCCTTCCCGCCTATCTGGAGCGTTATACGCGGCGCACACCACCGCCCGCCCTTCACGCGCCGTGGGCGGAGGGGGACGTGCCACCCGCGCTCCAGGCCGTGCGCGCCTACTGGCCCCAATGGCCCGCTGAACAGCTCGCCGACATGCGCCGCGCGTTTTATGCGCTCTGCACCCACATCGACGCGCAGCTGCGCTTGGTGATCGGCACGCTGCGGGAGGAGAACCTCCTCGATGACACGATCATCCTCTTCACCGGCGACCATGGCGATATGCTGGGCGACTTCGGCCTTTTTGCAAAACGGGTGATGTACGAGGGGTCGTCCAACATCCCCATGATCCTCGTGCCACGGGCGGGCGACACCACAATCACACCAGGCACCACCGATGGCCGCCTCGTCGGGCTTCAAGATGTGATGCCAACGCTGCTCGCCCTGGCCGGCCTTCGCGTGCCGCAGACGGTGGAGGGCCTTTCCATGGTGGGCGAGCCGCGGCGCGGCACGCTCTATGGCGAGGCGCTGGAGGGCCAAAAAGCCATGCGCATGCTCCACGATGGCCGCCACAAATTGATCTGGTATCCGGCCGGTGGCCGCGTTCAACTGTTTGACCTTGAGACCGACGCACTCGAGTGCCACGACCGCGCCGATGATCCGGCCTACAGCGCCATCCGCACGCGGCTCGAGAAGGGGCTCGCGGCAGAGCTTTATGGGGAGGATGTGGGCCTTGCCAAAGACGGGCGCCTCTCCGGCCGTCCGGCGCAAAAGTGGGCAGCGCCCCCCAACCGCAACCTCTCCGGCCAGCGGGGGCTCCACTACCCGCAGCCGCCGCTCGACGACCCGCGCAACATCGTGGGGACCGCGTGAGCCGCACGCGCACCCTCGGCGTCACCGTCCTTCCCGAGTGGGCGCAGGCGGAAGGTGTGGAGGCGGTGCTGGACCGTCTCCAGGCCGCCGGCGTCACCGGGATCGCCACAAGTCCCTATGTGATGGCGCCGGTGGCGGACGGCGAAGGCTCGCGCGAGCCACCGGCGGATGCGGGCGCGGGCCAAGTGCGCCTCCTCGACCGGCCGCTCTGGGGCAAGCGGGCCCTTTGGGTGCGCACCGCACCAAGCTTCGCGCCCAATCCGGAGCGCTATCGGGGCCTTGCGGTCCAGCCGCCAGCGCCGGATGGATTGACGGCGCGGGAGGGCGCTGTGGTGGGCCGCTTTCTGGAGGCGGCAAAGGCCCGTGGGATGACAACGCATCTTCAGGTGCAAGCGGTGATCCCGCCCGGCTACCGGGTGCAGTTCGGCGCCCCCCGCCCGGCCGACCAGCCCCTTGGCCCGGATGGCAAACCCGTCCTGGGCCGGGTGGATGCCAACGCCAGCCTTGCAAGCCCCGACATCCTGGCCTACGGCGAAGCGCTCCTTGGCGACCTTGCCGCACAATACCCTTGCGTGGACGCCGTGCGCATCGACTGGCCCGAAATCCCGCCATACGCGTTCGGCGCGCTCTTCTTCGACTTCTCGCCCCACGCGCTCAACGTCGCGAAAGCGCATCGGATCGACACCGAGCGTATGCGCGCTGACACGCTCGCCCTAAAGGACGACATTGCCGCCCTCACCACTGAGGATGTGGCCGGCATGGACGGTGGCGCCGTCCTGGCGCACCTTGCAAAGCGCCCCGGCGTTGCGGACCTTTTGGTGCTCCGTCGCGCGCTCGTCTCAAACCTTTTGAAACGCTATCGCGCCGCGCTGCCAGAGGCGATCGGCCTCGTGCCCCAAGTGTTCCCGCCGCCCTTCCACAAGATGTCCGGCTTCGACCTTGGGGCGGCCGCCGCAATCACGCCGCAGATCGGCATCAAGCTCTACACAATGCACTGGCCGATGATTTTGAAAGACTGGGGCACTGCCATCCTGGGCCTGGCGCCACATCTGGAAAGCGCGGCGGTCGCACACGCGCTGGTCCGCCTTTTGGACACCGGCGATGCACGGCCCGCCAGCGTGGACGACTTTGCCTATCCGCCGCCGGACGCGCCCCACCCGGCGAGCGATGGGGCAATGGCCGCCAAAATCCGTCATGCGCGGGCGGAGGCAAAAAGTGCCTCCATCGCCGCCTTCGCCCATGGCTATGGCCCCACCGGCGATGTGATGCGCCGCATCCGCGTTGCGTGGGAGGCATCGGACGGCGCGGTGTGGATCAACCGATACGGCTACCTGTCGGACGAGAAGCTGGCAGCGCTCCCCGCGGTGACGCGATGACACCGCCCACCGTTGATGTGCCCGCCGTTGATGTGCGCGTCGTGGAGGCGGTGGTGCTGCGCGTGCCGCTCAAAACGCCGCTGCGCAACGCATTTGGCGCGATGGATGCGCGAAGCGCCCTCCTCCTTGCGCTGACGGACGCAAAGGGCCGCACCGGCTGGGGCGAGGTGTGGTGCAACTTCCCAACCTTTGGCGCGCGACACCGCGCCCGCCTCGCGCACGAGATTGTGGGCCCGATGTTGACGGGCGCCCCCGCCCTCGACCCGTGGACGGTCGCGGCGGACCTTGAGGCGCGCCTCAAGACCCTTGCGCTCCAAACCGGTGAGTTCGGCCCCCTCGCGCAGGTGATCGGCGGTATGGAGATGGCGGTGTGGGACCTTGCCGGCCAAGCCGCTCACGTTCCCCTCCACCGCCTTTTGGGGAGCGCGCGGGACCGGGTGCCCGCCTACGCCAGCGGGATCAACCCCACCGACCCCGCTCAAACCGTGCGCACCGCAAAGGCGGAGGGCTTTCGCGCCTTCAAACTCAAGGTCGGCTTTGGCAAGACGCGCGATCTTCAGAACGCCGCGGCGGTGGCGGCCACGCTCCGCCCGGGCGACGTTTTCATGGTGGACGCCAACCAGGCGTGGGACGCCAAAACCGCCGCCGCCATGGCCGATGCGCTCCAAGCCACCGGCCCCGTGTGGCTGGAGGAGCCGCTCCGCGCCGATGCGTCCGACGCGCACTGGCGGGCGGTGGCCGCCGCCGGCATCCCGCTGGCAGCCGGCGAAAACTGGCGTGGGCTCGCCCGCTTTGACAGGGCAATTGCGGCCGGCTGGCTCACCATCGCGCAGCCGGACGCTGGCAAATGGGGCGGCCTTTCAGGCGGCCTTGCCGTCGCGCGCCAGGCGCTTGGTGCCGGAAGGCGCTTTTGCCCCCACCACCTTGGCGGGGCGGTGGGCCTTGTGGCAGCGGCCCACCTTTTGTGTGCCGCTGGCGGCGACGGGCTCCTGGAGGTGGACAGCAACGCCAACCCCCTGCGCACCGAGATGGTTGGCCCCCTCCCGCCCCTTGAGGACGGCGAATTTGTGCTCCCCGACGGGCCGGGGCTTGGTGTCACGCCTGACCTTTCCGCGCTCGCCCCTTACCATGTCCCTGTGGCGCGTGACGGGCTGTGACATGGACAAGAAGATCTACCAACGCATTGCCGAACAGATAGAGCGCGACATCGACGCCGCGCGCTATCGCCCCGGTGACCGTTTGCCGGCCGAGCGTGAGCTTGCCGCATCGCTGGGCGTCAGCCGCACATCGCTGCGGGAAGCGCTCCTCGCGCTGGAGTTTGCCGGGCGCATCGAAATCCGCGACCGCGCGGGCGTTTTCGTGCGCCAGGTGGACAAAACCGCCACGCCCCGCGCCACCGATGCCGATCCGCCAGGCCCCTACGAGGTGTTGGAGGCTCGGCGCCTCGTTGAGGGCGAACTCACCTACCGCGCCGCCTTGCGGGCGAGCGAGGCGGACGTGAAGGCCATCACCGCCTCCGCCCACGAGCTCTTTGCCACCAATGTCGATGATCTCGAGCGTTTCGTACAGCTCGACCGGGCCTTCCACGTCTTGATCGCCGACGCTGCCGGAAATTCCGCTCTGGCTGACATGTGCATGGCGCTGTGGGACCAGCGGGACGGGCCACTGTGGTCGTCCTGGTATCAGGGCACCCGCTCGCGCCAAAACCGGCTGCGCTCGGCCCGCCAGCACGGCGAGATTGCCGCCTTCATTGCCGCGCGCCAGGCCTCCGCCGCAAGGGCCGCCATGGAGCGCCACATCGACACCATCACGGAACGGTTTCTGCGCTACGGCGAGGCCCCCATTGAGCCGCCAGCGGACGCTGCCCAGTGACGCGCGCACAATTGGTTGGACCAAGCTGATCGCTGTGATACGCTCGTTCGATCGGTCCGCCAACGGCGGCGAGACCAGACGAGCGCGGGACCACCCGCGCCGATGGGGAGGAGAGATCGATGACACCCACACGCCGAACAATCGTCAGCGTTGCAGCCGCACTTGCCCTTTCATTCGGAGCGGGCCTTGGCGTGCCCGGCGTTGCTGGGGCGCAAAGCGCCTGGCCGGAAAAGCCGATCCGCGTCATCGTGCCGTTCAAACCCGGCGGCCGGACCGACACTGTCGCCCGCCTGATCGCCAAGGAAATTGAGGAAGAGGGCCTTCTCAATCAGCCCCTCGTGATCGTCAACATGCCGGGCGGCGGCGGCGCGGTGGCCGGCCAAGCGGTGCTCGACGCCGGCGACGGGCATACCATTGCCCACTGGCACCACCAGATGCTGATCGCCAACGCCATGGACATCATCTCTTTTGGTCCAGACAATTTCCGCTCCCTCGGCTTCACCGGTGGCGGCAGCCCCGTGTGGTCGGTGCGCAGTGATTCAGGCATCGAAACGCTGGACGACCTTGTCACCAAGCTGAAGGCCGAGCCCGAAAGCATGGTCGAAGTCATCGGCATCGGCACCATCCCGCACTTTGTGGGCGCGCTCATGGCAAATGCCGCCGGCTTTGAAACCCGCAAAGTGCAGGCCGGCTCCGGCGCGGACCGGTTGAAGATGATTGCCGGCGGCAACGCCGACATTTCGCTCTTTGCAGCGTCCGAGTACCTCAACATGAAAGATGTGGGGAGTGGCCTGCGCGCCGTCGTGTTCTTCGGCCCCAACCGCATCGACAACATTGCCGACGTCCCCACCGCCCGGGAACTTGGCTACGACGTTGCCTGGGCAAACCCCAACTGGTGGCTCGCCCCGGCCGACATGCCGGCCGAACACGCCGCCATCCTCGCAGAAGCGCTCCAAACCGCCATGCAGGACGAAGCCATCAAAGCCTACTTCGCCGAAAACGCCCTCGACCATTACTGGACCGATGGCGCCACCGCCCACGAGCAATCCGAAGCATTGCTCGGCGAACTCCAAGCCGTCGCGGCGACGATCAAGTAACCGATCAATGGCCGACACCACAAAAGCCCGCGCCGTCGCATGGGGTGACCTTGCCTTCGCGGGCATCGTCATCGCGGCGGCCGGCGTCGTGTGGTTTGGCACCGCAGACCTTCCGCCGCCCCGCTATGAGCCTGTGGGGTCGGCCGCCCTCCCCCGGGGGATCGCCACGATCATGGCGATCCTCTCCGTCTTTGTTGCCGTGCGGGCCGTGCGCGCAAAGGCGTCCGGGCCCGGTGCGCGCCAAAGCCTCGCCGGCCCCGTTCGCGTCCTCGCCCTTGCCGTCCTTTTGGTGGCGTTCGTGGCGGTGATGGATGCGCGTCTTGTCGGCTTCAGGCCCGCAGCGGCCATCTTCCTGGTCGGCACCTGTCTGACGCTTGGCGGCTTTTCTTGGCGACGACTTGGCGCCTACACAGGCTTTTCGCTGATCCTCGCCATCGGCCTCCACGCCATCTTCACGCGTCTTTTCTACATCGATCTTCCATGAGCGCGTGATGCTGGACGCCTTTGTCGCCCTCCTCGCGCCGTGGCCGCTTTTCTACCTCGCACTTGGCACCGCGCTCGGCATCGTCATCGGCGCCATTCCAGGCCTCACCGCCTCGATGCTGATTGCACTCACCCTCCCCCTCACCTTCTCCATGGAGCCGACCCACGCGATGACACTCCTCATCGGGGAGTATGTGGGCGGAATCTCGGGCGGCC
This sequence comes from Pseudomonadota bacterium, assembly GCA_039034015.1. Classification (GTDB taxonomy): domain Bacteria; phylum Pseudomonadota; class Alphaproteobacteria; order Rhizobiales; family Amorphaceae; genus Acuticoccus. Next base: position 7,287 of record JBCCBM010000013.1, on the reverse strand, counting down.
TCATCGCCGCCACGCTCCTGCGGATGCCGGGAACGCCCGCGTCGATTATGACAACGTTCGACGGCTTTCCCATGGCGCAGAAAGGCAACGGCGAGCGGGCGCTGGGCCTTGGGATCGCAGCCTCCTTCTTCGGCGGCCTCGTTTCGTGGGCGTTTCTGGCCGTCCTCTCGCCGCCGCTGGCGCGCCTCGCGCTCTCCTTCGGCCCATGGGAATATTTTACGCTCGTTCTGATGGCGCTTGTGATGCTGGCCTCCCTCTCGCAGGGATCGCTGGTGAAGGGGCTCATCGCCGCCTGCCTTGGAATGCTGTTCGCGATGCCGGGGATTGACCCCTCCATCGGCCAACTGCGCCTCACGTTCGGCATCAACGACCTTGCGGGCGGGCTCAACCTCCTCCCGGTCCTCATCGGCACCTTTGCCGTCAGCCAAATCATCAAAGATGTGCTGACGCTGGGCACCCCCCTTCCCCGGGTGGATGTGCGCGGGCGCGGCGTGGTGGTGGGCTGGCGCGATCTTCTGCGCCATCTGCCGAACCTGTCGCGCTCCTCCGTCATCGGCACATGGATCGGGATTTTGCCGGGGATCGGCGGCAACATCGCCGCGATGATGGCCTATGCCACCGCCCGCCAAGTCTCGCGCGAGCCGGAAAAGTTCGGCACCGGGCACGAGCCTGGCGTCGTGGCGGCGGAAACGGCCAACAACGCGTCCATCGGCGGCGCGCTCATCCCCCTCATCACCATGGGGATCCCGGGCTCTGTGACGGAGGCGATCCTCATTGGTGCCCTCATCATCCACAATCTTCAGCCTGGCCCCCTCCTTTTCGCGACCAACCCGGAAATCGCCTACGGCGTGATTGCGTCTTACCTCGGCGCCAATATCATCATGATCGTCATGATGCTGGCGGCCGTGTCATGGATCGCGAAGGTAATGTACTTGCCGCGCACCTTTCTCCTCAGCGCAATCTTGCTCTTTTGTGTGGTCGGCACGTTCGCGCTGAATAACCGCTTCTTCGATGTGTGGGTGATGCTGGGCTTCGGCGTCATCGGCTTTTGCCTGGAGCGGGTGAAGGTGCCGCTGGGGCCCTTCGTCATCGGCTTCGTCCTGGCGCCCATTGCGGAAGAGCAGTTTCGCGCCGGTATGATGGCCTCCGCCGGTGATGTGACGGCGCTTTTCACGCGGCCCTTCGCGGTAACGTTCTTCGCCGTCTCGATGGCGACCCTTGCTTGGCCGTTGGTGGCGGAGCTGCGCCGCCAACGGCTCAATCGACAGGAGACCCCATGACCGCCGATCGGCCGAACATCATTCTGATCATGACCGATCAGCAGCGCTACGATTCCATCGCAGCGCTCGGCTACCCGTATGTGGAAACGCCCACCCTTGACCGGCTCGTGCGGGAGGGGACCACGTTCACAAACTGCCACATCACCGCCGCCTCCTGCGTCCCCTGCCGAGCGAGCCTTTTTAAGGGCTATTACCCCCACGTGACCGGCGTTTTGCGCAACGGCCAACCCTGGCAGCACACCTGGGTGGAACAGCTGGCGGCCTCCGGCTACCGTTGCGTCAACGTCGGCAAGATGCACACCATCCCCTACAACGCGCCCGCCGGCTTCCACGAACGCTATGTGGTGGAGAACAAAGACCGCTACATGGAAGGTCGCTGGTATTTTGATGAGTGGGACAAGGCGCTCGCCGCCCATGGCCTCATCAAACAACAGCGGGAACTCTATCGCCGGCGGCAAGATTACAAAGACCGCCTCGGCGCCTTTGAGTGGGAACTGCCTGAACATCTTCATTCCGATGTCTTTGTCGGCAACATGGCCCGCTGGTGGGTGGACACTTACCCGCCGACCGAGCCCCTTTTTCTGCAGGTGGGCTTCCCCGGCCCCCACCCGCCCTACGACCCGACGCCGGACATCGCCGCCAAATACCTGGCGCGCAACGATCTCCCTTTGCCCCAACCCACCGCGGACGAGCTTGCCCGGCTCCCCTCCCCCTTCAAGGAGCTGCGCCGGCACAATGTGGAGGTGGACCACGATTCCGTCGTCTGGTCCCTCAACCCGACGCCCGACCAACTCCACCGGCTCTGGGCCTACTACCTTGCCAACGTCGCCATGATCGATACCAAGATTGGCGAGCTGTTGGCATCGCTCAAAGCACGCGGTTACTTGGAGAACGCTGTGGTCTTTTTCGCGTCCGACCATGGCGACTGCATGGGCGACCACGGCCAGATCCAAAAATGGTCCATGTACGAAGAGATTACGCGCGTGCCGCTGGTGGCCTGGTCGCCGGGCCGCTTCAAGGCGGACCATCGGGAAGCGGGTCTTTGCCAACTCTTCGACCTTGGCCCCTCGATCCTTGACCTTGCCGGCTGCCACGTCCCGGAGAGTTTTGAGGCCCAAAGCCTCCTCGCCGCCATGGAGGGCCGCGCGTGGACACCCCGCCGCCATGTGTTCTGCGAGCAGGCGGGCGATGTGAACCTCACCGGCGCCTCCTTCATCACGATGGTGCGCTCCGCCCACCACAAGCTCGTCCATTTCAAGGGCATCGACGAGGGCCAACTCTTCGACCTCGACGCGGACCCCGGCGAGACCAACACCCTGTGGGATTCCACCGCCCACGCCCCCATAAAGGCGGAGCTGATGGGCGTCCTGCGCGACTGGCTGATCGACAGCAACGTCCAGACCCGCGACTGGGCGGCCCCGTTCCGCTAGGGCGTTCCCTGCGCCCACCTATGCGTAGGATGCGCTAAGCGTCCTCGCCAGCCTTCAGCGACAAGCCAAGCCCAAAACCTTCGGGAAGCGGGCTCTCGCCCGCCCGTGGGGGCGGCGCGGGGGTGGTGAGCTGATCGAAGAGGGGCGTTTCGTCAAACTGCACCTCCAAAGGCTCGCCGCCTGAGAGGCAGGCCGTCGCGTGCAGGCTGTGGGCGTGGGCCACGGGGCCGGATGGGTTGTGGGCCGATGTGACGACCCCGTGGGCGCCGGCACGCTCGGCAATCTCGATGAGCGCGCCATGCCCGCCGCAATGCTTGATGTCGGGCATGATGACATCGTAGGCCTCGCCCTCCACAAACGGTGCGAAACCCGCCCACCCCACCATCGTCTCAAGCCCCGCAAGGCGCATCCCGCGCTCATTGGCCGCCCGCCGCAATCGGGAGAGCGCGGGCACCGCTGCAAGGGTCTCCGGCAGCGGACATTCAAACCACGCAACGCGCGCCTCAAAGAGCGCCGGCAGCACCTGGTGCGCCGCCTCTTCCGTAAAGCGCCAGTGGCAGTCCACCATCACCGCCGCATTCGGCACTGCGTCGGCCACTGCCGTGATCCGCGCAAGGCCCTCAGCAATGCGCGCCGCACCCTCGCCCGTCCCACAACGCTCCGGCGAAAGCCCATCGAACGGCGCGAGTTTGACGCGCCCGAAACCTGCCGCAACAGCAAGGCGCGCGCTTTGCGCAAAGCTCTCGGGCGTGCGCACCGTCGTGCGACGGTTGATGTTGGCGTAAAGCGGAACCGGGCCCTGCCCCACCGCACCGCAAAGCCCGGCGATGGATGTCCCCGCCGCCTGCGCGTCCAGATCCGTGAGCGCCTGCTCCAACGCGCTGTAGAACGTTGCGCTGGCAAAGCCGGCCTGAAGCATCGCCCCGAGGCCGTGAAGCGATGACCGCGTGGCTGGCGACCCAATCAGCGATGTGGCCAGCGCCCGCATCTGATCGGCCGCCTCAGCGGGCGCCGGCTCGAATGTGAATTCGCCCGCCCCCACACGCCCCGCCGCCGAAGAAATCTCCACAAAGCGCCAGGTGGTCTTCGCGGTGACCGCCGCTTCGGTGACCCGGACGCGCTCGATGCGGTCCACCATCAACCTGCCCCCGCGCGCATGTGATCGGGCCGGTCGAGGCCGACGCCGGTGAGATGTCCGAACAGTTGGGAGAGGGTTGAAAGCGTCTCGTCCGGCAGCGGCGGCCCGTTGATTGCGGCAACGTTTTGGCGAAGGTGTTCTTTGTCGCCCGTGCCGAACAGCACAACATCCGCCCCAGGCTCATGCCGCGCAAAACGGTAGGCGAGCTCAGTGAGGCTCTTCGCGCCCGCCGCCTCCACAAGGGGCGCAAGGGGCTCTGTCTCACGCGCAAATTCAGGCGGGATCGCCCCCTGCGCGGAAAGTTCCGCAATGGCCCGTGAGAGCCGCTCGGGCCGCGAAAAGATGTGGCGCACGGCAAACATGATCAGCGTCCCCGTTTCCATTGCCAGCGTCGTGGGGAAGACGAGGCGGCGGGGGAGCTGATGCATGAGGTGAAAAGCCACCATCACCACCTCCCACACCGGGTCGTGCACCGCGCGGGTCATCATCACCTGCCGCGGGTCGTTGGGCGGCGTCTCGGTCAGTCCAAGGTGGCCGATGGAGCCGGCCGCCTTCTCAGCCTCCAGCGCTGGCACGAGCTCGTCCATCACGTGGGCATAGTCCCCGGGCCGCACGGCGTGAACGTGAAAAATCTCCACGCGTTCCCGCCCCAACCGCCGCAGCGACGCGTGGAGGTTGTCGATGACAAGGGCTGCGGGAAAAAGCCCATCCTTGTCCCGGTAATGGCTCTTGGTGCTGAGGGTGACCGCGCCCGGCGGAATGCCCTTTAACGCCAGGCCGACAATCTCCTCTGTCCCATAGGCCCCAGCCGTGTCGATGAGCGAAACGCCCTCATCGATGGCAAGCCGCACGATCTCTCCGCATTGCGACGGCGTGAGCCCGCGGCCAAGGCCGACCCGGCTGGAGCCGCCACATCCGAGCCCCGCGACGGAGACAAGCCGCCCGGTCCGGCCCAACACTGTTGTCTCCATCGGGGTCCTCCAGGCCATCGCTCAGGACAGCGCGTTGTCTGTTGTTTGGCAGGCGGCCTCGATCGCGCGCAAAAAGGGCCTCGGCGGCGGGGCTGGGCGCCACCCCGCGGCGCACCATCATGCCCGCCGCACGGCGCCATCGTGCCTCAGGGACGGGCAGTGGCACAATCGGCCCCGGCGCACTCTCCCGCAGCTGCCCCAAGGCATGGAAGGAGAGACAATCGTTTTCCTCCATGAGCCGCATTTTGAGGGCGTTGATGACGGTCACGATCATGGGTTCTGGAACGGGGAGCCCCCGGGACTGAGAGATCGCCGCCAGCCGCCGCACCATCAGCGCCCGCGGGCCCGGCAAAATCCACCTGGCACCCACCAGCGCGGAAAGGGGATGGGCGCAGGCGACAGCGCAACCGGGTGTGACGCGCGGGCAATCACCCCTGCTCGTCTTCGATGAGCGAACGGCCCACAAGGTCCGGCTCCGGCGGCGTCGGCGCGGCCATTGCGGCCAGCACAAGGTCAAGCTCACCGGCGCGGAGCCGTGCTTTGAGTTGATCATCAAGCCCGCCCGTGCCTTTTTGTGCGCCGCGACCTCATCAAACGCGTCCCGCACGCTGAGGCGGATCGCCCGCGCGTGGCGCACCATCGTCTCGCCGAATAAGGTCGGCGTCACACCCCGCGCAATGCGATCAAAAAGGCTGACCCCAAGCTCATCTTCCAGCCGGCCCACCACTTTGGTGAGCGAGGGTTGCGTGACGCGGAGCCGATCGGCGGCGGCCCGAAGGCTCCCCTCCTCGATCGCAATCAAGGAGTGCGCGACCCTATCGTCCACGGCGAGCTATCTTCAAAGGTTATCGCACACGTTTGGAAAGTGATTGTCGCTCAGTGAGCGCTGTTGTCCGCTTCCCGCACAACAATTATTTAGGAGGAGATTGAGACGGCGTGGACTGCGACCAGGCGCATGATGCTTGCGCTCACCTTTGCATTTGGTGTTCCACAGGGAGCGCTCGCAATTTCGGATGAGCCGATCCAGATCATCGTGCCGACCGACCTCGGCGGGGCCATCGATGGCCTGGCGCGTACGTTCCAAAAGGCGTTCGAGACGACCGATTTGTTGGCCTATTCCGTGCCCGTCATCAACATGGCGGGGGCGGGCGGCACCATCAGCACCCGCGCGATCAAAGACGCTGCCGCCGACGGCCATAGCATCGGGCTTTGGCATGACGGCATCGTCACGTCCAAATCCATGGGCGTTGTGGACGACGACCAGTCCAATTTCGCCGTCAGCGGCGCGACGGGCTTTGCCGACCTTGGCCTTGCATTCTCCGCGCAGTCAGAATTCTCAACATTTGAGGAAATGATTGCCCACGCCAAAGAAAACCCGGCAGCGGTGACGTTTGCGGTCAACATCGGCCTCCCGGTCCACTTCGTGCCGATACGCGTCGCAAGAGGCGGCGATCTCGACCTTCGTTGCGCGCAAGTGGGCGGCGGCGCCAAGCGCTACCAATCGCTGGTCGGCGGCCACACCGATCAAGAGCGGGTCGCCGCCCTCCCCGACACGCCGACCGCGCGCGAATGTGGCATCGATGTTGTCGCGCCCTCCCAGCGCATTTGGCTGGCGCCCAAGGATGTGCCGGCCGACCGCCTGGAGACGCTGCGCAGCGCTTTTGCCGACGCGATGGCCCGCGAGGCGGCGGCCACGCAATTGGAAGCGTTTGGCCTCAACGCAGTCTTCGTGGACGCCGACACCGTCGTGGAGCGCCTCGGCGCGGCGCGGGATGCCACACTCCCCTCGTGGAAAGAGCCCGGCAGATCGCCAACTCGCCTGCCCCTGAGGATCGTTCGCCATGCGTGCGCTCGCCATCTTCGGCCACAGCACCACACCACGGGCCGACATGGGCTTGGCCGTTGTTGTGGGCGCCTTCGCAGCGCTCCTCTTTTGGAAGGCGGACAAATTCCCGCCTCTGTTTTTCGACCCCCTCGGTTCGGCCGCTGTCCCGGAAGGGCGTTGCGGCGCTCCTGGCCGGTTTGGCGGCCATCTTTTTTCTGCGCGCCGCGGCGTCGGTGTCTGCGGTCCCCTCTCCCGCGTGCAGGCCCGCCGCGCGCGTCCTGACATTGCGATTGGTATTGCGTGGGCCGCGATCCTCACCGTTGCGGCCATGGAGTTCGAGATTCTCGGCTTTCGCACCGCGTCAATCGCGTTCGTGATCGTGGCAAGCGCGCTGCTGGGCCGCTTTTCGCCGACGGTGATGCTGGTGGGCGCGGTGGTGGCGGTCCTTGTGGGCTTCGGCGGCGCTTACCTGTCCACCCGCGTCTTCTTGATCGCATTGCCCTTAGAGTATCCGTCTTTGGTCAAGCGGATTTTGGCGCCCATGGGCGGCCGTCGCGCAGGAGGGCGTTGGCGAGGATGAGAAGTTTCCTCATCAGGGCAGTGAGCGCCACCTTCGGTGGCTTCCCGGCACTGATGAGGCGTT
>JBCCBM010000012.1:0-111083 GCA_039034015.1 Pseudomonadota bacterium | reverse complement strand
GCACCACGGGCAAGCCGCGGGACGCTGTCCACCGGCCGGCAGCACCAACTTTGGTGCGCAAAGGTGCGCATGCCACCTTCGGCGGGAAAAGGGCGCCCACCGGACAGCGTTGCCGCTCTTGTCCGTGCAACCAGCACGCACTGCGAGCGGCGCCTTGCCACGCCGCGAAGTCGCGGCCGAGCCGACGCACGCCCTTTTCCCGTCGGGCGCTTCCGTGACGGCGTTATCCGCTCTAACCGTCCCGGGCTCGGGCGGGCCGCCGGCCAATAAAAGTTTGGGCGCGGGCGCGGCCCTCGTCCACCACGTCCTGGGCGCGGGTGCCCACAAAACCGTCCAGGTAAAGGTCGGAAACGCCGGCCGTGCGGGCGAGGAGGTGCCACTTCACAGCCTCCACCTCGCCGGCGCGGTCGGTGGCGCCATCGGCCAGGAAGCGGGCGTAAAGGCTCATCGCCTCCGGCCGGCCAGAGCGGGCGGCAAGGGCCAAAAAAGGCTCGGCGCGAACGCGGTCGGGCGTTGTGCCCACCCCGTCCAAAAGGCGCACGGCGTAAAGGAAGGCGGCCGTCGGGTCGCCTTGGGCAGCGGCTTTGCCAAACCAGCGGGTGGCCGCTTCATCGTCCGGCACCGTGCCCTGCCCCTCGGTGTACATCACCGCAAGGCCGTGCTGGGCGGCGGCGTGGCCGGCCTTTGCGGCCACCGTCATCGCCTCAAAGGCGGTGCGGGCGCTGGCCTCCCGCCCCTCCCCGCGCAGCTTCATGATGGCAAGGGCGTACGCCGCATCGCCATGCCCTGCATCGGCGGCGGCCTGGAACGCGTCGGCCGCCTTTGCGGCATCCTTCGGCACCCCCTCGCCCCGCAACAGCATGGAGCCGAGCCGCGCATTGGCCGCCGCATGGCCAAGGCCTGCGGCAATGGCGTACCAGCCGGCGGCCTTCTCAAGGTCCTGCTCGACGCCCTTGGCCTCTTCATAAAGCCGGCCGATCAGCGCGGCGGCCGCGGCATCATCATCCGCCGAGGCGCGCAGGGCGACGGAGAACGCGGTGGAGTAAAAGCCGCGCTGGTAGGCGCCGAACGCGTAGTGAGAGAGCCGCACGCTGTCGGGCGCATTGTCGGCGCCGAGGCTGCCGGCGACCGAGGCCACCGTGAGCGCGGCCTCAGGCGCGAGGGCCGCGGGCGCAGCCACCACCGGCGCCGTCACCACAACGCCGGGGGCTGACTGTTGGGGCACCTGGAAGGGCCGCGTGACGGGCATGGGCAAAAAGCGCGCCGCCCGCGGCTCACCGGGCGCGGCGGCCTCAAAAAAAGGCGCGGCGGGCTGTGCCCAGAGAGGGGCCGGCGCGATCAAGGCGCAGGCGAGGACGAGCGCTCTCATGGCTGCGCGTCGCGCGCATCAAGCGCAGCGTTCACGCTGGCGACAGCCTCTGCGGGCGAGGGCATTTCAAAAAGGTCCAAAATTGCAACAAACTCCGCACCGGACCCAATCAGCGCGTCACGGTCGGCAAACGGGCCGGCCGCAACACCTGGCACTTCGAACAGATCTGCCCACCACTTGGCAAGGTCGGCCGCCTCCGCGCCCTCAAAGGCGACGTAATCCGCGCCCGCCTCACCCGCGGCCATCGCGGCGTGCCGGGTGGCCGCCGCCACGCCGCAGATGGCGCCCTCGGGGCGCGCACGGAGCGCGGCCGCCGCATCGCCGGCCACATAAAGCCCATCGGCCGCCACCCTATCCGCCCAGCGCTCGCTGGCGATGAGGGCGGCCGCCCCCGCCTGTTGCGCCGCGGCCACCCCGGCAGCGTCCGGCCGCTGGAACACAACGGCCGCGACGTCGCCCGCGTCGAGCGCCTCTTTGAGGGCCTCGACGCGCGCGGGCGCAAACAGGATGAGCCGCTGACGCAACTTTTGGTGAACGCGCCTTAGGCCGCGATGCGCTCATCCTCCGCCGCCCAGGTGCCGAGCGCGGCCTTCCCGTTCATCTTGGCGCGGTGGGCGAAGGCGGCTTGGCCGGCGGCAACATTCTCCGCCTTGCCGCCCCAGGCCTGGAGCGCGGCCTGCTGGAGCGCGCGGCCGTAGGAGAAGGTCATCGCCCAGGGGAAGCCGCCGATGGCGTTCATGATGGAAAGGTGCTCGGTCGCGGCAGCTTCCGACTGGCCGCCGGAGAGATACGCGATGCCGGGGACCGCGGGCGGCACGGTGGCCTTGAGGCACGCAATCGTCATCTCGGCGACGGTGCGCGCGTCCACCTGTGGGCCGTGCTGGCCGGGGACAACCATATTGGGCTTCAGGATGGTGCCCGGAAGGTCGACGCGCTGGGCGTAGAGCGCGTCGTAGAGGAGGTTGAGGGTGAGCTCGCTCACCTCATAGCAGCGCTCGATGGTGTGGGTCGCGTTGGGCCCATCCATGATCACTTCCGGCTCCACGATGGGCACGATGCCGTTTTCCTGGCAAAGGGCGGCATAGCGGGCGAGGGCGTGGCAGTTCGCCTCGATCGCGCCGCGGGTTGGGAGGCCATAGGCAATGTCGATCACCGCGCGCCACTTGGCAAAGCGGGCGCCCAGCGCGTGGTATTCCTGGAGACGTTCGCGAAGACCGTCGAGACCTTCGGTCACCTTTTCGCCCGGAAAACCGGCCATGGGTTTTGCGCCCTGGTCGACCTTGATGCCGGGGACGGCGCCGGCCGCCTTGATCACCTCGGCAAAGCGCCGGCCGTCTTTGGTGGATTGGCGCAGGGTCTCGTCGAACAGGATGACGCCCGAGATGTGGTTCTTCATGGCCTCATCGGCGGTGAAGAGCATCTCGCGGTAGGCGCGCCGGTTCTCTTCCTCGTTGGCAAGGCCAATTTGGTCAAACCGCTTCTTGATGGTGCCGGTGCTCTCATCGGCGGCGAGGATGCCCTGACCGCTCTGCACCATGGCAAGGGCAATGTCATTCAGGCTCTCGGTCATTGTGGGCGTCTCCTGTGCTCGATGTCGCGACACTTAGTGCAGCGCAGCACTTCGTTAAAGAAAAAGCGTTTTGGGTGCGCGCGCCTACCGGTTCAGCGCCTCAACGCCCGGCAGCGCCTTGCCCTCCATCCACTCCAAAAACGCGCCGCCGGCGGTGGAGAGGAACGTGATTTTGTCGGCAACGCCCGCCTTTGCGAGGGCAGCGGCCGTGTCGCCCCCGCCGGCAACCACCGTCATCCCGGCGGCCGCGCGCTTTGCGGCGTGGAGGGCAATTGCGCTCGTCCCGCGGTGGAAGGGCGGGGTCTCGAACGCGCCCACGGGGCCGTTCCAGACCAGGGTTGCGGCGCGGTCCATCTCTTCGTTGACGGCGTGGACGGAGCGATCGCCAATATCGAGGATCATGAGGGCATCGTTGAGCGCAACGTCGGTGCCCACATGCATGGTCGCAACGTCGGCGGCGAACTCTTCGGCCGCCACCGCGTCCTTGGGCAGCATGATGGCGCAGCCGGCGCGCTCGGCGGCGGTCATGATGCGCCGCGCGGTCCCTGCAAAATCAGGCTCGTGGAGCGATTGTCCGACCCCGATGCCGTTGGCGTGCAGGAACGTGTTGGCCATGGCGCCGCCGATCACGAGGGCGTCCACCTTGGTGACAAGGTTTTCCAGAAGATCGATTTTTGTCGAGACTTTTGCGCCGCCGACAATTGCCATCACGGGGCGTTTGGGGGCGCCAAGGGCAGCGTTGAGCGCGGCAAGCTCAGCCTCCATCGCCCGGCCGGCAAAGGCCGGGAGACGCCGCGCGATCCCTTCGGTGGAGGCGTGGGCGCGGTGGGCGGCGGAGAACGCGTCGTTCACATACGCATCGCCGTTTTGCGCCAACGCGTCGGCAAAGGCGTCGTCGTTCGCCTCTTCGCCGGCGTGAAAGCGGGTGTTTTCAAGGACCAGGATGTCACCGGCCGACAATGCTGCGATGGCCGTTGCGGCAGTATCGCCAACGCAATCGTCGGCGAAGGCGACGGGGCGGCCAAGCGTGTCTGCCAGGGCTTTGGCCACCGGCGCCAGGGACATTGACGCGACCCGCGCGCCCTTTGGCCGGCCAAAGTGAGCCAGACACAGGACCTTTGCGCCCTTGCCGGAGAGTTCGATCAGCGATGGCTTCACCGCCTCCAGCCGGGCGGTGTCGGTCACCAGGCCATCCTTCATGGGGACGTTAAGGTCGACGCGCACAAGCACGCGCTGCCCGGCAAGATCGCCCATTTCGTCGAGGGTTTTGGCCATCAAAGGCTCCTCACGCGTCAATGTCGTTTTTCAGGAGGACCCAGTGGGTGGACGGCGTCTCCCATCTGTCCTTCACGATGGGGCGGCGGTCGAGCTCGTGGTAGCCGAGCCGCTCATAAAGCCGGCGGGCGCCGACATTTTGGTCCGCCACAATAATCGAGACGCCCGAGAGCCGCGCCGCCGCCGCCAGCGCCTCCGCGTGGCGGATGAGCGCGGCGCCAAGACCCCGCCCCCGGGCGCGCGGATAGGCGGCCAGAACGTTGAGATACCACGTGCCGACCACGAGGTTCTCAAGCGCTTGGAGCGGCCGGAACATCTCTGGCAATTCCTCGACCGGGTCGGTCGTCTCGATCGGATAGCCGATCATCGCCGCCACCAGGCCCGAGCCTTCATCGATGGCGACCACCTCGCCATCGGCGGCGCGTTTGGCGGCCCGCGCCTCGCCCACCGTCCAGGGGTCAACGCCGGGTTCGGCAAGGCCGCGCCACACGTGCTCGGCCAGGCCCTCGCCGGCAAAGTTGATGAGTTCGGCAATGGCGCGCCCTTCGTCCGGGCGCGCCAGGCGCAGCGGCGGCGCGAGCGATGCGGTCAAAGGTGCTTTGCCATGGCAACCGCCGTGTCGGCCATGCGGTTGGAAAAGCCCCACTCGTTGTCATACCAGGAGAGGACGCGCACAAAGTTGCCGTCCATCACCTTGGTCTGGTCGGTGGCAAAGATCGATGACAGCGGGTCGTGGTTAAAGTCCATGGAGACCAGCTTGTCGTCCGTCGCGCCGAGGACGCCCTTCAGCTCATCGGCGGCTGCGGCGCGGATCGCATCGTTGATCTCATCCACCGTCACATCGCGCTCGGCCTCGAAGGTGAGGTCCACCACTGAGACGTTGGGCGTCGGGACGCGGATCGCAACGCCGTCGAGCTTGCCGTTCAGTTCAGGCATCACGAGGCCCACCGCACGGGCCGCCCCCGTGGAGGTGGGGATCATGCTCATGGCCGCCGCGCGGGCGCGATAAAGGTCCTTGTGCATGGTGTCGAGCGTTGGCTGGTCGCCGGTGTAGGAATGGATGGTCGTCATGAAGCCGCGCTTGATGCCGACGGTCTTGTTGAGAACGTAAGCCACCGGCGCCAGGCAGTTGGTGGTGCAGGACGCGTTGGAGATCACCGTGTCATCGGCGGTGAGCGTTTGGTGGTTGACGCCGTAGACGATGGTTTTGTCGGCGCCTGAGGCGGGGGCGGAGACGATGACGCGCTTTGACCCATTTTCCAGGTGCATCGCGGCTTTTTCGCGGGAGGCGAAGATGCCGGTGCATTCCAGCGCAATGTCCACATCGCCCCAGGGGAGCGCTTTGGGGTCCCGCTCGGCGCTGACGCGGATCTTGCCGCGGCCCACATCGATGGTGTCGCCGTCGACCGTGACGGTGGCGGGGAAGCGCCCGTGGACGCTGTCATAGCGCAGAAGGTGCGCGTTGGTTTCCACGGGGCCAAGGTCGTTGATGGCAACAACCTCAACGTCCGTGCGGCCCGATTCGATGATGGCCCGCAGCACATTGCGGCCGATGCGCCCGAACCCGTTGATCGCGACCTTCACGGCCATGGTTGCCTCCAAACGTCAAACATTTCTGTGGCGCGTTTTGGGGCAGGCATCGACCATGCGCAAGGCGGGCTCGTCACAAGCCAGCCCTGCGCGGGGGTGAGGGGGTTAGCGGGCGGAGATGGTGAACCGCTCGATTTCCGTGGTGGTTTGCTGGATGTCGCCAAAGCGGGTGCCGTAGGTGCCGGAGTAAACGGCCGGGTCACCGCCCGCGCGCAGCACCGTCACCGGGCCGACCACGAAGGGGTTTTCGGTCTTGTCGTTGGCCGTCCACCCGTTGGACGTGAAGGAGGCAAAGTATTCCCGGCCGCGCTTTTGCAAGGTGAGCGTTGCGCCAAGGTTTTTGATGTTGGCCTCGTTGGCCTCCATGTCATATCGCACAGGGCAGCAAGAGGCGGTGGCGACGCGCTTGCGGTCCCGGCTTTCTTGCCCGCGCGTTTCAGCTTTGACGGCCACATACCATTCTTCGTTGGAAGAGCCGCCACCGTAAAACTGGGCGATCACGAAGTTGTCGTCATCCTGATAAAGGCCGATTTCGATGACCGACTTTTGCCAGGTGAATTCGGACGTGAAGTCGATGGAAATGTCCCAATCGCCGGAGGGCAAGGGCTGGCCCTGCCACAGGAAAAGGTTCTCGATCGGGTCGCTGCCGATGGATGCAAGTTCTGTGGTGATGGAGATGAGTTTGCCACCGTCGACAATGTAGGCGGTCTCGTCGGGGTTTTTGACGGTCCAGCGCTCGCCAAGTTCGGCGCCGTCAAACTCGTCGGAGGCGACAACGGCGGCGGGGGCAGCCGCGGCGGGCGTGACGGCCGCAACCGTTTGGAAGGCGGCGGCGAGTTCCGCCGCGTTCGAGGCCGGCAGGTACATGCCGCCGGTTGCCTCGGCAAGGCACGTGAGCTGATCCTCTTCGGTTGCAACAATGCCAAAGCCGATCACGTGGGCGGTGAAGTCGGTGCCGGTGCGCTCAAGGGCAGCGGCCGCGGCGCAGGGGTCGGCGTTGCAGGTCTCCACCCCGTCCGACACCAGGATGACGGAGGCGGGGCGGTCCTCATAACCCATGCGCTCAGCGGCCTCGCGGACCGAGTCGATGAGCGGGGTTTTGCCGATGGGGTTCAGCGCGTCGAGCGTTGCCTCAAACTGCGCGCGGTTGAGCGGGCCGGGTGGGATCAGCGTCTCAATGTCACGGCAATTGGCCTGCTGGCGGTGACCGTAGGCGACAAGGCCAATGTCCCGCGAGGTGTCCCATCCGGCGAGCATGGAGCGCACCGCATCGCGCGCGATGGCGATTTTGGGGGTGCCGCCGATGCGGCCCCACATGGAGCCGGAGGCATCCACAATCAGCATGGTTTGGGCGTTTTGCGCCGCGGCGGGCCACGCCATCGCAGCGGCCAAAAGGCCGGAGAGGAGGGTCGCTCGAACAGACATTTGAAACACCTTTGACAGTTCGTCCCGTGTGCATGGCACAGAAACATCAATGCAAAGGTGCAAAGGCTTTTTGTCAATTTCCGCGCACGAGTTCGCGCGGTGCAGCGCAGCCGCCTTGGCCGTTGGACGATTCGATCCCGGGACCTACAGAGTAGGTGGGTGCCGTGTGCCCCAGCCCACGGGCCAAGACAGGGACAGCTCCCTCAAGGATCGCTAAGGCCCCGGGGATTCAGATGTCCTGACGCGCCAGGCAGCAACGCCGACCCCTGATATAGACCGCCAAGGCGCGCTCTGAAAGGTCAGCGGCGCGTGAGGGCAAGGCCGATCCCGCCCAGGACCAGAACGCCGCCGCCCACACGCTCGGCAAAGCGCACGCGCGCCTGCGTCAAAAGGCGGCCCGCACGGCCCGCCGCCACCGCATAGGCCCCGTCGATGACGGTGGCGACCACCATAAAGATCGCGCCATAGACCGCCACCTGCAGCGCGGGATCGTACGCCGGGTTCACGAACTGGGGGATGAAGGCGCCAAAGAAGAGCAGAGCCTTGGGGTTCGACCCGATGACCAAAAAGCCCTGGAGCACATAACCGCGGAGCGAGCGGTCGGAGGCGGACGCTTTGGCAAGCTCGCCGGTGCCGCGCAGCATTTTGACGCCAAGGTAAATGAGATAAGCCGCGCCCAAAATTTTGATGATGAAGAACGCTTCGCCCATGAACGCCACCACCGCATCAAGGCCAAGGGCAAGGACCGCAATCATCGAAGCAAGGCCGATTTGCGTGCCCAGAACGTTGGCAAGGCCCGCCGGCGCACCGGCCCGAAGACCGTTGGCGATGATGAGGCTCACCGTCGGCCCCGGCACGATGACAATGGCCGCACAGGCGAGCGTGAAGGTGATGAGGACGGCGGGGTCAAACATTGTCGCGCTCCGGTTTAGCGTTCGGGGGGTTCGTTGGCGCGCATCGCGCGGGTGTTTTGGTTGAGCCGCGCGGTGAGGCCATCGACGGCGGCGGCCACCTTTTCGATCTCGCCGGCGGCCTCGATGGCGGCGGCCTCGGCGGCGAGCACCGCCTCCTCCCGCGCCCGCTCCAGATGGGCAACGCGCTCTTTGAGGCGCGCCACATTGGCCTCCGCCGCGCGAAGGTCACCCAGGATGCGAAGGCCCGCCATCACCGCAAGGCGCCGCTCGCCAAGGGGGCCGACGTGGGCCTCCACCTCGTCGGTGATCCGGTCAAGCTCGGCGGCAAGGCGGGCAAGGCGCGCCTCCTCCCCCTCCCGGCAGGCAATGGTGTAGGGCTGCCCCTGGACGGTGACGGTGACCCGGCTCACGGCTCGCCCTGCCGCAAATGGCTCATGAGGCGCACAAGGCGCGCCTCCACAGCGCGGTTCGCCGTCTCAAGCCGGCTGGCCTTGGCGGTCATGTCATGGAGCGTTTCGGCAAGATCGGCGCGGTCCCGCTCCATGCGCGCCATGGCATCGGCGTGGGCGCTCTGCCGCTCCAACGCGCTCGCATGGGTGTCGGCGGCCGCCTCCAGCCGCGCAAGGGCGGCGGTCAGCGTGGAGATCGCCTCGCGTGTGCGGTCCGATGCGATGCCCGTTCCTCCTCCCCCCGGCGGCGCGGCGGTCACTCCCGGCGAGCGCGTGCTTCCACCCAATGCCGCTTTTGCGCCCTAAGTCTAGGCGTTCTACGGCACCCGGGTTAAGGGCTTGCCGCTCCATGCGCGAAAAAGGATCTTCGATGGTCGACGCAAACAAGCTGAAACCGATGGCCGACGCCATCCGCATGCTCGCGGTCGACGCGGTGGATGCGGCCAAATCGGGGCATCCGGGCCTTCCGATGGGTGCGGCCGACCTCGTGACCACCCTTTTCATGCACCACGCCCATGTGGACCCGGCGCACCCCGAATGGCTCAACCGCGACCGCTTTGTGCTCTCCGCCGGCCACGGTTCGATGCTGCTTTACGCCCTCTACCACCTTCTGGGGTACGAAGACTTTTCGATCGAGCAGCTGAAAAACTTCCGTCAGCTCGGCTACTACACCGCCGGCCACCCCGAATATGGTCACGGCCGCGGGATCGAGACCACCACCGGCCCCCTTGGCCAAGGGATTGCGACGGCGGTGGGCATGGCGCTCGGCGAGCGGATCTTGAACGCAGAGTTTGGCGATGGGATCGTGAACCACGCCACCTACGTCCTCGCCTCGGACGGGGACCTCATGGAGGGGATCAGCCACGAGGCGATCTCCATCGCGGGGCATCTTAAGCTCAACAAGCTGATCGTCCTTTATGACGACAACGACATTTCCATCGACGGCCCCACGTCGCTCTCGGAATCGGGCGACCAGGTGGCGCGCTTCAAGGCCGCCGGCTGGAATGCGGAGCGGATTGACGGGCATGATGTTGCCGCAATTGACGCCGCCCTCACGCGCGCCCGGGCGAGCGACAAGCCCACCATGATCGCGGCCAAAACCGTGATCGGCTTTGGCTCCCCCAACCGCGCCGGCACGTCTAAGGCCCACGGCGCGCCGTTGGGTGCGGCTGAAAATGCGCTCACCCGCAAAGAGCTCGGCTGGACGGCCGAACCCTTTGAGGTGCCCGCCGATATTCGTGACGCGTGGCGCATTGCAGGGCTCCGGTCGGCCCAATCGCGGCGGGACTGGCAGACCCGCTATGACGCGATG
Source organism: Pseudomonadota bacterium (assembly GCA_039034015.1). Lineage (GTDB taxonomy): Bacteria > Pseudomonadota > Alphaproteobacteria > Rhizobiales > Amorphaceae > Acuticoccus. The sequence continues at coordinate 101,179 of JBCCBM010000012.1, read as the reverse complement.
GACGCGGAGGTGCGCGCCGACTTGGAACGCCGCCTGCGGGGCGACATGCCCAAAGAATTTGCCCCTGCGATGGCCGCCCTTCGCGCGCAGTTGAAGGATGAAAAGCCCGCGATGGCGACCCGCAAGGCGTCGGAGCGGGTGCTCAACACCGTGAACAGCGTGCTTTCTGAGACGGTGGGCGGGTCGGCCGACCTCACCGGCTCCAACAACACCAAGACGGACCACCTTTCCATCGTCACCCCAGACGCCTATGGCGGGCGCTACATCCACTATGGTGTGCGTGAGCATGGGATGGCCGCCGCCATGAACGGCCTTGCGCTGGCGGGCGGGCTCATCCCCTACGGCGGCACGTTCTTGACGTTTTCGGACTATTGCCGGCCGGCGATCCGCCTTTCGGCGCTGATGGGGGTGCGCGTTGTCTACGTGATGACGCACGATTCCATCGGTCTTGGCGAAGATGGGCCCACCCACCAGCCGGTGGAGCACATGGCAGCGCTCCGGGCGATCCCGGGCCTTTTGACCCTTCGCCCGTGCGACGCGGTGGAGACGGCCGACGCTTGGGAGCTTGCCATGGAGCGCAAGGGGCCGACCGTCCTTGCCCTCACGCGGCAAAATCTTCCCGTCCTGTCGCTGGGCGAGGGGCCGGACAACCGCTGCCGGCGCGGCGCCTACACGATCCACGCCTGCGAGGGCACGGCGCTTGCCACCCTCTTTGCCTCAGGCTCAGAGGTGGAAATTGCGGTGGAGGCGGCCAAAACCCTCACCACGCTCGACATTCCGACCGACGTTGTGAGCGTGCCGTCGCTGGAACTTTTCCTGCGCCAAGATGCCGATTATCGCGCCGCCATCATCGGCGATGCGCCGGTGAAGTGCGCCATTGAGGCTGCGGTCCGCTTCGGCTGGGATGGGATCATCGGGCCGGACGGCGTCTTCATCGGCATGGACGGGTTCGGCGCCTCAGGCCCCTACAAAGCGCTTTACGAGCATTTTGGGATCACCGCCGAAGCGACCGTTGAGGCCGTGCGCGAGCGGCTCGGCCGCTGAACACGTCGTCAGATGCGGTCCATGGGGCGGTAGCGGCTTGAAAGGGCAAGGCGATCGCCCGCAAACGTGATGCGCGTGTAGGTGATGAGCCGGCCGCGCACGCGGTTGGTGCGGTGGAGTTGCACGCACGGCTCGTCCGGCTCCACCAGAAGAAGCGCGCTGTGGTCGGGCGAGGGCAACACGGCGGTGACGGTGAGGTCCACCTCGTCGAGCGCAGTGCGGCTTGCCCAGTATGCAAAGACGGTGGTTGCGTCAAAGTTCTGGGCGAGAAAGTCAGGAAAGACATCCGTCACCGACCAGCGGTCGACAATGGCGACGGCGGTGGGGCCATCGCTCTCCAGGATCGCGGCGTGGTAGACGCTGGTGCCGGCCTCCACCTCAAGGCGCGCGGCAACGGGGCCTTCAGCGCGCACCTCTTCTTGGGTGAGGACGCGGCGTTTGGGGTCGCCGCCCCGGCTTTTGATCTCCTCGGCAAGCTCGCGCACTTCCAAAAGCGAGAATTGCCAGGGGGCAAGCGAGACATAGGTGCCCGAGCCGCGGCGGCGGGTGACAATGCCGCGGGAGACAAGCTCACGGATTGCTCGCTGCACCGTCATGCGCGAGACGCCAAAATGCCGCGCCAACTCGTTTTCCGACGGCACCTTTTGGCCCGGCAGGAGAACGGCGGACGAGATCTGGTCCAAAAGATGGCGCTGAATGCTTTGGTAGACGGGTTCGTCGGCCATGCCTCATCCTTCGGCAGCGACACTTGGCATGGCACAGGGTCTTTACGCAACGTGTGCGCCCCACCCGCACGAAGGAGGCAATTTGATGGACGACACGGTTTTGGCCCGGCTTGCGGCGGCCGGCCACCGCCTCCCCGCCCCGCTGGTGATGCCTGCGGCCAACCGGCGCCCCTTTTTCTGCGCGGGCGAGGTTTTGACACTGTCCGGCCACGGCTCGGCGCTTCTGGATGAGGCGGTGGGGCCGGCGCGCATCGGAAAAGTGCCCTCGGAGGTGAGCGTTGAAGACGCAATCCGCGTCGCCGAGGCCACCGCGCTCAAGATGCTCGCAACGGTGGAGGCGGCCATCGGCGATCTTGAGCGGGTGCGCCAGGTTCTCAAGATCACGGGCTTCATCAACGCTGACCCGGATTTTGAGGCGCCCAACGCGGTGCTGAACGGGGCGTCGGATCTCTTTGTGCTCGCCTTTGGGGCGGAGCGGGGGTGCCACTGCCGCTCGGCCATTGGCGCGGGGGCGCTGGTGGCGCGGCAAAGCGTTGAGATCGAGGGGTCGTTCTTGGTGCGCGCGCCGCTTAGGTGACGGCGGCGCGGGCGTAAAACTCTGGGCGGTCGTAGGTGCGCTCGCGGGCGATCCCGGCGAGGAGGACGCCGGCGTCGAACGCGTCCACATGGCGCACATAAAGCGGGGCAAAGCCGAAGCGCACCACGTCGGGCTCGCGGTAGTCGCCGATGAGGCCCTGGGCGATGGCGGCTTGGCACAAGGCGTAGCCCTCGCCGCGCTCGTGGCGGAACGAGATTTGGCTGCCGCGCACGGCCGGATCGCGCGGTGAGATGAGGGTGAGATCGTCGGTGCCGGCTTCCACCTGGCCAATCATGATGGCGGCCAGCTCCGCCGATTTGCGCGCGACCGTGGCAAGGTCGACCCCGTCCATCACGTCGAGCGCGGCGTCGAGCGCCGTCATGGAGAGGACGGGGGCGGTGCCCACATAGTAGCGCGCGGTGCCGGCGGCGGGGGCAAAGCCGGCGTCGAACGCGAAGGGGCGCGCGTGGCCAAACCAGCCGCGCAGGGCCGGCACCTTGTTTTGGTTGCGCGGGTGCACCCACAAAAAGGCCGGCGCGCCGGGGCCGCCATTCAGATATTTGTAGCCGCAGCCAACCGCATAGTCCGCGTCGGCGCCCATGAGGTCGACGGGGAAGGCGCCGGCCGAATGGGCCAAATCCCAGATGACGGTGGCGCCGACTGCGTGGGCCGCCGCGGTGACGGCGGCCATGTCGTATTTGTGGCCGGAGCGATAGTCCACCTCGGTCAACATGAGGACGGCGACATCGCTTGAAAGGTCGGCCGGTGGGTCGTCCGACAGGCGCAGCGTTGCGCCGAATTGGTCTGCGATCCCATCGGCCACATAAAGATCAGTGGGGAAGTTGCGCCGGTCCGACAGGATGACGCGGCGCCCATCGTCCCGCTGGAGCGCGGCGGACAAAACCTTGAAAAGGTTGACGGATGTGCTGTCACACACGGCCAAATCGTCCGCCGCAGCTCCGATGAGGGGCGCAATTTTTCCCGCAATGCGCCGGGGGAGGTCAATCCACCCGGCCGTGTTCCACGAGCGGATCAGCCCCTCGCCCCACTCGGCGGCAACGGCCGCCTCCACCCGCGCCTTCGCCCGTTTGGTGAGCGGGCCGAGGGAGTTCCCGTCAAGGTAAAGAAGGTCATCGGCGAGGATGAATTCGGCCCGCAGGTGCGCCAGCGGGTCGGCCGCGTCCATGGCCTCCGCCTCGGCCCGGGAGATCGGCAATTGCATGGCGCCCTTTCCGCATTCGACCGCATTGAAGATATGGCAGGGGCCGCGAACTTTCATCCGCGGCGGCGGGCGCGTATGACCCGGTGAAACAGGAGGAGCGCGATGACCAAGCGTGTGAACATGGCCGTGACGCCTGAGGTTCGCGGCTTCCACGACGCGGAAACCGGCACCATCACCTACATTGTCCGCGACCCCGGCTCACTGGCCTGCGCGGTGATCGATGCGGTGATGGACATCGACTATGCCGCCGGGCGCCTCTCGTCCGACAACGCCGACCGGGTGATTGACCACATCCGCGCCGAGGGGCTCGTCCTAGAGTGGCTGATTGAGACCCATGTGCACGCCGATCACCTGTCGGCCGCGCCCTACATCCAGGCGCAGCTTGGCGGAAAGCTCGGGATCGGCGCGCAGATTGTGGACGTCCAGTCCACCTTCGGCAAAATTTTTAACGAGGGGACGGCCTTTCAGCGGGACGGCTCACAGTTTGATCGCCTCTTTGAGGATGGCGACACCTATACGATTGGCGGAATGGAGGCGTTTGTGATGCACACGCCCGGGCACACGCCTGCGTGCATGACCCATGTGGTGGGGAACGCGGCCTTTGTGGGCGACACGCTTTTTATGCCCGATAGCGGCTCCGCCCGGGCTGACTTTCCAGGCGGCGACGCGGGCACGCTTTACGACAGCATTCAAAAGGTTTTGGCGCTCCCTGATGCGATGCGGCTCTTCATCTGCCACGACTATGGCAAGGGCGGCGCCCGCGACATCTCGTTTGAGACCACCGTTGCGGAAGAAAAAGCGTCCAACATCCACGTGGGCGGCGGCAAGACGCGGGAGGAATACATCGCCTTTCGCACCGCGCGGGATGCGCAACTCGCGATGCCAAAATTGATCATCCCCGCGCTGCAGGTGAACATGCGCGGCGGTGATCTGCCGCCCGCCGATGAGGATGGCAAACGCTTCCTGAAGGTGCCCATCAACGGGCTTTAGGATGCATCCGCACACGCTTTGTGATGGCAAGCACAGTTCGGCGGGACGCTGCGGCCCGCCGCGTCCTCACGCGGTTGTGAGGGCGCCGGGCATCGCCACCTCCACTCCATAGGCGGCGCCTTCAATTCGCCGCCTTTGGCCGAAGGGGATGGCGAACATGGCAAACACATCACGCATCGGTGGCCGGGCGCGAACCGCGCGGGTGAAGCGGGGGGTGATCCGCCTCATCCTCCCCCGGCGGCTGTCTCGAAAAGGGGCGTGGCGCTCGCTCCTGCGGCGGCTTTGCGGGTCGCCCAGGCGGCGCTAGGGCATTTCGCGCCGCCTGCGGCGCGAAGAGAATGCCCGCCCCTTTGAAAAGCCGCCTTAGAAGAGCCGGATGCCGCCGAGCCCGCCGCCGGACAATTTGCCCATGTGGGTGTCGATCAGCGCTTTCATGGCCGCGTTGCGCGCGCGGCCCGACTTTCCGCCGATGACGACCGCGATCATGTGCCGGCCCCCCCGGCGCACGGAGGCGGCCAGATTATAGCCAGAGGCGCGGATGTAGCCGGTTTTGATGCCGTTCATCCCGTCCACCGAGCGCAGGAGGCGGTTGGTGTTGCGCCACTTGCGCCCGTTGTACGAAAACTCGCGCGTGGAGAAATAGGCGAACCATTTTGGGTATTTGTCGGAGAGCGCCTTGCCCAGGATCGCGATGTCCCGGGCGGTGGTGACCTGGTTGGGGTCCGGCAGGCCCGAGGCATTCACAAAGCGCGTGCGGGTCATGCCAAGGGCGCGGGCGCGCTGTGTCATCGCAGCAGCAAACGCGGCCTCCGAGCCGGCAAGATTTTCCGCCACCACCACCGCAACATCGTTGGCCGAGCGCACGGCAAGGGCCCTCGCGGCGGTGTCCACGGTGATTACGGTGCCCGCCTTCACGCCGATTTTGGAGGGCGGGCGGCTTGCCGCATTCGCACTCACCGAGAGGGGCGAGTTCACCTTCAGCCGACCGGCAGCCAACTGCTCAAACACCATATAAAGCGTCATCATCTTGGTGAGCGAGGCGGGATAGCGCAGCTCATCCGCGCGGTCCTGGTGGACGATGCGGCCGTTGCGCGCGTCAACCACAATGGCGGAAAACGCCCTTTGGGAGACGGCGGGCGCGGGGCCGGCAATGGCGACCGGCGTTTGGGGCGCGGCGGGAAGGGCCGCACGCTCCGTCCCCGATGTTGCGCATCCGCAAAGCGCTGCTGCCACAAGACAAACAAAAACCGGCCGCATAAAAAACGCTCCCCGCTGGGCGATACGACCTTAGGGGCGTGGCGGCGGGGCGTCGCGAGCGGTGGGGCCGGAACCGCGGCGCCGCGGGCGTGTTCGGCGCCGGCCGTTGCAGCAATGCCGCGCAATTTCCACATCGACGTTAACGCTGTTTTAGCGAAATTGCGCAGTCCCATGCCAAATTCGTGGCATGACGGGGGTGCTGTTTGCGTGCAATGTGTAGTGTGTGCCGACGGGGGTGCGTGCCATGGCCAGAATTTTCTCGATCAAAACCGGTGACTTCACCGAAGCGGGCGGCTACGTCGTCGGTGGCATTGCGGCAAATGCGGACCGGCTGGACACGTTCATCGACTGGTTGAACCAGCGGCCCGGCCGGGTGCTGGACGTGGGCGCAGACCGCCCGATTGAAAAAGGCGTGCTCGCAAAAATTCTGGACCAGCTCGATGAGCCGCCGGTGGTGGGCAACGTCAAACAGATCGATGTCACCGGCATCAAAGTCGACCTTGACCGGCTGACCAACAACGGGCCGGGCCTTCGCGACTCGTTCCATGTGGACGACAACCAGTCGAGCCGGATCGTTGCCTCCATGAAGGACGATGTGGTGCTCGGCCGCGGCGGGCACGACAAGATTTTTGGCCTGAAGGGCGACGACTTCATCGACGGGGGCTCGCGCAACGACACCATCAAAGGTGGCCGGGGCGATGATGAGCTGAAAGGCAGCGGCGGCAACGACAAGCTGGAAGGCGGCGATGGCCACGACACGCTGTCCGGCGGCGCGGGCAGCGACACCATGACGGGCGGCGGGGGCTATGACGCCTTCGTGTTCGGCGCGGCCGACATGCGCGGCAACACCCTCGACCGTGATGTCATCAACAGTTTTGACAAGGGGATCGATGAGATTGTCGATCTCACGGGCGATCTCAGCATCGCGGCGGTTGGCGACATCCCCGACTTTGACGACAATGGGACGCTGCTGCAGAACGATGTGACGGGCGATCTCATCTTCGTGCGCGATGTGAGCCTGACGGCGGCGGACATCAAGCGATCCATCACCCCGCCGCCCCCCGGCGCCGATGACGACCAGGGTGGCCTCCCCGGCGATGATGATGATGACGGCAACACCGGCGGCCAAACCCGCCCGGCCGCAGCCTTCAAGCTAGAACTGCAAAAGGTCTCTGAGTCGTCCGATGGCATCGAGCGGCTCGAAACGTTTCAGCTCAAGGTGCGCAACCTTTCCGACATTGGGATCGTCAACCTTGATGATCTTGCGCTGCGATTTGCCCACGCGAACGATCTTGTGATCAAGAATATTGTCGGCGCGACCCTCAACAACGGCGTGTTCGACATCACGGACGGCACCGTTGGCACGCTGCGGTCGGGCGGCGAGGCGAACCTTTTCCAATTTCAGGTGTCGAACCGGCCGCGAAACATCGACATTGAGCTCACCGACTTTGCCTCCACCGGCTTCCGCGCCGAGGATGTGAACGGGAACCCGGTTGGCACCGGGCTTGAGGGTTTTACGCTCGGCGTTCGGATGATCGACCCGTTCGCCAACGGTGGCTCCGCAGAAGTTTTTATGCGCAACGTGGGCACGTCGCCCATCATGAACATCGAAGACACAGTCTTTGAATTCTCCGATCCCGACGTCACGGACGTGACATCGGTATGGGGCGCGCGGGAAAACAACTTTGAGTTCGACGTGATCCCCTGGGTCGGGAACGATCGGGCGACCCTCAACCCTGGCGAATCCCAAAAGTTGTTTGGTTTCACCTATAGCTTCACGGGCACGGACCGGCCGGACATTGGCCGCGACGACTTTAAGATGACCAGCAGCCTCGACGACCTTTTCTCCTGAGCAAGCGGCGCGCCGGCGCTGCTGGCGCACGTTGCCGCTCCCGCGCGATTGGCGCACGTTGCCGCTCCCGCGCGATTGGCGCACGTTGCCGCTCCCGCGCGAAGAGTGTTGGCCCTTGCGGCAGCGCCTGCGCTACATCAACAGCGGAGGCGGTGCGGCCCACCGCCCACGGCGCGTTCGGGAGGAGACAACAATGGCCGTCACGTATTTGAAGCGCGGGAAGTCTGATGCGGACCGTCAGGAAGACGACGCAAAGACCCGCGGCATTGTCGAGGCCACGCTTAAGGACATTGAAGCCCGCGGCGACACCGCCGTGCGCGAGCTGTCGGAAAAATTCGACAACTATTCGCCCACCGCCTTCAAGCTTTCGCCCAGCGACATTGAGGCGATCATCTCAAAAGTGTCGACCCAAGAGATGGCCGACATTCGCTTTGCACACGAGCAGGTGGTGGCCTTTGCAAAGGCCCAGCGCGCCTCAATGCTCGACATTGAGGTGGAGCCGATGCCGGGCGTCGTGCTTGGCCACAAAAACATCCCCGTCCAATCGGTGGGCTGTTATGTGCCGGGCGGCAAGTTTCCGATGGTGGCCTCGGCGCACATGTCGGTGGCGACCGCCTCGGTGGCGGGCGTGCCGCGGATTATTGCCGCCACCCCGCCCTTCAAAGGCGAGCCCAACCCTGGCGTGATTGCCGCCATCCACATGGGCGGCGCCCACGAGATTTATTGCCTGGGCGGCATCCAGGCCGTCGGCGCCATGGCCATCGGGACCGAGACCATCGACCCGGTCCACATGTTGGTCGGCCCCGGGAACGCCTTTGTGGCGGAGGCCAAACGCCAGCTTTACGGCCGCGTCGGGATCGACCTTTTCGCCGGCCCCACCGAAACAATGGTGATTGCCGACCAAAGCGCGGCCGACGCCGAACTTTGCGCCACCGACCTCCTCGGCCAGGCCGAGCATGGGTACAATTCGCCGGCCGTCTTGCTCACCAATTCGCGCCGGCTTGCGGTTCACACAATCGCCGAAATCGACCGGCTCCTCAGCATTTTGCCCACCGCCGACACCGCCCGCGTGTCGTGGAACGATTATGGCGAGGTGATAGTCTGCGACACCTATGACGAGATGCTGGACGTTGCCAACGACATTGCCTCCGAGCACGTCCAAGTCATGACCGATCGGGACGATTGGTTTTTGGAAAACATGCACTCCTATGGCGCGTTGTTCCTCGGCCCGCGCACCAACGTTGCCAATGGCGACAAGGTGATCGGCACCAACCACACGCTGCCGACCAAAAAAGCAGGGCGTTACACCGGCGGCCTCTGGGTTGGAAAGTTCATCAAAACCCACTCATACCAGCGCGTCACCTCCGACGAGGCGGCGACCACCATCGGCGCCTATGGCTCGCGCCTTTGCATGCTGGAAGGGTTTGTGGGCCACGCCGAGCAGTGCAACGTGCGCGTGCGGCGCTATGGCGGGATCAATGTGCCCTATGGCGAGGGCGCGACGCTGCCGGAAGCGGCGGAGTAAGAGCGGGGGTTGAACGGCGGGGCAAGGGGCGCGACAGTCGCGGCAACCACCCGTGTTTGACGCGGGCCAAAAACGTTGCTGGAGGATCCCATGCCCTTGTCGACCATCACGCGGCGCGTTGCGCTCGGCGTTTTCGCCGCCGCCCTCACCATTGGCCCCGTCGCGGCCGATGAAGTTGTGGATGAAATCCACTTCCTGATCCCCGGCGGCGCCGGCGGCGGGTGGGACGGCACCGCCCGCGGCACGGGCGAGGCGCTCACCAAGGCGGGCCTCGTCGGCTCGGCAAGCTTTGAAAACATGTCCGGCGGCGGCGGCGGCAAGGCCATCGCCTATCTCATTGAAAACGCGGAAAGCCTCCACAACACGATGATGGTGAATTCCACCCCCATCGTGATCCGCTCGCTGACCGGCGTCTTCCCCCAATCGTTCCGCGACCTGACGCTGGTGGCCGGCACCATCGGTGACTACGCCGCGCTGGTGGTGGGCAAAGACAGCCCCATCAACTCCATGGACGACCTTTTGGCCGCCTACCGGGAAAACCCCAATGATGTGGCCGTCGGCGGTGGCTCGGTGCCCGGCGGCATGGACCACCTCGTTGCCGCAATGACGATGGAAGCGGCCGGCGAAGACCCGATCGCAGTCAAATACATCCCCTATGACGCGGGCGGTCAGGCGATGGCGGGCCTGTTGTCGGGCGAGATTGCCGCGCTTTCCACCGGCTTTTCGGAGGCGATCGAGCTTGCCAAGGCCGGTGAGGTCAAAATCATTGGCGTCACCTCCGCCGAGCGGGTGGATGCGTACCCCGATGCGCCGACCATGAAGGAGCAGGGGCTCGACGTGGAATTCGTCAACTGGCGCGGCTTCTTCGCGGCGCCGGGCCTGCCGGACGACAAACTCGCCGCCTTCCAGGATGCGCTTGCCAAAATGTACGACACCGAGGCGTGGGAAGAGGTGCGCGCCCGCAACGGCTGGGTGAACATTCACAATTCGGGTGATGAGTTCAAAGCCTTCCTGGAAAAGCAGGAAGAGCAGATCGGGTCGCTGATGAAAAAGCTCGGCTTCCTCTGATGAAAGGATGGGCCCGGTCGTTTTCGCCGGGCCCTTTTTTATGACCCTCGACCGCTGGATCGCGCTGGCGCTTCTCCTGATCTGCGCCGTTTATGGCTACTCGGCCTTCTTCCTGGTGGATGCGGGCCTCCCCCCCTTCATGCAGCGCAACCCTGTCAAACCCTCCACCTTCCCAAAGGTGCTGGCATTGATGGGAATGGGCCTTTCCCTCGTCATCCTCCTGGGGCTGGAAAAAGACCAGCGCCGGCCGGAAGACATGGACATCAACTATCGGCGGCTCACCGATTACAAGCTTGTCCAAGCGCTCATCTTGGTCGGCTTGATGGTGGCGTATGCGATGCTGCTGCGGCCGCTGGGCTTTATTGGCTCCACCTTCCTGTTTCTTGTGATTTCGGCGCTGGTTCTCGGCGAGCGGCGGTTTGTGACGCTTGGCGCCGTGTCCGCCATTGCCGCGTTTGGCGTTTGGTATTTGGTGCAAGAGGTGCTTGGGATCTTCCTGCGCCCCTGGCCGATGGGGATTTAGATGGTCGAAGGACTTTTGATCGGCCTGTCGACGGCCTTTTCCCTCACCAACATCTTGATGGTGATTGGCGGCTGCCTCATCGGCACCTTCATCGGCATGCTGCCCGGCCTTGGGCCCATGTCCATCATCGCCATCATGATCCCCATCGCGATCGGGATCGGTGACCCCTCCGCCGCGCTGATTCTCCTTGCGGGCGTCTACTATGGGGCGATTTTCGGTGGCTCCACCTCCTCCATCCTCATCAATGCGCCGGGCGTTGCCTCAACCGTTGCGACCTCCTTTGATGGGTACCCCATGGCGCGGCGCGGCCAGGCGGGCAAAGCGCTGACGGTGGCGGCCATCTCAAGCTTTGCCGGCGGCACCATCGGTGCGGTGCTCCTCCTCATCTTTGCGCCCATCTTGGCGTCCGTCGCGCTGCTCTTCCACTCGGCCGAATACTTTGCGTTGATGGTGGTGGGGCTCTCGGCGATTGCGGCGTTCGCAGGGTCCGGCCAAGTGTTTAAAGCGCTTCTCATGACGGTGCTTGGCCTCATGATGGCAACGGTGGGCGAAGGCGCGCTCTTCAACTTGCCGCGCTTCACCGCCGGGGTGATGGATCTTCAGTCGGGTTTTGGCTTCATCACGCTCGCGATGGCAATGTTTGCGCTCCCGGAAGCGATCTTCTTGGTGCTGGACCCCAAACGGTCCGAGCGGGAAGGCGGCGACCAAGCCATCAAGGACCTTCGCATCACAAAGGCCGAGGCCAAGGCCATCGCGCCGGTGATCGGCCGGCAGTCCATCCAGGGCTTTTTGATTGGCGTGTTGCCGGGCGCGGGCGCCACCATCGCCTCCTTCCTGGGTTACGCGGTGGAGCGCAACATTGCGCCCAAGAAAGAGCAAGATGAGTTTGGCAAAGGCTCGGTCAAAGGCCTTGCCGCGCCCGAAAGCGCCAACAACGCGGCCTGCACGGGGAGCTTCGTCCCGCTCCTGACGCTCGGCATCCCAGGCTCTGGCACGACCGCCATCTTGCTGGGCGCGCTGATTGCGCTCAACGTGTCGCCAGGGCCGCGGCTGATGGTGGACAACCCGAACATTTTCTGGGCTGTCATCATCTCGATGTATTTGGGGAACTTGGTTCTTCTGATCCTCAACCTTCCGCTTATCCCCTATATTGCAAAAATTCTTGCTGTCCCGCGCAATTTCTTGATCCCCTTTATCCTCTTCTTCACGCTGATGGGGGCCTACATCGGCCAAAACAACGCCACTGAGCTTTTGATCCTGGTGGGTTTTGGCGTTATCGCAACGTTGTTGCGCTTTGCGGACTATCCGCTTGCGCCGCTCCTCATCGGCTTCATCTTGGGGCGGATGATGGAGGACAATTTCGCCCGCGCCATGCAGCTTTATGATGGCCCCGCCTTCCTGTGGGAGCGGCCGATGACGACGGGGCTTTTGGTGCTTGCCGCCGTCCTCATCATCCTTCCCGCGTGGCGGGCCCAGCGGGCAAAGGCACGATCGGTCGCCGAGGGCGACTAACCAAGGCGCACGGTCTGTTCGATGGCGCCGAAGATCGAGCGACCGTCGCCATCGTCCATCGCGATGCGCACGGTGTCACCCTCCGTGAGGAACGGGGTTTTGGGGCCGCCGGTCTCAATGGTCTCGATCATGCGGATTTCGGCAAGACAGGAATAGCCGGGCCCACCCTCGCCGATGGGGCGGGCGGGCGCGCCACCCGGCTTGTTGGAGACTGTGCCGGAGCCAATGATGGTGCCGGCGCAAAGGGGCCGCGTCCGTGCAGCGTGGGCAATCAGCCGCGGAAAACTGAACGTCATGTCCGCCCCCGCGTTCGCCCGGCCGAAGGGCGCGCCGTTGAGGTCCACGGACAGCGGATGGTGGAGCCGCCCGTCCCACGCATCGCCCAGCGCATCGGGCGTGACGGCGACGGGGGAAAACGCGCTCGACGGCTTGGCGTGGAAGAAGCCGAACCCTTTTGCAATCTCGGAGGGGATGAGTGCGCGCAGGCTCACATCGTTGACGAGCATGATGAGGCGGATTTTTGAGAGCGCCTCGTCTTCGCCGGTGCCCATCGCCACATCGTCGGTGACGACGGCAATTTCACCTTCAAAATCAATGCCCCAGGCGGTACCTTCAGCGGGGAAGGCGATGGCATCGCGCGGGGCCAAGAACGTGTCCGACCCGCCCTGGTAGATCAGCGGGTCGGTCCAAAAACTGTCGGGCATGGCGGCGCCGCGCGCGCGGCGCACAAGCTCCACATGGTTCACATACGCCGACCCATCCGCCCACTGATAGGCGCGGGGGAGCGGGGATGCGGCGGCCCGCTCGTCAAACGGCTCGCCCTCGGTGGCGACCCGCGCGGCAAGGGCCGCAAGATGAGGGGCGGCGGCCATCCAATCGTCAAGCGCGGCTTGCAGCGTGCCGCCGGCGGGGAGACAGCGGGAAAGGTCATCGCTCACCACCACAAGATGGCCGTCGCGCCCGCCTTTGAGGGAGGCAAGCTTCACGACCAGTCGCCGGACAGTGTGCCGTCGAACCGCTTTTTGAGGCCGTCCCAACAGGCGGCATAGTCGGCCTGGAGGGGGGCGGATTGGGCGGCAAACGGGCTCACCATTTGGGGCAAGCGCGTTTCGAACATGAAGGCGAGGGTGTCAGTGAGTTTGGCCGGTTGGAGATCGGCGCGGCTTGCCTTTTCAAAGGCATCCACGTCCGGCCCGTGGGGCAGCATCTGGTTGTGGAGGCTGACGGCGCCCGGCGAAAACCCCTCCTCCTTCGCATCGTACCGGCCAAAAATGTTGCCCATGAATTCGGACATGATGTTGCGATGGTACCAGGGCGGGCGGAACGAATGCTCGGCCACCAACCACCGCTCGGGGAAGATGACGAAGTCGATGTTGGCCGTCCCAGCCTCGCCGGTGGGCGAGGTGAGCACCGTGAAGATCGACGGGTCCGGATGGTCAAACAAGATTGCGCCGACGGGGGAGAATGTGCGCAGATCGTATTGATAGGGCGCGTAATTTCCGTGCCAGGCGACCACGTCCAGCGGCGAGTGGCCGATCTCGCACGCGTTGAAGGTGCCGCACCACTTCATGATGATGGTGTGGGGGCGCTCATCATCCTCAAACGCGGCGACGGGGGTCTTAAAGTCGCGTGGGTTGGCGAGGCAATTGGCGCCGATGGGGCCGCGGTCAGGCAACGTGAGTTTTGCGCCATAGTTTTCGCAAACATAAAGCCGTGCGGCATCGCCCTCCGGTGCGTATTTGGCGCTCATGCCGCGGGGGATCACTGCGATCTCGCCGGGGCCGATGGAAAGGCGGCCAAGTTCGGTGTGGATGGAAAGGCGGCCCTCCTGGGCGACCAGCAGCATTTCTGCGTCCGCGTTCACAAAGACTTCGGCAAGCATTGGCGCGGTGACGAGGGCAATGTGCGCGGCCATGCCGGACTGGTCGGCGGCGGAGCCCGCCGTCGTCATCGTGTGCATGCCGGTGACGAAGGTGAGCGGCTCCAGCGGCAGGGGGAGCGGGTTCCAGCGGTATTGGCCGAGCGCAAAATCGTGCGGCACCGGCTGGGGCGCGGAGAGCCAGTGGGGCACCTCGATCCGCCGAAACGGCGCGGTGTGCTTGACCGAGGGGCGGATGCGGTACAGCCATGAGCGCTCATTGGTGCCCCGGGGCGCGGTGAAGGGCGAGCCTGACAATTGCTCCGCATAAAGCCCATAGGGCGCCTTTTGGGGGGAGTTTTGGCCAAGCGGCAGCGCGCCGGGGAGGGCCTCGGTTTCAAAGTCGTTGCCGAAGCCTGGCATGAAGCCGACGCGGGTGGCCGTCCCCGGCACACAGTCTTCGCGCGGGTTTTCGGCGAAGGTGGCAGGGTTTTGCGGCTTGTTCATCGCGCGCTCTCCGTGTCAAGCACGCCGCGCTCAATCTGGTCTTGCTCAATTGCCTCAAAGAGCGCCTTAAAGTTGCCCTCGCCAAAGCCATCATCACCCTTGCGCTGGATGAATTCGAAGAAGATCGGCCCAACCATGGTTTTGGAGAAGATTTGCAAGAGGATTTTTGTTTCCCGCCCGCCAGAACCGTCAGTCTCGGTGACGCCCTCTCCGTCGATGAGGATGCCGTGTTTGGCCATCGCGGCAAGGTCTTCTTCGTGCCCGGGCACGCGCTCTTGTGACATCGGATAATAGGTCGGCGGCGGGGGTGGCATGAATTTTAGGCCGCGCTCGGCGATGGCGTCGACACTCCCGTAAATGTCGTGGGCGCCAACGGCGATGTGCTGGATGCCCTCTCCGTTGTAGCGCTTCAAGTATTCAACAATTTGGCCTGTCTCGCCGCGGTCTTCGTTGATGGGGATGCGGATGCGCCCGCACGGGCTTGTCAACGCGCGGGAGTAGAGGCCGGTGTATTTCCCTTTGATGTCAAAGAAGCGGATCTCTCGGAAATTGAAGAGGTCGCAATAAAATTTGAACCATACGTCCATGTTGCCTTTGTGGACGTTGTGGGTGAGATGATCGAGATAGTAAAAGCCGACGCCATCGGGGTGCGCGTTGGTGTGCCACTCAAACGCGTCGTTGTAGATGGAGCGTTCGCGGTGCCCATCCACAAAGTAGAGCAGCGAGCCGCCAATGCCGCGGATCGCCGGCCAATCAACGGTTTTGCCCTCGGTGACGGGCTCGGCCCCCTTCGCGAGCGCGTGGTTGAAGGCGTGGGCTGCGTCGGCGGTGCGCCAGGCCATGGCGGGGGCGGAGGGGCCGTGGGCCTCCATGAAATGGGCAGCGTGGCATTCTGGCTCGGTGGTCAGAAGGTAGGAAACATCGCCCTGCTGCCACAGTTCCACGGCTTTGTGGCGGTGGGTCGCCACATGCGCGTAGCCCATCTTTTCAAACTGGGCGCGGATTTTGTCGGGCTCCGGCCCCGCGAACTCGACGAACTCAAACCCGTCGGTGCCGGCGGGGTTTTGGGCGGTGATGCCCGTCGGCGGCGCACCGTGGGGGAAGGGGCCCATTGTCAACCTCCGTCTGGAATTTCCCCTTCATATAGCGCAGTCAAAGGTCGATGGGGCGGCCCTCTTTCCACGCAAGGGTTGCCGCGTCTGCCAGAATTTGCGCGCTCAGCCCATCGTCCAGCGTGGGCGTCGGCGCGCGGTCCTCGATGAGGCAGCGCACGAAGTGGGCAAGCTCGCGCCGGTAGGCCTCGGCATAGCGCTCCAGGAAGAAGTGGCGGGCGGGCGCGCGGGCAAAGCCCCCCTCCCCCGCGCGTTCAACGGTGGTTTCCAGCTGGTTTTCGGCGCGCAGCATCCCCAGTTCGCCCAAGACTTCTAGGCGCTGGTCGTAGCCATAGGTTGCGCGGCGGGAGTTTTGGATTTGCGCAATCTTGCCCGACGCTGTTGTGAGGATCACGGCCGCGGTGTCCACATCGCCAAGGGCGCCGATTTGTGGCTCGATGAGCGCGCTGCCGGCCGCCTGCACCCGCACAGGCGCCTCGCCCAAAAGGCGCCGGGCAAGGTCAAAATCGTGGATCATCATGTCGCGGAAAAGGCCGCCGGAGCGGGCCACATAGTCCATCGGCGGGGGCGCCGGATCGCGCGAGGTGATGGTGACCACCTCCACCGCGCCAATCTCGCCCGCGCGCACACGGGTGATCAGCGCATCAAAGCTGGGGTCAAACGGGCGGTTGAACCCGGTCATGAAGGGGACGCCTGCGGCCGCCACGATGGGGGCAAGGGCGCGCACGCGCTCGGTCGCAAGGTCGATGGGCTTTTCGCAGAAGATCGCCTTGCCGGCCTTCGCCGCCCCCTCGATGAGGTCATAATGGGTGTCGGTGGGGGTCGCGATGATGATGGCGTCCACATCGTCCGCGGCCAGGATTTGCGCGGCGTTGCGCACCGTGGCGCCGGCGGCGGTTGCAAGGGCGGCGGCGGCGTCGGGCACCGCGTCAGCAACGGCGACCACGCGCACATCGGGGAGCGCGCGGGCGCTTGCGGCGTGCACCTTGCCGATGCGGCCGGCGCCCAAAATGGCAAGGCGGATCACAAAACCTCCCTCGGCCGGTGGAGCGCTTCAATGACACCCCGCGCGGCGCGGGTGAGCGCAGGCTCCACGCTCGACAGGATTTTCACGCGGTCGAACACCGCCTCGTTTGCGGCAAGCGTTTTGCGCAGTTCTGCGCCAAAGGCTTGGCGAAGCTCGGTCCCGATGTTGAACTTGCAGATGGACGAGGTGGCCGCGAGCGCCCGCCGCTGCGCCACCGGAACGCCTGACCCGCCATGGATCACCAGCGGCGTTCGCGTGAGGGCCTCGATGGCGCGGATCCGCGGCTCCTCAAGACCGCCCTCGTGGCCGGTTTGAAGGTGCACGTTGCCCACCGAGATCGCGATGGCGTCGACATCGGTTTCGGAGGCAAACCGTGCGGCCTCATCCGGGTCGGTGCCGGCGGACGCCTCGCCGCCGGCGTAGCCGACAAAGCCGATTTCGCCCTCGCACGAGACGCCTGCCTGGTGGGCCATCGCGGCGATGGCGGCCGTCTCGGCGACGTTTTGCGAAAACGGCAGGCGGCTTCCGTCGAACATCACCGAGGTGAAGCCGCAGTCGATCGCCTCGCGGCACTCGTCGGCGCTGGTGCCATGGTCAAGATGCACGACCACGGGGACGCGCACCGCCTCGCCCAGCGTGCGGAACATGGCGCCCAGCACCTTGAGCGGCGTGTGCGCCCGGCATGAGGGGCCCGCCTGGAGGATCACGGGCGCCCCTTCCGCCTCCGCGGCCATGGCGTAGGCGCGCGCGTCCTCCCAGCCCAGGCACACAAGGCCCGCCACCGCCCGCCCCTCGGCAAGCGCCGGCTGCAGCACCTCGGCAAGTGTTGCAAGGCTCATTTGAACTTTGCGACCATGTCCATGATGCCGGGGATGGTGTGCAACTGGTCCGCGTGGGTCGGCTGGAAGTATTGTTTGAGGCTTCGTTGGGAAAGGCCGCCGAGGATCGTGAAATAATACATCTCATACCCCGGCAAGACGGCGCAGGGGTGGTATCCTTTGTCGATCAGGATCGTCGAACCATCAACGATGTGGTAGGCATCACCCGGCTCGTTGTCGACGCGCTGGAGCATTTGGAGGCCGGACCCGTGGTTCGGCTTGAAGCGAAAATTGTAGGTCTCATCGTGGCGCGATTCGTCGGGCAGTCGATCGGTGTCATGCTTGTGGGAGGGAAAGCCCGACCAGCCGCCAGTGCCCACCGTGTAGAGCTCGGACACCAAAAGCCGGCCCACGCGGTCGTGGTACGAGGCGCCCAGGATGTGTTTGATTTTGCGGTGGGTTTTGGTGTCATCCGAGCCGTATTGCACGACGTCGAGGTCGTCCGCCCGCACCGCGAAGGGTTTCAGCGTCTCGGCAAATTTTGCGCCGGCCACGAAGACTTCCGCGGTTTTTGACCGGCAGGTGATGCGCGCGGCAGCATCGGTGGGCACATAGACGCCTTCCGGCTCACCACCCCAAACATCAACGGTACGCGTCCCAATATCGGCGAAGGTTTGGCCCGCTGTTTCCACCGTCACTGTGCCGGTAGCGGGCACCACACAGGTTTCGTATCCCGAAACACGGTAATCGAAGATCTCGCCTTCGGTGAGTTTTACAATGTTGAAATAGTTGAGCGGGACCAAAGGGTGGTCGGAATCCACGATGGGCGCGTTCTTGTTGTCAAACGGGGCGATGTGCATGGGCAGCGTCTCAGTGCGGTGTGGTGGGGCCGGGGTGATCGGCCAGAAATCTGGAAAGATCGGCCTCGCGGGGCATGGCACCGGCGCATCCGGGCTTCGACACGACGATGGCCGCGCACGCCGAGCCGCGCAAAACCGCCTCACGCAGCGGCACGCCACCGGCAAGGCCCGACAAGAGCCCGGCCATAAACGCGTCCCCCGCGCCGTTGGGTTTGAGCGCCGTGACGGGGTAGATGCCTGTCGCGATCTCATCCCCATCGGCAAGCGTGATCGCGCCCTTTTCGCCCATCTTGTAGATGGCGGCGGCCGCGGTGGTGGCTGAGAGTTCGCGCGCTTTTTCAAGGCCCTTTTCGAGCGCGCCGGCCATGAAGCCGAACTCTTCATCATTGCCGACAATCATGTCGCTCTCCGCCCCCGCGCGGGACAAAACCTCCGACGCCACCGCCGCTGAGGGCCAGGAATAGGGCCGATAATCAATGTCGAGGATGATGGGGCGCTGGGCAGCGCGCGCCCGCGCCATGGCGTGGAAGGTCGCGGAACGGGAGGGCTCTGCGGCAAACACCGTCCCCGTCACCACCACCGCGCCGTAGGGGGTCATGTCGATGGCGTCCATGTCATCGACGGTGACTTGGAAGTCGGCGGCAAGGTTGCGGTAGATGACGTTCTGAAAATCCTCGATCTTGGATTCGTAAACCGCGAGCGAGGTTCTGTATTCGCCACCGACTGCGCGCACATAGCGCGTGTCAACGCCATAGCCATTGAGTTGGTTGGTGCAAAACCGGCCCACAGCATCATCCGAGACGGACGTTGCGAGCGCGGCGCGGCTGCCAAGCTTGGAAAGCCCCGCGGCAATGTTGGCGGACGACCCGCCAAGGCCGGAGCGAAAAGTGTCGGCCACCTCGCTCGCAACGCCTGGCGGGTCGGCAAACATGTCCATCCCCGCGCGGCCCAGGATCAAAAAGTTGTTCTTGGCGATGCCCGCAAGGAGCGCGGGAAGGTGAGCCACCTAAACACCCTGCCGCTGTTTCGCGCGGGAGGCTTCCCAGTCCTCGTGGGCCGCACGCACGGTTTCGCTCTCCGAGACTTCTGGCGTTCCGACCTCCCACCAGGTGTGCCCTTGCGTGGTCCAGCCCTCATAGGCGTCCACCGTCATCACGATGACGGTGGTGGTGTCCCGCGCCTTGGCCCGTTTGAACGCTTCGGCAAGATCACTTGCGTTTTCAACCCGCTCGCTCACCGCGCCCATGGCGGCGGCGTGGGCGGCAAAGTCCACCGGCACGACGTTGGGGATGGTCGGACAGTCAGCAAAAAGGTTGTTGAAGCTTTCGGCGCCAACGTTATTTTGCAACTTGTTGATGACGGCAAAGCCACCATTGTCGAGCACAAAAACAATCAGCTTTTTCTGTGTGAGGACGGACGAATAAATGTCCGAATTCATTAACAGATACGATCCATCGCCGCAAAAGACAATCGTGTCCTTGTCGGGCTCGACCTCGCTTTGGGCAATGCGCGCGCCCCAGCCGCCGGCAATCTCATAGCCCATGCACGAAAAGCCGAACTCCACGTCCACCGTGCCCACCGAGAGCGTGCGCCAGTTGGCCGTCACCTCGGCGGGCAAACCGCCGGCGGCCGCCACCACACGGTCGCGCGGGTCGCACAATGCGTTCACCGCGCCAATCGCCTGGGCGTACGAATTTGGCCGGTTGCCGGGGGTCACATTGCGGGCAACGGAGGCGTCCCACTTGTCGCGCTCATCCTTGGCAAAGGTGCGCCACGGCTCGGGCGCGCGGTGGGCGCCCAGCGCGGCCGACAGCGCGACAAGCCCCAGCTTCGCATCCCCCACCACAGGGAGCGACAGGTGCTTTGACGCATCATGCCGCGCCGCGTTCAAGCCAATCAGCGCCGCGTCCTTGGCAAAGGCCGTCCACGATCCGGTCGTAAAATCCTGAAGGCGCGTGCCCACGGCCAAGATCACATCCGCCGCCTCGGCCACGGCGTTCGCGCTGTCAGACCCGGTGACACCGATGGGCCCGGTGTTGAGGGGATGGGTCGCCACAAGGTTGGCCCGGCCCGCAATGGTCTCCACCACAGGGATGCCGTGCGTTTCGGCAAAGGCGGTGAGCTCGGCCACCGCGCCAGAATATTGGACGCCGCCGCCGGCAATGATGATCGGCCGCTCAGCCTGCGCCAACGCTTTGGCCGCGTCCGCCACCTCATCCGCGTCCGGCGACTGGCGGCGGATGCGGTGGGTGCGCGGGGCAAACATTTCCACCGGATAGTCGTAGGCCCAGCCCTGTAGGTCTTGGGGCAGCGCCAGGAAGGCCGGCCCGCAATCGGCCGGATCCGTCAAGATTGACAGCGCCTGGGGGAGCGATTGGATCACCTGCGCGGGATAGGTGATGCGGTCCCAATAGCGCGACACGGCCTTGAACGCGTCATTGAGGCCAAGGGTCGGGTTGCCAAAATGCTCAAGCTGCTGGAGCACAGGGTCCGGCAGGCGGGTCAGGAACGTGTCACCGCACAGCATCAACATCGGCAGGCGGTTGGCGTGGGCGAGCGCTGCGGCGGTCAAAAGGTTGGCGGTGCCGGGCCCTGCGGAGGCGGTGCAAAACATAAAGCGCCGTCGCAACCAGTATTTGGCGTAGGCGGCGGCCGCAAAGCCCATCCCTTGCTCGTTCTGCCCGCGGTAAAGCGGCAAGCGGTCTTGCACGCCGTAAAGCGCCTCGCCCAGGCACGGGACGTTACCGTGGCCAAAAATGCCGAAACCGCCGCCGCAGATGCGCCGTGTTTGGCCGTCGATCTCGATGAACTGGTTGTCGAGCCAGCGGACGATGGCTTGCGCCACCGTGAGGCGCACGGTGCCTTGATCTCCCACCCTGCCCTCCCCGGCATGTTTGGAAATTGTTTGCTTGGGTGCGACGCGGACGCTAAGAAATTTTGCAACCGGTTGCAATCGAAATTCGGAGAGACCCTTGCGCGAGATTGGGATCGGCATCATCGGCGGCGGCTACATGGGAAAGGCGCATGCCGTCGCAATGTCCGCCGTCGGCGCCGTCTTCAACACCCCCCTTCGCCCGCGCCTTGAGATGGTGGCCGCCACCAACGCTGCCTCCGCCGAGCGGTACCGGGCCGCCTTCGGCTTTCGCCGCGCAACGGCCGACTGGCGCACGCTGGTGGACGATCCTGCCGTGGAGGCGATCATCATCGCCTCCCCCCAGTCCACCCACCGCGCCATCGCCGAGGCCGCCTTTGCCCACAAAAAACCGGTGTTTTGCGAAAAGCCGCTCGGCGCAACCCTTGAGGACAGCCGCGCCATGGTCGCCGCCGCAGAGGCCGCCGGCGCCCCCAACATGGTGGGCTTCAACTACATCAGAACCCCCGCAAGCCAGTTCGCCAAACAGCTCATCGCGGACGGGGCGATCGGCGACATCACCTGGTTCCGCGGCGAACACACCGAGGACTTTTTGGCCGACCCCAACGCCCCGGCCAACTGGCGCACGGCCGACATGGGCTCCGGCACCATGGGCGACCTTGCCCCCCACATGATCAACGCCGCCCTTGCCCTCATCGGCCCCATCGCTGAGGTGCACGCCATGGTCGACACCGTGCACCGCACGCGCCCGGGGCCGGATGGTCCGGTGCCGGTCGCCAACGACGACCACGCCCAGATGATGTGCCGGTTTGCAAACGGCGTCATGGGCCACCTTTATTTCAGCCGCATCGCGACCGGCCGGAAGATGGGCTACGCCTATGAAATTTCTGGCACAAAAGGCGCCATCCGCTTCGACCAAGAAGACCAAAACGCCCTCCATCTTTATCGCACCGGCGATGAAGCGACCGCCGGTTTCACAAAGGTGCTGACCGGCCCCGCCCATCCGGACTATGAGCCCTTTTGCCTCGGCCCCGGCCACGGCACGGGCTACCAGGACCAAATCATCATCGAAGCGCGGGATTTTCTGACCGCCATCCACACCGGGCGGCCCATCTGGCCAACGTTTCGGGATGGGATGGAGGTGAACCGCGTCGTCGCCGCTGCCCTTAAATCGTCAGAGGCCCGGGCCTGGGTCTCCCTCGCCGCCTAAGGATATTGCCCATGCCCATGAAGATCGGCAACGCGCCCTGCTCCTGGGGCGTGGAGTTTGCGGGCGACCCGCGCAACCCGCCCTGGCGCACCGTCTTGAAAGAGTGCGCCGAGGCCGGCTATCGCGGGATCGAGCTTGGCCCCATCGGCTATATGCCCGAGGACCCGGCCGAGCTTGGCGATGCCCTCGCGCAGCACAGTCTGACGCTGATCGGCGGCGTCGTCTTCCGCCCCTTCCACGACGCTTCTGCGTGGGACGATGTGATGGACGCCGCCCGCCGCACCGCAATAGCGCTGACGGCCCACGGCGCATCCCACCTCGTCCTCATCGACAGCATCTCGCCCCGCCGCGCGCCCACCGCCGGCCGCGCGAACGAGGCCGAACAGATGGAGAGCGCCGAGTGGGCCGCCTTTCGTGACCGCATCGCAACGGTTGCCAAAATGGGGGCGGAGGAGTTTGGCCTCACCGTTGGCATGCATGCCCACGCCGCCGGCTTCATCGACTTTGAGCCCGAGCTTGAGCGCCTCCTCTCCGAAGTCGACGAGCGTATTTTGAAAATTTGCTTCGACACCGGCCACCACTCCTACGCCGGCTATGACCCTGTCGCCTTCATGGCCCGCCACATGGACCGCATCTCATACATGCATTTCAAAGACATCGACCCGGCGGTGAAGGCCGATGTCATCGAAAAGCGCACCGGGTTCTACGACGCGTGCGGCCAAGGCATCTTTTGCAACCTTGGCAAGGGTGATGTGGACTTCTCCGCCGTGCGCCAAACCTTGCTCGACGCAGGCTTTGAGGGCTGGTGCACGGTCGAGCAGGACTGCGACCCCACGCTCGACGTCTCCCCCCTCACCGACGCGGCCGAAAACCGCGCCTATCTCACCGCCATCGGCTTTGGAGACACCTGATGCGCCTCAACTGGGGACTGATTGGCGGGGGCGAGGGCAGTCAGATTGGCCCCGCCCACCGCATTGGCGCCGGGCTTGACGGCGCATTCACGCTCGCCGCCGGCGCCCTTGACCATCGCCCTGAGGCCGGCCGCGCCTATGGGCAGCGCCTCGGCATCCCCGCCGACCGCGCCTATGGCGACTGGCGCGAGATGCTAGCCGGCGAGCGCGCCCGCCCCGACCGCATCGACCTTGTGACCGTTGCCACCCCCAACGCCACCCACTTTGAAATCACAAAGGCTTTCCTGGAGGCCGGCATCCACGTCCTTTGCGAAAAGCCCATGACGATGACGGTGGAGGAAGGCGAGGCGATCGTCGCCCTCACGCGCACAACAGGCCGCATCTGCGCCGTCAACTACGGCTATTGCGGCTACCCCCTGGTGCGCCACATGCGCGCGATGGTGGCACGGGGCGACCTTGGTGCGATCCGCCTCGTCAAGGCCGAGTTTGCCCATGGCCACCACGCCGATGCGGCCGACGCGGACAACCCGCGCATTCGCTGGCGCTACGACCCTGCGCAAATTGGCGTCTCCGCCCAATTTGCCGACTGCGGCATCCACGCCCTCCACATGGCAAGTTTTGTGACCGGCCAGGAGGTCACAAAACTCTCCGCCGACACCGTCTCGTGCATTCCAAGCCGCGCGCTGGAGGATGACGCGATGGTGAACTTTCGCATGACCGGCGGCGTGGTGGGGCGCCTGTGGACCTCATCGGTGGCGATCGGCCGCCAACACGGCCTCACCCTCCAAGTCTTCGGCGAGCGCGGCGGCCTTTCCTGGCAGCAAGAGCGCCCCGACCAGCTCGCCTGGACCCCGCTTGGCGCGCGCACCCAAATCATCGAGCGCGGCGAGGCGGGCCTCTCCCCCGAGGCCGCCCACGCCACCCGCATCACCATCGGCCACGCGGAGGGTTTTCCCCTCGCCTTCGCCAACATCTACGCCGACCTTGCCGAGGCCATCCGCGCCGAGAAAGAGACACGCCCCCCCGCCCCAGAAGCCTCACTTTACCCGAAGGCAGAAGACGGGCTGCGCTCGATGGCGTCTGTCTACGCCGTCGCAGAATCGGGTGCCAAACAGGGCGAATGGGTCGACGCAAGGCCCCCCATGTTTAGGACCCCAGATCAAGCCGCAGGGTGAAAGCAAGGCGGCGCCCTCGGCCTGTTTCGCGGAGCCACCTGAAGTCCGGTGTTCCGGACTTCAGCAACAAGAGAAGGCAACTGCGAAACATCGCAATTGCCGGCGCTGATGCCCGTAAAGAGGGGTGGGGTGGGGCCGCACAAGGGCGAAGAACGCAGTGTCCCTTGTGCGGCCTCATCCCATCCCTCAGGGCATCAATCAGCGATGGCTGGCTTCGTGAAACAGGCCCCCGCCCCCTGTTTTGTGGTGAAGTTGGAGCGAGACGGGCCGTGCCACCCGCTCAAGACGCGCGGACCCCACGAAGCGTCCCCCGTTCCACAATCGCGCAGGGAAAAAGCCGGCTCTCAGGCGCCCGATCCGGCGCATCCAAAACATCGAGCGTCATCTCAACCGCCGCATCCACAATCTCGGGGATCGGCTGGCGGATGGTGGTGAGGGCAATGTTCGCCCAGCCCGCCATCTCCATATCGTTGAGCCCCAACAGCCCGACATCGCGCGGCACAAGGTAGCCTCGATCACGCAGCGCACTCAGTGCGCCAATCGACAAGATGTCATCGCCGCAGAAATACGCTTCGGCGGGCCCCGCCGGCAGGAGGCGCAGCATTTCGGCCCGGCCTGCCTCAAAGGAATAATCCGCCGCAAAGCTGTGGGAGACGGTAAGATCAGAGACGCCCACAAGCCCGTCCAAAAACCCCATGAGGCGATCTTGGGTGGAGGTTGCGCGCTCCGGCCCACCCAGGAAGGCGATGCGCCGATAGCCCCGGGCGAGGAGGGTTTGGGCGGCCATCCGCCCGCAGGCGACATTGTCGATGCCCACCACATCCACAATCGGGCGCTCGGAGAAGCGGCCGAAGGCGTGGACAACCGGAATGTCGGCGGCGCGAAAGCCATGGGCAAAGTCGGCGGGAAGCGTTGAGGACGCCACAATCACCGCGTCCACCGAATAGCGGCGCAGCATCCCAAGGGACGCATCGGGCGACCAATCCTCGCTGAGATTGACGAGCAGCGGCCGAAGCCCCCGATTTTGCAACCCGCGCGTAAAGCGGTCGAAAACCTCCAAAAAAACCGGGTTGTGAAAGTTGTTCGAAATCAGGCCGATGAGCTTGGTTCGCCCGGTCGTCAGGCTAGAGGCTAGGGCGTTGGGCAAATAACCCAGCTCATGGGCCGCCTTTTCCACCTTGGCCCGGGTTTTGGGGGAAACGGATGCCCCTTCCGTGAAGGTGCGCGACACCGCAGAGCGCGAGACGCCCGCCCGGGCAGCAACCTCCTTCAGTGTCACCGGCATTGTCGTTGCCACATCCTATCGCCAACCCCACCGACGCAAGGCCGGGGCCAAGCGTGAAGTCTGCCACGGTCCGGTGTTTTTGCAACCGGTTGCAAACCGCGCGCACTTGGCCCTAGAGTGAACCCCAGAGGTTAACCGGCAACAAGCCGGACACCCGTCAAACTGAGGGAGAGGACACCTGATGAAATTCTTCGCAACCACCGCCATGGCGGTTCTGGCCGCGGCGGCAACGGCCATCGCGCCGATGAGCGCGCAAGCGGAGGGCGAGCGCTACGTGCTCGTCAGCCACGCGCCGGACAGCGATTCCTGGTGGAACACCATTAAAAACGGCATCGCGCTCGCCGGCGAGCAGATGGGCGTTGAGGTGGAATATCGCAATCCGCCCACCGGTGACATTGCCGATATGGCCCGCATCATCGAGCAGGCGACTGCCTCTGGCCCCAACGGCATCATCACCACGCTCGCCGACTATGATGTGTTGCGCGATCCCATCTCCGAGGCGGTGGATTCAGGCATCGACGTCATCATCATGAACACCGGCACGCCCGACCAGGCGCGTGAGGTGGGCGCGCTGATGTATGTGGGTCAGCCCGAGTATGACGCGGGCCTCGCCGCCGGGCAGCGCGCAAAATCCGATGGCGTTACCTCGTTCCTGTGCGTCAACCACGCCATCCAGCAGCCGACCGTGGGTGAGCGTTGCCGCGGCTTTGCCGATGGGCTTGGCGTCGACCTTGGCGATGCGATGCTGGACAGCGGCACCGACCCTGCCGAAATCAAAAACAAAGTCTTGGCCTACCTCTCCGCCAACCCTGAGACCGACGGCATCCTGACGCTCGGCCCGACGTCGGCCGACCCCACCATCCAAGCGCTGGAGGAGAACGGCCTTGCCGGTGACATTTACTTCGGCACCTTCGACCTTGGCGAAGAAATCGTGAAGGCCATCAAAGGCGGCGTCATCAACTGGGGCATCGACCAGCAGCCGTTCCTGCAGGCGTATCTTCCGGTGGTGATCATGACCAACTACCACCGCTATGGCGTTCTGCCGGGCAACAACATCAACTCTGGGCCGGGCTTTGTGACCGCCGATGCCCTTGAAAAGGTGGAAGAGTTCGCGGGCGAGTACCGCTAACCGACCCTGAATGCGGCGCCCCGGCGCCGCATTTTTTTGACTGGCATCGAGCCGCGCGCAGAACGCGGTCTGCCGAAAAACCACATTGGGAGGACCACCATGGCGGAGGCCGCACAGCCCAAACCGGCTGAGGACGAACGCGTCAAAGAAATGTCGGGCCTTCGCAAGGCCCTCATCCGCCCCGAACTTGGCGGGATTGTCGGCACGGTGGCCGTCTTCACCTTCTTCCTGCTCTTTGCGGCCGACAGTGGCATGTTCAACCCGCAAGGGATCATGAACTGGTCGGTGGTGTCCGCGCAGTTCATGATCATCGCGGTGGGCGCCTGCATGCTCATGATCGCGGGCGAGTTTGACCTTTCGGTCGGTTCGATGATCGGCTTTGCCGGCATGTTGATGGCAATCTTCTCCGTGGTCACAGGGTGGCCGGTGTGGTTTGCCATTATCATCACCTTCGTAATCTGCGTGATCATTGGCGGCATCAACGGCTTTATCGTCATCAAAACCGGCCTACCGAGCTTTATTGTGACGCTCGCCTCCCTCTTCATCCTGCGCGGCTTCACGATCTACTTGCCACAAACGGTCGAAAACAAGACCATCATCGGCGGCGTTGCGGATGCGGCCGAGGGCGACCCCCTCGCCTTCCTGTTCGGCGGCAAGATCTTGACCGGCTTCTTCCAATGGCTCGGCGATATCGGCGTGATCGACACTTTTACCCGCGGCACCCGGGAGGGGCAGCCGGTGGTGGACGGGCTGCCGATGCTGATTGTGTGGGCGATCGTGCTCGTCATCATCGGCCACTTCATTTTGACGCGCACACGCTTCGGCAACTGGATCTTTGCGGCGGGCGGGGATGCACGGGCCGCGCGCTACGTGGGCGTCCCGGTGAACCGCGTCAAAATCTCAATGTTCATGTTCACCGCGTTCTGCGCCTGCGTCTTTGCCGCCTGCCAGGTGATGGAGTTTGGCTCCGCCGGCGCCGACCGCGGCCTTTTGAAAGAATTTGAGGCGATCATCGCCGTCGTCATCGGCGGGGCCCTCCTCACCGGCGGGTATGGCTCGGTGATTGGCGCCGCACTCGGCGCGCTCATCTTTGGCGTGGTCCAGCAGGGGCTCTTCTTCGCCGGCGTTGAAAGTTCGCTCTTCCGCGTGTTCCTCGGCGTGATCTTGCTCTTCGCCGTCATCTTGAACACCTACGTTCGCCGCCTCATCACAGGGGAGCGCTGATGATGGCCGACAAAAAGCCCATCCTCCAGATGACCGATGTGGACGCGCCCATCGTCCAAATGCGCGAGATCGAGAAGCATTTTGGCTCCGTGATCGCGCTCGCCGGCGTCTCCGTCGACGTTTACCCCGGCGAGTGCCACTGCCTGCTGGGCGACAATGGCGCCGGCAAATCCACCTTCATCAAGACCATGTCGGGCGTTCACAAGCCCACCAAAGGCGAGATCTTGTTTGAGGGCAAGCCGATGAATTTCGGCGACCCGCGCGATGCCATCTCCGCCGGGATCGCGACGGTTTATCAAGACCTTGCCATGATCCCGCTGATGTCGGTCACGCGCAACTTCTTCATGGGGAACGAGCCGCAGAAGCGCGTCGGCCCGTTCAAATTCTTTGACCACAAGACCGCCAATCGCGTCACCATGGACGAGATGCGCAAGATGGGGATCAACCTTCGCGGCCCCGACCAGGCCGTGGGCACGCTGTCGGGTGGGGAGCGGCAGACGGTCGCCATCGCCCGCGCCGTCTACTTTGGCGCGAAGGTGCTGATCCTTGATGAACCAACGTCGGCGCTCGGCGTGCGCCAAACCGCCAACGTGCTCGCCACCATCGACAAGGTGCGCCAGCAGGGGATTGCGGTCGTCTTCATCACCCACAATGTGCGCCACGCGCTCGCCGTCGGCGACCGTTTTACGGTGTTGAACCGCGGCCAAACCCTCGGGACAGCGGAACGCGGTTCAATCACGCCCGACGAACTCCAAGACATGATGGCCGGCGGGCAGGAAATGGCCGACCTTGAGGGCTCGCTCGGCGGAACGGTTTAGGGCATCAGGGGCCTTCTCAGGCCCGGATCAGCGGCGCGCTCTTTTGTTCCTCGACCGGTTCGAGGGCCGCTGAGGCGGCGGCCGCACCGCCAAAAGTCTGGCCAACGCCAATCAGCACGGGCCCCGCCCCAAGGTCCCGCACCGCATCGGGAAGGGCGGCGATGGGGCCCGCCCACCGCGCCTCATCCCCGCGGCTCACATTCGCGACCGCAACGGCGGGCATGTCCGCCGGGCAGCCGGCCCCAAGGGCGGCGTCCACCCACGACCGGCACGTGCGCACGCCCATATAGACGAT
This sequence comes from Pseudomonadota bacterium, assembly GCA_039034015.1. Taxonomy (GTDB): domain Bacteria; phylum Pseudomonadota; class Alphaproteobacteria; order Rhizobiales; family Amorphaceae; genus Acuticoccus. The sequence continues at coordinate 71,783 of JBCCBM010000012.1, read as the reverse complement.
GGCCGTGCGCCCCTCGCCCACCAGCGCGCCTACATCAAGATTGTCGGGAAGTTCACCGCGCCGCGAATGCCCGGTCAGAACGGTGAGCGCCTGCGCATGGTCCCGGTGGGTGAGCGACACGCCAAGCCGCGCCGCCATCGCCGATGCGCTCGTCACCCCGGGGATGACGTCGACCGCAATCCCCGCCGCCTCCAGCGCCGCAATCTCCTCGCCCGACCGGCCGAAGATGGACGGATCGCCCGATTTCAGCCGCACCACCGAGCGGCCGGCCTTTGCAAGGCGCAGCATGAGGTCGCAAATGTCCTCCTGCCGGCAGGAGGCGCGGGCGCCCCGCTTGCCCACCGCGATGCGCTTGGCCTCCCGCCGGGCAAGTTCTAACACTTCGTCCGACACGAGATCGTCAAACAAGATGACATCGCACGCCTGGAGCGCACGAACGGCGCTAATGGTGAGAAGGCCCGCATCCCCCGGCCCGGCGCCCACAAGGGTGACTTTGCCCGCCGCCGGCTCCGCCCCGCCCGCGGAAAGCCAGCGCTCCACCTTGGGCGCTTTGTCCAAGAAGGCAGCATCGGCAAAGCGCTCCCAGAAGGCGCGGCGCGGGCGGCCGGGCGCCAGCGTTGCCATCACCCGCGGGCGGATCGATTGGGCAAGCGCTGCCCACTCAGCCAACGAAGGCGGGAGCAGCGTTTCAACGCGCCGGCGGATCGCCTGACCGAGGATCGGCGCTGCGCCGGCCGTCGAAATCCCCACCACCACCGGCGAGCGGTTGACAATGGAGCCAAACTGAAACGTGCAAAACGCCGGCTTGTCGATGACGTTGGCGGGCACCCCCGCCGCCTTTGCCGCGCACGCGAAGGCCTGGCCCTCGCCCTCGGTTGCGGCCTCGCACACTGCAAGGGTCGCGCCCTTGAGGCAGCCCCCATCCCAAGGGCGGGCGTGGTGCACAAAGCGCCCCGCCGCCGCCCCCCGCGCCATCAAATCGGTGAGCGCCTCCGACGGGTCTTTTGCATAAACCTCAACGGTGGCGCCGGCGGCGGCCAGAAACTCCGCCTTCCACGCCGCCGCCTCGCCCTCCCCGGCCAGCACCACGCGCTTGCCCGAAAGGCCGAAAAACACCGGCAGCGTTGCAAGGGGCGCAAGGCGCGCGGGCGCGGCACGCTGCGGTGTGCGCCCGGTGACAGGCCGAACCGCCATCAGAACCGCACCTTTTGAAGGCGCGGCCTTGGCCAAACGGCGGGCAAAGACGCAAAACGGGGTTGATCGGTCACGACAAAACTCCCTCGCGCGCGCCCTTGGCGGACGGCGCTGCGGCAATGAGCTGCGCAATTTCGGCCCGGCATGAGCCGCAGTTGGTTCCAGCGGAGAGGCACGCGCCGACCGCCTCCACCGTGGTCGCTCCATCGGCGATGGCGGCGCGGATGGGGTTCGCCCCCACACCAAAACAGGTGCACACCGTGGGCCCAGGGTCTGCAACGCCCGCCGGCGGACGGCCCGCCAGCACCGCAGACAGCGGCGCGTCCGTGCCAAGCGCTGCAATCACATGGGCGCGGGACACGGCGACCGGCGCCGGGGCGAGGAACACCGCGCCCGTCACCCGCCCGTGCGCCATCGCGGCAAAGCGGTGCGTGCCGGCCACCTGATCGGTCACCCCATCAAGCCGGCGATCGCCGAAAAGGGTTTTCAAAGCAGCGTTGGCGTCTGCGTCGAGCGCGGCAAACTCCATCGCGACGCCGGCGGGCACGGGCGCTTCGGCAAAGTAGGCAAAGGGCGGGCGCGCAAACGCCGTCGTCGAGACCGCAAAGCCGTAAAGCGCGGGACGAAAGGGTCGCACCGCAACCCGGGCGGATTTCAGCGCCGGCTGGCCCGAATGGGGGTCCGTCACCGGGTCCACCAAGGCGTCCACCCGCGCGCACGCGCTCGTCTCATCGGTCCAGTGGATGGGGACGAAAAGGTTGCCCCGCCGCTGCCGCGCCGTCACCAGCACGCGCACGATGATGCGCCCGCGCGGGTTCTCCACCACCGCAAGGTCGGCCGCGCCAACCCCGATCGCGGCGGCATCGTCGGGGTGGATTTCCACAAAAGGCTCGGCGATGTGGGCCGATAACGTGGGCGCGCGGCCGGTGCGCGTCATGGTGTGCCACTGGTCGCGCACGCGGCCTGTGTTGAGCACAAAGGGATAGCGCGGGGCGCGCTTTTGCGGGGGCTGAAAATGGGTCGCCACCATCTGCGCGCGGCCGGACGGGGTGTAGAAGCGCCCGTCGGCAAAGAAGCGCGTTTTTGGCGGCGCGCCGGCGCGGATTGGCCACTGTTGGGGCGCCAGGCGGTCATAGCCCGCGCGGCCAAGGCCCACGAGGCCGCCAATGTCAAAGTCGCGCGTGCCGTTGTTGTCGGCGGCGGAGAGGGCGGCGTGTTCGTCAAAGATCTCGTGGGGGCCTGTATAGTTGAACCCGTCAAACCCCATGGCGGTGGCGACATCGCTGATGATCGCCCAGTCCGGCCGCGCCTCTCCCGGGAGCGGCAAAAAGGCTCGCTGGCGGGAAACGCGGCGCTCAGAGTTTGTGACCGTTCCGTCCTTCTCGCCCCACGCGGCGGCGGGAAGCGCAACATCGGCGTGGCGCAGCGTGTCAGTGGAGGCCACAACGTCGGACACGGCGAGAAAGGGCACGCGTTTCAGCGCCTCATCCACCCGCGCCGCATCCGGCAGGGACGCCGACGGGTTGGTCGCCATCACCCAAAGCGCCTTGATCCGCCCGTCGTGCACCGCTTCAAAAAGGTCCACCGCCTTCAGCCCCGGGGCGGACGCCATGCGCGGCGCGGCCCAATGGCGCTGCACGATCGCCCGGTGCGCCGCGTTCCCCAGCTCCATGTGGCAAGCGAGCATATTGGCAAGGCCGCCCACCTCGCGCCCGCCCATGGCATTGGGCTGGCCGGTGGCCGAAAACGGGCCCATGCCCGGCCGGCCGATCCGCCCCGTCGACAGGTGCACATTGAGGATCGCGTTCACCTTGTCGGTGCCGCAGGCCGATTGGTTGACCCCTTGGCTGTAGACGGTGACGGTCTTTTCCGTCTCCGCAAAGGCCTCATAAAACGCCGCGATCGCGCCTTCGGAGAGCGAAGTTGCGGCCGCAACGGCGGGGATGGTCCACCGGGCCGCCGCCTCAAGCGCCTCGGCCGAACCCTCCGTGTGCGCCAAAAAGGGCGTGGGGTGCACGTGGTTGAGGAGGCCCGCGAAGAGGGGCACATCCGTGTCCGGCGCAAGGGCAAGGTGAAGGTCGGCCGCGGCGGTGGTGGCGGTCTTGCGCGGGTCAATCACCACAATGCGCATGGCGGGGCGCAACGCCTTGGCCGCCATCACCCGCTGGAAGAGCACCGGGTGGCACCAGGCAAGGTTGGAGCCTACGAGCACCAAGAGATCGGCCGCCTCAAGATCTTCATAGGTTCCGGGCACAGTGTCTGCGCCAAACGCCCGCTTGTGACCCGCAACAGATGAGGCCATGCAAAGCCGAGAATTGGTGTCAATATTGGCCGAGCCGACAAACCCTTTCATGAATTTGTTGGCAACATAGTAGTCTTCGGTCAAAAGCTGACCTGACCCATAAAGGGCGACCGCATCCGGCCCGTGCGCGGCAATGGCGTGCGAAAACGCATCGGCCACCGCCGCGATGGCCGCCTCCCACGAGGCGCGCCTGCCCGCAACGGCGGGGTGGAGAAGGCGCCCCTCTAGCCCAACAGTCTCGCCGAGCGCCATGCCTTTGGCGCAGAGCCGGCCAAGGTTTGCCGGATGGTTCGGATCACCGGAGACCGCGACACCATCAGCCTCCGGCCGGGCAAGGACGCCGCACCCCACGCCGCAATAGGGGCATGTGGTGGCAACGGACGGGCGGGCGCCGGCGTCCATCAGGCCGCCTTTTGGGCAGGCAAACCGAGGAAGATGACCCCCTCACGAACCTCGCACGGGATGGTTTTGACGCCGCCTTCCTCCGGCCCCTCAATGGCGCCGGAGCTCAGCGAAATCACCATGTTGTGGAGCGGGCACGTGACGCTGGTGCCATGGACGATCCCCTCCGACAGCGGGCCGCCTTTGTGTGGGCAGCGGTTCTCGATGGCAAAGACGCGGTTGTCGGCGGTGCGAAAGACGCCGATTTCTCCGCCCGCTGTTTTCACGCACCGGCCCGACAGCGGGACGATGTCATCCAGGCGTCCGACGGGCACCATCACTCCGCCGCCTCCCGGATCGAAAGATCGGCGAGGGGCCGGTATTCGGCGTGTTGCTGGGGCAGTGCGGCGGGGTTTTCACGCGCTTCCACACGCTCCGCCCACGGATCAACTTGCGCAAAGCGCTGGCTGAAGACAAAGCGATCAAAGTAATATTTGCGACGCGCCGGGTCGTCCGCAATCTGGCGTTTCACCTCATCATAACCGATGCGGCGCGCCCATTTATAAATCCGCTCCAAGTATCGCCCCTGCTCGCGATACATTTGAACGAGGGCCACAATGGTTTCTAACGCCTCATCCTCAGTTTTGACTATGCAGAGAACTTCAGTGCCCTTGATGTCGAGCCCCGCCGCACCGGCATAGTGGATCTCGTAGCCCGAATCGACGCACACAACGCCCACATCTTTGCACGTCGCCTCGGCGCAATTGCGAGGGCAGCCCGAGACGCCCATCTTGACTTTCGCCGGTGTCCACGACCCCCACATGAACTTTTCAATGCGCACGCCAAGGCCGGTGGAATCTTGCGTGCCAAACCGGCACCAGTCGGTCCCGACGCACGTCTTCACAGTGCGCAGGCCCTTTGCGTAGGCGTGGCCAGACACGAAACCCGCTTTGCCAAGATCGGCCCAGACCGCAGGCAGATCCTCTTTCTGGATGCCCAGCATATCAATGCGCTGCCCACCCGTAACCTTCACGGTCGGGATGTCATACTTGTCGACGACATCAGCAATAGCGCGAAGTTCTTTCGAAGACGTCTGCCCACCCCACATACGCGGCACGACGGAATAGGTGCCGTCCTTCTGAATGTTCGCGTGGGCCCGCTCATTGATAAAGCGGGATTGGTAATCGTCAGCGTATTCGTCCGGCCAATCGCAGACGAGGTAGTAATTGAGGGCGGGCCGACACTTCGCGCATCCATTGGCGGTCGACCATTCCAGCTCCTGCATCACCGCGGGGATGGTTTTGAGCCCCTTCACCTTGATCAACCGGCGCACGTCGTCATGCCCCAAGTTCGTGCAGCCACACATCGGCTCCACGGCAAGCGGGTTGTAAGCATCCCCCAAGGTTAAGGTGAGGAGTTGCTCCACAAGCCCTGTGCATGACCCACAACTGGCGGAGGCTTTTGTATGGGTGCGAACGTCGGCGATGGTTTTGAGCGATTTCTCCCCGATCGCGTCCACAATCCGGCTTTTGCAGATGCCGTTGCAACCGCAGATTTCTGCGTCAGCCGGCAAGGCTGCAACGGCCGCCGTAGGGTCCAGCTGGGCACCTCCCGAATACTGTTGACCAAAGATCAACGTATCCCTCAGCTCGGTGACATCTGTGCCGTCTTTCAGCATCTGAAAGTACCAGGCACCGTCGGCAGTGTCTCCGTAGAGGACAACGCCCTTTACTCTGTTCTCCGACAGAACCACGCGCTTGTAGACGCCCAACGCCGCATCGCGCAGCACAATATCTTCCCGATCGTCCCCTTCCGCAAAATCACCCGCAGAAAAGAGATCGATCCCCGTCACCTTCAACTTTGTTGAGGTCACAGAACCCGCGTACTCACGATTGCCGCCCGCCAGCTGATCAGCAATCACGGACGCCATTTCGTAAAGGGGTGCCACGAGGCCATAACAGGCGCCGCGATGTTCGACACATTCGCCAACGGCAAAAATACTTGGATCCGATGTGCGAAGTCCATCGTCCACGATGATCCCGCGACCGACATCGAGCCCCGCCGCTTTCGCAAGCGCCGCCGCCGGCCGGATCCCGACCGCCATCACCACAAGATCGGCAAGAACGGTCGTCCCATCCTTCAGCGCAACAGCGGTAACGTGTTCGTCCCCAAGGATCTTTTCAGTATTCGCTTTGGTGAGGATCGTAATTCCCCGCGAAGCAACCTCTTTTTCAAGAAGGTAGCCGGCCGCAGGATCAAGCTGCCGCTCCATCAAGGTGTCGGCCAAGTGCACCACGGTGACCGCCATGCCCCGCGCCGCAAGCCCAGCCGCCGCCTCCAGGCCCAAAAGGCCGCCGCCAATCACCACCGCGCGACGCCCGCCTGGTTTGGCCGCCGCAATCATCGCCTCGACGTCCTCAAGGTCCCGGTAGGTGACGACACCCGGAAGGTCATGGCCCGGAACAGGAATAACGAAAGGATTTGAACCCGTTGCGATCAGGAGCGTGTCATACTCTGCCGCAGTCCCGTCGGCCGCCACCACCCGCTTCTGCTCACGGTCGATCTCGTCCACGCGTTTGCCGCGGTGCAACGTAATTTCGCGGTCAGCGTACCAGGTTTCATCGTGGATGATGATGTCGTCGTAGGTCTTCTCGCCGGAAAGGACGGGCGACAACATGATGCGATCGTAGTTGACGCGCGGTTCCGCGTTGAAGATCGTCACATCGTATAGGTCAGGTGCGGCTTCAAACAGTCGCTCCAGCACGCGGCCCGGCGCCATGCCGTTGCCGATCACCACCAGGCGTTTCTTGTCCATCAGGCGGCCTCCTTCGTGCTGTCGCCGGCAAGCTTCAGCTGCCCGAGGCGCGCCGGATCTGGCGTCGCGCCCCCCTCGTATGCTTCCAGGAAGTCAAGCAACGTCTGGCGATAGCGATAGTAATCAGGGTGAGACAAAAGCTCTTTGCGCGAACGCGGACGCGGCAGATCAACCGACATCACATGTCCGATCTTCGCGTTCGGCCCGTTTGTCATCATCACGACTTTGTCGGCAAGGAGGATCGCTTCATCAACATCGTGTGTGACGCAGATGGCCGTAACCTTGGTGCGCTTCCACACATCCATCAGAACTTCTTGGAGTTCCCACCGTGTGAGGCTGTCGAGCATGCCAAATGGCTCATCCAGCAACAAAAGCTTAGGCGAAAGCGCAAATGCGCGCGCAATGCCCACCCGTTGCTTCATACCGTTGGAAAGATCAGACGCTTTCCGGTGGGCCGCATCCGACAGACCAACACGGTCAAGGTAATACTCAACGATCTCGCGCCGTTCCTTACGGCTTGCGCGTGGATAAACTTCATCCACGCCCAGCGACACGTTATCGTAAGCCGTCATCCACGGCATGAGCGAGGGCGCCTGGAAGACCACCGCCCGCTCCGGCCCCGCCCCGTGGATCTCTTTGTTGTCTAGGACGATGCCACCGCCGGAAATCTCATTCAAACCGGCCGTCATCGACAAGACTGTCGACTTCCCGCAGCCCGAGTGCCCGATGAGCGTGATGAACTCGCCCTTGTTCATCTTAAAGTCGAAACCATCGACAACGGTGAGCGGCCCCTTGGGCGTCGGATAGACTTTTTTGACTTGCGAGAACTCAAGATAGCGACGGGTGATTGGCGAATGGGCGGCTTTTTTGTAGGCGGTGGGCAGTTGCGTGATTGGCGTCACGGTCGGCAACACTTTGTCCGGCCCCGTCTTGCCGCGCTCCATGCCGACGCCCATCAGGTAGCCGGTGATTTCCCGCCGGAGCCGCGCAAACTCGGGGTCAGAGTTCATCGCCGTGCGATCCCGCGGGCGAGGCAACGTCACCAGAAATTCGGGGCCCAGAGTGGCCGCTGGCGCAGGTGTAAGCGGGATGATGCGATCGGCAAGCAAGATTGCTTCATCCACATCATTGGTAATCAGGATGACCGTCTTCTTATCGGCCTCCCAAATCGCCTCAATTTCATCTTGAAGCTTTGCCCTCGTCAACGCGTCTAGGGCGGAGAGTGGCTCATCCAGCAGCAGTATTTCTGGGCTCATGGCGAGGGCGCGCGCCACAGCCACCCGTTGGCGCATCCCGCCTGACAGTTCGGCCGGCTTGCGATCGGCCGCGTGGGAAAGGCCAACCATTTCGATCGCGTCGGCCACCCGTTTCTTGCGCGCCCGCCCCGTTTCTTTTGGGAACACTTGGTCGACCGACAGAGCGATGTTCTTTTCCACCGAAAGCCAAGGCATCAACGAATAAGACTGGAACACCACCCCGCGGTCGGGCCCGGGCCCCTTCACCGGCGCGCCGCGCAGGGTCACCTCGCCCCCATCGGGCGCGACGAGACCTGCAACGGCCGAGATCAACGTGGTTTTGCCGGAGCCGGAAAACCCAACGATGGCAACAAACTCGCCTTCCGCCACCGAGAGATTGACATCGCTTAAGACGTCGTTTCGATCGGCGCCCTCGCCGTAGTGTTTTGATACGTTTTTGAGATCAAGGAAACCCATGATGCGCTCCCCTCAACGCTTCGCGGAGAAGGTAAACGCAGCTTGCAGCGCGTACATCAACCGGTCGAGCAAGAAACCGATAAGCCCGATTGTGAGCACCGCCACAATGATCTTGGCGAGCGACTGCGACGAACCGTTCTGGAATTCGTCCCAAACAAATTTGCCGAGCCCAGGGTTCTGCGAGAGCATTTCGGCCGCGATCAACACCATCCAACCCACACCGAGCGACAAACGAAGGCCCGTGAAGATGAGCGGCATCGCGGATGGGAGAACAATTTTGGTCACCATCTTCCACGTGGACAGCTGAAGGACGCGGCCAACGTTGGTGAGATCTTTATCGACCGACGATACACCAAGCGCTGTGTTGATCAATGTTGGCCACAATGAGCATAGCGTCACGACAATCGCCGAGATCAGCATGGATTTTGGCAAAGCATCGGACGCATTCACGTATGTTGCGGATACCACCATTGTGACAATCGGCAACCACGCGAGCGGTGACACTGGCTTAAAGATTTGGATGAGGGGGTTGATCGCGCCGTTCACGGTCCGGGATAGTCCCGCGGCGATCCCCAACGGAACGGCGACCACGGTTGCGATGACGAAACCGAGGATGACCGTCTTCAATGATGTAAAGATCTGGTCGATATACGTCGCCGGGCCGGTATAGCTGCGCCATTTCACGCGATCTTCTCGCCCGCGCTCCACAAGTTGAGCGTTGCGTTTCTCCTGCCGTTCGTCAAACGCAACGGCGGCCTCGCGCTCCCGGTTGTGGTCGTCGATGAGGTTGCCGGCTTGGGCCCACACGGCCGCGGGGCCGGGAATCGCGCCCAAGGAGGTTTGCACCTGGGGGGCGAGGGTCGCCCATGCGGCAATGAAAATCCCAATCCCGATCAAGGGGATGAACAAGCTTTGACTAAGTTCTCGGAGCTGGACCTTCACATTGTCGCCGGCCGCCATGCGCAAAAGCGGGGCGACAAAGCCAAGGCCCACGATGCCAAGCCAGCCGGCCGACTTGTTGATGAGGGCAAAGCGACGCTCGCGGCGCGCATCCTTTTGGCGGTCAATTGCCGGATCGGCGCCGGCGGTGGTGATGGCCATGGCCGCGTGTCTCCTGATGGGGTCAAAGGTCGGGCCCGGCGCCGCGCGCCGGGCAAACACTGGGCGGGCGTTACCCGCCGACGACCGCCGCGCCTTCCACGCGTTGCTCGTCTTTCAGGCCGATGGGGAACTGTTTGAGGTATTCGTTCGGCTTGCGACCGTCGAACGTCACATCATCGATGAATTCGGTCTGCGGCCTGCGGTAACCGTCGGTCTCCCAGGGGAAATCGGCCTCATCCACAAACCCTTCTTCCACAAGAAGGCGGGCCGCCTCTAAGTAGATGTCTGGGCGGTAAACGGAGCGGGCCACCTCATCGTACCAGTTGTCTGCCTTGGGTTCAGCGATCTGGCCCCAACGGCGCATCTGTGACAAATACCAAACGGCATCAGAGTAGAACGGGTATGTCGCATAGTAACGGTAGAAGACATTGAAGTCGGGGATCTCGCGCTTGTCGCCCTTCTCAAACTCAAACGTGCCCGTCATGGAGTTTGCAATCACTTCAGCATCCGCGCCGACATACTGCGGGCGGGCCAAGATTTCGACCGCTTCCATCCGGTTGGCGTTGTCGTTCTCGTCAAGCCATTTTGCTGCGCGGATCAAGGCCTTGACGATCGCAAGCGTCGTGTTGGGGTTTTCTTCTGAAAACTCTTTGGTGATCCCAAACACCTTTTCCGGGTTGTTCTTCCAGATCTGGTAATCGGTGATGACCGGGACGCCGATCCCTTTGAAAACGGCCTGCTGGTTCCACGGCTCACCAACGCAATAGCCATAGATCGTGCCGGCCTCGAGCGTTGCGGGCATTTGCGGCGGCGGCGTCACGGACAAAAAGGCGTCGGCCATGATTTGGCCGGACACATCGTCGGGCGAGTAGAACCCCGGATGGATCCCGCCCGCGGCAAGCCAGTAGCGCAGCTCATAATTGTGGGTCGAAACGGGGAACACCATGCCCATGTTGAAGGGGCGCCCTTCAGAATTATACCGATCCACAACCGGCTTCAGCGCCGAGGCGGAGATCGGATGCTGTGGGCGACCGTCCGACATCTTTGGAATATTGGGCTTCATCTCCTCCCACACCTCGTTGGACACGGTGATACCGTTGCCGTTGAGGTCCATCGAGAAGGGGGTGATGATGTGCGCCTCGGTGCCAAACCCGATGGTGGCGGCCAGCGGCTGCCCGGCCAACATGTGTGCACCGTCAAGCTCACCGGTGATCACGCCGTCCAGCAGCACCTTCCAGTTCGCCTGGGCTTCCAGGGTGACGAACAGGCCCTCATCTTCAAAATAGCCGCGCTCATAAGCAACGGCCAGCGGCGCCATATCGGTCAGCTTGATGAAGCCGAATTTTAGCTCATCTTTCTCAACATCCAGCCACTGAGTTTCTTGGGCACTTGCGGTCACCGCGCCAACAAGAGCGGTGGACGCAACAAGGGCAGCCGTAAAGGCACGCCGCGTGAGCGATCTCAAAGTCATCGTATCCACATCCTTCTTGGCGCGAGGCACAAAAAAACGCCGCGGACCCAATGTGCTTCCGAAAATCAGAAGCCAAAGGTCGGCGACGTTGCCAAAACCATCACACTGCTTGCGCAGAGGGGTTGATCTGCCGCCAGCTCGTTCCGGCGACGCAGGAAGCTATAAATTAGCTTGGAAGAATGTGAAGTCCAAATTGGCGCCAAATCAAAGCCCAGGAATTGGGCAGCCCCATATCCACGCCCATCAACGCGGCAACTGGAAGCCTGAAACGTAGCCATCAATGTCCGACGGGTCGAACGCGTGCCCATCAAAGAACGCATCGCCCGCCTCAACCCGCCGATCCGCGGCCGGCAGGGCCACATCGCCCGGTGCAAATGCGGCGCGATAAAGGTCGGGCCGATAGGCGCTGGCCGCAGCTTTGGCCGCCGAGGGGTCGTGGGCGGCCTGCCCCCACCGCACCATCTGCGCGTAAAACCACAACGCGTGGCTTTGCCAGGGAAAGCCCGCCCCATCCCGGCCGAAGAACACGTAATCGGCAATTGGTGCGCCGGCGCTCACATCAAGGGGCACACGCCCGGCAAGGCTGTCGGCAATGGGCGCGGGGTCCATGGCCAGCACCGCCTCCTCCGCCAGCATCTGCGACAGTGCCTCGTGGTTGGCCGGGTCGTCCGCATAGGCCGCTCCGCGCGAAACGGCGCGGATCAGGCGGCCGGCAAGGTCCGGATCCGCATCGGCCGCCGCCGCGCGCATGCCCAAAACCTTCTCCGGCCCGCGGTTCCAAATTTGCGCCTTCACCGCAATCACCCGCGAGAGGCCCTCATTGAGCCCCAGCGACGTCCACGGCGCGCCCACGCAAAACCCGTCAATGTGACCGGCGCGCAAATGGTCCACCACGTAGGGCGGCGGCACCACCACAAGGTCCACATCCCGGTCCGGATCAACGCCGCCGGCCGCCAGCAAGTAGCGCAGCTCATAGTGGTGGGGCGAGAACGTATGGACAATGCCGAACGTGAGCCGCGACCGCCCCGATGCCCGCCGCGCGACGGTGACCGCGCAAAGGGCGCGCGCTTTGCCCAAAAGATCGTCGGGCCCTGCAATGGGCGCGACCTCACGCATCTCATCATAAAGCGCGGCGGAGACCGAAATCGCGTTCCCATTCATGGAAAGGCCCATCAGCGCCACCATCGGCGGCTTTGGGTTGCCAAGCCCCAGCGTGGAGGCCACCGTGATGGGCGCCAAAAGGTGCGCCGCCTCCACCGCGCCAACGGCCAACTTGTCGCGCAGGGTCGCCCACGAGCGCTCGCGCGTCAGCTCCAGCGCAACGCCCTCCTCCCGCGCAAAGCCCATCCGCTCGGCCGCAATCAGCGGCGCACTGTCCACCAGCGGTATGAAGGCCGCCCGAACGCGCCTCATGCGCCATCCCCCAAAAGATCGGCCGCGCTCAGCACCGCCTGCGACACCTCCGCCATCGTGCGGTTCTGGTCCATCGCCGCGCGCCGCAGCCGGGTGTAGGCCGCCGCCTCCGAAAGGCCGCTGCGCTTCATCAAGAGGCGCTTGGCCCGGTCGATGGCCTCCCGGTCCTGAAGCGCCTTCTTCGTGTCGGCCAACTCCGTCTTCAGACGGCGAAATGCGTTGAAGCGCGACAGCGTCATATCCACAATCGCGCGCACTCTCTCTTTGCGCAGCCCGTCCACAATGTAGGTGGAAACGCCCGCCTCCACCGCCCGCTCAATCATCGTGGCGTCCGACTGATCGACAAACATGCCGATGGGCCGCTCCACACTGCGGGAGACTTGAAACATGCTCTCAAGGACATCGCGGCTCGGGCTATCAAGATCGATGAGGATCACGTCGGGGTCGATGTCCACGATGCGGCGCAGCACCATTGCCGTGCCATCCAACACATGGATGTCGTCATAGCCCGCCTCGCGCAAACCCTCCTCCAAAATGGAGGCGCGCAGGGTGTTGCCATCAATGACCAGAACCCGCATTCGCTCCGCCACACCCGCACGCTGCGATGGATGCCGCGAGGCAACTTGCGTGCCGGCGCTCACAAAAAAGGCCGCGCCAGTTGCCCGGCGCGGCCCGATTTCGGTGTGCGATCGATCAGTTCGCGGACGCAAGCTCCCGCGGCAGGCGGAACACCCACAACAGGCCGCCCTGGTTGAGGTAGTTCACCTTCTGCGCCACTTCGCCGCCCCAAAGCGGCACCGCGCCGCCCCAACCGGAGATGACGGCAACCCACTGCTCGCCGTTCTGCTCCCAGGTCACAGGTTGGCCCACAATGCCCGAGCCCGTCTGGAACGACCAAAGCTCTTCGCCGGTCTCATCGTCATAGGCGACGAACTTGCCCTCAGGCGTCCCGGTGAAGACGAGGCCGCCGGCCGTGGTCATCACGCCGCCCCACAGCGGAGCACCGTTTTTCACTTCCCACTTCCACTCGCCCGTCAGCGGGTCGACGGCTTTCAGCGAGCCGATATGATCTTCATAAAGCGGCTTGATGGTGAAGCCGGACCCCAGATACGCGGCGCCCTTCTTGTAGGTGATCGGCTCGTTCCAGATGTCCATGCCCCATTCGTTTGAGGGCACGTAGAAGAGCCCCGTGCGCTTGGAGTAGGCCATCGGCTGCCAATTCTTGCCGCCCAGGAACGAGGGGGAGGAGAACACCGTCTCGCCCTTGTTGCCATCAGCGGCCGCGGCCGGGTCACCCGGGCGGTTCGCCTCGTTGAAGATCGGGCGGCCGGTCTCATCAATGCCGTCGGCCCAGGAAATGTCCTTCACGAACGGCCAGGCGTTCACGAAGGCGCCGTCCTCCCGGTTCAGCACATAAAAGAAGCCGTTGCGGTCGGCGGTGGCCCAGCGCTTGTTGCCCTCCGCATCCTCAAAGGGGATCACCTCGTTGACGCCGTCATAGTCCCAGCCTTCGCGGGGCGTCGTCTGAAAGTGCCACTTGATCTCGCCCGTCTTGGGGTCGAGGCCGAGGCGGGAGGCAGCGTAGAGATTGTCGCCGGTGTTGCCATCGGTGGGCGTGCCTGCGCGGCGGAGGTGACTGTTCCACGGCGCCGGGTTGCCGGTGCCGAACACCAGCGTGTCGGTCTCCGCATCGTACGAGCCGCCGAGCCAGGTGGCCCCGCCGCCGGTCTTCCACATGTCGCCCGGCCAAGTGGCGTTGAGCGTCCCGGTCATGGTGCTCTCTTCGCCGTTCAGCGTGCCCATGTGCCCCTCAATCACCGGGCGCGACCAGATCACCTCACCATTTTCAACGTTGCGCGCATCCACACGCCCCACAATGCCGAACTCACCGCCCGACACCCCATGATAGAGAATGCCGTCCACAATCAGCGGGGCCGCGGTGTAGGAGTAGCCGGCGCGATAGTCGTCGATGCGCTTGTTCCACACCACATCGCCGGTCTCCGCGTTCAGCGCGACCATGCGCGCGTCCAGCGTGCCGAAGAAGACCTTGTCGCCATAGATCGCGGCGCCGCGGTTCACCACATCGCAGCAGGGCAGGATGCCTTCCGGCAGGCGCGCGTCGTACTGCCAAAGCTCTTCACCGGTCGCCGCGTCCAGCGCATACATGCGGCTATAGGAGCCGGTGATGAAGATCTTGCCGTCGTGCACCAGCGGCTGCGTCTCTTGCCCGCGCTGCTTCTCGCCGCCCAGCGAAAAGGCCCAGGCGGGGACAAGCTTGTTCACGTTCTCTTTGTTCACCGTGTCGAGCGGGCTGTAGCGCTGGAGGTGCCGGCCCATCCCATTGGTGAGGATCGAGCTTGTGGTCTCGGTGTCGGCGGCAAGGTCCGCCTCGGTCACGTCCGCCGCGTGCGCGGGCCCCATCACGAGGGCCGCGGCGGCAAACGCGCAAATCATGCGCTTCATTTTTATGTCCTCCCCATCGGATCGATCCTGCAACACGCGGCAGACTCGACTTTGCGCACCATCGCGCTAGAGCGCGCCGATCGCAAGGGTTTCAATGCCGCGCACACGGGCCGGCCCACGGGGAATGCTCGGTCTTCTCTGGGCTTTTCACCACCGGCCTTCCCTTGTTGGCGCACCTTGCGGCGAGTTGCGCGCAGACAAATTCGCGCGCCTTTTGATGGGCGCGCGTTTTTTCTGGCTGAGGTGATTCCGCCTGAGCGAGAAACGCTCTAGCGTCCGGGCGAACCCGGGCATGGGAACCCGGGTCAAGCTTGGGAGAAAACCTATGGGGCGCGTCATCAGAGCGCTGTTCGTCGTGTGCGTTGGCCTCCTTGTGCCGGCCGCCGCGGCGCAAACGGCCGCGGCCGAGACCTCGCTAAAACTCACCGTGCTCAAATTCGGCACCGTGAATTGGGAGCTCGACACCATCAAACACTACGGGCTCGACACCGCCGAGGGCCTCTCCATCGCGGTGGAGGGCGTGGCTGGCAGCGCGGCCGCACAGGTCGCCTTCCTTGGCGGGGAGACCGATGTCATCGTGTCGGATTGGCTGTGGGTCGCCCGCCAGCGCGCCGCCGGCAAAGACTTTGTGTTCATCCCCTACTCAAAGGCCGTTGGCGGGGTGATGGTGCCGGCGACAAGCACCGCCAAAACCCTCGCCGATCTTGACGGCGGCAAAATCGGCATTGCCGGCGGCCCGGTGGACAAGAGCTGGCTGATCCTGAAGGCGTACGCCCAAAAGGCCTATGGGATGGACCTTGGTGCGGCCACCGAACAGGTGTTCGGCGCCCCGCCGCTCATCTTCAAAACCGCCCTGTCAGGCGATCTCGATGGCGCCATCAACTACTGGCATTTCATGGCAAAGATGGGCGCGGGCGGCATGCGCCCCCTCATCACGACGGCGGAGGCGGCCACCGCGCTTGGCCTTGACCCCGACACGCCGCTCTTGGGCTACGTCGTGCGCGGTGAAACGGTGCGCCAAAACCCTCAGCTGGTCGCGGGCCTTCGGGCGGCCTCCCGCGCGGCAAAGGCCCGCCTTGCCACCGATGATGGCGCGTGGGAGCGGCTGCGCGGGCGCATGAAGGTTTCCAACGATGCCGAGTTTGAGGCGCTGAAGGCGGGCTTTCGCGCCGGCATTCCCGCCGATGCACCGGTGGATGAGGCCGCGGCCGACAAGATGCTCCAACTGATGATCGACCTTGCCGGCGACACGCTGGTGGGCGCGGCCACCACACTGCCGGATGGCGTCTTTTATCAGCCGCAAAGCTGACGCGTGAGGCCCGCGCCTCACACCGCGCCGGGCCTCACCGCCCGGCGCCCCGTGGTCACCCTCGCCATTGACGGCATGGCCTACGGGAGGGCGGCCATCCTCGCCCCGCTCTCCCTCGCGCTTTACCCGCGGGAGGTGGTGGCGCTGACGGGCCCCTCGGGCGCTGGAAAAACAACGCTTCTGCGTATCATTGCGGGCCTTGAGAGCCGATTTGAGGGCACGCTCACCGCGCCCGCCCGCCGCGCCATGGTGTTCCAGGAGCCAACGCTCCTCCCCTGGCGCAGCGCGCGCAAAAACCTTGAGATCGCCTGCGGCCTCTCGCCCGCCGCCGCCGATGATGCGCTGGAAACGGTCGGCCTCCCCGGCCTTGGCGCGCGTTACCCCGGCCAGCTCTCCCTCGGCCAGCAGCGGCGCCTTTCACTCGCGCGCGCATTTGCCAGCGCGCCCGACCTTATGCTGCTTGATGAGCCCTTCGTCTCACTGGATGGGGAGACGGCTGAGAGTATTGAGGCGCTCTTCCTCTCGCTCACCAAAACGGCGGACTTTCCAACGCTTCTCGTCACCCATGACCCCGGCGAAGCCGCGCGGCTGGCAAGCCGCACGCTCACGCTGTCGGGCGCACCAGCGCGGATCGAGGGTCAGTAAATCGGGGCGTAGCGCCAGTTGTCGGCGTCGGGCGTCACCTCATCAAGGTCGTAGTTGGCCGCCTTGAGGCGCTTTGCGGCGGTCAGCCCTTCGCGCGCGGCCTCATCCACCAGCCGGCGGCCGGTCGCCTCATCCTGCGCAACGCCATGGCCGCGCATCAGATCAATTCCGTAATTGAACTTGCCCACCCGGTCGCCGAGCGCTGCCGAGCGGCGGGACCACTCGGCCGACGCATCCGGGTTGTAGTCCGCGCCAAGGCCGTTGTTGTCCAACTGCGCCATCCAGTTCATGGCCGCGGTGTAGCCCGCCTCGGCGCACGCCTGAAACACCTCCCGCGCTTGGCCATGGTCGCCCTTTTTGGTGAGGAAGTAGCCGGAGGCGCAATGGGTCATCCCCGTTTTGCCCTCCCGCACGTCGGAGAGGACGCGGCCCATGGTGAGCTCTTCAGGGTTGGTGGTGCCGTAGGCCGAAAGATCTTCCGCGCCGGCGGCACCCACCCAAAACACTGCCAAAACCGCAATAAATCTCATACCCGGGCCCCTCTGCGTTTGGCGCGGATCATCCCCCGCGCCGGATCATAGCCCCACACCGCAAGCGCCATGAACACGACCAGCGCGCCCACCGCGACGGCGAGCGCCACACCCTGGATTTCGCCATAAAGTGCAAAGCGAATCAACTCTACCGCGTAGGTGAAGGGGTTGGCGGCGCAAATATCCCGCAACAGCGGCGAGCTCTCCGCCATCTTCCATAGCGGGTAGAGCGCGGATGACAAAAAGAACATCGGGAAGATGACAAAGTTCATCACCCCCGCAAAATTCTCCAGCTGCTTGATGAACGAGGAGAGCGCCAACCCCAGCGCCCCGAGCATCAACCCCGCCACAACAAGCGCCGGCAAAACCGCCACAAACCCGACCCACGGGATCGAGATGCCATAGACTTTTGCGATGAGCAAGAAGCCATAGACCTGCAACACGCCAATCATCGTCCCCGCCAAAAGCTTGGCGAACAATAAAAACGGGCGCGGCAAGGGCGCGGTCAGCAGCAGCCGCATCGAGCCCATCTCCCGGTCATACACCAACGAGAGGGAGGATTGCATGCCGTTGAACAACAAAATCATGCCGCAGAGCCCCGGCACGATGTAGACCTCATAGGTGATGTAGGTTTGGTAGGGCGGCGTGATGGAAAGGCCGAGCGCGGCGCGAAAGCCGGCGGCAAACACAATCAGCCACACCAAAGGCCGCACCAGCGCCGCCAAAAGGCGCCCGCGCTGCTGCAAAAAGCGCAACCCCTCCCGCTGCACAATGGCCGACAGCGCCGTCCAATACCTCACGCCGCGCCCCCGGTGAGCGTCAGGAACGCATCCACCAGCGCCCCTTCCGGCGCAACGGTCGCGGGCGATCCATCAGCCAACACGCGCCCCTTGTGGAGGATGACGAGCCGATCGTCCGGCCACACTTCGTCGACGAGGTGGGTCGCCCACAGCACCGTGAGCCCGCCGCGCGCCAACCCGTGCACATGGTCAACCAGCGCCGCACGGCTTGCCGCATCAAGGCCAACGGTTGGCTCGTCCAAAAGCAAAACCGGCGGCTCATGGAGGAGCGCGCGGGCAATCTCGGTCCGCCGACGGTGCCCGCCGTTCAAGTCCCGCACCCGCACACCCGCACGATCGGCAATGGCAAGGCGCTCCAGCGCCCCATCGATCTTCGCTCGCGCCGCACGGCCCGAAAGCCCGTGGAGCGCGGCGAAGTAGGCAAGGTTGCGCCGCACCGAAAGGTCAAGGTCAAGCGTTGGCTGTTGGAAGACCACACCCAGCGCGCCGAGCGCTGCGAGCGGCGCGCGCGCAAGGTCGTGCCCGGCGATGGAGATCGCGCCCGTTTGCCCGGCAAAAAGCCGCGTCAAAAGCGCAAAAAGCGTCGACTTTCCCGCCCCATTGGGGCCGAGAAGGGCGCAAAATGCGCCCTCCTCCACGGTGAAGGACACACCGTCCAGCGCGCGCACGGCCCCGTAGGCATAGGACACATCCGCAACGCAAAGGCCCATCGCGCCTACTCGATGGTGATGTCGAGGCGCTGGGTCTCGCCCGTGGAGCCTGGCACTTTCAGCTCATACCGCCCGGGTTTGATGGCGATGAACGACCATTCCATCGTGCCCGCCTCGTCAAACTCCACGCTGTCGATGCCGAGTGGGCGAATTTCGAGCCCCTCGATCACGATCTCATCCATCCAGATCGCGCGGAAAAACTCCGGGCCCACCAGCGCAAGCTCTTGGCTCCCGTCCGCCTCAATCTCGATCTCATAGTAGGTGCCGGACTTTAGAACGAGCGGCGCATCGGCCAGCGGCATGCCGGCTGACAGGGTGATCGGCGGCAAATCTTCCTTGTTGGAGCCGGACAAAAGGCCCGCAAGGCCAAAGGTCGGCCCGTCATCGTCATCATCGGCGATGGCAACGTTGGGGATCGCAACGGCGAGCGCTGCAGCAAACAAGATTGGTTTCATGAGGTCTCTCCCTAGCTCGCCGGGCGGAACGCGGCACCCCAGGGAAACCGCCCGACTTTGATTGTTTTGATGGCTTCCCGGCGCGCAACGTCCACCACAGTCACATCCCCCGACACCCCGTTGGTGGTGAAGAGGAGCGATTTGTCGCCGTTAAAATCCATGTGCCAGACGCGGCGACCGACCAGAATGTAGTCCTCCACCTCATAGGTCGTCGCATCCACCACCGCGATGTGGTTGGAGGGCCCGAGCGCCACGAACACGGTGTTGCCATCGCCCGCGATCTCAAAGCCCACCGGCTGGACGCGGTCGGGGTGCATGCCGCGCACCTCAAACTCGATCTTTGCCTTTTCCGCCTGGGTTTCCACGTCGAATACGGTCAACGTGCCGCCAATCTCCGAACTCACCCAGAGTTCGGCGCCGTCTTTAAAGAATTCGGCGTGGCGCGGGCGGCTGTCCACCAAGGTGTTGGCGAAGAGCTTTTGGGTCGCGGTGTCGATCCAATGGGCCATGTTCGTGGTTTCGGAGGTGGTGATCGCGATGGACCCATCGGGGGACACCGCCATCCCCTCCGGCTCGATCCCCACATTGATCTGCGCAATCACGGTGCGGCTGTCGACGTCGACCACCGTTGTAATCGCATCGTCCTCATTGGCGATATAAAGATGTTTGTCGTTCGGGTGGAGCACAAATTGCTCCGGATCTTCGCCAGAGGGAAGTTCATAAAGAATTTCGCCCGTGTTGGGGTCCATCACCTGCACGGTGTCACTGTCGGACGCACAGATGTAAAGCCGGTCAAAATTCTTCGAGAAGGTGATGCCACGGGGACGCTCACCCGTGGGGATGGTGCGCACCACCTCCAACGTTGCAACGTCGATGACGCTGACGGTGTCGTCCTTTTCATTCGTCACCCAAATCTCGCCCGCCGCCATTGCCGGCGTTGCGATGAGCGCGGCAAGAAGGCCGAAAAACGGTCTCATCCGGTGTCTCCCCAGACGGTTTTGTTGTGTTTAGAACGCGGTGCAACGGCTCTCGGGGCCGTCGCGGCCGAGGGTGTCAAGCTCGGTGTTTTGGTGCAAAAACCCCTCCAGCGGCGCAAGCGCCACCAGCGCCCGCGGCTGCACCAGGGGGATCGGCTGGCGAAGCTGCCCGTTCCACGTGCGGAACGAGAGCGGCCGCCCCTTAAAGCCCGCGAGCTCAAACCGATCTGACAGGAGATACCCGCGAAGAACGCCGGCCTCGGCCTGGTTGGTGCGCGTCACCGCCTCGCCGATGGCGCGGACGGCTGCCCACGCGGCGTAGTCCTTGGGCGCCATCTTGCGGCCCGCCGCCTCTTCAAACCGGTTTTGCAGCTGCACCGCGCCCCACTGCTCCACCACCGGCGACCAGGCAACCGGGCTCACCCCCTCCGACCCCGCCACAGGCCGCGGCAGCCACGTGTTGAAGGGGATGTAGCGGCCAAAATCGTTGATCTCGTCCACCACCAAGAGAACATCATAGTCGCCAAGGTCTTGGGTGAAGACCGGCACCTCTTGGGCCGCGTTCCGCCGCATATCCGCGTCGAAGGCCCACGTTTTCTCCGCGTCGATGGAAAGGCCGAACTTTTGCGCTGAGGCCCGCAGCGCGTCCGCAAACGCTGCGTCCGACGGGTGCGTGCCAACGATCATCGCAAGATCCGTCCAGCGCCGCTTCACGAAGAACTGCACGATCGCATCGGCCCGCATCGCAGCACTCGGCACCGTGTGGAGGACGTTGGCGCGGCACGCCTCGTCCCGCAGCGCAGCGTCAGCGGCGGCAACATTGATGAGGAGCGCACCCGCCGCCTCCGGAAGGTCGGCAATGGCAACGAGTGCGTCCGCCGGCGCATCCACCACCATGAGTTTTGTCGTGGCGAGCGCCTGGCGCGCGGCCTCCAAAAGGTCGCCGTCCTCCGGCACGGATGAAATGTTGAGTGTGTAGGCGTGGCCCAAAAAGCCGCCGGTGGTGAGATTGTCGGCAAGCCCCACCGTGGCACCGGCAACGCCAAGATCTTCGGGGATCGGGTCAAGGTTGGAAAGGACCGGCGGCGGTGGCACCTCTTGGCGCAGATACGTGATTGGCACCGCGACCTCAGCGCGCGCAAACACCACCGCGCAACACAGCGCGACAAACGCCAACACCGTCCGAACCATTGTGCCCTCCCAAGCGACGCGGAGCCTCGCCCAAACGCCGGTGGTTCGCAACCCCGCGGCCGATCGTTGCCGGCGCTTGAAATATGCCGCGCAATGGAGGAGCGTGCCGGCGGGGGCCGCTAGGGTCATGCGAGCGGTTGTCAAGAGAAACACCGGGAGGAATTTACCATGTCGAAATCGACACCAAAGCGCTTAGCACTCGCCGCAGTTGCCCTTTGCGCGGCAACCACGGTGGTGCTGGCCCACGGCAATGTGACGCCCCAGGCGGTGGATGCCAGCGCCCTCCCCGCGGTGGGCGAGGATTGGCTGTTTGAAAACCCCTACCGCGAATTGCACGGCGCCGAGTTCGAGAAGGTGCTGGCGATCGGCGATTCGGCCTACAACCAGAATTGCGCGCGCTGCCACGGCCTTGGCGTCGTCTCCGGCGGCCTTGCGCCCGACCTTCGCAAATTGGAGGCCGAAGAGTACGGCGATGAGTGGTTCATGGAGCGCTACCGCAACGGCTACACCCAAAGCGGCATCACCAAAATGCCGGGCTTTGGCGATCTCTTCGGCCAAGAGGTCGGCTGGGCGATCCGCCTTTATGCCGAGACGCGGCCGGACGACAAATCCATCGCCAAGCACAACGCCGAACTGGTTGAGATCCGCGATGCGCTGAAGGCCTGGTCGGGCGGCGACACGGCCTCGATGGAAGCTCGGCTTTTGGAAATCAATGGCGAAATCAAAACCTTCTCCGGCGCGCCCATGGCCGACAGCGTTGCCCGCCGCGCCGCCCTCGCGCTTGCCGATGGCGACACGGAGGGGGCGGCCGAGGCGCTCACCGTTGGCCTTTCCGCGGCCAAATGATCCGCACGCTTTGTCTTGGCCTTGCCCTCGCGCTTGTCGCGGGGGCCGATGCGCTCGCCCGCTGCGCCGACCATGTGCCCCAACAGCGCCCGCAAAACGTCGCGCGCGACATTGTCGGCACCGACCTCGACACCATCCAAGAGCGCGGCTTCATCACCTTCGCCGCCTATGAGGATTTTGCGCCCTACTCTTTCGTCCAAAACGGCAAACCCGCCGGGATCGACATTGAGATCGGCAAAATCATTGCCGACGAGCTGGGCGTTGAGGCGCGTTTCAAGCTGGTGGCGGCCGGTGAAACGCTGGACGCGGACCTGCGCAACTGGATCTGGAAGGGGCCGATTGTGGGCGGGCGGGTCGCGAACGTGATGCTGCACGTGCCCTACGACAGTGAGTTTGCCTGCCGGATCGAGCAGGTGGTCTTCACCGGCCAGTATTACGATGAGAGCATCGCCATCGCCTATGATGCCGCCCACTATCCGGACGGCGGCCCGACGGTTCCTTATTTTCGCACCGAGACGGTGGGGGTGGAAAACGATTCCCTCTCCGATTTTTACCTCTCCAACTTCAACCGCGGCATGCTCCAGCCCAACATCGTGCGCTTTGCCTCAACGGATGCCGCGATGACCGCGCTCGACGAGGGCACAGTCAGCGCCGTGATGGGCCCGCGCACGCAGCTCCAGGCCCTTTCGGGCGAGGGTGTCGCGGTCCACAGCCCGCCGCTGATGGGCCTTTCCCGCGGCAGGTGGACGGTGGGCGTTGCGGTGAGTTTCCTTTATCGCCCGCTCGCCTACTCGGTCGGCGATGCGATTTATGCCGGCATTTCCGATGGCCGCATTGCCGCCGCCTTTGAAGAATACGGCGCCGCCTTTCACCCGCCCACCTGGTGAGCCGGCTCAGATCGTGACGGTGTGAAGGTCACCGTCACGGTCCACCAGCGTCACGCGGCGCACGCCAAGGTGGCGAAGGCCCATGGCGCGAATTTCGCGATCCGTCGCAAAGCACAGCGCCGTGGAGAGCCCATCGGCAACCCCCGCCCCGTCCGCCTCCACGCTGACGGTGGACCATTGCGGCGCGCGCCGGCCAAGCGGGTCCACAATGTGCCGCGCGTCGCCCAGATGCAGCGCATCGGGGCTTGAGGTTGCAATCGCCCCATCGTGAAGGGTGCGCAAACCCAGATTGCCATGGTTGGGGTCGGCAAGGGCAAGCCGCCAGGGCCCGCCAAGGCCGCGCGTCTCCCCCACCGCCACCAGCGCGTGGGAAAAGCCGCGGGAGAGCAGCGCGTTCGCCACATGGTCGGTCGCAACGCCCTGGCCAATGCCGTTCAGCGTCAGCGCCTGGCCCGCCCCCAGCGTGACACGCGGCCCAAGACTCACCCGCTCAAAGCCCACAAGCCGGCGGGCGCCCGCCCCATCGCCCCCAGTCGCCAGAGCGCGCCACAGGGGCTGCACGGTCGGGTCAAAGCGCCCCTTCGTTGCGGCATGAACGGTCGCGCAAAGGTCAAGCGTGCGGCGCAAGAGCGGCGGCGGCGCAAGGGCCCCGGTGCGGTTGAGCGCCGAAAGGGCCGAGGCGGGATCGTAAAGGCTGAGCGCGCGTTCAGCCTGCGCCAACGCGCGCCGGGCGGCCACCAGCGCATCCTCCGCCGCGTCCCGGTCGCCCACCACGGTGAGGCGCACATCGGCCCCCAGCGCAACGCCCGTCCACGAGACCCTGGCCGCCACGCCCGTCGGCACCAGCGCTGCCGCGGCCGTGATTGCCAAGAACCGCCGGCGCGACAGCCCGGTCATTCCGCAGGCTCCGGCACGGCGGCGACCGGCGGTTGCGGCCGCGCGGCCCGGGTGCGCCGCTCGCTCAAGATTAGCGGCACGCACTGGCGCGCATCATCGCGAATTTGTTCGCACTCCAGGCAGCCAAAGCATTCTGAATAGTTGATCGCCCCGGTCTTCTCGATGGCGCCATAACTGCAGCGCACCTTGCAAAGCTGGCACGGCGTGCCGCACTCGGCCCGTCGCGCAATCCACTTGTGCACCATCACAACGCGGCCAAGGGCCATGAACGCCCCCAGCGGGCACACATAGCGGCAAAACCCTTTGAACATGAAAAGGCCGAGCACCAGCCAGAACGCGGCATAGACCACGTAAAACCAATCCCGCACAAAGAAAACGGTGATCGCGGTCTTAAACGGCTCGATCTCGGCAAAGAGTTCGGTGTGCGCCGGCGAGATGATCGCCGTTGCCACCAAACCGGCAAGCAACCCATATTTGACGAATTTGAGGCGCCCGTCCCACGCGCTGGAGAACTCGACCTTCGGCAGGCGCAACAGGCGGCCGATCTTGTAGGCAAACTCTTGGAGCGCGCCGAACGGGCAAAGCCACCCGCAAAAGAGCGCCCGCCCCCACAACAGAAAGCCGACGAGCGCTGCCCCCCAAATAACCAGCGAAAACGGGTCGTAGACCAAGAATTCCAGGCTTGCCCCATCAAGACCGGCGCGCAGGACGCCAAGCAGCGTCACAATCGAGAGCTGCCCCTGGCCCCACCAGCCCACAAAGCCAACCACGGCGGCAAGCACGAGAAGGCGCACCGGCGTCAGACGCGGGCGGGTCGCAACGGCCGCACGGGCGCGCGTCAGTGAGAGGGAGACTGTGAGCGGCACCAGAAGAAGCGCCAGAACAATGAGATCGGTTTGCCGCGCCCGCACCGCTTCAAGCCACGCGGGCACAGGCTCCACCTGCCCCATGCGCACGAAAAAGCGGTCGTCCGTCACATGGGCAACGTCCAGCGTCTCTTTGCCGATGCGCGGCTGAAACGAGCCGTGGGACCGCACGGCAGAGATCGCCAGCGTCCACTCCCGCGTCGGGTCAAACCCCAGCCGCCGGTCGGTCCGCAAGATCATCGCGACCCCATCCGGCGCACCCTTTGCGACCTCCACAAAGATGTCACTGTCTCGGAGCGCAATCGGCAGACCATCTTGCACGGCCGCCAAAAGGTCCGGCGCCGTGTTGCGGACAAAATCGTCCGACACCAACCCATGTCGCCCCGCTTCGATCAACAACAACGGCTCGTCATCTTGCGAGATCTCGAGGAAATCTTGCAGCTCCTCGTAGGTGTCCTTGGAGAGGGCGGCGCGGGCAATGGACTTTGGCCCCACATCCACCACCCAAAGGTCGAGGAAGAGCCCGTCCGGATCGTCCCGCGCGACCGGGTCGTCATACTCCCAAAGCGTGCCTTTGAAGAGCGCGTCCACCGCCCCGTTGGTCACCTGGTGGCGCTTGACGAGCCCTTGGGCCACAAGGTCATCCCAGGTGAGCGCCTCATCCACCGCAGGGTCGGGCGCGGCGGGCGGACCGGTGGAAACGCCGCCCAATTTCTCCCGCGCGACGGCCCGTGTGGCGGCCAAAATGCTCTCATGGGCAATGCGCACGCTGGCCGTCGCCTTGGTCACCCCGTCGAGGTAAACGAGCGAGGAGCCGGTGCCCTGGTCGCCATAGGGCGTGCCCACCACCAGCGGATCGGTGATGGAAAGGCCCGCATACTGCTTGAAGAAGTCGCGAAACGGCTGTTCGCCGAGGCCCGACACAAAGATCGGCTCGTTGTGCTTCAAGAGCGCCACATCCAAAAAGCGCCCGGTGAGGTCGATTTTGACCAAGATCGTGATGACCGCGCCCGAGAAGCCCGGCAGCGGGGCCATCACATCGGTCTGAAACACGTAGCCCGCCAGCGTGCCGCCGGGGTTTAGGAGCTCGTAAACGCCCTTGTCGTTCACCACCTCGCCCACCGAAAGGGGCGAGGCCACAAGCGCCTCAAACCCAGCGCGATCCATGGGTTCGCCCGGCTCAGCCGCGTGAACCATCGCAGCCGCTAGCGCGGCCCACGCAAAAACCAAGACCCGAAAAACCATCCCCATTGCCGCAGTATGGACCGCCGTGGGCGCGCGGTCCATAACCGCCCGTCTCATCAACAGACGGACGCCCCGCAATGCTGCCCGCCCCCCTTCGGACCGCGCTGTCCCTTGCCGGCCTTGTGGGGGTGTGGGCGGTGGCCGCGGCCCTCTCCGCGGACCCGACCGTGCTGCCGGGGCCTGTCGCAGTGCTCAAAGTTGCGGCACGCGAGGCGGCGGCGGGCGAGCTCTTCTTTCACGTTGCGTGCACGCTCGCCCGAGTCGCGGCGGCCTTCGCGCTCGCCATGGGGGTGGGCGTTCTCCTGGGCCTCCTCCTGGGCCGCTTCCCAAAGGTGGACGCGTGGGCCGACCCCATCGTCCTCGTCTTCCTCAACGTGCCGGCGCTCGTCGTGATTGTGCTGTGTTATCTCTGGATCGGCCTCAACGAGATCGGCGCCATCGCCGCCGTCTCCATCAACAAGACTGCGATGGTCATCGTCACCATGCGGGAGGGCGCGCGCACCTTGAGCCCGCCCCTTGGCGAAATGGCGCACGTCTTTCGCCTCTCCCCCGCCGCGCGCCTCATCCATGTGGTGTGGCCGCAGCTTGCGCCGTTTCTGGCAGCCTCTGCGCGCAACGGCCTCGCCATCATTTGGAAGATTGTGCTGGTGGCCGAGTTCTTGGGGCGGGGCAACGGCGTCGGCTTCCAGATTCACCTTTACTTTCAGCTCTTTGAAACCGGCACCGTGCTCGCCTACGCGCTCACGTTTGTGGCCGTGATGCTCGCCATAGAATTCTTGATTCTCAAACCCATCGACACGCGCGCCCGCCGCTGGCGCACCGCCTAAACAAGCGTCGACCCGTCGCGCTCCCCGCCCGCGCCCACAGCGCCAAGTGCAGGCGAAGCGAACGATGAGACCCCGATGGACCTTTCCCCCACCCGATCCGCCGGCCTTGCGGCCCTTGACGCCTTCCTCCCCCGCGCCGGCCGGCAGTACCAGCGCGCCCGCAACGACGACCGCGGCCCAGGCCACCACACCAACGTCTCATGCCTCAGCCCCTATGTGCGCCACCGCCTCATCCTGGAGCGGGAGGTGGCCGAGGCCGCACACAGCACACACGGGCCGGACGGCGCCGAAAAATTCATCGCCGAGGTCTTTTGGCGCACGTATTTCAAAGGCTTCCTCGAGCGGCGCCCCACCATCTGGTCGGCTTACAAGAACGATCTTGACCGCCTTGCGGAGTCAGAGGCCAAAGACGGCCGCCTCGCCGCCGAACGCGCCGCCGCAGAAGCCGGCAACACCGGGATCGACGCGTTCGACCACTGGGCGCGCGAGCTCACCGACACGGGCTACCTCCACAACCACGCGCGCATGTGGTTCGCCTCCATCTGGATTTTTACGCTGCGCCTCCCCTGGCAGTGGGGCGCCGACTTTCTCCTGCGCCACCTCATCGACGGGGACCCGGCGTCCAACACCTTGTCGTGGCGCTGGGTGGGCGGGCTCCACACCAAAGGCAAGACCTATCTTGCAAGGCCCGACAACATTGCCCGCTACACCGCCGGCCGCTTTTGCCCGCAAAACCTTGCCACCGAGGCCCCGCCCCTCCTCGAGGACTTTGATCACCCCCTCCGCCCCGCACCGATCGCAAAGCCCCTCAGCGGCGCCCCGGCGGTGCTGTTGATCAGCGAGGAGGACGGATGCGCCGATGCCCTCGGCCCCATGGCCGGCATTGTCGCCGCCGATGAAACCGCCGCGCGATCCACAAAACCGGTCGCCGAACGCGTGCAGACCTTCGCCAATGGCGCCATCGCCGATGCCGTCGAACGCGCGGGCGGCGAAACAGCCGCAGGCCCCCTCACCGCCGAACGCTTGATTGCGGCCGCCCAAGCGGCGGGGGTCTCGACCATTGCCACCGCGCACCTTCCTGTGGGGCCGGCGGCCGATGCGCTGGCCGCGGCGGAACCCGCCCTTGCCGCGGAGGGAATTGCCGTCGAGCGGCAGGTGCGCGACTGGGACGCAAAGGTCTGGCCCTATGCGGACAAGGGCTTCTTCAAGGTGAAGAAGGTGATCCCGAAATTCGTGGGTTGATGGGGCGCGGGGGACGCGGCATGGAAAGCCATGGCTTTGTACCGCGTCTGTGTCATCCTCCTGTGCGCCGCCCTTGCCGGGTGCGGCGGCCTCCCCCGCCTCGGCCTTTTTGAGGACGAAAAACCCCCCGCAACCGTCAAAAATGTGCCGCGGGAGCGGTCGGTGGACCCCAACCGCGCCGTCGCGCTGATCAACGCGCACCGCACCTCAAAGGGGCGCGGCACGCTGCGGCATGACCCGCGCCTTTCCCAAATCGCGCGGGAGACGGCGCGCGAGCTTGCCCGCCGCAACACGCTCAAGACCGAGATGCACACCGCCGTCGGCATCGGCAAACGGCTCGACGGCGACCGTTATCGCGCAAGCCGCGCCGCCGAAAATCTCGGCGCCGGCTACCCCACCCTCGTCATGGCCGTCGACGGGTGGAAGACCTCTAAGGGCCACAACCAAAACCTTTTGAACCCGCACATGACCCACGCCGGCATCGCCCTCGTCCTCACCGACAAGGGGCCGTACCACTCCTTCTGGGTCCTCCTTCTTGCAAAGCCTGATGATGCCGTCTGACACCTTCGACCCGTGGCCCGAGGCAGGCGTGCGCATCGCGCCATCGCTCCTCGCCGCCGACTTTGCCGCCTTCGGCCAGGCCGCGAAACTGTGCACCGAGGCGGGGGCTGACTGGCTGCACCTTGATGTGATGGACGGTCACTTCGTCCCCAACATCACCTTTGGGCCCGAGATGGTCCGCGCCCTTCGCCCCCACACAAGCCTCCCCCTCGACGTGCACCTCATGATTGCGCCTGCAGAACCCTTCTTGGAGGAATTTGCAAAGGCGGGGGCCGACGCCATCACCATCCACGTGGAGGCGACCCATCACCTTGATCGCGCGCTCACCACCATTGCCGGGCTCGGCTGCCGGCCGGGTGTTGCCATCAACCCGTCAACGCCCATTGCGGCCCTTGAGCCGGTGCTCCACCGCGTTGCGCTCATCAATGTGATGACCGTGAACCCCGGCTTCGGCGGGCAGCGTTATTTGCCGAACGCCAGCGCGCGGATTGCTGAGGCGCGCGCGCTGATCGGCAATCGGCGGATTGCGCTTTGCGTCGATGGCGGCATCAACGCCGAAACCGCCGGCGAGGCGCGGGCGGCGGGCGCAACGGTGCTCATCGCTGGCTCGGCCGTCTTTAGCGCGGCGGACCCTTCGGCCGCGATTGCGGCGCTGCGCCAGGCGCCAGCGCGTCCGCAAGGCTGACCGTGCCCGACCCGCGCTTGGCGGGCTTTTGTTGGCTTGGGTCCGGCGCCCAGCCCGACAAAAACGCCAGCGACAGCGTTGCCCGCACCCGCCCGTCCCGATCCCCATGGCGCGCGGCATAAACCCCCGCCGCCCGCTCAAAAAGCCGCCGCGGCGCCGGCCGGGTGCCCAAGAGCAGCCCGCGCCCGTAAAGCGCCCGCGCCTCTTTGATCAGCGCATCCATCGACGCGTAGCGCACCGTGAGGCGCATGGCATCCGCCACAGGCAGCGCAAAGCCGGCCTTCGCGAGCGCATCGCCCCACACGCGCGTGGACGCAAAAGGCGCCACCCGCAGCGCCGCGCCGCCAGAAAGGTCGCTTTCCACCTCCATCAGCGTGTCGCGCAGTTCTTGCAGAGTGCCATCACAAAAGACGGCGGCCAGAAGCAGCCCATCGGGCAACAGCGTGGCGCGTAGCGCGCTGAGCGCGGCCACAGGGTCGTTCTCAAACGTGAGGTCCGGCAGCGCCACCGCAAGGTTGAATGCGGGGCCATGCGGCTCCTCTTCCACCTCGGGTGCGAGGGTGCGCAGCGTCGCGGCAACGGCGGGGCTCAGCCGGCCGGCGAGCAGCGCGCGCGGAAAATCGCGCATGACCAACGCGCGGCGGTCGACGATCTCCTCGGCGCAGAGGCGGTGCACCCAGTCGGTCTTGTCCGTGAGGGGGCGATTGCGAAAATCCTGGCGAAACCGGTCCATAGCGTGACAGTCCGTTGTCCCCGTGGCACTCTACACGCAAAGATTGCGGTAAGGTGCCATGGCGCTTTTCAATCCTGCGGTGCGCGCAGCGCTCTCGGGGGCGGCCGAGTGGTCGGTCTCCCGCCTGGTGCCGCCGCTGTGCGTCTCGTGCCGGCGGCCCTTGTCGGTCCCGCGCACGCTGTGCGGCAGCTGCTGGCGGGAGGTGACGTTCATTGCCCCGCCCATCTGCGCCATCACCGGGGCCCCCCTCCCGTTTGACGCGGGGCCTGACGCCCGCGCGCCAGAGCTGAAATGGAACTTTCCCCTCTATGACAAGGCGCGCGCTGCCGTGGTGTTTGACGCCATGGGCCGCCATCTGGTCCACAAGCTCAAGTATCATGATGGGATTGGCGTTGCGCCGATGCTTGCCACCATGATGGCGCCCGCCCTCAAACCCCTGGCGGACGAGGCAGACATCATGATCCCCGTGCCGCTCCACCGCACGCGGCTGTTGTCACGCCGGTTCAACCAATCGGTCCATCTGGCGGATGGGCTTGCCCAGCTCCTGGGGCTCAAGGTCGCACGCCATGCGGTGCGCCGGGTGCGCCGCACGCCGCCCCAGGTGGGCCAATCGCGCGAGGCCCGGTCCGACAACCTCCACAACGCCTTTCGCGTCACCGATCGGGACGCGGTGATGGGCCGCACCATCCTCCTCATTGATGATGTGATCACCACCGGCGCCACCGCGGACGCCCTCGCCTGGACGCTCAAGACTGCCGGCGCCAAGCGCGTCTTTGTGGGCGCGTTCGCAAAGGTCGCCAAACGGGGCGCCTGACCCGCTTGCCGCCAGAAATCGCGCCCATATATGCGACCTTGTGGCGCGAGGGTGAGCGGATGAAGGTCGACGTTTACACACGGGATTACTGCGGGTTTTGCGTGCGCGCCCTCAACCTTTTGCGCGACAAGGGCATCCCCTTCACCGAGTACAACGCGACGCGAAAGCCTGAACTGCGCCAAGAGATGATCCAGCGCAGCGGCCGCCACACGTTCCCCCAAGTCTTCATTGGCGAGACGCACGTGGGCGGCTCTGACGATCTTTATGCGTTCGCCCGCTCCGGCAAGCTCGACAAGGTGTTGGCGGGCGAGTGACCCTCACCGCCGCAGCGCTGCAACTGTGCAGCACCGATGACCCGGCCGAAAACGCCGACCTTGCCGTCAAGACCGCAACGGCCGCCATCGATGCCGGCGCCACCTTCGTCCAAACCCCTGAAATCACAAACCTCGTCCAGCGGCGCCGCAAAGCCGCCGCCCCGCTGATCACCACCGAGGCGGACGACAAAACGCTCACCGCCCTGCGCGCCCTCGCCGCCGCGCGGCGCGTCCCCATCCACATCGGCTCCCTCGTGATCCGCGAGGGCGACACCATCCGCAACCGCGGCTACGTCATCGGCCCCGACGCGGAAATCCTCGCCCGATACGACAAGATCCACATGTTTGACGTGGATTTGCCGTCAGGCGAAGGCTTTCGCGAAAGCGCAACATTTGCACCGGGATCGACGGCGGTCACCGTGGATGTGGCCGGCGCCCGATTCGGCATCGCCATCTGCTTTGACCTCCGGTTTCCGAGCCTTTTCAACGCCATGTCCGGCGCCGGCGCCACCGTGCTCACCGCCCCCTCCTGCTTCACGGCGGAGACCGGCCGCGCCCATTGGCACATTTTGACCCGCGCCCGCGCCATCGAGAACGGCGCCTACCTGGTGGCCGCCGCGCAATCAGGCACCCACCGCGATGGGCGCACCACCTACGGCCACGCCCTCATCGTCGACCCGTGGGGCACCGTCCTCGCCGAGGCGGACGAGACGCCAGGCTTTGCGCTGGCAACGCTGGACCTTGCGATGGTCGAGACGGTGCGCCGCCAAATCCCGGTCATTTCCGCGCGCAAAACCTTTTCGGTTGACGGCGCGGCCCATGGGGACCACGCAACCACCCCATGATCCATTACGCGCTCCGCTGCTCCAATGGGCACACGTTTGACGGTTGGTTCCGCTCCTCAGCCGACTTTGAGGCGCAGATTGAGCGTTCCCTGGTCGCCTGCCCCCACTGCGGCGACACCGCGGTCACCCGCGCCCTGATGGCACCGGCCGTGCGCACCCAAAAGGCGATCGCCCCCGCCGAGCCCGCGCCGGCGGACCCCGCCCCGTCTGACGCCGCCGCCGGCGAGACCCCCCCAAAGCCCGTGCCCGAAAAACCCGTTGCCCCGCCGACCCATGCTGCGCTCAGCGGCAACGACCGCGCAAAATTCATCGCCGCCGTGAAGGCGCTGCGCGAGGCGGTCGTCTCCCACGGCACCGATGTGGGCAAAGAGTTCCCCGAAGAGGCACGCCGCATCCATTACGGCGAGGCCGAACCCCGCGGCATCTACGGCCAAGCCAACCGCGAAGAGGCCGAAGCGCTGGTGGAAGAGGGCATTGGCATTTTGCCCATCCCCAACCTGCCTGAAGAGAACAATTAAGCGAGGGTCGCGATCCGGCAGGGGCCGCACCCGTCCTCCAGCACCCGCTGCACCATTTTCGACAGGCCCGGCGCGAACGCGTCCACCACATCGCGCGCGCCGGCGGTGTCCCGGGCAATGCGCGCGGCGGCGACCTTCGCCTCCTCCACCACCGCGGCAGCATCAAGGCGTGTGGAGGCGCCATCACGCCACACACACGCGCCCCCGACAAACACGTGGCGCACACTTGCCCCGGTCTCGTTCAGCAAAAGCTGGCTTGCAAGGTCGCCCCGCGGCGCCAGCGCAAACGAGTTGCCATCCAAAAGCACAATGTCGGCCGCCTGGCCGGCCACAATTTGCCCACTGTCGCCAGGGTGCCCGCAGGCGGCCGCCCCGTTGACCGTTGCCATCTGCAAAATGGTGTGCGGGCGCGGCCACTCCCGCGGGTGGGTGGTGGAGACGCGCGGCAACAGTCCGGCGAGGCGCACTTTTTCAAACATGCCAAGATGGCCGGTGTTCAGCCCGTCGGACCCGAAGGCAACCGGGATGCCCTGCCCCATCAACGCGGTGAGCGGCTGAATGCCGGAGCCAAGCGCAAGGTTGCTCGCCGGGTTGTGCACCACCGTGGCCCCCGCCTCCGCGAGCGCGGAAAGATCATCAAGATCAAACCAGATGAAGTGCGCGAAGGATGAGCCCGGCCCCCCAAGCCCCACATCGATGAGGCGGCGCACCAGGCTCTCCCCCGCCCCCATCGCCCACTGGGTTTTGGCCTCCAAAAGGTGCGTGTGGTTGCCGATGCCATGCGCAGCGCAAAACGCGCCCGCCCGCTCAAGCAATGCCGGCGAGCAGCGCTGCGGGCTATCAACGCCCGCAATGATGGTGATGCCCGGCACATCAAGCGCGAGCGCGGCCTCCATCATCTCAAAATAAGGCTCGATGGGGGCTTTTGCGCCGGGGAGCTTTGCGGCGAGCGCCTCGTCCATGTCCGCGGGCGACAAGGGGAGGGTGTCGCGAAACGGGCGGTCGGAGAACATCGGCGCGATGGTCGCCTTGACGCCGGCGGCCGCGTACCCCTTGGCCGCCGCCTCCACGGCCTCCACCGACAGCGTCGGCCGGTGGGAAAAATGGTCCAGGCACCGGGTGGTGCCGGTGGAAAGCATTTCGAGCGCGCTGAGCTTTGCGGCCACCGCTACATCGTCCACCGTGCGGGCGCCTGTCCCGAGGATCACGGCCGCCATAAACACGTCGAGCGGCATGCGCTCCACCGACCCCTTGAGGAGCGCGGAGTAGGAGTGGGTGTGCGTGTTGGCAAGGCCAGGCATCGCAACCATCCCGGCGGCCTCAATGAGCGCCGCGCCCTCGGCCGAGGCGGAGCCTTGAGGGCCCACATGGGTGATGCGGTCGCCCTCAATCAGGATGTCGGCGCCCTCGATGAGGGTCTCGGCAGCGTCGAGGGTGAGGCAATCGGCGCCTCTGATGAGGGTTTTGGTCATGCAGCGGCGGCCTGATCGAGAGCGTTGAAGCGGGTGAGGAAGCGCGCTTTCGCCGCCTCCGTCGACCAGGGGGCAAGGAGCGGGCCGAGTGCAACGTCCGCGGGCGGGCAAACGCCAAAAATTGCCGCGGCCTCGGCGGGGGAGAAGCCGGCAAGGTGGGTCGCCTCGTGGTGGGCGGCCACACGGTCCGCCGCTTTGATGAGCGCTTTGCGCCGCCCCCGCGCGTCGTCCGGCAGGGAAAAGCGCAGCGCAATCGCCCGCTCCAGCCGCGCCTCCACCGTGCGATAGGCCCCGCCAATCGCCGACTTGAACGGCGAAATGAGATCGCCCACCACATACTCCGGCGCATCATGCAAGAGCGCGGCAAGGCAGTCGCCCGCCCCCGCGCCAGGGTGGGCGCGGGCAAAGATCGCCTCCACCAAGAGCGAGTGTTGGGCAACGGAATAGGCGTGCGGGCCTTTCGTTTGCCCATTCCAGCGGGCGACACGGGCAAGGCCGTGGGCAATATCCTCAATCTCAACGTCGAGAGGTGAGGGGTCGAGAAGATCGAGCCGGCGGCCCGAGAGCATGCGCTGCCAGGCGCGGGGCGGGCGGCCGCTCACGCGGGCAGCGAAAAGGCCGCGCCATCGGGCACCGACAAGTGCACCGGGACGCCCCCCACCGTGAGCGGCCCCACCGCACGGTCA
Organism: Pseudomonadota bacterium; assembly: GCA_039034015.1. Classification (GTDB taxonomy): domain Bacteria; phylum Pseudomonadota; class Alphaproteobacteria; order Rhizobiales; family Amorphaceae; genus Acuticoccus. The sequence goes on along the minus strand of JBCCBM010000012.1, from coordinate 36,876 downwards.
AGCCGCACAATCGCAAGGCCGGCCTCGCCCACCCGCGTGCCGACTTTGCCAATCGCCTTTTCGCCCGCCATCACCTCGCCGTCCGGCAGCGGCGCCTCGGCCGTGACGCGCACCGTGCGCCGGCGGGCCGTCCCCCTGTGGCGCATGCGCGAGACCACCTCCTGCCCCACAAAACAGCCCTTTTGGAAGTCGACGCCGCCAAAATGGTCCATGTTCGCATCGTGGGGAAAGGTGTCGCCAAGGGCAAAATCGAGAGCCGCATCGGGGACGCCTGCCGCGACCCGCGCGCTGTCATAAAAGGTGCGCGCGCCGTCCGCCGCGCCGCCGATTTGGCGGGCCGGCAACCCGTCCGCTCGCGGGTCAGGCGCACCAATCCCCACCACCACAGGGTCATCGGAGGCAGCAAGCTCCACCGCGGCGCGCAGCTTATACATGGTGAGGCGGCGGGTGAGGTCGGCCGCCGCCGCCTCCGGCACGTCAAGGCGCAGGCGATCGGCCTCGGCATGGACGAAAAGGTCGGTCACAATCTTGCCCTGGGGGGTCAGGAGCGCGCCGTAGCGAAGGGTGCCGGGGGCCATGTCCGCCACCGAAACTGTGAAAAGCCCGTCCAAAAAGTCGAGCCGCGCGGGGCCGGAGACGTCAATCACGGTGCGGTCGGCAAGGTGGGCAACGGTCACGGGCGTCAATCCTCCAGCGGGCCGGCGGAGAAGTAGCGCACCCGCCCATCGGCCGAAATCCCAACACGAAAGAAGGTGTATTGGCCAAGCCGCTCCATCTCTTCCACATCGATGGAGGTGAGGATCCGGTAAAGCTCCACAAAATGCCGGGGTTTGAGCTCTCCGATCGGCACTTCGGCAAAATAGGGCCACACAAAGGTGCGCGCCGACCCCTCGCCCACCGCCACGTGCCCCCCCTCCAAAAGCTCAAGCAGGATCGCCAGAATTTCCCGCCCCGCCGCATCGCCCGACTGGCGTTTGAGGTGCGCCACCGCGTCGGGCACGTTCTCATAGGGTGTCACAATCGGCGGGGCGCGCTGCGCATCAAACACGGGGCGGAGCGCCTCAATCTCGCCGGCGCGGGCCGCCTCCATGAGGGCGTTGCGCGCGCTTGCCACCGCGCCGGGCAGACCGTCGGCGCCGTAGCGCACGTCGGCGAGGGACGCGCGGGCCGGCGGCGGAGCTGGCACGTCGGTTGCGTCTTCTTCGGTGTGATCATCGCCGTCGGGGGCATTGATGGTTGGTGCAGTGAGAGGGTCGAGGGACAGATCGTCAGGAATATAGGCCGCGGCCGGGGTCGCAAGGGCGACCACCAGCCCGAGCACACCCAACGCTTTGCAGGATGACCAACGATGGGGCAGGCTGCCCACTTGACCACCACGCGCGGGAACGGCCCAGATTGAAAAAATCGGAACGGCCAACTTGACCCCCCTTGCGTTCATCGCGCTCGGCATCTTGGGCGGGATTTTTGTGACTGCGCCGCTCGGCCCGGTCAATGTCCTCATTATGCAAAGGGCGCTGCGCTACGGTTTTTTGTCGGGCGCTGCGGCCGGTGTGGGCGCGGCCGTCGCCGATGTGGTGTTTGCAAGCGCCGCCGCCTTCAGCGTCTCCACCGTGTCGGCCTTCGTGGAGGGGCACGCGCGGCTCATCCAGTTGATCGGCGGGCTTTTGGTGGCCTTCATCGGCGCGCGCATCCTGTGGCGCCAACCAGGCTTTGACCGCCCGCTGCCGGAAGAGCCACGCCGAAAATCCGCCGCTGAGATGGCGGTCGGCACATTTTTCCTCACCATCACAAACCCCGCCACCATTTTTGGCTTCGTCGCCTATTTTGGGGCGCTCGGCGAATGGGCGCCTGAAAAGGGCGATTATGTGGGCACCGCGCAGCTCATTTTGGGCGTTGCAATCGGGACACTCGGCTGGTGGTGCGGGCTTGCGGCCGTTGTCACCCAGCTGCGCGTGCGGCTGACGGAGGCGCGCATTGCAAAGTTCAATGTGGTGGCGGGCGCGTTGCTTCTGGGCTTTGGCGCGCTCATCTTGGGCCGATTGTCGGTCACCTATTTTGAGGTCATCTGATGTGCGGGCGCTATCAGTTGACGCTTCCTCTGGAGGCGCTTGCGGAGATCTTTGGCTTTGAGAACGAGGCCGTCCCCTATCCGCCGCGGTACAATATTGCGCCCACCCAGCCGATCCACGTTGTGGTGGCCGGCCCCCGCGGGCGCGAACTCCAGCTGATGCGTTGGGGCCTCATCCCCGCGTTCGTGAAGGATCCGAAGGGCTTTCCCCTCCTCATCAACGCACGGTCCGAGACGGCGGCGGAAAAGCCCGCCTTTCGCAACGCCATGCGCCGCCGCCGCGCGTTGATCCCCGCCACCGCGTTTTACGAATGGCGGCGGGAGGAAACCGGCAAACAGCCCTTTGCCTTCGACCCGCCGGGCGCCATCGCCTTTGCCGGCCTTTTCGAACACTGGATGGGCCCTGATGGCGAAGAGATGGACACCGCCGCCATCCTCACCGCCGAGTCCACCGGCGTCCCGGCCGACTACCACGACCGCATGCCCCTCACCGTTCCGCAGGGCAACTTTGACGACTGGCTCGACGGTGCCAACGACAATGGCGCCGCCGCCCTCACCCTTACCGAGCGCATCACCTTCACCGCCCGCCCGGTGTCCAAAAAGCTCTCCAACGCGCGCAACGAGGGCGCCGCGCTGATGACGCCCGACGATGCGGCCGAGCCGACGCTCTTTTAAGGCAGCACGCGGCCGGGATTCATCCGGCCCTCCGGGTCAAACGCGGCTTTGACGGCGCGCATCATGGAAAGCTCCACCTCATCGCGCACGGTGGGGACGAGCTTGGCTTTGAGCCGCCCCACCCCATGCTCGGCCGCGATGGAGCCTGAGTGCGCGCGCACCACCGCGTGCACCGCCTCGTTCATCGCATCCCACCCGGCAAGAAATTCGGCCTTGTCGGCGCCGACGGGCTGGCTGACATTAAAGTGGATGTTGCCATCGCCAATGTGCCCAAAGGGGACCGGCCGGCAGCCCGGCACACACGCCTCCACCGCCGCCGTCGCCTCCGCGATGAATTTTGGGATTTTTGCCACCGGGACCGAGACATCGTGCTTGATGGACCCGCCCTCATGGCCCTGCACTTCTGACAAAAGCTCGCGAAGGCGCCAAAAATCCTGCGCCTCGGCGAGCGATTGGGAGACGAGCGCATCGGTGATTTCGCCCGCCTCATAGGCCGCCATCAAGACCGCCTCCAGCGGCTCGCGCATCGGCCGGTCGGGCGAAAAGGTCGACACCTCGATGAGCACCACCCAATCGGGGATTGTCTCAAACGGGTTGCGCGTGCCCGCCCCATGGCGCACCACAAATTCGATCCCAATTTTGGGCACGATCTCAAAGGCCGTCACCCCCTCGCCGATGGCCGCCTGCACAGTGCCCAGAAGCGCCACCGCATCGGCCGGCGAAGCAACCCCCACCAGCGCCACATCCTGCGCCACCGGCCGCGGCCGCAATTTTAGAACCGCGCGGGTGATGATGCCGAGCGTCCCCTCCGCGCCAATGAACAGATGCTTTAAGTCATACCCGGTGTTGTCCTTGCGCAGCGCCCGGAGGCCATTCCAGATGCGCCCATCGGGCATCACCACCTCAAGCCCCAACACCTGATCACGCATGTTGCCATAGGCCAGCACCCCCGTGCCCCCCGCGTTGGTGGCAATCAGCCCCCCAATGCGCGCCGACCCCTCCGACGCCAACGAGAGCGGGAAAAGCCGCCCCGCCCCCTCCGCCGCCGCCTGCACATCGGCAAGGATGGTGCCCGCGCCGCACGTGAGCGTGTTGCCCGCAGGGTCAACCATCTCGATCCCGGTGAGGCGATCGACCGACAGCAAAAGCTCCTGCCCGCTCTCGGCCGGCATTTGCCCGCCCACCAGCCCCGTGTTGCCCGACTGGGGGACCACCGCAACGCCGCGCGCGGCCGCAAGGCGCATTGCAGCAGCAACGCCCGCAGTGTCCGCTGGGCGCACCACGAAAGGCGTCACCCCTTGGTAAAGGTGCCGCCACTCGGTGAGGTAGGGGGCCATGTCGTCCGGCGCGTCGACAATCGCGGCGGGGCCGAGCGCCTCGCGAAGGTCAGATTTCAGGCCATCAAAGGCGTCGGCGGCGAGGGACATGGGTGCGGGCTCCGGCTTGCGGGGTCGGGGGGCGATGACTATGACAAACCAACTTTCACGGCGCGGGCGGTGCTCGCAACAAAGGTTCGTCTGACATGGAACGTGGCTCCGGCATTCTCGCGGGCAAACGCGGACTGATCCTCGGAGTTGCCAACAACCGCTCCATCGCCTGGGGCATCTCAAAAATTGCCGCCGAGCAAGGCGCCACCCTCGGCTTCACCTACCAGGGCGAGGCGCTGAAAAAGCGCGTCGCCCCGCTTGCCGAAAGCCTCAACGCTGAGGTGTTTGGCCACTGCGACGTGACCGAGCCCGAAACGCTGGACGCCGTCTTTGGCGCGGTGAAAGAGCGCTGGGGCGGGCTCGATTTCCTGGTCCACGCCATTGCCTTTTCTGACAAGAACGAGCTGACCGGCCGCTTCATCGACACCTCGCCAGAGAATTTTGACCGCTCGCTCAACATCTCCTGCTACTCGTTTGTGGACGTGTGCCGCCGGGCCGAGCCCTTGATGAACGAGGGCGGCTCCCTCCTCACCCTCACCTACTATGGCGCTGAAAAGGTGATGCCGCACTACAACGTCATGGGTGTTGCAAAGGCAGCGCTCGAGGCCTCGGTGCGGTACCTCGCCGTCGACCTTGGCCCCAAAAACATCCGCGTGAACGCGCTCTCTGCGGGGCCGATCAAGACACTCGCCGCCTCCGGCATCGGCGACTTTCGCTACATCTTGAAGTGGAACGAGTACAACGCACCGCTGCGCCGCACCGTCTCCATCGACGAGGTTGGCAAGGCCGCGGCGTATCTCCTCTCCCCGTTTTCCGCCGCGGTCACCGGCGAGGTGCACCATGTGGACAGCGGCTACCACGTGGTAGGCATGAAGGCGGTGGACGCGCCCGACATCACCAAAGAGACCCAAGGTGGATGAGCCGAACCTCTGGTCGGCGGAGGAAGCCTTTTGGCTTGGCGGCCCCATGGAGGGCGCCGACCTTTCCGCCTGCGTGATGGTCCTGCCCGACCCTGTCGGCATCTTGTCGGGCGATGCGCTCACGCGTTCCCTCATTGCCGCCCCACGATGGGACAGTGTCGTCATGGACGATCGCCATTGTGCGCTGGTCAGCGAGACGGCGGTCCTCGCCTACCGCGCCAACGCCAAGCGGGCGGAAGCGGCGCCCTATCGCGCGCTCTGCAGCTCCACCTACGCCAAGGTCGAGGGCGCCTGGCGCATCATCCAGCACCAACAAATGGCGCTTTAAGGTGCGCGAGGGTGTGCGGCTTTATCATCTTCGCCACGGCGAGACGGACTGGAACGTGGAAGGCCGCCTCCAGGGCCGCGAAGACATCCCCATGAATGACAAGGGCCGGGCCCAGGCCGCCCGCCACGGCAAGGTGCTGGCCGAGCGGCTCGCCGCAGACGGCATCCGGCCGGACGCGCTCTCCTATGTCTCATCGCCCCTCTCGCGCTCGGTGGAGACGATGGCGATTGTGCGCGACCATCTTGGCCTTCCGGGCGCTGCGCCCACCGACGACCGCCTCATGGAGATCGACTTCGGCGACTGGTCCGGCTGCACCTATGACGAATTGCGCGCAGGCGGCGAAAAGGCCCGCGTTGCCCAGCGCAAGAAGGACAAATGGTCGTTCCGACCCCCCGGCGGCGAGACCTACGGCGACCTTGCCAACCGCATCGGCACCTGGCTCGACACCCTGGAGCGCGACACGGTGGCCGTCACCCACGGCGGCGTCCTTCGCGTGCTCCACGGCCTCCTGTGCGGCACGCCCTGGCACGAGGTGCCCAGCCTCCCGGCGCCCCAGGACCAGTTTTTGATTTTTGAGGCCGGCCGGGTCGAGCGGGTTTAGTCCATGTCGCACAACACGTTCGGTCACCTTTTCCGCGTCACCACGTTCGGCGAGAGCCACGGCCCCATGATTGGCGGTGTGGTGGACGGTTGCCCCCCCGGCATTCGCCTCTCCATGGACGCGATCCAGGCCGCCATGGACCGCCGCCGCCCCGGCCAATCGCGCCACACCACCCAGCGCCGGGAGCCGGACGCTGTGCGCCTCACCTCCGGCGTCCTGGAGGAGGATGGCGCCCTCATCACGACCGGCACGCCCATCGCCCTCATCATCGAAAACGTCGACCAGCGCTCCAAGGATTATTCCAGAATCGCCGAGCGCTACCGCCCCGGCCACGCCGACTACACCTACGACGCCAAATACGGCCTGCGCGATTATCGTGGCGGTGGCCGCTCCTCCGCCCGCGAGACGGCGGTGCGCGTTGCGGCCGGCGCCATCGCCTCTGCCGTCATCCCTTCTGTCACCGTGCGCGGCGCGCTCGTAGAGATGGGCGGCGATGTCGCCACCGGCCGCGACTATGAACAAATTGCCCAAAACCCTTTCTTCGCCCCCGACGCTGCGGCCGCGGCCCGCTGGTCCGACAGGCTGGACGCTGCACGAAAGGCAGGCTCGTCGTTGGGCGCCGTGGTGGAGGTGGTGGCCGAGGGTGTGCCCCCCGGCTGGGGCGCACCGCTTTACGGCAAGCTCGACCAGGACCTTGCCTCGGCCATGATGTCCATCAACGCTGTCAAGGGTGTCGAGATCGGCGAAGGGTTCGCCGCCGCCCGCCTCACGGGCGAGGAAAACGCCGACGAGATGCGCGCCGGCAACCAGTTCCTCTCCAACAACGCCGGCGGCATTTTGGGCGGGATTTCCAGCGGTGCCCCGGTGGTGGTGCGCTTTGCGGTCAAGCCCACCTCGTCGATCCTCACCCCGCGAAAGTCCGTCACCCGCTCCGGCGAAGAGGTGGACGTCCAGACCAAAGGCCGCCACGACCCGTGCGTGGGCATCCGCGCCGTCCCGGTCGGCGAAGCAATGATGGCGATCGTGCTCGCCGATCATTTCCTCCGCCACCGCGCCCAAACCGGCCGCGAGGGCTCCGCGGTGGTGTGACAGCATCTTTTGGGTCAGCCCCGCTCGCCAACGCCCACCTCCGTCCTGGGCCCTTCAGATGCGGCCAGGTGGTGTGAGCAGCACCTGAGGCTAGAGCCTGTTCTTTGGTGGAGTTGGAGCACCCGCGACGGTGCCGCCCCCCGGAACCGCTGCGCAAGGCCGACGAACGCGCTATATCAGCAAAAGAACGAGGGTTGAGACGTTGAGCGATCAAAACGCGCGGGTGGCCGCGGCCTTGAGGGCGTTTGCCGAGGGCGAGATGGTGGTGGTCATCGATGATGATGACCGGGAGAACGAGGGCGATCTCATCTGCGCTGCCTCGCTGATGAGCCCTGAGCAGATGGCGCTGATGGTGCGCCACACGTCTGGCATCGTCTGCGCACCGATGACGCGGTCGGTCGCCCGCCGCCTCAACCTTGCCCCTATGGTGGCCGACAACGATGCCCCGCTCGCCACCGCCTTCACCGTCTCGGTTGACGTCAAGCACGGGCTGACGACGGGCATTTCGGCGGACGAACGCACCAACACCGTGCGGGCGCTCGCCAACCCCAACGCGGGCGCGGCCGATTTCGTGCGTCCCGGCCACGTCTTCCCGCTGGTGGCGCGCGATGGCGGCGTCCTCATCCGTTCCGGCCACACCGAGGCGGCGATCGATCTTTGCCGGCTCGCGGGCCTGCCTGAGATCGGCGTCCTCTCAGAGCTGATGAACGATGATGGGACGGTGATGCGCGGGCCACAGGTGAGCGCGTTTGCCAAGACGCACGGGCTGGTCGAAGTCTCGGTCAACGATCTTATTGCCTACCGCCAGCGCAACGAGACCTTGGTGGAGCGCGTGTCGGACACATCGCGCACCCTTGGCGGGAGCGCCGCGCGGGTCGTCTCCTACACAACGCACTTTGACCCGATGCAGCACGTTGCCGTCGTGATCGGTGACATCCGGGGCGGGGCAGATATTCCGGTGCGGCTGGTGCGCGAGATGGTTGTTGATGACGTGTTCGGCGATGGCGCCCCCCGCGCGGCAACGGAGGCGTTCCGCGCCCACGGCAGCGGCGTTTTGGTGTACCTGCGCCATGGGGCAACGGGGGTGGCGAGCGGCAGCACCGATCCGGACGAGGAGCATGAGACCGCGCAAAGCCGCGCGCGCGAGTGGCGGGATGTGGGGCTCGGCGCGCAAATCCTGCGGGATCTTGGCATCCACTCCATCCGCCTCGTGACCGCGTCCGACCGTCGGTACATCGGGCTGGACGGGTTTGGTATCACCATCACCGGCCAGGTGGCGCTGGGCGATTTGTGATGGACGCCGAGACGCCGCCGCCCGATCGCCCGCCCCGCCCAACCCCCGACCCATCGGGCGCCTTCGCGGTCGGCTATAAGCCCCATCAGGGCGACCTCATGGTCTATGGCGGCGGCGCGCTCACGCTCATCGGCGTTGTTGCGACATTTGTGAATGTGCAGCCGGGCTTTTTGCTTGCCAGCCTCGCGGGTTCGCTCTCAGCGCTTTACTTTCACCCCACGCTGGACCTCGAAACGCCGCAGCTCGCCGCCGATGCCAAGGGGCTTTATGTGGCGCGGTACGGCATCATCCCCTGGTCGGCGATTGGAGCGATCCGCGTGGAGCACCGCGCGCTGCGCACCATGCGCCTTGCAACGCTGATTGTGGAGACCAAAGAGCCGCTGGAGGCCGTAATCAGCGCGCCCGATCGCCTGTCGCTGATCCAGCGGTTCACCGCCCGCAACGCGCGCCGCAAAGGCGGCCGACTTCATGTGGAGCTGCACACGCTGGCCGTCGCGCCCGAGACCATTGAGCGCCGGTTGCGCTCGCTTTACGGCGCCGGCACCTCCTAGAGCCGGGCCACCACAAATGCGGCCCGCGCCTCAACCCCCGTCCGCGGCAACAGATCAAAGCGCGCGCCCATGGCGGTCAGCGCCGAGGTGATCGCCTCGTATTCCGCCACCGCGGCCTCAAAGGTGTGCCGGCGGTCGTCGGTCTGCGCAAAATACGCGCGCCAGGGCGGTGCGAGAAACACGTGGTCGTAGCGGCATTGTGTGAGCAGCGCATCGTCCGCGGCGGTGGCTGCCCCGCAGCGTTTGAGGTGCACGATGGCGTCCAACAGGCCGCGGTCATAAAGGGTGACGCCCGGGGCGGCGGCCGCGAAGTCGGCGGCGGCAAGGTCCCGCGCGGCCCTGCCGAACGCAATCGCGTCGTTCCAGGGGAGGCGCGGGTCGTCTGGCCGAGAGGAGCGGACGATGCGAAGGCCGGGTTCGGCGACGGTCTGAAACCCGCGCGCCGCCAGCGCGGCGAGGAGGGTTGATTTTCCGCCGCCGGAGCAGCCCGTGATGAGGACGCGCCGCCTCAGGACAAGGTGGCGTAGCGACCGCGGTTGAAGAGGAGCGGTGCCCCCTCGCCGGCGCTCATCTGGGTGACGCGGCCGACCGCAATCACGTGATCGCCCGCATCATGCTCGGCCACCACGTCGCAGACGAAGCGGGCGAGGCACCGGTCGATGAGCGGCAGGCCATCCGCAGCGGCGCGCCACAGGGTTTCCCCAAACGCGTCGGCCTCTTTGACGAAGGCGTCGGCGATCGGGCGCTGTTCGGCCTTCAACACATGGATCGCAAAGCGCGGTGCGGCGCGAAACGCCTTGGCGCGGTTGGACGATTTGGCGGGCGACCACATGATGAGCGGCGGGTCGAGGGAGAGGGACGCGAAGGAGTTGATGGTCATCCCCACCGGCCCGGTCTCACCGGCGCAGGTGACGACGCACACCCCGGTGGCAAACCGGCCGAGCGCGTTGCGCAGCGCCGTCCTGTCCTGGGGCGAAGGCGCATCGGCGGGGGGTGTGAGGGCATCCATGCGGGGCTGCCAACCGTCCATTAGGGCACCTCGTGGCCGAGCGCGCGGCTGTAAAGATCAAAGAAGGTTTCGCGGTCCATCGACACTTTGAACGCATCAGACAGCGCTGCGATCCGCGAGAGGGTGTTGGTCCCCACCACAGGCACAATTTTGGCCGGGTGGGCGAGGAGGAAGGCGAGCGCCACCGCCGTCGCGTCCACGCCGTGAGCCGCGCCAATCGCCTCAAGCTCCGCCAAGAGCGCGGCGTTGTCCGCCGCAAAGAGCGCCCCGCCGGCGAGCGGCGACCAGGCCATCGGCGAGATGCCCTTTTGTTGGCAAAGCGCAATGTCACCATCGGTGAAGGGGCTGAGATGCAGGAGCGAAATCTCGATCTGGTTGGTCACGATCGGCGCCGCCATCGCCGACTGCAAAAGCGCAATGTCGTGGGGCTTAAAGTTGGAGACGCCGATGGTGCGCACTTTGCCGGACGCCACCACACGGTCGAGCGCGGCGCCGGTTTCAGCGTGGTCCATAAACGGGTCCGGCCGGTGGATCATCAAAAGGTCGATGACCTCGATCCCCATGTGGGAAAGCGATTGATCCACCGAGGCCTCAATGTGCGCCGCTGACGTGTCGTAGTGTTTGACCCGCCGACCGGGCACTTTGTCGGTGAGGAGTTTGATGCCGCATTTGGTGGCGATTTCCATGCGATCGCGCAGGGACGGGTCGGCCTTGAGGAGCGCGCCGAAGACGGCCTCGCTCTCATAGTCGCCATAAATGTCGGCCTGGTCGAAGGTGGTGATGCCTTGGGCAAGGCACGCCTCAACCTTGGCGCGGACGTTTTTCTCCGACCGGTCGGCATCATCGGCAAGGCGCCACATCCCGTAGACGAGGCGCGACATGGAAAGGTCGCCAGAGAGGGCAATGCGGTCCATCAGCGGCGGGCCCCTGTGCCAAGCGGGGTGGCCGGCGTCGTCTCCGGCACACGGCCATAGGCCTCTGGCAGCGAAACGGTCTTGAGGTGGGGCATCACGAGGCGGCCAAAGTGTTCGGCCTCCTCCTTGTGGGGGTAGCCGGAGAGGATGAACGCGCGCATTCCCATTGCCTGATAGTCGTGAAGTTCGGAAAGGATTTGGTCGGCCGAGCCCACCAGCGCCGCGCCGCAACCGGAGCGCGCACGACCAACGCCGGTCCACAGATGGGGTTCGACGAACCCCTCATCGTCCGCAATGTCGCGGTTTTTGGCCTGGTGGGCAACGCCCAGCGACTTTGCGTCGAGCGCGCGGCCGCGGATTTCAGAGCCCTTCTCATCGTCGAGCTTTGAGACGAGCGCGCGCGCCGCCTCCTTCGCCTCGGCCTCTGTGTCGCGCACGATGACGTGGACGCGAAGGCCATAGTCGAGCGTGCGATCGTAGCGCTCGGCGACGGCGTTGACGGCCTTCATGCGCTCGGCGAGCTGCTCTTTGGGCTCGGGCCACATGAGGTAAACGTCGCAGTGTTGGCCGCAAAGTTCGAGCGCGGGCGGGGAGTATCCGCCAAAGTAAAGCAATGGACCGCCGTTTTGTTGGTAGGGTTTGGCGGGGTCTGTGGTGACGCCTTCGAAGGTGTAGACATCGCCGGTGTAGTCGATCGTGTCGCGCGTCCAGGCTTGTTTTAAGATTTCGACGACTTCGCGGCTGCGCTGGTAGCGGTGAGCGCTGTCGGCGGTCTCTCCGGGGAAGTCGGAGGAGATGATGTTAAGGGTGAGGCGGCCCTTCAACATGTGGTCGAGGGTGGCGACGGTGCGGGCAAGCATGATGGGCTGCATTTCACCGCAGCGCACCGCCGCCAGAAGGTTGATGCGCTCCGTGATGGGCGCACAACCGGCGACAAACGAGAGTGTGTCTTGCCCCACCTGGTAAGACGAGGGGCACAACACGTTGCGAAAGCCCACCCGCTCGGCCGTCTTCACAATGTCGGCGCAGTGGGCGAACGAGGAGCGCAGGTCGCCCTCCGGCACGCCAAGATGGCGATAGTCGTCCGAACAGAGCGCTGAAAACCAGCTCACCTCGGAAGCGCCCAGGCTCTCGGAGGTGATGGGGACGACGGTCATCGTTGAAAAATCCTTGTGGGCGGGTCGCATGGTGGGTTATCTAGCAGCCGGCCGGATCTGGATCAATAGTGTATCAATCTTTCGGAATGCCCGTTGACGCGCCCCCCGCTTTGCCGCGCTACCGCCAGATCAGCGACCTTTTGGAGCGCGAGATCGACGCTGGCCGGCTGATGGACGGTGACCGGCTCGACCCGGAGCGGCAGCTTGCGGTGCGCCTTGGCACATCGGTGGGCACGCTGCGCAAGGCGCTGGCGCACCTTGAACACTCCGGCCTTCTGGAGCGGCGCCACGGCTCGGGCAACTACATCCGCCGGCCGAGCGAGCGGGAGACCACCTACGCCTTCTTCCGCATCGAGCGTTTGACCGGTGGCGGGCACCCGAGCGCGGACCTATTGTCGGTGGATCGCCTGCCAAAACCGGACGCTGCGCCCCCCTTTGGCAGATCGCACGAGGGCCACAGGATCCGCCGTTTGCGCCGGCTCGACGGTCATCCGGCCGTGCTTGAAGAGATTTGGCTGGATGGGGATGTGGCGGGGCGCCTGGACCCGTCTGCGCTGCAGCAAAGCCTTTACAAGAGCTACCGAGACGATCTTGGCCTTTGGATCGCGCGGGCGGAGGACACCGTCTCGTTCGGCCCTTGCCCGGGCTGGGCGCCTGCCGCGTTCGGACCCGCGCCCGGCGCGATGACGACGGTGGTCGAGCGCATCAGCTGGTCCCAGGCGGGCGCTGCGGTGGAGTGGTCGGTGAGCCACGTTGATGCGGCCGTCGCAACCTATGTGAACCGCATCAAATGAGCGCCATTCGGTACGCGATCGCCGGCACCGGCATGATGGGCCAGGAGCACATGCGCAACATCGCGCTCCTGCCGGATGCCACTGTCGCCGCCATCTTCGAGCCGGACGCGGGGATGGCGGCCGCTGCGGCATCGCTTGCCCCCGCTGCGCGACACCACGCAACATTTGAAGCGCTTGTGGCGGACGCTGCGGTCGACTGCCTGGTCGTCGCCTCGCCCAACCATTTGCATGTGGGCCAGCTGGAGGCCGCGCTCTCCACCCGGCCCCTCCCGGTGCTTCTGGAAAAGCCGCTTTACACCGATCCGGCGGATGCTGCGCGCATTGCGGCAATTGCGGCCCAAAACCCGCTTGTTTGGGTGGCGATGGAATATCGCTACATGCCCCCCATCGCCGCGCTTCTTAATGAGGCGGAGCGGGTGACGGGCGGGCCAAAACTCCTCACCATCCGCGAGCATCGGTTCCCATTCTTGGAGAAGGTGGGGGACTGGAACCGCTTCAACCGCTTCACCGGCGGCACGCTGGTGGAAAAGTGCTGCCACTTTTTCGACCTGATGCGGCTCATCCTGCGCGCCGACCCTTTACGCATTGCGGCAAGCGGCGGCCAGGCGGTCAACCACCGGGACGAGCGCTATGGCGGAGAGATGCCCGATATCTGGGACAATGCGTACGTGATTGTGGACTTCGACAATGGTGCGCGCGCCATGCTCGAACTTTGCATGTTTGCCGAAGGGGCGCGCTATCAGGAGGAAATCTCGGCGGTCGGCCCCACGGGCAAGATCGAGGCGTTCGTGCCCGGGCCCACGCGCTTTTGGCCGGCCGATCTTGGCGCGCCGCCGACCCCGCAGGTGATTGTGAGCCCCCGCGCGCCAAAGGGGCCGCGCACCCATGCGGTGCCGGTGGATGAAACGCTGCTGGACGCCGGCGATCACAACGGCGCCACCTTCTACCAACACCGCCGCTTTGCTGACCTGGTGCGCAGAGGCGGCACGCCCGATGTGTCGCTCAGCGATGGCGCCTGGGCGGTTGCCATGGGTCACGCCGCCCAAGACGCGGCCGCGACCCACCAGGTGGTGCCCCTCACACCGCCGTTTTGCGCCCGATGAGCGTTGCCGACGCCCTCGACCGCGTTGTTGCGGGGATGCTTGCCCTTCAGGACGAAGGGCGCTTTGACGAGCCGAACCTTGATGGCACGCCGGGCGACTATATCAGCTTTACATCCTGGGAGTGGCCGCAAGGGGTCGGGCTCTACGCCCTCGCCACGCTCTTTCGCGAGGGCGGGCGGGACGACCTTGGCGACACGCTCGGCCAATGGTTCGACCGGCACCTTTCGGCAGGCCTCCCATCGCGCAACATCAACACCACCGCGCCGATGCTGGCGCTCGCCATGCTGTGGGAGGCGCGGCCCGAGCCCCGCTATCGCGCAGCGCTCGACGATTGGGCCGACTGGGTGATGACCGGCGCCACCCGCACCGGCGAAGGCGGCCTGCAACATGATGTGTCCGACAAGATCAACCCCGGCGAACTTTGGGCCGACACCCTTGTCATGGTCGGGCTCTTTCTGGCGCGGTACGGGTTTGCGGCGGGCCGGGCGGACCTTGTGGCTGAGGCGGAGCGGCAGTTTTTGGTGCACACGCGCGCCCTCACCGACCCATCCACCGGGCTGTGGTTTCACGGCTTCACCTTCGAGGGCCGGCACAATTTTGCCCAGGCGCGGTGGGCGCGGGGCAACGCGTGGGCAAGCCTTGCCATCACCGACCTTTGCGAAAACCCGGCCATCGCGGGAAGCATAAAGACCGATTTGCGCAGCGTTCTGACAACGCAAATCAGCGCCCTCCTGCCGCTCCAGACCAAGACCGGCGCGTTCCGCACGCTGCTTGACGAACCGGACGCGTACGAGGAGCTGTCGGCAACCGCAGGCTTTGCCTACGCGCTCATGAAGGGGGCGCGCATCGGCCTTGGCCCGCCAGCGTGGCAGGCGGCGGGCCGGCGGGCGCTGGCGGCGGTGCTCGCCGACCTTGATGGCGCGGGCGTCCTCCAATCGGTCTCCTACGGCACGCGCATGGGGCAAACCCTCGAATTTTACAAGGAAATCCCGTTGCAGCCGACCGCCTATGGGCAGGCGCTCGCCGCCCTCGCGCTGGTGGAGGCGGCGCGCCATGCTTGAGGGCACCGGCCCCCTCTCACCAGGTGACCCGCTCACCCTGTGGCGCGTCGGCCGGACGGTGGAAACGGCCTACGACATTGCCGACCAGCCCATGGACGGGGCCATGGACCCGTTCTTCTTCGTCACGGACACGAAGAATTTTATTCCCCACGAGTACCCCTGCCGCACGCACTTTGCCGCCGCGCACCGGGGCAAGCCGCCGGTCCCCAACCACGCGTTTGAACCGGTCCGCAGCGCGCTCCCCTTTGGCGCGCCGGGGCTTGACCTCTCCGGCTTCTGGTTCCGCGCCACACACATTGCCACGTGGGCCGAGACGGCCGTCACCACCCCCGGCGGCACGGTGGACCTCACCCTCACCACCCCCGGTGGCGCGCTGGTGATGGTGGACGGCGCGGTCGTCGGCCACGCGGCGCACTATGTGCGCAACCTTGCCCAAAGCATCACCCTCACGGTGTCGCTCTCCGCGGGCGCACACAAAATTACCGTTTATTTTGATGACCTTGCCGAGCGGGACACCCGCCACACGCTGACCCTTGCCTATGCCGGCGGCGCGCCCCTTGCCGCAATCAACCCATTCGACGCCCCCGACGAGACGGTGTCGGCCGTCGCAAACGCCCTCTCCACAATGCACTTTGAGCGACCGTTTGTGCGCGAGGGCGCGGTGCGGCTCATCTTCCCTGAGCCGCTGCCGGCGGATGTCTCCGCTGAGATTGTCGTGGAGGGGGACTTCATGTCCCACGAGCGCCTGCCGCTCTCAGCAACCATCCCGGCGGGTGCGCGGGCGGTGACGGTGGCCGACGTTGAAGCGCTCCCCGCCGACTTCCGGCACTTTCGTATTCGCCTCACGATGGGCAGTTTTTCGGCCGAGCGCACGCTGGGGCTCGAAGTCTGCCCCGCCGCGCCGCCTGCGCCCACAACCCTGCCCGCGCGGATTGAGGAAGCGCTCCACCATGTGGCCGAGCACGCGGAGCCCGACACCGTGTGCGCCCTTGCCCGCCTTGCCGCAGGGCGCGCGGGCGCCGCCACCGAGGCGATGATTGCGCAAAGCCTGCCCCGCATCCGCGCCTGTTGGGACTGCGCCGATTTCGCCCTCGTCCCGCTCCTTTGGGCGCGTATGGCCTATGGCGCGCAATTGACCACGCCGCTGCGGGCAGAAATTGACGCCACGATCCTAAGTTATCGTTATTGGATGGATGAGCCCGGCAACGACGTGCAGTGGTATTTTTCCGAGAACCACGCGCTCCTCTTCCACACCGCCGCCCACCTTGCCGGGACGCTTTTGCCCGACGCCACCTTCGCCCGCTCGGGGCGGACGGGCCGCGAGCAGGCCGCCGTTGGCGCATCCCGCCTCGCCGCGTGGTTTGACCATTTTGAGCGCTGGGAAATGGCCGAGTTCAACTCCGCCGCCTATTTCCCCATTGATCTCAAGGGGCTGCTTGCGCTCTTTGCCCTTTCGCCGGACGCTGCGCTGCGGGCCCGCGCGGGGAAGGCGGCGGCCCGCCTCATCACCCAAATTGCCAAAAGCGCCCACCACGGCACGCTGACCGCCGCCCAAGGCCGCAGCTATGAACACACGCTCCGCGGCGGGGAGACGGCGGAGCTCACGGCGCTCTCGCGCCTTTTGTGGGGCGTTGGGGGGCGCGGGGCGCGGGTGCATGCGCTGCCGCAGCTTGCCCTTGCGCTGCGCGACCATGGGCTGACGCTGCCCGATGAGGCGGCCCTTGCCCACCTTTGCGATGGCACCGAGCGCGGCTGGCACTTTGCCCAAGGCGAGAACCATTTTGCCCGCCTCACCCACGCCAAAACCGCCGACTGGGCGCTGGGCACCGCCGCCACCTACCGCTGGTTCCAGTGGGGCTATCAAGAAACGCTGCTCCAGGGCCGCATCGGGCGGGATCCGCAGGCGCAAATCGTCATCAACCACCCGGGCGAAGGGGTCCATTGCGGCTATGGCCGGCCCTCCTTTTGGGGCGGTTCGGCCTCCATCCCGCGGGTGCAGCAGTATCGCGGGCTCGCAATTGTGGTGTTTGACGGGCTTTTCGAGCAGCTCCCCTTCACCCACGCGCTGTTCCCGCGCGCAGCGTTCGACCAGCACCACGTGGCGGGGCCGATTGCCGAGGCAGCGTCTGGCGCAGGGCGGATGACGGTGGTGGGCAGCGCGCCCCTCACCCCCATCGAAACAGGGCCTTCCGCGGGGGTGGAGCTTCGCATGGCGGGGCGCGACGGGCGCTGGATCGTGCGCCTTCACCGCGGCGAGGCGGACTTTTCCGCGCTCTCCCTCACCGGGCCCAGCGACGGCCCGCTTTTGGTGGATGACCCGGTTTATGGCCCCGTCCACTTTGGCGCCGATGGCACCGTGGCGGCGGAGGGCACCACCATCGATCCGCGCACCTTCCCGGTAGAGGGTGTGACGAGCGAACGCCCCGCATGAACTTTTCGGGGTGAAACAGTGCGCAACTTTGCGTAATCTTTGATCAAACACCCGGCAATCGGGGGGAGGAAACTGATGAAGAAGACGATTTTGGCGGCGGTTGCCGCCTCGCTCCTGTCGTCCACCGCGCTGGCGGGCGACGTTCGCATCATGTGGTATTCGGACGGCGTGGAAGGCGAGGTGGTCAAGGAACTCCTCGACCGTTTCATGGCCGACAACCCGGACATCAACGTCATCCTGGATGAGGTTGCCTACCAAGCCACCAATGAGCAGCTTCCGGTGCTCCTTGAGGCCGGCGAAGGGCCCGACATTGCCCGGGTTGCGGCAATCCTCAAATCCCAGTCCGAGCACTGGCTGGACCTCACGCCGTACGTGGCGGACGCCGGCTACTGGCAGGAGAACTTTGGCGACCAGTTCGACTGGATGCGCCCCGACGGGTCCGACAAGATCCCCGGCTTCATGACCCAATTGACGCTCACCGGCGGCTACGCCAACGCCACTTTGTTTGAGCAGGCGGGCGTCGACCTTCCAGGCGCCGGCGCCACGTGGGACGATTGGGTCGAGGCCTCCGCCAAGGTTGCCGCCGACCAGGAGCTTGAGGCGGCCTTTGCCATCGACCGCTCCGGCCACCGCATCTCCGGCCCCAACGTCTCCTTCGGCGCCGATTACATTGCCGACGACGGCTCCCCCGCCCCCATCGATGATGGCGTGAAGGAATTTGCCACAAAGCTGGTGAACTGGACCGAAGAAGGCAAGCACCTTCGCGATGTTTGGGTCTCTGCGGCAGGCTCCACCTACCGCGCTGCGGCCGACGACTTTGTGAATGCTGCGATCCCGTTCTACTATTCGGGCTCGTGGCAGATTGCGAACCTTTCCACCAAGATTGGCGATGGGTTCGACTGGGTCGCCACTGGCACCCCGTGCGGCGATGAAGCGTGTTCCGGCCTTGCCGGCGGTGCGGCGCTGGTTGCCGTCAAATACACCAAGAACCCGGAAGATGTGGCCAAGGTCATGGACTTCCTCGGCTCTGAAGAGGTCTTGCGCGAGTTCACCGAGCGCACGCTCTTCCTCCCCGCCCACAAAGGCATTGTGGCGGCCGGCGGCCTGGAGTTTGACACCGAAGACCGCAACGTCGCGGCGGCGCTCACAAAGTTTGTGGAAGCATCGGCGGAAATTGCGCCCGGTGCGGCGGCGCTCCCCGCGTGGCAGTGGTCGGGCGCCTATTATGGGGCGCTGGTGACGCGGATTTCGCAGGTGATGGCCGGTGAAATGTCGCTCGAGGATGCGTTTGCGCGCATCGATCAAGACATTGCCGACCAAGTCGCGCAAGCGCAGCAATAAGTCTTGACGACGCTTACAAAACGGGTCGGCGCGATCGCATTCGCGCCGATTGGCAAGGGGCTGTCGCTGGTCGACCGCCCCTTGCGCGCTTGGCAAAAGAAGACCGGCCATGGCGGCATGGCCGCATTCTTCTTGGCGCCAAACCTGTTGATCTTTGGGATTTTCATCATCATCCCGCTGATCATCAATTTTATGTATTCCATGACCGGCGGCTCAGCGCTCTTTTTGGCGGACCGCACGTTCATCGGCGGTGACCATTACGCACGGCTTCTGGATTGCGAAGATTATACGCGCACCGTCACCTGCAAGGACGACCTCTTCTGGAACGCGGTGTGGAACACCGGCTGGTTCGTCATCATCCAGGTTGCGTTGATGACGGTGGTTGCGCTGATCACGGCGCTCATCTTGAATTCTGATCTTCGGGCGCGCTCGTTCTGGCGGGCGGTGTTCTTCTTCCCCGTGCTCCTGTCCCCGGTGGTGGTCGGGCTCATCTGGCAGTGGATCTTGCAGCGCGAAGGGCTTCTCAACTTCATTGTGTATGAGGCGGGCGGCGAGCCGGTCAATTGGCTGACCGAACGCTCCTGGGCGTTTGCGGCGGCGGTCGGCGTCTCCATCTGGGCGCACGTGGGGTTTTACGCGCTGATCCTTCTTGCCGGCCTCCAAGCCATCCCCAAAGATCTTTACGAGGCGGCCGAAATGGACGGGACGCGCTCTACCCGCGTCTTTTTCCGCATCACCTTGCCTCTCTTGATGCCAAACCTTCTGGTGGTGATCGTCCTATCGCTGATCCGCGCTGTCCAAGTGTTCGACGAAGTGTATGTCTTGACGGGTGGCGGGCCGGGAACATCCACCATGTTCCTTACCCAGTATATCTATGAAATCGGCTTTGCCTCGCTGTTGCGCAACCCAGGCTTGGCGGCGGCGGCCTCCATCCTCATGGGCGCGGTTCTTGTGGTGCTCACATTGATGCAGCTCGGCCTTGCCCGCCGCGGCCAAAAGGGGAGCGTATGAGCCGCGCGGTGGCCTTCCTGACCCGCCGGCGGGGCGGCGATCGCTGGCATTGGACGGACGTTTTTACGTTCTTTTGGCTGGGCGCGGGGCTCATCATCATGTTCGGCCCTGCGGTTTGGCTGGTGGGGTCCTCGTTCAAAACCCCCGGCCAGCTTGCCGAATTCCCCCCCACCATCCTCCCCTACGTGGAGCAGGTTGTGGAGGTGGAGGGGTTCGACAAACCCCTCGTCCTCTATGACGTGACGATGGAGGACGGCTCCGTGCAGCGCCTTGCACAAGTGCGCCGCATCGGCACCACCGCGCAGATGATTGACCCCGCCGCGCCCGACGAAGTCATCCGCGTCAACATCCGCAACCGCGAGGTCGCCCGGGAAATCGGCTTCGCCACCGAAAACTACGCCGAACCCTTCCAGCGGCTCGACTTCGTGCGCTACCTTTGGAACAGCGTCTTCGTGACGGTGATGGCAACATTCATCACCCTCTTCACCAACTCCATGGCAGCGTTCGCCCTCTCCAAATACAAATTCCGCGGCCGAAGCGCAGTGATGCTCGTCATCCTCGCCACACTTATGGTGCCGCTTTCGGTCATCCTCGTCCCGCTTTACTCGGTGGTGAGCACACTCAACCTCACCAACACACTCTGGGGCGTCATCTTGCCGACGGTGGCAACACCCACAGGCGTCTTCCTCCTGCGGCAATACATGCTTACCATCCCAGATGAGCTTTTGGACGCTGCGCGCATGGACAAAGCCAGCGAGTGGCAAATCTATTGGCGCATTGTGTTGCCACTCACTGCGCCGGCGCTCGCCGTTCTTGCCATCTTCTCGGTCGTGTGGCGGTGGAATGACTTTTTGTGGCCGCTCATCGTCCTATCGCGCCAAGAGCTCTACACACTCCAAGTCGGGCTTTACTCGTTCTCCGGCGAACTCAACGTTCAGTGGCACTTCATCCTCGCCATGACAGTGGTCACGATGATCCCGGTGGTCATCGTCTTCGTCTTCTTGCAACGCTTCATCACCACCGGGATTGCCGGCGCGGGGCTTAAGTAATGGGCCGCATTCAACTCAACGACGTCAAGAAGCGGTTCGGCCAGGTCGATGTGCTCCACGGCATCGACCTTGATGTGGGCGAGGGCGAGCTTGTCGTCTTCGTCGGTCCCTCCGGCTGCGGAAAGTCGACCCTGCTGCGGCTAATTTCCGGGCTCGACAGGCCCTCAAGCGGCGACATCGTGATTGACGGCAAGGACGTCACGCGCGTCAACGCCGCCGACCGTGGCCTTGCGATGGTCTTTCAGTCCTACGCGCTCTACCCGCACATGTCGGTCTGGCAAAACATGGCGTTCGGCCTCCAAAACGAGCACTTGCCAAAATCGGAAATCGCGAGCCGCATCGATGAGGCGGCGCGCATGCTGGAGATCACGCCCCTCCTCCAGCGCCGGCCGGGCCAGCTTTCAGGCGGACAGCGGCAGCGGGTGGCCATCGGCCGCGCCATCGTGCGCGAGCCCACCGCATTCCTCCTGGATGAGCCGCTCTCCAACCTTGACGCGGAATTGCGCGTCTCGATGCGCGCCGAGCTTGCCGCCCTCCACGCGCGCCTTGGCAAAACAATGATTTACGTCACCCACGACCAGGTGGAGGCGATGACGCTCGCCTCCCGCATCGTGGTCCTGCGCGCGGGGCGGATTGAGCAGGTGGACACGCCCCTTGCGCTCTACAACACGCCCCAAAACCGCTTTGTCGCCGGCTTCATCGGCGCGCCGACCATGAACATGCTCCCCGGCACCATCACCGCCCGGGCGGGGGATGCGGCGCACCTGTCGTTCGTGGGCAACGCCGAGGCGAGCGTCGCGGTCACCGCCGGCGCATCGGGCGACGCGGTGATGGTGGGCGTGCGACCCCAACACATGCGCCTTGTGGACCCGTCGGACGCCCATGCCGTCCACGCGACCGTGTCCCTGGTGGAGGCGCTGGGGGCCGAAACCGTGGTGCACGCCAACGCGCCGTCGGGCGAGACGCTGCTTGCGGTGCTCTCCGGCCAAGCCGCGCTCCAGAGGGGCGATGCCATCGCGCTGGGGTTTGACGATCAGGATCTTCACGTTTTTGACGGCAACGACCGCGCCATTGCCGCGCGCGCTTAGGCGGGGCCGTACACCTTGTCGGCCCGCTCCTCAAACGCTTCGGAAAAGCGGCGGAAGGCGCGGTCAAACACCGAACCCATCAGGCTCGACAGGGCCCGGCTTTTGAACTCGTAGCGAATGTCAAAGTTCACGTCGGTGGTTTTGTCGTCCACCGGCGCAAACGTCCAGCGGTTCTTCATCTCTTGGAACGGACCGTCCAAGTATTCGACATCGATGATGCGCTCGTCACGGTTCAACACAACGCGCGATGTGAAAGATTCGCGGATGAATTTGTACGACACCGTCATCTGCGCGACCAGAATTTCGCGCCCATCGGGCAGAGTGTCCCGCCGGCGCACGCTCAGCGACTTGCACAGCGGCACAAAGCGCGGATAGCTTTTCACGTCCGCCACAAGGTCGAACATGTCGTCCGCCGAATGGCGCACGCGCCGCGTGGTGTTAAACTCGGGCATTGCGCCCGCCGGTGGAGAGCGCCGCCTCCCGCGCCGCCTTCAGCCGCTCAAAATCGTCCCCCGCGTGGTAGGACGAGCGCGTGAGCGGCGACGCCGACACCATCAAAAAGCCTTTCGCCTTTGCAATGGTCTCGTAGGCGGCAAACGCATCGGGCGTGACAAACTCTTCCACCGGATGGTGCTTGCGCGTCGGCTGAAGGTATTGACCAATAGTCAGAAAGTCGACACCCGCAGAGCGCAAGTCATCCATCAGCTGCAAGACTTCGTTGCGCGTTTCCCCCAAGCCAACCATGATGCCCGATTTCGTAAAGATGCTCGGGTCCAGCCGTTTGACATCATCGAGCAGCCGCAGCGAGTGGTAGTAACGGGCGCCCGGCCGCACGGTGAGGTATTTTGACGGCACCGTCTCAAGATTGTGGTTGAAGACATCGGGCCGCGCCTCGACCACCATCTCGGTGGCGCCGGATTTGCGCAAAAAGTCCGGCGTCAACACCTCGATCGACGTTTTGGGCGTGGTGGCGCGAACGGCGCGGATGGTGTCGGCAATGTGGCCCGCGCCCCCGTCGCCCAGATCATCGCGGTCGACGGACGTGATCACCACGTGCAACAGGCCAAGGTCGGCCGTGGCGTTGGCCACCTTTTGCGGTTCGGCCGGGTCAAGCGGCTCGGGAAGGCCGGTCTTCACGTTGCAAAAGGCGCAGGCGCGCGTGCACGTGTCGCCCATGATCATGAAGGTGGCGTGCTTCTGGCTCCAGCACTCGCCAATGTTGGGGCAGCCGGCCTCCTCACACACCGTGACAAGGCCGTGGCCGCGGACCACCTGTTGCGTGTCGCGGAACACGCCCGTCCCCGGCGCCTTCACCCGGATCCACGCAGGTTTGCGCAGCACGGGGGTTTCGGTCCGCCGTGCCTTTTCCGGATGGCGGACGGTGCTTTGGCGATCGATCACCACGACCATAATTCAGTCAACCCATTCTCTCCCGCCCACAACATAGGCGCAGAACGCCTTTTAGGCGAGATCCCCCGCAACGCGGGCCAAGCTTCCGACGAGCGACCGGTCGCCGCTCTTAAGCCGCCGTATCAAGCCAACGGCCCGCGCGCCGGCCCGCAATCAACCAGTAAACAAAGCCGCCCACCGCGCCAGACGCCACCGCAAGGCGCACCACATCGCCCGGAAGGTCTGGCAACACCTCCCCTTCCATGAGCGTGCCGACGGGGAGCGCGGCCACAAGCCCGATCACACACCCGGCGACCAGGTGCACCACAAAGCCGCGCAACCGCGTGAGCTCGGACAGCACCACGAAAAGCGCTGCCGGCGCCACCGTTTGCGGGAACGCGCCAAGGCTCGTGGACGCAAACAAGAGCACCGTTTGCAACAGCTGCTCCCAGTCGCCCACGAAGCCGGCCATCCCCACATTCATGATGGCGATGGAAGCAAAAAGGGCCGCCGCCAACAGCGCCATGCCATAGCCCAGCGTCACCAAAATCGCCTGTCCGAGGAAGGACAAGACCGCCATCAGGGCGCTGCTTGCAGCCGCTCCCGGGCTGACAGTTTTTTGCTCTCCGACCGCAACTGCCCGCACGCGGCCAAAATGTCCTGCCCGCGGGGGGTTCGCACGGGGGAGGCGTAGCCCGCGCGGTTCACCACATCGGCAAACGCTTCGATCGTGTCCCAGTCCGAGCAGGCGTAGGGCGCGCCGGGCCACGGGTTGAAGGGGATGAGGTTGATTTTGGCGGGGATGCCGCGGATGAGGTCGACCAGGCGGCGCGCGTCGGCAAGGCTGTCGTTGACCCCCTTCAGCATCACATATTCAAACGTGATGCGCCGCGCGTTGGAGAGCCTTGGATACTGCCGGCAGGCGTCCATCAAGGCCGCGATGGGGTATTTTTTGTTGAGCGGGACGAGGACGCTCCGCACATCATCGGTGACCGCGTGGAGCGAGATGGCAAGCATCACCCCCATTTCCGCGCCCACCCGCTCAATCATGGGGACGACGCCGGAGGTGGAAAGCGTGATCCGCCGTTTGGAGAGCGACAGGCCGTCCCCATCGCCCACCACCGCCATTGCGGCCTTCACGGCGTCAAAATTATAGAGCGGCTCGCCCATGCCCATGAGGACGAGGTTGGACACCATCCGCCCCTCGGACGGGCCGCCATGGGCCGCAGTCTGCCCCGCAAAGTCGCCCAGGCGCCGGCGCGCAAACACCACCTGCTCGACAATTTCGCCTGCGGTGAGGTTGCGCACCAGGCGCTGGGTGCCCGTGTGACAAAAGGTGCAGTTGAGCGTGCATCCCACCTGGCTCGACACGCACAAGGTGCCGCGATTCTCTTCAGGGATGTAGACGGTTTCCACCTCCACCCGCTCGCCAGAGCCGCGGGCGGGCAGCCGCAGGAGCCACTTTCGCGTGCCGTCGGAGGAGATTTGTTCGTCCACCATCTCGGCCGTGCCCACAGCGGCGGCCGCGGCGATGGCGGCGCGCACGGGGGCGGCAATGTTGGTCATCTCGTCGACGGACGGCGCGCCGCGCACGTAAAGCCAGTGCCACAATTGGGCAACGCGCATTTTGATCTGGCGCGGCGGCACGCCAATGCCTGCGAGCACCGCGGCAAGCTCATCGCGGCTTTTGCCCAACAACTCAGACCCTGCCTCGGCCGGTTCGGCGCGCACGGCCGGCGCCAGCGGAACGGCCGCCGGCGCGCCTGTCCGGCGTTTCAGGAGGGCAAGGTTCGCCATCGCGTCAGGAGCAGGAGGCGATGCGGTTGGTGCCGGCCGTGACCCCTGAGAGGGAGAACGTGTAGGACGTGTTGGTGCCGCGCTTGGACCGGCCCGACACCGTCATGGCGCGGCCGGACCGCATGGCGGCGACCAGCTGCTGCTCATCCGGCGTTGCGGCGACCCAGGCGCCATCGTCTTTGGTGAACAGCGCAAAATCGCGCCCGTCCACATTCACCGTCACCTCGCTGCCGGGGTCAAACGGGTAGCCCACCAAAATGCTCACCTCGTTGGTGACGCGCTCGGCCGGGCGGGTGGAAATGAAGAAGAAAATGTCGCCATGGTTCACGCCCGTCGGCTGGAGGGCGGTGGGTTTTGACAGGATGTAACACACCTTTTGGCCGCCACCGTCATACTGGTAGGCCTCCCAGGCGTTGTATCGCTCCAGGAGCGTGGGCGCCCCTTGCGCGTTCGCCGCGACGGCGCTGGTCAAAACAAGAATGAGTGCTGCAACGAACCGCATGCGTCTGTCCCAAAATTCCCTATGAACCCGCATCACACCCCATTTCAGGTGTTCTGCGGCCTGGTCAAGACCTCCCACCTTTAAACGTGCGCCATGTGGAGGCCCCATCAACGCCTTTATCGCCTGAAAGAATGATGAATTCCTCTATGGGGCCGCGCGAACCCGCGCCACAGCCTCACTCGGCAGCCATCGGGATCACACTTGGCACCTTGCCGCAGGACCATTCTTCACAGACCACGTCCGCGAGCTTCTTTGACAGCGCATCGTTGGGGCCGCTCGCCACATACATGGCAACCTTTGTGCTCGGAAGGCTGGGGAGCACGCCAAGGTGCTCCACCACGTCGTAGCGGTTGCCGACGGTGGAGGCGAGGGCGGCGTGGACGGCAAAGTCGGCCGAAATGCACGCATCAACCGTGCGGGTGGAGACCGAATCCACCGCCATCACCCACGGGACTTGCGCCTCATCCAGCGCCCGCTGGACGATGGGGCGGAAGATGCACGCCGTCTCAAACGCCAGCGGCAGGGGGCGCCGGCGCCAGGCCTGCCCGTTCGGCGCGCCAATCCACACAAGCGGGCTTTCCTGCAAGATCGTGGCCGCGCCGCCCGGCTCAAACTCGGTGGTGAGGATCACGTCGATCTCGCCCCGGGCAAATTCTTCCTTGAGCTTGTGGGTGTAAGAACTTTGAAGCTGAATCCGCACCCGCGGATATTCGCGCGCAAAGCGGCGCAAAATCTGCGGCACATGGGGGTAGACCACATCGTGGGGCGCGCCCAGCGTGATGCTGCCTTCAAAGGCGTCCTCGGTCATGCGCGCCCACGCTTCATCATTGAGCGCGAGCATGCGGCGGGCGTAATGGAGCAGATGCTCGCCCGAGGCGGTGAGCATCATGGTTTTGCCCTCGCGGTCAAAAAGGCGCGTGTCAAACGCAAGCTCGAGGCGCTTCAACTGCATGGAGACGGCCGATTGGGTGAGGTTCAGCCGTGCGGCCGCGCGCGTCACCCCGCCTGTGTCGGCGATGGTGGCGAAGCTGCGCAGGGCCGAGATGTCGAGATTGCGGGGCATCATCAATCTCCGTGATCATAACGATTGCGACGTTTCGTTTTCTTTATGGCCCCTTCGTTCGCATATCAACCACCCAAGGCGATTGATCCGCTTTGGTTCTTTGGAAACGAGCGGTTTGGCCCAGCGCGATGGCGGGGCTCGGACGGCTCCGGCGGAACGGGAGTTCGACGAAATGGCGACGGAAACAGTTTTTGTTCGGCATGACGCTCCCATCACCGGCACCACGCGGCCCCTGTGGCGCCGCGTTCTCCTGTGGTGGAGCCTCAACCAGGAACGGCACACGCTGGCCAACCTCGACAAGCGCATGCTGGCCGACATTGGCATTGATGAGGCAACCGCCGTACGCGAGGCCATGCGCCCCATGTGGGACGTGCCGCAAAACCGCCGCCTCACCGATGGGCGCAAGTTTTAGCGTTCTAGCGCGGCCTTGGCCTTCTCACGGTGTTGCGGCGTGATGTGCGCCGCAACCATCGTGATGGCACCCAAAAGAACGGTCGCATCATCTGTAAAGCCCACCCCCATGATGACATCCGGGATGGCATCGATGGGCGCCACAAAGTAAGCAAGCGCCCCCAATAAGGTGGCGCGGACCCGGAACGGGACATTCGGGTCCATCGCACAGTAGTACGCCGCCACCAGGTCGTGCGTGAAGGGGATTTGCCGCGCCGCACGGCGCAGCGTTGTCCAAAACCCGTCGCGCACGGTTTGATCTTGCGCACCGTCCTCACGCTCGGGGGGCAAAATCTCACCCTCCAGCGGCGGGCTCATCCCTTGGCGGCCTTGTCGATGACGGTGGCCAAATCAATGTCCTTTTGGGTGAGGCCGCCGGCATCATGGGTCGTGAGGCGGATGGTCACGGTGTTGTAAACATTGGACCATTCGGGGTGATGGTCGGCCTTCTCGGCCGCGATCGCCACATGCGTCATGAACGCGAAGGCCTCCGCGAAACCACCAAACTTCAGCGTGCGGGTGATGGCGTCCGCGCCCTCCAGCGCCCAGCCATTCAGCCCATCGGTGGCCGCGCGCGCGGCGTCTGCGGAGAGTTTTTCCATCATCTCACCCGTACCGTTTGGCGACATAGTCTTCCACAATGCCCTTAAATTCGGCCGCAATCCCCGCACCGCGCAAGGTCATCGTCTTCTCCCCATCAATGAAGACAGGCGCGGAGGGTTGCTCCCCGGTCCCGGGCAAAGAAATCCCGATGTCGGCATGCTTGCTCTCGCCGGGCCCATTCACAATGCAGCCCATGACGGCGACCTTCATGCTCTCAACACCCGGGTATTGTTCTTTCCAGATGGGCATCTGCGCGCCGATGAACCCTTGAATATCCTTGGCAAGCTCTTGAAACACGGTCGATGTGGTGCGCCCACAGCCGGGGCACGCAGAAACCACAGGCAAAAACGCGCGAAAGCCCATGGTCTGCAACAGCTCTTGCGCGACCTTCACCTCCTGGGTGCGGTCGCCGCCCGGCTCGGGCGTGAGCGAAATGCGGATTGTGTCGCCAATCCCTTCCTGGAGCAGGATGCCGAGCGCCGCGGACGACGCCACAATCCCCTTTGACCCCATCCCCGCCTCGGTAAGGCCAAGGTGGAGCGCATAGGAACAGCGGGCCGCAAGGTCGCGATAGACGGCAATCAGCTCCTGAACGTCCGACACTTTTGCCGAGATTAGGATTTTGTTCGCCGGCAGGCCGAGCTCCTCCGCCCGCGCCGCCGAGCGCAGGCCGCTCACCACCATCGCCTCGCGCAAGATGGCCGCCGCCGACAACGGCGTTGAAGATTGCGCGTTCTCATCCATCAGATGGGTCAGGAGCTCTTGGTCGAGCGAGCCCCAGTTGACGCCAATGCGCACCGGCTTGTCGTATTTCATCGCCATCTCGATGATGGCGGCAAACTGCGTGTCGCGCTTTTTCTTAAAACCCACATTGCCGGGGTTGATGCGATACTTTGCGAGCGCCTCGGCACAGGCCGGGTGATCGGCCAAAAGCTTGTGGCCAATGTAGTGAAAGTCACCCACCAGGGGCACGTTGACGCCCCGCGCAAGGAGCCCATCGCGCACTTTTGGGACGGCGGCGGCCGATTCGTCCCGGTCAACGGTGATGCGCACCACCTCAGAGCCCGCGGCGGCCAGCGCTGCCACCTGCGAAATGGTGGCGGCGACATCGGCGGTGTCGGTGTTGGTCATGGATTGCACCATGATCGGGGCATCGCCCCCCACCATCACCCCGCCCACGTCAACGGGGATCGAGCGGCGACGCTTCTGGGGTCCGCTCGCCATGCGCACGGGCGCGTTCATAAAAGGCTCACTCCGCTCCGGTCCCGATCGATATACGGCCCCCCGGATGCGGCGGCAACGCGTCAGGTCGCGCCGCGGATCACCTCGATGAAATGGGGCGCAAGCTCGTTCAACTTGCGCTCGCCCACGCCATAGATGGCGCGCATCCCATCAATGGTGTCCGGACGGTGGGCCGCCATCTCCATCAAGGTGCGATCAGAAAAGATGACGTAGGCCGGCACATCCCGCTCGTCCGCCAACGCCTTGCGCCGCGCCTTCAAAAGGTCGAGCAGCGAAGCGTCCACATTCTCCGGCAAGGGGGCGGCCGCCGGCCGGCGCTTCTCCTTCGTGCGGTCCTTCGCCTCCAAAGCGTCGCGGCGCAGCGTCATCTTCGCCTCGCCCCGCAGGACGCTTTTGCCCGCATCCGTCATCCGCCAGCCGCCGCGCCGCTCATCATCTGCGCCCGCGAGCCCCCCCGTCCCCATCTGGCGAAACACGGTGCGCCAGGCCCGGCGCGACTGATCTTTTCCCACCCCAAAGGTCGGCAGCGCCTCGTGCCCGTTGGTCAGGATGCGGTCGTTCGCCTCCCCGCGCAAAATGTCGATGAGGTATTCAACACCAAAGCGCTGCCCGGTGCGCACCATGGCCGACAGCGCCTTTTGCGCCAAAACCGTGCCATCGATCATGGCAACATCGCCGCGGCAAAGGTCACAGTTGCCGCACGGCTTTGACGGTTCTTCAAAATAGTCAAGAAGCACAACGCGCCGACAGGTGGCCGCCTCGCAAAGGCTCAAAAGCGCATTGACCTTTTCATGTTCGACGCGCTTTTGCGCCTCGTCCATCTCCGACCCTTCGATCCACTGGCGAAACTGGCGAATCTCGCCAAACCCATAGAGCGCGTGGGCGGTGGCGGGCAGACCATCACGCCCCGCCCGGCCAATTTCTTGATAGTAGCTTTCAATGTTCTTCGGCAGATCAAGGTGGAAGACGAAGCGCACGTCGGGCTTATCAATCCCCATCCCAAACGCGATGGTGGCGACCACCACCACGCCATCTTCGCGCAGAAAAATGTCCTGGTTGCGGTCCCGCTCATGCCGCTCCATCCCCGCGTGATAGGGGAGCGCGCGCACGCCCTTTGCGGCCAAGAACGCGGCCGTCTCATCCACCCGCTTGCGCGATTGGCAGTAAACAATCCCGCTCTGCCCCGCCTGCCCCTGCAAGAACGCGGTGAGCTGCGCCCGCCCATCCGTGCGCGCCGACATGGCGAGCGAAATGTTCGGCCGGTCGAACGAGCGCACGAAAATTTCGGGCGGGCCGGGAAAGAGCCGCTCGGCAATGTCGCCCCGGGTCAGCGCATCGGCGGTGGCGGTAAACGCCACCGTCTGCGAAATGCCAAGATCGCGCCGAACATCGCCCAAAAGCCGATACTCGGGCCGAAAATCATGCCCCCAGCGGGACACACAGTGCGCCTCGTCCACCGCAAGCAGCGCCAGCGGCGCATCGCGCAGCGCCTCCATGGTCTCCGCCGAGGTGAGGCGCTCTGGCGAAATATAAAGGAGTTTGAGCCGCCCCTGCGCCGCGCGGGACAACACATCCCGGTTGTAGGCGCCGTCATTGGACGAGTTGACCGCCTCCGCCTCCACCCCCAAGGCCTGGAGCGCCTTCACCTGGTCGCGCATCAGGGCAATCAGTGGTGAGACAACAATGGACACCCCCGGCCGCATCAGCGCAGGCAGCTGATAACACAGCGACTTCCCGCCCCCGGTCGGCATGATGCCCAGAACGTCGGCGCCGCTTGTGACGGCGTCCACAATCTCCCCCTGGCCGGGGCGAAAGCTGTCGAACCCGAACACATCGCGCAACAATGCCTCGGGACCGCGACGGTCACCCCCCACGGCTGCGACAGGATCGGGGAACAGGTCCATCAGATTGGCTTAAAATGCTTCGACAGTTTGAGGGTTTGCGCCTGATAGTTCGACTTTAGATCGGCACCATACAACACATCCGGAATTTCAGCCATACGTTCATAGGAGAGCCGCGCCACAACCTGACCGTGTTCCAAAATGAACGGCACCTCCCGGGAGCGCACCTCTAGCACCGCCCGGGACGGCGCCCCATGGCCAAACCCAGGGTCAAAAAACCCGGCATAATGCGCCCGAAACTCACCCACCAGCGGGTCAAAGGGCACCATCTCGGCCGCCGTGCCAGGGGGGATCGCCACCGCCTCCCGGCTCATCAAGATGTAAAACTCGTTGGGATCGAGGATCAGGCGGCCGTCCCTTGCCTCAATGGGGTCCCAAAAGTCGGCCATATGGAGCGCATCGCGAAGGTCCACATCAATGAGCGCCGTGTGCCGCTTGGCGCGGTAGCCCGCCGGCTGGCCCGCACCCGGCCGCAGATCAATGGTGACGTTCAGCCCATCGGCAATGCGCGCCTCAGGCGTCGCGATCGCCTCCCGCGCATGAAGCGCCTCAAGCGCCCCATCAGAGAGCCGCGCATCCCCCTGGCGCAACCGAAGCTGGCCAAGCCGCGAGCCCGCCCGCACCAAAACCGGGAACGTGCGCGGCGAAATCTCGACCGCCAGCCCGCCCGAAAACCCAGGCGGCGCTTGGTCAAACCCGCCCACCCCGTCGGCAATCACACGCGTAAAAACATCAAGCCGGCCGGTGGAGCTCTTTGGGTTCATGGCCGCCGAGACGCCCGCGGGAAGCGCAAGCCGCTCCATCACCGGCACGAGGTAAACGCAGCCCGTTTCCAGCACCGCACCCTCGCGAAGGTCGATGGTGTGAAGGCGCACCGCCTCCAGCTTCTTGGCCATCGGCTCGCCGGGCGCGGGCAAAAAGCTCGCGCGGATCCGGTGCGCCTTTGTGCCGAGGCGAAGGTCAAGGCTTGCCGGCTGCAACTGGCCGGACGCAAGGGGCTCGCCTGCCACGATGGCGCCCGCGTCCACCAGCGCCGCGATGGCCTGCCGGGGCAAGATCCCGCTCACCCCCTGCTCCCGCGGGTGCGCGCCCTTCGGTGGTTCCTCTGGTGCGCCCTCTCGCGCGCCGTGTGGCGCGCGTAAAAATCCGTCCATGGCGGGGCCTTTCGTGGTCCGACGCCGACCCTTTCTGACCCCGCCTTCCCACGCGAGCGTGCCGGGCGCGCCGTTCCCGATATCCCCGGTCTTTGGGTCACACGGGGCGGTAAAGGTCACCCCATGCGTCGTCCCAATGGGCCTTGTCGCCCATCACCACCACGGGCGCCTTGATCTGGTTGGCGAGCTGAATGGCGCCGCGAAACGCGTCTTTTTTGGCAAGGGGCGCGGTCACCTGGGTCGGGATGTCCACCGGCGCATCGCCCGCCGGCCGCAGCGCCCCTGGCACATGCACGCGGCCCATCTCCGCATCGCCATCGGGCGCCAGCTCCAGCGTGATGGCGTCGGCCTGGATGTCGTCGACCATCTCGAACCTGTTTTTCCGGGGCATGGCCCTCTCCCTCAGTTGCGGGTCTCGATGACCTTGGTCAGCACTTCAATGGTGCCGCCCCTATCCAACAGGGCCTTCGCGCGCTGGCGCAAGAGAATTGCGTAATCATCCGCTTCGCTCTTAAACGGCCGCCCCTCCGGAAAAAGCGGCTCGCTGGACGCGGTCACCACCAAAAGCTCCCGCACACCGGCCTCGATCAAGAATGCGGTCATCCCAAGCCCCCCCGTGCCCCCGATGAACAGCTGCCCCCCAGGCGCAAACGGCTGCCGGTCCCAATGCTGGGTGTCGAAGTGGAAGACTTCGCCATACTGATGATAATAGTCGGCAATGATGTAGGCGGCGAAGGCTGGCTTCTCCAACTGCACCTGCAGTTGTTGGTTGACGCGAAAGACCGCCACATCTTGGAGCGCACGGGCGGGCGCCTTGCTCACGCCCTCGCCCTCGTAAGCATCCAGCAGCGCGAAGGCCTCAAAGAGCGCACACGGCACATTGAGCGCAAGGGCATGGTTGCGCACGTGCGCCACACCCGGAACGGCGGCGACCGTCTCTGCGGCGCGCTCGGCGGCCCCGCTGTCGCGGTTCACAAGGCCAGTGATCTCGATCTCGCTTGTATCGGCGCTGGGCGGAACGCCAAGGCGCGCGCAAGTCTCCCCGCGCAGGGCCGCCGCAATCAGCCCCTCCGGCGCCACCTCCCGAAGCCGCGCGGAAGGGGCGACCGACGGCAACGCTGCAAGCGCGCTCGGAGCGGCCGGCGCGTCAACCGGGCGCGCAACCCCCGCAGACGCCGGCCGTTCGCCCCCGCTCGCCACCGGCGCGGCCCCAAGGGGCACAGCGGCGGCCGGCGCGCTTGCCACCTCAACGGCCCCCTCGCGCGGGCGGTCATTTTCGCGCGGGCGGGCCACCAAGCCCGCCGAGGGCGCAGCGTCAGCCACCCTGAGTGTCGGCACCGCCACCGTTGTTTGCGCCGGGGCCGCGGTCGCGCCGATCGCGCCCACCGTCGGCACTCTTGCCGCCACGGCGACCGCGGCGTCCCCTCGCGCGCGGACACCGGGCGCGGCCTTTGCAACCACAACCGGCCCGGTTGCCGTCACCGCCCCCGCAGGCCGCGACGACGGCACCGATGGCACCTGCGCGGCGTCCGCCGCCGGCGCCGCGTTGGCAGGCGATGCCGTTGCGGTGCGGTGGCGCGCCGGGCCCTCAGCGGGCTGCGCAACTTGAGTGGTGTTTCCGGGCCCTGCGACGCCCGCAGCGGGTCGCCGGGCTGCGGTTGCGCTGTCGATCTCGCGCGCTTGCGGCGCCTCAACATGCTGGGGCGCGGCAAGCGCGGTTTGTGCCGGCCGGGACGCCAGCCCCTCGGCGGGCTGCGGTGCGGCACGGGCCGCCGGTGCCGCCTTTGCAACCGCGGGCGTTTGAGCGGGCCGTGGTGGGCCCGCCGCCGCGCGCCCTGGCTGAGCAGCCGCGACCAATTCGGGGGCTGCGAGCGCCGGCTGATCGAGGGCGTCACGGTCCGGAAGCACCGCAAGCGCTTCGGAGGGACGCGCTCTTTTCGCCGGAGACTGCGGCGGTGGCCCGCTGACCGACGGCGATCGCGCCAGCGCCACGTCACGTTTTCCGCTGGGCAGAGCGGCGGCCACAGGGGATTGTGCCCCGACGGTTGCCACGGGATCGCCCGGCGCCGTCCCCTCGGCGACCAGACGACCCAGGCCGGCGACGGGCGCGGCCCGGGGAACTTTGGGTCTCTCGGGCGTCTCCACCGAGCCGGCAAGAGGTTGCGCTGGCAACGAGGCTGCGACGGCTTGCGGAGATTGAGGCGCCGCGTCGCGCTGCGCCAAGCCACCCTCAACTTCCTCGGCAGCCCTTGGGCGGCGCGCTTGATGGGATGGCGGGGCAGCGGGTGCTGCTTGCGCCACTTGATGCGGCGCGTTGGGTGCTTGGGGCCGCGCTGCCGGCTGCGCCTTGACCGGTGCCGTAGCCGCCTCCCGCAACCGGGGCGCCGGCGGATCGACCGCCCCAGATGCCGCAACGGCAGCCGGTGACGCCTGGGGTGTCGGCCTTGGCCGCGCGGACGGCGCAAGAGGTCGCCGCGGAGCTATTGCCGCGCTGGCTTCGGCCTCGCGGGCCGCCGGCCGATCAAGCGCGGCCAGCGCGGGGGTCGGCGTGCCGGCCACAACCGGGTTCTCCGCCGCACGCACCACCATCGACGCAACATCTGCAACCGGCGTG
This sequence comes from Pseudomonadota bacterium, assembly GCA_039034015.1. Taxonomy (GTDB): domain Bacteria; phylum Pseudomonadota; class Alphaproteobacteria; order Rhizobiales; family Amorphaceae; genus Acuticoccus. The sequence goes on along the minus strand of JBCCBM010000012.1, from coordinate 2,250 downwards.
GCCGCGCTGCCCGCCCTGCTTTTCGCCCCGGCCGGCGTTGCGGCCTGCGGCGTCTGCGCCAAGGCATTGTCCGGCACGGGCGGGGCGGCGACGAGCACGCCGGGCGCATCAGCGTCCAGCGCGACCAGTGCCGCGGCCGTCGGGGCATCCGCGGCGGATTGCAGTGCGGCATTCCTCGCAGCAGCCGCGTTTGTCGGGGCGTCGGCCACGGGCGGCGCAGGCCCGCTCACTGAGAGAGCGCTTGGCGCTTCGGTGTTTGCGGCAACCGCCACGGGCACTGGAGCATCCACCATCGAGGCTTGCGCCGTGGCGGCTTGGGGGGCCGCGGCACTTGCAAACGCCGTTTGCGCCGCGGCATCACCCGCTTCAGCTCCCGGCAATGCAGGCGTCGACGGTGCAGGCGCAGCGGCGATCACCGCGCCCGTTCCGTCATCGTTCCGCGCGATCGACGACGCGGGCGCTAGGACATCAGCGGCGCGGGCCCGCGCGGACGCAGCTCGCGGGCCGGCGTCGCTTGCGGCAGCTGCCTGGCTCGGCGCCTCACCGGCCTGAGCCGCACGCGATGCGGCACCAGGCGCAACCGTGACAGCATCGCCCGGCGTGTCGGCGCTCAGCGCAACCAAGGCCTCGGGCGCTGGCACGTCCGCGACCCGCGCCTGGGCTAGAACTGGCACCGACGGTGGGTCGCTCGCACCCGCTTGCGCCGCCGCCTCGCCCGCCCTGGCCACGCGCGGTGCAGGCGCGGTCGCGACGACATCGCTCGACGCGCCGGCGTTCAGCGCAACCAACGTCTCGGGCGCTGGCACGTCCGCGACAATCGCTTGCGCTGGAAAAGGCTGCGAGGCTGGATCGCTCGGAGTCGCCTGGGTCGCAGCCTCGCCGGCATTGGCAACGCGCGGGGTGGGCGCAGGTGCAATGCCCGCTCCCGGTGCATCAGCGTTCAGCGCAGCCACTGCCTCCGCCGATGGGGCATTCGCCAGGAGCGCTGGCGCTTCGGCCGTGGCCTCGCCCGCCTCGGCGACGGGCGGGATAGCCGCGGTGGTGGCAACATCACCCGCGGAGGCTGCGTTCAGCGCGGCCAAAGCGTCGGCCGCTGGGGCATCCGCGGCCCGCGCCTGGGATGAGGCGAACGGAGCGGTTGCGCCACTCGCAGCCGCTGCCTGCGTTGGGGCCTCTCCCGCCTGAGCGATGCGCGCCGCGGGCACGGTGGCGACAACAGCGCCCGGCGCGGCGGCGGTCAGCGCCACCGACGGCTCGGGCGCTGGCACATCCGCGACCTCCGGTGGGGCAGGCTGTGAGGGCGCATCGCTCGCTGCCGCCTGGGTCGAGGCCTCGCCCGCCCGGGCCAGTGGCGGTGCAGGCGCGGCGGCAACAAGATCACCCGGCGCGGCGCCGTTCAGCGCGACCGTTGTCTCGGGCGCTGGGATATCCGCGACTTGCGGTGGCGCCGGCTCCGAGGGTGCATCGCTCGCAGCCGCGTGGGTCGGGGCCTCCCTGGTCGGGGCCTCGCCCGCCTCAGCCACGGGTTCTGCGGGCGCGGCGGCGACAACATCACCCGGCGCGGCGGCGTTTAACGCGACCGTCGTCTCGGGCGCTGGGACATCCGCGACTTGCGCTGGAGCGGACTGCGAGGGTGGAGCGCTCGCAGCCGCGTGGGTCGGGGCCTCGCCGGTTGGGGCCTCGTCCGCATCAGCCACGGGGTCTGCGGGCGCGGCGGCGACACCATCACCCGGCGCAGCGGCCTTTAACGCGACCTTTGGCTCGGGCGCTGGGTTAACCGCGACTTGCGGTCGTACGCGCTCAGAGGGGGCATCGCGTGCAGCCGCTTGGCGCGGGGCCTCGCCCGCCTGGGCGACCGGCGCTGCAGGCGCGGCGACTTCGCGCGGCGCGGCGACGTTTGGGGCGGCCGACGGGTCGGCAGCCATGGCGTCGGCGGTCGGGCCCGGGGCGGCATCCGGGGGGGTGGCTGGCGTGGCTGAAGCGGCGGTGGGCGATGGGGGGGGCGCAGGCCGGGCAGATGTGCGGGGGGACGGGGATGTCTCAACCGTGGGGAGAGGGGGCGGGCCGTCCGGCCGGCGGCGAATGACGATGGGGCCGAGAGGCGCCTGGTCGCCCGCATCGTCGGGGGCGGGGGGCGCCTGATCGCCCGCATCGTCGGGGGCGGGCGGCGCCGGGGCGCGCGCATCGTCGGGGGCGGGGGGCGCCGGGGGGCGCGCGTCGTCGGGGGCGGGGGGCGCCGGGGGGCGCGCG
>JBCCBM010000011.1:0-123778 GCA_039034015.1 Pseudomonadota bacterium | reverse complement strand
CCTCTGGCCCTCTGGCCCTCTGGCCCTCTGGCCCTCTGGCCCTCTGGCCCTCTGGCCCTCTGGCCCTCTGGCCCTCTGGCCCTCTGGCCCTCTGGCCCTCTGGCCCTCTGGCCCTCTGGCCCTCTGGCCCTTCCCTACTTCGTCCCAAACATGCGGTCACCGGCATCGCCAAGGCCGGGCACAATGTAGCCGTGCTCGTTCAGACACTCGTCGATCGCCGCTGTGACGATCGGGACGTCGGCGTGGTGGCCATGAAAATTGTCGACACCCTCGGGCGCGGCCAAAAGGCACACAAAGCGCATGTCGTTGGCGCCGGCTTCCTTGAGGCGGTCCACCGCGGCAATCGCTGAGTTGGCGGTGGCGAGCATCGGGTCGAGGACGATGACGCGGCGCTCGGCCAGATCTTCGGGGGCCTTAAAATAGTATTCGACGGCGGAGAGGGTTTGGGGGTCGCGGTAGAGGCCGACGTGGGCGACGCGGGCGGCCGGCACAAGGTCGAGCATCCCGTCCAGAAGGCCGGTGCCGGCGCGCAAGATGGAGGCGAACACAAGCTTTTTGCCCGACAGTTGCGGCGCCTTCATGGGCTGCAGGGGCGTCTCGATGTCGACAAGCTCCACGTCGAGATCGCGCGTGGCTTCGTAGCAGAGCAGCATCGCCACCTCGCGCAGAAGCTGGCGAAAGCTTGCGGTGGAGGTCGACTTCTCGCGCATCAGGGTGAGCTTGTGGCGCACCAGCGGGTGGTCGATGACGGTGACGGATGCGGTGCTCATCAAGTCGCTCTCGTTAAAAGACGGTGCCGTCGCTCTTGATCGAAATGGGGGGGCTGCCGTCGGGCCGTTTGGCCATGGCAAGCTGACGGCCGGCCAGCCACGTGCCCCCCTCAAGGATCGCGGCAAGGGGGAGGGCCTTTTGGTCCGCTCCAAGAATGTCGCGCACCATGGGCGCGATGGCAGACAGGAGCGCGACGGTCGCCGCGCGCCACTCGACAATCAGTGGTTCATCGACGGTGTGGGTGCGGTCGGCAGCGTCCGGGTCGCGAAGGGCAAGGACGCCGCCATCCACGAAAAGGCCGCCGTTGCGGTACTCGGCAAGGCCGGGGAGTGCGTCGAGGTCGGTGACGGTGATGCCGCGCACATCAAGGGGCTCGATGAGCGAGAGGGAAAGCCACGTTGAGAGCTTGTGGAAGGGGACGAGGTCGCCGGTGGGCGTGTCGTCGGCAAGGGCCGGGTGGCGCCAGGTGTCGCCGAGCGGAATGTTTTCGATCTCGATCCGACTTGGCCAGATGGGGGCAAGGCCTTCCAGCACCATTGACAGGATGGCGGAGGCGGGGAGGGTGCCGCCGTTCGCCTCGGCGGCAAGGGCATCGATGATGCCGCCCGGGCGCGGGTCATCCTCCTGGGCAAAGATGTCGGGCGCGGTGCGCAGCGCCTCGGCGCAGGCGGCCAAAAGCGCGCGGCGGCCCTCGGCCCCGTCCAGGGGGTTTTTGGCGTCGATCTGGAAGCCGGCGGCAAATTCGTCCGCGCTGAGCGCCGACAGCGCTTCGGCGTCCGCCCGCAGCGGGTCCGCGGGCACGGCGGAGAAGGCGCCCGAGGCAAACATCGCGAGCGAGGCCAGCGCCAAACCCTCGGAGCGGCCGATCACTGTGCCGGTGGCGGCCTCCCGGTAGCGCCAGCGGGGGCCAGCGCCGGCGTCCAGAAGCACGGACACGATGGCAAGGTCGCCCATGGCGCGGGCGGCGTCCTCCGGCGCTTTCCAGCCGCGCACACGGGCAAGCTGGGCAAAGCGGTCCGTCCCGCCGATCTCAAAGTGGCGCCAGCGGGCGTGGAGGGGGACGCGCAGCGCCGGAAACCGCTCGCGCGTGAGGGCGGCGACGCTTTCGGCCAGCGCCGGCATCGCGTCGCGGTTGAGCGAAAAGTGGTCGGAGCGCCCGTCTTCGATGAGGGCAAAGACTTTGCCCGCGCGGGTCGAGACGGCCTCCGCGCAAAGGAGCGCGCGGGCGGCAGCGGCTGGGTCACTCATTGAGGTTGCGGCCACGCACGGTGGTCAAGTCCTTGTTGCCCTCAGGCGCATAGTAGCCGGCGGCCTTCTTGGCTTCCATCTCCACCTGCGCGTCGGCGGGGATCAGATCGTCGGGGATCGAGATGCGCTCATCAATGGTGATGCCGGAGCGCGTGATGGCGTCATACTTCATGTTCGACATGGACACGAAGCGGTCGATCTTCGTGATACCCAGCCAATGGAGCGTGTCGGGCATCAGCTCTTGAAAGCGCGCGTCTTGCACGCCCGCGACGCACTCGGTGCGCTCAAAATACTCTGCCGCCGTGTCGCCGCCCACCTGGCGTTTGCGGGCGTTGTAGACCAAGAATTTGGTGACCTCGCCGAGCGCCCGTCCCTCTTTGCGGTTATAGACGATGAAGCCTGCGCCGCCGTTTTGGGCCTCTTTGATGGCCTCCTCGATGCCGTGGATGAGGTAGGGGCGGCAGGTGCAAATGTCGGAGCCGAAAACGTCTGACCCGTTGCACTCGTCGTGCACACGGCCGGTGAGCCGCTTTGTGGGGTCTGGCACATGGGCCGGGTCGCCGAAGAGGTAAACGCTGATGGACCCGATGGGCGGCATGAAGACCAAAAGGTCCGGCCGGGTGACAAGTTCTGGGAACATCCCGCCGGTCTGCTCGAAGATGACGCGGCGAAGGTTGGTTTCCGCGACACCAAAGCGCTCAGCAAGGCCGGGGAGATACCACACGGGCTCAATCGCCGCCTTGGTGACCGCCACATCGCCGTTTTCCTGCACAATCGTGCCGTCGGCGACGATGCGACCCTCGCGCACCGCCTCTTTCAGTTCGTGGAGGACAAGGTGCGCCTTGGTCACCGCGATGGTGGGGCGAATGTCGACCCCCTCGCCGATGAGATCGCCAAACACCTCGGTGGACATGTGGCCCCACGGGTCCAGCGACACGATGGCCTTTGGGTCGGTCCAGGCGGGGAAGGGGCCGATGACGTTGGTGGGCGCGGTGTTGGTGAGGTCCGGCCGGCGGATGGGGTTCAGCGAACCGGAGGAGACGGCGAGCGCGCGATAAAGGCTGTAGGACCCGCCGTGGGTGCCGATGGCGTTGCGGTCGCCACTTTCGGTCACCGTGCCGACCACGGGGCCGCGGGTTTTGGGGTCGGCCGCGCCCCATTTCAGCGGATGGCGCAGCGTGTTGCCGCCGCCGGGATGGGTGGTGAGGCGGATGTGCGTCTTGCGGTTGACGGTCTCGGTCAAAGAAACGCTCCAAAGTCCGGCCAACCGGAAAGGCGAGGGGATGCCACAGGTTTGCGCAAAATGCCAGCAGCGTGCCAAGTGCTGGGCGCGGCGCGGGGATGGACAATCTTCCCTCATCCAGCGTTTGCGCTAAGGTGTGTGAGCTATGACCCAAGTTTTGCGCCGACGGGCGAATGACATCGTGCCTGTTCCCTTCCCGGTGATGATTGCCGACATTGGCGGCACCAACGCGCGCCTTGCCGTCCTGCCCGACACACACTCCAAATTGCGCCCGTTTCCGACGGTGCAGACCGCCGAGTATGACGGCTTTGCGCAAGCGGCGGACGCGGCCGTGCTTGATGCCACCGCCATGATGCCGCGTGCGCTCCTGATTGCGCTGGCCGGCCCTTTGCGCGATGGGCCCATGAAGCTCACCAACGCGAGCTGGGTGATTGACCCCGCCAAACTCCTCCACGAGCTGCACCTTGAGACGGTGATCGTCTTCAACGATTTTGAGGCGCTTTCGCTCTCCCTGCCGGCGCTGGAGGGGGACCAGATTGTCCAGATTGGGGCCGGAACGGCCGAGCCGCGGCAGCCCCGCGTTGTGCTTGGCCCTGGCACAGGCCTTGGGGTCGCAGCGCTGGTCTACGGGGACCAAAGCTATACGCCCCTTGCTGGCGAGGGTGGCCACACCACGATGGGCCCCGTCACCAAGCGTGACCTTGAGATTTGGCCGCACCTTGAGGGGCGGGGGGGCCGCGTTTCCGGCGAGTGCCTGCTGTCGGGTGATGGGCTTGTGCGGATTTTCCGCGCGGTGGCCGCGGTGGAGGGCGTCGACCCAACGGCCTGCGGGGTGGGCGCTGATGTGACCACCCGGGCCGACCAGGGCGATCCTGTGGCCCGCGAGGCGGTGATGCTGTTCCTGGGCTATCTCGGCCGCCTGTCGGGCGACCTTGCATTGGTCTTCATGGCCAAGGGCGGGGTCTATATCGCGGGCGGCATTCCCCCGCGTTTGGCGCACTATTTTGAGGCGAGCGCGTTCCGGGCTGAGTTTGAGGCCAAAGCGCCCCACGAAGCGCTGATGGCCCGCATACCGACCTTTTTGGTGACCGAGCCGCGGCCGGCGGTTGCGGGCCTTGCCACCTTTGCCACCATGCCCGAGCGTTTTGCGATCGACCTTTCGGGCCGGCGCTTCGACCGCACGCCCGCATGAGGGCTTGCACCCACGCCCGGGATCGTCTAGATGCCCTGCACTGGAGCCGCGGGTGTAGCTCAGGGGTAGAGCACAACCTTGCCAAGGTTGGGGTCGTGGGTTCGAATCCCATCGCCCGCTCCAGTAAAATCAACAGCTTGACCGATTTGTTCGGCTCCGCTGCACAGATATCTGCACAGTTTCAACGGCGTTTCTCCAATGCTGCGCGCCCCTCCGCCTGGTGGTGGGGGCTGTGGTGCCAGTAGTGTTTACGGATCGTGGTGGGCGACGTGGCGAAGAATTCTGCGGCCGCTTCGACGCTAAGCCGTCCGGTCATCACTGCCCATGTGACGGCGGTGTGTTTCAGCGCGTGGCGGGTCACGTCGTGATCCAGTCCCGCGCGGTTGCGCGCCTTATTGAGCGCGGTCTTGATGCTCTTCACCGGACGGCCGTTGAAGCTCACCACGTGCGTATCGCCGGGGCCTGTAAGGCGCTTCCAGCGGCGAAGGTGCGCCAGTAGCTGCCGGGGCACCCGGACAGACCCGCGGCGCTTCTTCGTTTCATGCACGCCATCCGCCTGGAAGCGGACGCGCCCAGTCTCCAGGTCGACGCGGGTCCACGTCAGCTCAAGGACAGCCGACATGCGGCGCCCGGTGTAGATTGAGATGAGGATGAAGCGGCGCGCGTGGGGCGCGGCCGCGCGTAGAAGATCGGCCGTCTCCTTGCGCGTGAGCCAGCGGTCTCGCGGCTCTCCCGACGCTGAAAGTGTCACCTGGATCGGATGGATCAGAAGGCCCTCGCCGTGCGCATGTTTCAGCGCGGCTTGCAGGACCCCAAGCTCGCGTCGAACGGTGGACGATCCTGCGGTCCGAACTTGGCCGTTGGCGTCCAGCCGAGGTTTCGCGCGGGCCTTCTCGTAGGCGCGGCATGTGGAGCCCTTCACCGCGTCGCACGTCAGGTCGCCTCAAAAGCCGGCGAGTGCGGTGACGTTGTTGGCGAGCGTCTGGACGCCTTTCACGTTGTCGGCCTTGTCGTCGACATAGCGGGCCAGAACTTCGCCCACCGTCAGCTCGCTCGGTTGAGCGGGACCACTTCGGCGGGGCGCCGCGCGGTTTGCGATGTAGTCCGCGAGCGCGCTTTCAGCCGCTTCGCGCTCGCCACTGCCAAAGCCTGTCCGCTTGAAGACGGTTCCGTCTCGAATGATGAATTTGCCGGACCGCTTGTCGAGATAGAGGCGCGCGCCGGCCGATCTTCGGGGCATGACAAGTACCTCCTCAACTCGGCGGCGGTCACGATGTAGGACTTGCCCGGGCGAGCGCACTTTAGAAGGCCGTTGCGACGCGCCCGACGCAACCCGGAAAGCGTCACGCCGACATCCGCGAGGCATGACGCCGCGGCTTCCAAGGTCATGACGTCGGGCAGGTCGGACAGCGTCATTGCCCTTCTCCGTTAGCGGCTCAGACCGTCGCGCCGTTGAGACGGACGCGGGCCGTCGCAGCATCGGACGCTGCCGCCTCGATCGCGGCACCGATCAAGTCGTTGCCCGATGCTGTGGTGGTGACGACGTTGTTCGTGTCGTCCCAATAGACGCGAGCGCCCCAGGTGATGGCGCCGGTCGCCTTGGCCAGATCGAACACGCCGACGGTGGTGAGCTCGACCGCCTCGCCCTCCGCCGCGCTATAGGCGGCGACGCCGAAGAGTTTGCCGATGAGGACGCCGTCGCCGGACGCGACGCCACCGGTCGGCGCGGTTGCGGTGATCGTCTCACCGCGTTGGACAAAGTTGCGCATGGGTTAGGTCCACCCCTTGTTGCTGCGAATGTTGAGGATGCGGGGCAGGCGCCCCGTCGTCGCTTCCTGAAGCTGGCGCTCCAAATCTGCGATGGCCGCCGCCATTTCGTTGTCGTGCCGGTATTCGATCTCGCGGTCGCCGAACCGCACGCGGCGGCGCCCCTTCGCACGCTCAGCGCGAAGGGTTTCCAGGCGTTGGTTGATCACTTCGACGGTGGCCATGATCAGGCCGTGTGGTCCAGGCGCGTCCAGGACCGCCAGTCCAGCCAGCCGAACCCAAGATCGAGCCGCACCTTCACCTCGTAGGCGTCGTTTTCAAAATTCCAGCGGCTTTCGGTGACCGGCCCCGGTGCACCGGCAAGGCGGACCTCAACGGCACCGTCGAACGATCCCGGACCCGCAACCAGATAGGACGTGCCATCGTCCTCAAGGCGTGGCTCTGCGATGGTCTCCAGCTTGCCGGACAAGGGGTTCACTTCGCCTGCCGTGGAGGGCGACACCTGTGCGATGGCCCGCATCGCCGTCGGCTCAAAGCCGGTCGACACCAACCAGTAGCGCGGCGTTGCGCCCACCATCACATCGCCCGCACCTTTGCGCTTGGGCATCTTCGCCCGCGCTGCGAGGGCGCCGTCGATCACCGTGGTGACGCTTGTGGTGTCCAGCGCCTCGATGTTCCCGCGGTCGGCATGGAAGACGGTCGTCCCATTCTTCATGGTTGGCCCTGCGGCCGTCGATTGTGTCAGGAAGGCAACGCGCCGATCGTTGACGTCAGCCGCGAGGCGTCGCCCCAACTGGCGCCCGAGGTTTCCGAGTGCGGCGCCGCCGTTGATGTAGAGTTGCCGCGAGACGCCGGTGCGTCCGCCGATTGTGAAGAGGCGGTATTCCTCGTCGCCGTCCGCGATGTAAGAGGACTTGTACGCGCCAAGCTCGTTGATGGCGTTCATGCCCAGCGTCGTCCAATCGACGAGGACTTCCTTGTGGGTGTTGAAGTCTGAGGCCGTGCGCGAGGCGAAAAGTTGGGACGTCGGCGACGTCGCCGCCTCATAGGCGGCTCGCATCGTCTGATTGTTCGCCGGGTCGCTGATGAGCGGCATGTCGCTGGTGGAGAGTGCGCGCCGGATGATCTCTTCGCCCGACAGCCCAGCGGTGCTGATGCCAGCGTTGCGGCAGACCTCACGGTGAAGACCAACCCAGCCGGCGCCTGCGATTTCGCGGGCGAGGCCGTCGGGTTCGTCGCCACCCATGTGGGCAACCATGGCGCCGGTGGCGGCGCGACGGAAGGCGTCGGGATTGTCGCGGGTCTCGGTGTTGTGCGTGGCGCGGATCGTTGCCGCCGCGCGGGTTTGCATCTGTGCCATGGCGCGGGCGTTGAAGGTGGCGTCGTCCCACCCTTCATCGATCGCCTCGTCGGCGAAGTCGGCGGGCAGGCCAGCGTTGCGGCAGATGGTGCGGATTTCCTTTGCGCGCCGGCGGCGTTCGGCGCGAGGGGGCACCTCGGGGGCCTCCTCCGCGGTTGGCAGAGTGACGGTTTCGTCGTCCATAATTCCGCTCCTGACGGTTGCCGCCGGATCGGCGGGGAAGGACGTGATGGAGAGTTCGACGAGGGTTGCTCGTCGGGCTGTGCGGACGGTCATGCCCGCCCCCCATTCGGTGACCTTGAAGCCGACAGAGACGCCGGTGATGGTGCCGTCGGCGATGCGATCCATGAGGGGGTCGAGCGTCTTGTCGGAGGACAACCTGATCTCCCCGACGAGCGCGCCGCCCTCGCGCCAGGTCCGAATGACGCGGCCGACGGTGTCGAGCGCGCCGGTGCGGTGATCCAACTGCACGGGGACGCCGTCAGGCACCGTGAGGCCGTCAAGATCGAGGCGCACCCCATCGATGGCCGCATCACTGGCGAGGGTAGCGACAAAGGTGCGCGCCTCGCGATTGACGGACGTCGGGACGCCGGTAGCACGCCGCGTGATGGTGGCGTTACTCATCGGCGCCTCCGGTGCTGGGGGTGAAGGTGTCGGCGGCGATCTCCGCGTTGACGTCCTGCGGGTCGCGTCCGCGCGCTGCTATGATCTCGAAGCGGGACCGGGTGCCGGCTGCGATGGCGGCAGCGTCCGCCTGCGCCTCTTTGAGCGGATCAAGGGACCCCCAGCCGGGGAAGACCCATGTGCCAGACGCATCGCCGCGGGGGAGCCGACCGGCCATTTGTTCGAGCGCCGCCCATCGGGTCCAGATCGGATCGAGGACACGGGGCACGATCAGGGTCTTCTGGATTGCAACAACGCGGCGGCGAAACTCCAACAAGCCGAGGCGGGCGCTGGAATAATTCGTGTCGGACAGGTCGCCGGTCATGAGCGCATAAGGGATGCCCGCACCGGCCGCCGCGCTCCGCTGCATCGCCTTCAAGAAAGCGTCGGCGCCGTCCATCTTCGACGGTTGGAAGCTGTCAACTTCGTACCCAGGCGGGGCGACGATCGAGGCGCCTGGCTCCATTGACGGAAACTGTAAACTGCTTGCGTCAGCCAGTTGCCCAAAGTCACCGCCAGAGGTGCGGAAGATCAGGCCAACGAGGGCTTGCGTATTCGCCGTCGCAAGCTGTGCATCCTCAAGCCGGTCGATCTCGACCAAGCGCGTCAGGATCGGCGCGAGCATGGAGACGCCGCGGCGCTGCCCCGGCCACTGCGGATCGTAGAGGTGGACGACGTCGGCGGCGGGGATGCGGACAGCTGGGCGCGCCTGCGCAAAGGCAAGGTCCGGCGCATCGGGCAAAATGTGGTAGGCGACGATCCGGTCGAACCGGTCCAGCTCGACCCCCTCGATGACGCGGCCACCACCGGGTAGCTCCCGGGTTGCGCTGCGATCCACCTGTTCGATGTTGATGAGTTGGACGCGGGCGCCGCCGTCATCGGGGTCGGTGGTGAGGATCGCGAAGGCTTCTCCGTAGATGGCAAACGAGCGGACGGTGCGGGTCAGGAAGGCGCCGAAGTCAAAGCCCTCAACATCGATCGACGGCCAGAAACGGTTGAGGAAGGCGTCGGCGAAGGCAGCGGGGCCATTGGGTCGGAACGAAGGACCGTCGGCGACGATGTTGCTAACGAGCGCGTTGACGATCGCGGCCCCGTGGGGGCTGTTCGTCACCGTGTGCGCCGCCCGCGCGCCAACCGTCTGCCCGGCGGCGTGGGATGCGCTTGCGGGCGCCGTCATCGTGGACGCGGCGGGCCACCGGCCCCCTCCACCGCCCGCATCGTAGTGGCGACGCTGAGGTGCGGGCGGTGGGGGAGTGCCGGAGATGGCGCGGTAGATGCGGGCGAGGAGGTTCATCCGAACACCTCGTTGTGGAGCCGCTCGTCAATCTCCTCGCACATCCGGGTCAGGTTGATGACCACACCGGAGCCCAGCTTGGGCAACAGCTCGTTCCAATCTTGATTGCTGACAACGAGTGACGTGAAGAAACGGCCTTTTTCATCTTCGCTTGGCAGAAGCAAAAGGAACGAAGGGGCCTGCCCCTCTCGCTCGTACATCCAAGGCTCACCAATGCGGACATCGTCGCAAAGACGCGGAAAGATCTTTTGTTGGGCGGCGACATACTCTTCTTTTGTCGCGCTTTCGATATCGTCCAGCTCCAAACGAAAGACCGGGTCGAGCGTTCGCATCCGCGCAATCTTGATTGCCTCGACAGGGTTTGCAGTGAGCTCGGTGATCTTCGCGACGAGGCCGACGATGTAGATATCGACCAAACAAAACTTCCTCGGTTTCCCGCGGCCCGGCGCGTCACTCACAAGGAACATGTTGTTCAGCCCGATCCAGTTCGTCAGGCTTTTAGGCGGAACGTCCGTGACGAAGCAGACTTGAGCCGCGCTGAAACGCTCTCCGTTCAGAGCCTCAAATCGTGTCGCCGCAGTCTGGGTCACAGCCACTTCCTTCCGCCTAAGGAAACGGTTTAGCGGCTTCCTTATTGCGAAGCAACAGCGTTGCCTACGAAAAAGTTTTTACCGACCCATCCAGGCCGACCGCACTACCGTCGGCGCCTTCGATGGCGTGGGCAGATGCGCCAGCTCATCCCGGCGGATCGCAAGATTGCTGACCACAGCGTGGCGCGCCGCCATCGCGTAGACGGTGCAGTCAAGCGCCTCGGCATCCTGCCCGGCCTTGCGGACCCATCGGCGGGTCGGGTGGCCGCGCTCATAGCGCACGACGCGGCGCTCTGCCGTCAGCTGCTCGAACCATGAGGGCCCCAGCTCGTCAGAGAAGCGGACCGATCGACCCGATTGCAGACGAGTTAAAAGCTGCCCTTTCAGGCCGTCGACGCCGATGATGTGGACGCGCCCGCCGCCTCGAACCTTGCCGCCGATGGTGAGCGCCTGGCGCGAGCCTGCCATCCCCTTGCCCGCGAGGATGCGCCGGCCGGCCCGCTCCCGACAAAACGCATAAACCTTGTCGACGGTCACGCCGTCGCCGCTGTCGACCACCGCGGCGTCAACACCAAGGGTGCCGCCAAGCGGGTGCGTCCACCGCTCGCGAAGCATGTGGTCCAGATCGCGCCAGGTCTCGTTATGTTGCGGCGAGCCATACAAGACGCGGTGCGAAAGAATGAACATCTCGTCGTCCTCGCCCCAACCGACGAAAGTGACCTCCAAGCGGTCCTTGCGCTGGACGTCGACGCCGGCCGTGATCGCGAGGACGTTCGGAGGCAGACGCTCAAGGCCGAACGGTTCGGCACGGCTCGCCAACGCCTCGTCGTCCACCTCTTCCGCTGCCTCGCGCCAGCCCTCCGCCAAAATCGTGTTGACGAAAACTTGAAGCTGATCCGGCCGGTCCTTCGCCGCCACGAACTCTTTGGCAAGGCGGCCCCATGATGCGTTCGTCAAAAGGCTGACGAGGGCGTTGAGCCGAAAGCCGGCATGGTTCGGGATGGCCGGCGCCGTCGCGGTCCATCGTCCCGCCTCGACCATCCGGGGCTTGTGCCGCTCATCGACAAGCGCCTCGCAATGCGGGCACCGGAACGCCGCCGTATCCGGCTTGTCAGGCTCCCATTCGATGTGTCGCCATAGGATCTCGGTGAAGGTCCCACACTCAGGGCATGGCACCTCAAACACGCGTTGATCACTCTCGCAATAGAGCCGCAAGACCGCACTCGTGTCCTCAAAAGTCGGGGTGCTGCCAACAACGATTTTGCGGTCGGGGAAAGAGAGCGTGCGGCGTGTCGCAAGGGTGATCGGATCGCCTTCCGCACCGGCTTCCATCGCGTCGGCCTCGTCAATGAACAGGACGCGGGCGGTGTGCGCGCGAAGGTTCCGGGGCGCTTTCGCCGCGATGATCTTTAGGCTCCCGCCGCTGAACCGCCGCGACAACATCGTGTTGCGCGACCCCTCGCGACGCTCTGTGGTGAGCATCCCATGGAGTGCGGGGCTTTCCGCGAGGGTGGGCTCAACGTCGCTGACCACGTAGTTGCGGCAGTCCTGTTCGGTCGGTTGCAGGCTGATGATCGGCGCCGGATCGTTCGCGATGTAACCCCCCAGCGCGGCCGTCAGAAGACTCGTGAAGCCAACCCTGACCGGCTTGACCAGCGTCACCCGCTCAATGGATGGGTGGCCGATCGCGTCGGCAATCTCGCGCTGGTAAGGCCACAGACGCACCGGACCCGGCTGGGCCGACACGCCCGACGGCAAGACGATGTTGGCCTCGATCCATTCAGACAGTCGACGCCGCGGCGGCGGGCGGAAGGCCGCGAGGAAGGCGCCTTCGATGTCGTCAAGGTCCGCCATCGGCCAAACCTTCCAAGGCGTCGCGCACTTCGCGGTCAAGGATGGCGACTTGGTCTTGCGACAATGCCAGCCGGCCGCGGATGCGCGAGGGGATCGCGAGGAGTCGGGCGCGCGCGGTCCTGGCGACGTCCTCCCACCGCTCACGGACGGCGTCGGCGCGCACAAGTTCGCCGCGCAGCTCGGCATTCTTCAACGCCTGCCTGTCGGCTTGCTCGCGGGCGAGGCGGGCGCGCTCGGCCGTCAGCTCCGAAACACCATCTTGCCCACCCCGGCCGGACGCCGTCTCGCGAAGGTGTGCGCAATATCGTCCGACGTTCTCCGCAAGGGGGTATGCCCCACGTTTCGGGCGGATGAGGACGCCAGCCTTCAACAGCGCCGAAACGCGTTGTTGGGTGATCCCCAGCAAAGCGGCCAACTCGTCGGCAGAGGCATGTTCAGGCAATTCCATCAGAATTTCTTATCACACACCACAATGCCATAAGGAAAAGTGATTTTTGGTGAAAGTCTGCGGTGGGCAGTTCCCCGCGGCCTGACCCCCTGGGAAGGACCCGAGAGGGCTACGATCACCATGCGGCGGCCTCGACATCGGCTTCAGGGCCTAAGATGCCCTCGATCGTGTCAAGGACGTCGTCGAAGACAGAGTCGAGGGACGACCCCTTGCAGTAAAGCGCGATGATAGCGAGCGCCGCCCATTCGCGTGATGTCGCCGGCGCTGTTATCGACAGGCCAAGCAGTGCTTGTTCCGACCACCTTAGGTCTTCGACAGGAACGTCAATCGTCCCGGCCCGCGTGGCAATAACCCTTTCGCGCCGTCGGAACTCGCGCCATCCTGCCTCGAAAGGGCCGATACCCCCCGACTCGATCGCAGCGATACCCCCGACCTTCGCGCTCACGATTTCGCCTCCAGAAAATCGCGGACTTCGGCGAAGAGCGCGTCGATCTCACGGTTGATCTCCCTCGCGACCTCGAACGCGGCCTCGGTCCCACAAAAGATTGCTTCGCGATCGCGCGCGCGGTCGCCGTTGCCCTCGCACGGGGACGTCGCTGCCAGCTCACAGAGGCGCATCCAATCCAGAAGGCGGGCAGTTCTATCGCTGATGTCCAACAGTTTGGACCGCACACCTTCAAGCGTCGCGTGCGCCTCTGTGGCATCGGGTGCGCTCAGTGCCCGCGGGTTCAATCTCTCGATCATGCCGAACAGACGCCCCGTCGCGTCGTCCAGATCGGCCTTTGTGATAGACGTGTTTTGCTGTTCCATGCCGCAGCCCCCATGTCAGGCGCAATTGGTAACGGTGTTACCGTAACGACTTGCCGGAAGGTGTCAACAAAAATGATAACAGGGTTACTCGTGCAGCCGGTTCAATCGAGGATGGCCAGAACGGCACTGGGGTGGGGTGTCCGCGACCTCGCGAAAGCCGCGAGCGTGTCGCCGAACACCGTTGCACGGTTTGAGAGAGGTGAGGCCCTCAAGGACCTCACGGTCGGTGCCTTACGTCACGCCCTCGAGAAAGCCGGCATTGAGTTCATCGAAGCGAATGGTGGCGGCCCTGGTGTCCGCCTTCGCGACGCCGGCTGACGGGGTCCGCCCGCATTCCCTCAAATTGAGGAAATGCGATCGCGCCCTGTCCGTCCATCTCCTTCGCCAGCATCCGCAGAAGATGCACCAGCTCGCTCTTGTCCTCGTGGAAGCGGAAAGGGTCACGGTGGGAGGGTGACAATCGTGCGAGCCGATCCGCAGCGTCGTGAAGCGCCTGTGCCGGGCTCATGGCCGATCACCAAGGATGCAGCCCATGGGGTGCCCCAGTATGTGACTTTGCCACAGTCTGGCCTCGCCTCGTTTTCCCTCGCGAAACTGCCCCACAACAGTCTGCCCCCTCCCTAAAGGGAGTGGGGCAACTGTGGCACTGGGGCAAACACGGTGCCACAGTTGGTCTGTGGGATGACTGTGGCAACTGTGGCGGAGGCTCATTCCTCAGCCCCTCCATGGGGTGCAGAACCGACGGCCATGTCGTCCACCGTGAAGGGGTCGACATCACCCGGAACGATGAACTTGCGAGGCATCCGCTTGTCGTCGTCGCCCTCCACCACCTTCAACGCGCCCGACTTCAACCACATCGCGAGCGACGCCTTGACGCGCTTCTTGTCCGCCGGGTCCTCCATGTCTGCGCCGATGACATCAGCGATCATATGCCCGATCCAGGCCTTTGCTCGCACGTCCTCGCGGTAGCGCTCCGGCCCCTCCTTCTCACCCGCCAGGCGCATCACCTCATCAAGATGAGTGACGGTGACGCCGTCCGTCGCATTCGGGAGGGTGAAGGGGGTCACGACGCCGACGTTGTCGCCGTTGGCAAGGTGCACGGATGTGTGCGCAAACCAATGGGCTGCCTCCGCCCGTGGCGCGTAGTTCGCCTTCCCGTCATCAACGCGAAGATGTCGCCACGCCTCTTTGATCCCGAACGCCGCGGCCTCGTCGGCCGTCATCGGGTTCAGCGCCCGCGCGTATCGGGCCGCGTTGATGAGGCTGATGGCGCCACGGGAATGCTCGACCGTCGCCTCGAACCCCCGCAGCTTCGATGTGTGGTGGATCAGATGAACCGCACAGTTCGCCTCGTTGGCGATCCGCGCCCACTCCTTCGCCACCACGTCGATCGCGCCGTTGTCGTTCTCGTTGACCTGGTGCGTTGAGACGAAAGGGTCGACGACCAAGACGTCGACGCGAAGGTTGCGAACCTCAGCAATGATGGCATCGGTCAACTCGCGGTCGATCTTGACACCCGTCTTGTCAGGCGTCGCCATCATCAAGGGCTGCTCAAAGCCGACGTTGACGAACAGACCTTCGACGTCGCCCTCAATACCAAAATGCTGGCAAGCCGCCTCCAGGCGGCGGTTCATCTCGTCGCGATCTTCCTCCAGGTTGTAGACCCAGACGCGAAGGGGCGCTGGCACCGCGTCGTGCAAAAGTTTGCGGCCCGTCACCATGGCGAGTGCTTCGGCCGCGTTCGTCAGCGCCGACTTGCCAACGCCGCCGGGGGCGACTGTCACCGTCACCTTTCCGCGTTGAAGGTGCCGGCCGTAGAGAAATTCGCGAGCGCTCATGTCCCACGCGTTTTGTCGCCGCCATGATGATCCGGCAACGTCCTTGGCGGACATGGTCGTGGAAACCGTCGTGAACCCTTCGGCCGGATCATCATCCGGTAGCGGGTCGAGCGGGTTCTTCATCCCCTTCTTGATCCCGCTCGTGATGGTATCGCGGCACTGCTTTGGGCCGTCCTCCTTCCACAGCCCGATCGTGACGCAGGCGTTCTCCAAGGTGCTGCGCACCTCGCCCTCGTCGATCCAGCCCGCCGCTATCGCGCGTCCCATCCTGAGCGCCACAATGTTCAGAAGGTCATTGCGCCCTCCGTTCATCGCCCCGTGCAGCTCGTCGACGATGCCGTCGAGCATCTTGCGGCCGTAGGCATACTCGCGGGTGCCGTTGTCCGCCCGTTTGATCGGCGGGGGCGCAGGCGGCTCCGCCTTCGCCTTCGGCGCCTGCACCAGCTTCAAGAGCCAGTCCGGCGCCACCGCGACGTCCGTGGCGAAGGGTGATTGCACCCACTGATATTCGCCCTTGCCCGGCTTCACGCTCGGCGGGGCGAGGACCATACCTTTCGCCCCCCGGATATCGATCCCAGGGACGAGGCGCGGAAACGTCCCCACCGCGCCACTGGATGGGTAGCGGAAGAAGTAGTGCCGACCGCCCGACGGGCTCGCGCTTTCAACGGTCATCGGGAGCCGGCCGTGTTCGGCCTCCAGCTCCGCGAGCGACGCGAAACCATCCGCTCCGTGTGCATCCAGGGTGTCGACATCGACGACGAAAATGCCGGCCTTCTGGCCGGTAGCGATTCCTAGGTTGGCGTTGGGCTTGAGGCGACAATAGCTGCGGATCGTCAACGGATCGGTCGTCGCGCCCCATCGCTCCCCGTTGGTGTTTTCGCCGCTGAAGCACCCTTTCTTCTCGCCTGTCGGCGGTGCCAAAAACACCGGCCATCCAAGCTCGGCCAGCTCGATCGCGGCGGACTCGATGCGGCCAAGGATGGGTTCCGCGGTCTGGTAGTCCGAAGGTGATAGGGGCACGTTCATGGCGCCCACCAGCAAACGGCTTTGCCCGACGCAAAAATGTTGAACTCGATCTCAAGATGAGCCGCATTTTCGTAGGCGACGCGCACGGCGAGGCGCACAGCCTCTTTGAAGCCGAGACCCGTAAGCGCGTTTCCTTCAGCGTCGATGGTCACACCGCCCGAACCGGCACCGAAGTCCTCAACGCAGAACCGTCCGGTGTCGTCCGGGGCGACCCGCACCAGCCTGTCGGCGGATAGCTCGACCGCTGCAAATTTCGCTGCCCCCCTCATTGCGCGACCTCCCCAAATGCGGCATCAACGAGGGGCGTTTGGGTACGCATTTCTGTTTGGGGCTGGTTCGACGTTGGCGCGTCGGCCGGCCCTTTTCTTTTGGCCTGCGGCGGTGCGCTGCACAGTTTCCGCACAGAAACGACGGAACGTTTGTGCACGTGAGGTGAACTTACAAAACCCCAGTTGCAATGATTACAAGTGGTTAGGGGGAGGCTCTGAACCTTGCCAAGGTTGGGGTCGTGGGTTCGAATCCCGTCGCCCGCTCCAAGTCTTTCGGCCCGTTGGGGTCACTGCACAACTGAATTCGCTGGGTTTTTAAGGCCTTCATGTGAATTCCCACGCCTCCTAGTTCCCGGGTTTCCCCGTTTGTACAAAAAACGGGTGCACGCTGGTGCGATACGAGGACTGCTACCTCCAGCCACGAGGACGCTGCTGGCACCTCGCTTAGAAGGGTGCCGGGTCGGCTCGCCGACATCGACAGTCGGGGCATGATCAGGGCCGCGCGGCAGACCCAATCGCTCGAGGTCGCGCGCATGCGCCGCGCCCCGATTTTGCGCTGCGGCCCATCGGCGATTTGCCCGGCTAGGACCTCTTCGCCAGCGCAAACCTTGCCACTTTGTGCGTTGGTTTCATGACAAATCGCGCTTCCGGCGCGGCTGTCAAACCGGTGTAACACAGCCGCCTCTCTCCTTCGGGCGCGCGGTTTCAAATCGGCCAGCGCTCGGGATGAGGGAGACTTCGCGATGTTGAAACGACGCACCATGTTTGCGGCATTGCCGCTGATCGGCGCGCTAGCCTTGGGCAGTGTGCCGGCGATGGCCGACGATGTGACACTGCGCCTCTGGTCGGGCGGCTTTAACAAAGAAGGGCAGCGGACCCTGCGCGAAGTGATCAGCGAGTTCGAGGCCGAGAACCCCGGCATTGAGATCGAGTACACGGCCTGGGCCTGGGACAAGTATCGCGCACAGCTTTCGACCGCCGCCACCTTGGGCGAAGTGCCGGATATGTGGATCGACGGCTTGATGATGGTCTGGCAGGACGCCGGCATCACCGCTGACAACGCCGATCTCTACGCGCAGATGCCGCCGGAAACGGTGGCGGCTTTTGCGCAGGCGCCGATCGACGTCATGGAAAAGAGCACCGGTCTGGTCAGCTTTCCGCTCATGGGGATCGCCTGGACCATCGCCTATAACAAAGAGCTCTTCGCCGAGCGCGGCATCAAGGTGCCGACCGAGCCGATCAGCCTGGAGCAGCTCATGGAGCTGTCTGAAGAGCTGACCTTCGACCGCAATGATGACGGCCGGAACGATGTTTACGGCTACGGCCTTATCGGCGCGCGCCTGTCGAGCCACTTCTTCAACATGATCTTCTACAAACGCGGTGGGGAGTGGGTTGATCTGGAAGGCAACCTGATCATCGATCAGTATCGCGATCAGTTCATCGAAGCGTTGGTTTATATGCGCGATATCGCCGAGTTCACCCCCGGCGGTGCGACGGCAGCGGTCGGCCGGGCCTATGAGGGCACACGGGCGCTGTTTGCTCAAGAACGTGTGGCGATGATCGCCGATGTGGGCGAGGTGGGTTCCGTGCTCCTCGACCTCTCGCCAGCCGTTGCCGAGAAGATGGGTTTCCTGCGCGTCGACTTCGGCTTCAACTCCTTCGATGGCCTGCTTGTGGGCAAAACCGAACATCGCGACGAGGCGTTCGAGTTCGTGAAATTCTATACCGAGCCCGACCGGCTGGTGCGGATCAATGACAGCCTCGGCTCGATCACGCCGCGCAACGATGTGGCGGACCACCCGATGATTGCGGGGAATGAAAACTTGGCGACGCTGGCTGAGCAGCTGGCCGATCCGACCGCCTCGCTGCATCCGGGCCTCTTGCTGAGCCCCTATGGTGCGCTGCGTCCGGCCATTTGGGACGCTGTCGCCGAGGTTTTGCTGGGTGGTGACCCCGGCGAGGCCGCTGACAAGGCCATCGCGACCATGACGGCTCAATTCGCGCAGTAACGCGCAGTCGTAAGACCCGACCTGGCCGTCTTGGCCGGGTCGGACCTCGCGGGAAAGGGTCGACTTATGGCAGATATTGCGCAGGCACATCCAACAGTGCAGGCACGACCCTCGCGCGTCGGTCAGGAAACCCGGTTTGCGCAAGCCCTCCTCGCGCCCGCTGCGGTGATCGTCTTCATCGTGATGATCCTGCCGATCTTTGCCAATATTTACATCAGCTTCCAATCGACCCCTTGGGGTGGCGAATGGAGTTTTGCAGGAACCAAGAATTTTGAGGTTCTGGCCAACGAACCGCTCCTCTACATTGGTTTCACCAACACGCTGATTTGGATCGTGGTGGTGACGACTGGTACGATTGTTCTGTCGTTCTTCACCGCAGCGCTTTTGGATAGCGGCATCAAGGGCAAGCAATTTATCGTCTTTTTGCTGCTGGTCCCTTGGGTCTTGCCCATCCCGGTCAGCGCTGTGGGTTGGGTCTGGATCTACAACGGCGATTTCGGCATCCTAAATTACGTCCTGGCCGATGTCTTGGGTATTGAAAGCGCCTACGGCTGGGCCTGGACCGGCCATCCCGACACCGCCTTTACTTCGGTGATGATCACGGAGATCTGGCGGAAGTTCCCGTTCTACACCATCGTCACGCTTGCCGCGCTGCAGACCATTCCCAAAACGCTCTACGAAGCGGCCGAGATGGATGGCGCCGGACCGGTCGCAAGGTTCTTCCATGTCACACTGCCGGGTCTGAAGCCGGTCTTCGTGATCGTGATCCTGTTGAACCTGATCTGGACCTTCCAGGCCTTTCCGATGATTTACCTGTTGACCGGCGGCGGGCCGCTCAACAGCTCGCAAGTCATGGGGACGCTGATCTATTACCTGTCCTTCGGCTCCCTAAAATTCGATCTCGCCGCGGCCATGGGCACTGTCACAATCGGCCTTCTGTTGGTTATCACGGTCATTTACATTCAGTTCCAAAAAATCATGGCGCGGCAACGATGATTACGACAGCGCTGAGATGTGCCGGGCTGTTCGTTGTGATGTTTTTCAGCCTGTTTCCGGTCTATTGGATCATCTCTTTTTCTATCCGGGAGACGTCGGAACTTCTAAAATATCCGCCCTCGTTCTTTCCCGAGACGATCAACTTCGACGCGTTCGTCACGCTGTTCGAATTCATCGATATGACCGGCTATATCTCGAACACCCTGCTGGTCAGCCTTTCAGCAACGGCGATCACGATTATCGTCTCGACCATGGGCGGCTATGCGTTGGCGCGGCGCAAGTTTGCTGGGCGCGACGCTGTTGGCCTCATGATGCTGTCGTCGCAGATGATCCCGACCATTTTGTTGGTCGTGCCGCTCTCGCTCATCATGCAGTTTCTTGGGCTGCTCGATTCCCATGTCGGGCTCGTCTTCGCGCTGGTTGGCATCACGATCCCGGTCGGCACCTGGATGATGAAGGGCTTTATCGAGACGGTCCCATTTGAACTGGAGGAGGCCGCGGTCTTTGACGGCTGCGAGGCGTGGGAAGTGCCGGTGCGGGTGGTGCTACCCTTGATCATGCCGGGAATTGTGACGGTCGGGATGTACACCTTCATCCTCGCCTGGGGCGAGTTTGTTTTCTCCCTGACGCTCTTGCGGTCCGAGGAGATGCGCACGCTGCCGTCCGCTATGGCGGTCAATTTCGGGCGCACCAGCATCGACTATGAGGTGCTGATGCCGATGGCCGTGACCTACATGGCGCCGGCGCTTCTCGTCATGTCGCTCTTTCAGCGGCAACTCACCCGCAGCATCGCACAAGGCGCCCTGAAGGGCTGAGCCGAGACGAGAAGCACCATGGCAAGAATTGAGTTCGACAACGTCGGCAAGTCGTTCGGGGATGTCTCGGTCATCAACGATCAGAGCCTGACGATCGAAAGCGGAGAATTGTTGGTGCTCCTCGGCCCGTCTGGCTGTGGAAAAAGCACCATGCTGCGGATGATTGCGGGGCTTGAAACCCCCACCAGCGGCGAGATCCGGATCGATGGGGTGGTCGTCAACAATGTCCGCCCCAAAGATCGCGACATTGCGATGGTCTTCCAGAATTACGCGCTCTATCCTGACAAGACTGTCTACGAAAACCTTGCCTTTGCTTTGCGCCGCCGCGGCACAGCGCGGTCCGTGATTGATCAACGCGTGCGCGAGGTTGCCAAATCTCTGGAAATCGATGCGTTTCTCAAGAGAAAGCCGGCCGAGCTCTCGGGCGGTCAACGCCAGCGCGTGGCCATCGGCCGGGCGGTGATCCGCCGCCCCAAAGCGTTCTTGTTCGATGAGCCGTTGAGCAACCTCGACGCCAAGTTGCGCGTCCAGACCCGCACCGAAATCGCTCGCCTGCATCGGCAGTTCGAGGGCACCACCATCTATGTCACCCACGACCAGGCCGAAGCGATGACCCTCGCGGACCGGATCGTGGTGATGAATGCCGGCGAAATCATGCAAGTCGGACGGCCGACGGAGATTTACGGCGCGCCAAATAACCTATTTGTCGCAGGTTTCGTGGGCAGCCCGGAGATGAATTACTTTGAGGTCGATCTCGAGGGCCGCGACGGCCAGCCCCATATGGTGCATCCGCAATTCTCTGTGCCCATCGACGCAGAACTCGAGAACCGGCTCTCGGCAGCACCGGGGCGGCGCATCACCCTGGGCGCACGGCCGGAAAACCTCCGGCTGAATGGGGCCGCGACGTCTGGCGCGGACAGCGTCTCCTTGTCCGCCGCGTTCGACGTGGTCGAGGAACTCGGCCCGGTGACTTACCTTCAAGGCCGCGCCGGGGAAACCGCGGTGACGGCCGCGGTGGAAGCGGGGGCACAGCCACCCCTTTCAACCGCAATGCCGCTCTCCGTTCGGTTTGCCGATTTGCACTTCTTCGCCTCCGAAAGCGGACTGCGGCTTTGAGCCTTCCCGCTTGAGCACGCGCCGCGTCGCGCGGCCGCCACGCCCCATGGAACAAGGACAGTCATGCCCGCTCCCCTGATCCGCGCGTTCGGTGCGTCATGCGACGCAACCGGAAACAATTTTGATGCCCTTGACCGCTCGCTCGCCCGCATCGAGGCCGCCGGCGCGACTTGCGCAGAAATCGCGCTCTTCTCGTGCGACAGCATCGTCAGCGGCCGGGTGAACCGCGCAGTCGTGCGCCAGCTTGAAGCCATCTGCGGCCGGCGCAACCTTCACTACACCGTCCACGGACCGTTGGTGTCGAACTTCTTCGACGTCAAGCGCACCGCGATGACCATGGCGGTCCAAAAAGCCTCCGTAGACATCACCGCCGCCCTGGGGACCGACGTCATGGTCATGCGTCAGGGCGTTCTGGCCGATGAGCCGGACGAAGCGACCTTGACCGAACTCTTGGCTGCCGAGCGTGACGCGTTGATCGAGCTTGGCGATTACGCGGCCGCCAACGGGGTCACGATCGCGGTCGAAAACGTGATGCGATACTTGCCGACAATTGGCTATTGCGCGCCCCCGGACAGGCTTGCGGCGCACCTTTCCAGCATCGCGCACCCAAACGTGCGCTGTACGCTGGAGGTCGGACACGCCTACCTTTCTGCCGAGCAGCTCGGCCGGACGCATCTTGAATGTATGCGCCCCCTTGGCGAGCACATCGTCCACATTCACTGCCAAGACCAGTATGGCCGCAGCCCCACCATGAAGACGTACACCCACCACGAGGCGGTCGCCTTTGGCATCGGTGATCTTCATCTTCCCATGGGCTGGGGCGACATCGACTTCGATGGCCTTCTCCTGCAGCTGGGCCTCCAGCCTGGCATCACCATGTTTTACGAACTCAACCCCATACAAGACGCGTGGTTGGAGCAGACCCTTGACCGACTGGGTGACTTGGTCGACCGGCTGAACGCCGCAGCGTCTGCCAATGCGGGCGAGCCGCACGCTCATTGAGGCACGATATGACGCCCGATCTGGTCATTTTTGATTGCGACGGTGTGCTGATCGACAGCGAGGTCATCGCAGCCGAGATTGAGGCGGAGGCGCTTTCAGCGGTCGGCTACGCGGTCAGCGCGGATGATGTGATCGACCGCTTCCTCGGACGCCCTGCTGCGGAGGCGGAGAGGATGGTCGAGGCGGCGCTCGGTCACCCACTGCCAGAGGGGTTTGGGGCAGCCGTCGAGGCCAAAATCATCGCCGCCTACCGCACGCGCCTCTTGCCGATCCCCGGGATCTTTGACCTCTTGGGGAGGCTCAATGCTCCCCGCTGCGTTGCCTCAAGTTCTGCGCCAACAAAGCTCTTCTCCGGCCTTCTGGAGACGGGGCTTTTGGACGCGTTCTATCCGCGCATTTTCTCAACCGTGCTGGTGGAGAGGGGAAAGCCGGCGCCGGACATTTTTCTGTTTGCGGCCGCGCAGTTCGGGGCAAACCCTGCGCAGACGGTGGTGATGGAAGACAGCCCGTCAGGCGTTGAAGCCGGACGGCGCGCGGGCATGACCGTGATCGGCTTTACCGGCGGGGCGCACTGCCGCCCCGGCCATGCCGAGCGCCTCCGCGAACGCGGCGCGGACGCGATCATCGAACGCTTGGATGCGTTCGACGCCACGCTTCATGAATTTTTCGGCGCTCGCTGAACCGGCAAAGCTCAGCTCCACGAAAAGAGCTCTGGCGACATGACTGCGTTGCCGTCCAGAAAATTTTCCATGTGAACCACGACCGATTGATCGTCGCACAGGACAACGGCGATCTGTCCGGGGCCGTCGCGCCGGGCGACCGGCGCCGGCACAGGGCCTGAGCGGCTTTCAAGGGTTGGCTCGATGGAGTAGTGCGCGCCCGCAAATGTTGTGAACGGGATGCCGCCCACCGTACCCGATGTTGTCATGTGAACGTGGCCGCTGATGACCTGACGCACATTGCCCGCCTTTTGCAGCACCGTCACGAGCGCGTCCGGCTCTTCCAGGATGATGAAGTCGGTTTGGACATGAAACGGGGTGATGTTGTGGTGAAGGACGATGACCACGGGGCGATCGCCAGCATCGCCAAGTTGTTGTTCCAGCCATGACAGTTGCTGGAGCTCCAGTCGGCCGGCGCCGCGGAGGTCTGGATCAGAACTGTCCAAGACCACGACGCGGACGCCCTTTTCGTCGATCACGTGATCGATAGAGCTGGTTTCCGCGGCAAGATCTTGGCCGAAAATATCAAGAAAGGTTGGCCGGTGGTCGTGGTTGCCGAGCGTCAGGATTGTCTTTGGTGTCAGGGCAGCGATTGCGGCCTTGAAGCGGAGATAAGCCTCCGCCTCACCGCGGTCGGCAAGGTCGCCGGCAAAGATCACGAAGTCGGCGTCGGCGTGGCGCTCGTTGATGAAGGCGACGGCGGCGTTCAGCCGTGCGAGCGTGTCGAGCCCGTGGGAACGCTGGCCTTCGGGGACGATGTGGGTGTCGGCGATGACGATAAATTTCAGCATGTTAGCCCTTCACGCCCGTCATGGTGATGCCTGAGATGAAAAGGCGCCGCGCGAGCAGGAAGGCGACCACCATTGGCGCGGTGATGACGGTCGCCGCTGCGAAGGCGCCGCCATAGTCATTGTCGAATGCGGATTGGTATTGGAGCATGGAAAGGGTCGCGGTCATCTTTTCTTGGCTGCTGACGACGATGAGCGGCCAGTAAAGATCGTTCCAGTGCGCGACAAATGAAAAGACGCTGAACGCTGCGATCGCAGGGACGGCGGACGGGATGATGAGGCGCAGGATGATCTCGATCTCCGTAAAGCCGTCGACGCGCGCGGCTTGAATGATGCTGTCGGGGAAGGTTCGAAAGAATTGGCGGAAGAGGAAGATCGCGAAAACGGAGACGAAGAAGGGGAACATCATCGCGACGTAGGTGTCGAGGAGGCCAACTTTGACGATGCCAACATAGATCGGGATCGACGTGACGTTGATCGGGATTGTGATGCCGGCCAGGACGGCGCCGAAAAGGATTGTCGAACCACGGAATTTAAGTTTTGCGAGGGCGTAGGCGGCGGGGATGGCGGTGAGGAGTTGTACGATCAAAATCCCAGCGCACACGATGAATGAATTCATTAGGAACGTCAGGTATGGTTGCTCGAAGAGAACCTTGTAGTAATTATCGAAGCCGGCGAATGTGTTGGGCCAGATCGTGAAATTTTTGTCGAAAACCTCGTCCGTCGGTTTCAAGCTGGAGGACACCATCCAGATGAACGGAAAGATCATGATCCATGCGCCGAGGAACAAGAACAGCGTTCCCACATGAAAGGCGATGCGCCGGCGTGTGAGGCTGAAGGGCGCGCGCACGGCTGTCGTAGAAATCCCGGCCATCAGTAGTGCACCTTGCGGTCGATGAAGAGCGCTTGAATCAACGCGAACGCGAAAACGATAAGAAGGAAGATGAGCGACAGCGCTGCCGAGTATCCCATGTTGAAATACTCAAAGCCTTCCAAATACGCGAGGTAGAGATAGACCTCTGACGCCCGGTTTGGCCCGCCCTGGGTGAGAACGGCGACAGTGTCAAAAATCTTGAAGGCGGTGATGGAGGTGGTGACGGCGACGAACATGGCGGTGGGGCCGAGCATGGGCCACGTGACGCGCAAGAACTTATCGATGGCGCCATCGGCCCCATCAATGGCGGCGGCGTCGTAGAGCGACTTTGGGATCGCCGTCAACCCCGCCAGAAAGAGGACCATGTTGAAACCCATCAGTGCCCAAAGCGAAATGATCGCGAGCGAAATCAACACAAGGTCTGGGGAGCCCAGCCAATTGAGGACCGGCAGGCCCATGAGGTCGAGCGTTCCATTCAGAACGCCCTGACGGCTGTCCATGAGTGCGGCCCAGACAAGGGCCATCGCGGTCAAGGTCGCCGTCACCGGAAGAAAGAACAGGACTTCCAGGATCGAGCGGAACTGTTTGCGCTCCTGGATCGCGATCGCAATGATAAGGCCGAGGCCGAACGCGAGCGGTGCCAGAAAACCGGCGTAGACAAAGGTGTTCCAAAGGGCGTTGCGGAAGGGTTCTTCTTCCAGCATCCGCGAATAGTTTTCGAGACCCACGAACTCGTAGTAATCGGAGACGAGCGTGTAGTCCGTGAGGCTCATGCCGAAAACGACCAGAATTGGGCCGACGTAAATCAGAAGAATGAGGAACGTTGCCGGAGCGATGAGCCCGTAGGCAAGGCGGGTCTGGCGTCGCTCGGCTGCCGTGCGGGCCATCAGGCCGCGCCCGCCGGCTGAAGGGCGAGGGTGTGGGCGGCGAGGCGCTCCCCGGCCGCGTCGAAGGCCAGGATCATGTCGGGGTCGATGAGGGCGGTCAGTTCATCGCGGCTCGCGGTGGGGCCGTCCATGCGGAGCTTTCCGCTCTTTTGCGCGCGGATGCGCACGTCAGTCTCAGGGTGCTCCGCGAAATGCCCGTGGAGCAGGATTTCCGGGCCAAGGTCTTCCAGAAGCCGCTTCTGGAAGGGAAGCTCGATGAGCTGCGCCCGGTCAAGCTCCGCCGGGAAGATGAGGCCTGGCGCGTCCGCCACCGCAATCGCCTCGGGTCGCAACCCAAGCTGCACGGGGCCCTCCCCGTCGATGGCAAGGTTGAGCGCCCGGCCCATCAGCGCGACGTGACCGCCTCGCCGCTCGCCCGGCAAAACGTTGATTTCTGGCGAGCCGATGAATTTTGCCACATCGAGTTTCTGCGGGTCCGTGTAGAGCGCGTTGGGGCTGCCGACCTGGAGAAACGTCCCGCCCTGCATCAGCGCGACCCGGTCGGACATCGTCATCGCCTCGGTCTGATCGTGGGTCACGTAGATAAACGTGAGGCCCGACGTCGCGTGAAGTTCTGCGATTTCTTTGCGCACTTGAACGCGAAGCTTTGCATCAAGGTTGGACAGCGGCTCATCCATCAGAAAGAGCTTTGGATCGCGCACAAGGGCGCGGCCGAGCGCGACGCGCTGGCGCTGCCCCCCGGAAAGCTGGGCCGGCCGCCTGTCCAGAAGGTGTTCGATGCGGAGCTGGTGTGCCACCTTTTCCACCGCCCCGCGGATCCCCGGCCGCTCTGACCGGTGTTTTGGCGTCAGGTGCCGCACGATCGGCAGGCGCGCGGCAAGGGGCAGGCGCGCCATGATGAGGGGCATTGCCAAATTGTCGGCAACGCTCATGTGCGGATAAAGCGCGTAGTCTTGAAAGACCATTGCGATGTTGCGCGCCTTCGGGGGCAGATCGTTGACAGGCACGCCGTCGATGGCGACTTCGCCAGCGTCGGGCGCCTCAAGACCGGCAATGATGCGCAGGAGCGTCGACTTTCCGCAGCCCGACTGACCCACCAGCGAAACGAACTCACCGTCCGCGATGTCGAGCGAAACGCCCTTCAAGACTTCCGTTGCGTCGTAGGATTTCTTGATGGAGTCAAGGGAAAGCTGTGCCATTTGCGGCCTCCGCGAGATAGAACGGGCGGCGACAAGCGCCGCCCCGAGGCCGGCCCGTGCCGGCCTCCGCGAACAAGGTCGGGCGGCGACAAGCGCCGCCCCGAGGCCGGCCCGTGCCGGCCTCCGCGAACAAGGTTGGGCGGCGACAAGCGCCGCCCCGAGGCCGGCCCGTGCCGGCCTCCGCGAACAAGGTTGGGCGGCGACAAGCGCCGCCCGACGGCCGTTAGCGCTGCATCATCCGTTCAGCGACATCGACGAGTTCGTCAGCCGCCTCTTCGGGCGCGCGGTCGCCCTCCATGACAGCGCGGATGATGTCGCGTTGCTCACGCCAAATCCGCTCCGACTGGGTGCCCGGATAGCCCGACCAAGGGCCCGCGCGGTCGTACTGTTTGGAGGGCGTCGCGAAGTAGGGGTTCTCGTCGTAGTAGTTGCCCAGAAGTTCGGGCGCGAGGGCGCCCTGGTTGGTCGGCAAATACCCGGTGGCCTTGGAGACGAAGTCTTGGCCTTGCGGGCCGGTGACGAATTTTACCCACTCCCAGGTGGCTGCGATCTGTTCGGGATCATCGCCGAAGATGACTGCCGCGTTGCCGCCAGTGGGGAGAAGTCCCGCCTCATCGTTCCAGACCGTGTAGGGCGTGGTGCGAAGGTCAAAGGCGTCACCCACACGCTCGGCAATGCGCGCCGCGCCTGCGGGGGAGGTGCCAAGCATCCCAAGCCGCCCTTCGGTGAAGGCGGTGGAGGTCGTGTCCCAATCAAGATCGACTTGGAAGCCGCCGTCGGTCACGAAGCGGCGCGCCATCTTGAGCGCCTCAATGTGACGGTCCTCTTCGTTGAAGGCGACGGCCATGCCGTCAGCACTCATCATGCGCCCGCCCTGCTGCAGGATGAGCGTCTGGAAGCCCCAGTCATCGCCGTAGAGGAGCCACTTGCCCATGGGGATGGTGTCATCACCGAGGGCGTCGATGGCTTTGGCAGCCTCGAAGAAGCCATCCCAGTCGGTGGGGAAGTTTTCGGGGTCGAGGCCGGCCTCACGGAAGAGGTCAGCGTTATAGTACCACTGGATCATCGAGGCGTTGAAGGGCATCCCGTATTGGACGCCGTCGACGCGGCCAAGATCGAGCATTTGCTCGGTGTAGTTTTCTTCCTTCCATCCCTCCGGCTCTTTTTCGGCAATCAGCGCGTCAAGGTTGACGATCTGGCCACGCTCGGCAAGCGCACGGGCGAGGGAGGGGAGCTGGTTGTACGCGGTGAACGCGCAGTCGGGCAGCGTGCCCGTGGCGGACGAGCGGAAGAGGCGCAGGTGCGTGTCCGAATAATTCTTCGAGGGGGCGGCGTAGACCACCTCGATCTCGTCCTGCATGGCGTTGAACTTTTCCACCAGCGGCTCGTGCTGGCGGGTGAGGTGGCCCGCGGCGGTGAGGCAGGTGACGGTGATTTTGGCCTCCGCGATGGCGGTGGTCGCCATCAGCGCGGCCAGAACGGCGGTCATGCGAAGCATTTTTGTTCGTCCTCGGCAGGAAATGTTCCGCGCTTTGCAGCGCACGGACGCTCTCGAGCGTCGCATCCCGACCCGACCGCGTGAGCGTGACAGGGCCGTGACGCGCGCCGGGACCGTCGGCAAACATCACAAAACCATCACACAAACTGCGAAGGTTTGCGGCTCAACGGGGCCGCTCAGAACGTGAGGCGCACACCATCCACCCGCCAGATGGTTTCGTTGAGTTCCACGACGGTTTTGGGCGCGTTCGTGTCGACGCTGATGCCGGTGGTCACGATCACAGGGTCCGATCGGGCAATGTCGAGCGTCTGCGCTTCGCTGGCGGTGGGGAGGCGCCCGCTGACTTCGGTGTGGGTGCGCTCAAAGTCGGCGACGCCGACGGCCCGCAGCGCCTCTGTGACGCTCTTTGTGGCAAAGAGTGCGTCCAGCACGCCCTCGGTGTGGTTCGGGGGGAAGATGACGCGGGTGAGGGCGACCGGCTTCCCGTCCAGGCGCCGCAGCATTTGGGCGCTCAGGTGCGCGGGCCGCCGGGGGGCACCGATCCGCCGTGCCATCGCATCCGAGAGGCGCCAGCGCCCTGCGGCCACAAAGTCGGTCGAGACCGCAAAACCCTGGGCGGTCATCGCGCTTGTGAACCGGGGCCGTTGCCCCACCCGGTAAGGCACGCGCGGCGCTGCAACCTGGAAGCCCCGGCCTTGGCGGCTGAGGACGCGGCCCTCGTCGCGGAGCCGCTCCATGACGCGCCGCGCCGCATAGGCGTTCAGCCCCGTTCGCGCCGAGAGCGCCGCGATGGTCGGCAGCGCATCCCCGGGCCGCAAGGCGCCCTCATCGATGTCCTTGCGCAAATCTCGGTAGACGGCCCGCCACGGCTCGTTCGCCGTTTGCATGGCCGCGCCGCCCTACGATGCCATGGCGGGGCGGGCGCGCTCCTGCCGCAGCGCTTGGGTCGCGCGGAAAGCGCTCAGCAGCATTTTTGTGTAGTCCGTTTGCGGCGACGCGATGACGTGGTCGCGCGGGCCGTAGTCGCGCACCTCCCCGCGCTCCAGCACCAGGATGCGGTGAGACATGTCGGACACGACGGCAAGGTCGTGGCTGATGAAAAGGCACGCAATGCCGCGCTGGAGCTGCAGCCTCTTGATGAGGGCGATGAGGTGAGACTGCACCGTCACGTCAAGCGCCGACGTCACTTCATCGCAAATGAGAAGTTTGGGATCGGCCGCGAGCGCTCTTGCGACCGCAACGCGCTGCTGCTGCCCGCCGGAGAGCTCGCGCGGCCGGCGTGACAAGAGATCCGGCGAGAGGTCGAGTTCGGCAAGGAGCGCTATCGATTTCTCCCGTGCGCCGGCGGCCGTCTCGCCGAAATAGAGCCGGGTGGGCCGATCGATGATCTCGCCGACCGTGTGCGCTGGGTTGAGCGACGAGAGGGGGTCTTGGAAGACCATCTGGATCTCGCGGCGCAGCGATTTTTCGCGCATGCGGGCCGAGCCTTCCAGCGTGGTTTCGCAAAGGCGCATGGTGCCGTCGTGGCCCGAGAGGGCGCCGGCGATGAGGGATGCAAGGGTCGACTTGCCAGACCCCGATTCGCCCACGAGCCCAAGCGTTTCGCCGGCCGCGACGGTGAACGACAGGTTTGAAAGCTGGGGTTGCGCCGGCCTCGCGAAGAGCGCCCGCCGTCCATAGTGGAACGTGAGGTTTTTGACCGTCAGAACGGGCGGGCCCTCAATACCGATTGCTGGCGCGGGGGTTGCGGTCAGGATCGGGATCGCTTCGATCAGGTGGCGTGTGTAGGACGCCTCAGCGTTCGCAAAAATCGTCCGCGCCGGCCCGTGCTCGATGAGGCGTCCGTCGCGCATGACCGCAACGTCCTCGCAGATTGCGCCGACCACATTGAGGTCGTGGCTGACGTAGACGAGCGTTGCGGAGAGCTCTTGGGCGACCTCTGTCACAAGCGCCAGAACGCGCGCTTCGACGGTTTTGTCGAGGGCCGTCGTCGGCTCGTCGAGCACGATGAGCGATGGTTTTGCAATGAGCGCCGAGGCGATCACCACGCGCTGGCGCTGGCCGCCCGACAGCTCGTGCGGATAGCGTTTTGCAAGCGCTTTCGGGTCTGGAAGCCCCGTGCGCACCATGAGTTCGATCACGCGGTCGTGGGCGTCCTTGCCGGCGAGCTCCGTGTGCAGCGTGATCAATTCGTGAAGCTGCTGGTGGATCGTGCGGTGCGGCGTCAGCGATGAGAGCGGGTTCTGCGGCACCATCGCCACGGCGCCGCCGCGAAAGGCGCGCAACGCCCGCCCGGACAGTGCGAAGACATCCGCTTCGCCAACGCGCACCCGCCCGGCCGCGACCCGCGCACCCGGGCGCGTATGGCCAAGGAGCGCGCGCGCCAGCGTCGACTTGCCTGACCCTGATTCGCCCACGATGCCGAACGTTTTGCCGCGCCCGATTTGGAGCGACACGTCATCCACCGCGGCGCGCTCCTCTCCGGGTTTGCCGAAGACGATCGTGAGCGCATCGACGCTGACATGGGCGCTCATCGCGTGCCCTTCGCGCTGATGCCGTAGGCGCGGGACAGGCCATCGACGGCAAAGTTGATGCCGATGATGAGCGAGGAGAGCGCCGCAGCGGGCAAGATGAGGAACCATGGGTCAGTGAAGACGACCGCCATTGCCTCCTGGACCATGAGGCCCCAATCGGGCGTCGGCTGGCTGATCCCAAGGCCGAGGAAGGAGAGCGCGCTGATCTTCAAAATTGCCGACGACATGCGGATCGCAAGTTCCACCGCGAGAAGGCCCCCAAGGTTGGGCGCGATCTCCACGAGAAGGATCCGCGGGACCGGTTCGCCGCGAAGTTCCGCCGCGCGCACATAGTCGAGCGTGGCGATGGAGGCGGTTTTGGCGCGCACCACGCGCACAACGCCGGGGGTGTAGACAATGGCGACGATGACACTGAGCGCCGCGATGTCCTTGCCGAAGGTGAGGACGAGGATCGCGATGAGGACAAGTTCGGGCACCGCCATCAGGGCGTCCGTCACGCGCATGATCGCGTCGTCCAAGATGCCGCCGAAGTAGCCGGCGATGAGGCCAAGGACAGTCCCGACTGCGACAGCGACGGCCGCGCCGATGGCCGAGACGAGAAGCGCCACCCGGCCCCCTGACATCAGACGGCTCAAGTAGTCGCGGCCGATCTGGTCGGTGCCGAGCCAATGGTCGGCGGAGGGCGGGGTGAGGCCATCGGTGAAGATCGCGCTCACGGAGTGGGGCGCGATCCACGGCGAGAAGAGCGCGAGCACCAAGTGGATCGCGACGAGCGCAACGCCGATGGCGGTGAGTGGCGAGGCGAGTGCCTCGCGAAGGCGGCTCGTGCGCGGGGCGGGGAGCGCCTCAACGGCCATGGCGGCGCCTCACGCGGGGGTCGAGCGCGAGGAGCGCAATGTCGGCCAAAAGGTTTGAGATGATGACGGCGCTGGCCGCCAGGAACGTGATCGCCTGGACCGTGGGCACCTCCCGCTGGGCGACGGCGCGGATGAGTTCGAGCCCGATGCCGGGGAAGCGAAACACCGCCTCGATGACGACGACGGAGGAAAAGATTGCGGCCACGAACTGCGCCGTGCCGTTCAGCATCGGGATGATGGCGACCGGCAACGCGTGGCGCACCACAAGGCGCCATTCCGGGACGCCAGCAAGGCGCGCCCGCTCGATGAATTCGGATCCCAGCGCGTCGACCATCCCCTCCCGCAGAAGGCGGAATTGGTAGGCAACGCCAGACACCGTGAGCGCCGCGACAGGCAGGATGGCGGCGGAAAGGATCTGCCAGGCCGGCGCGCTTTCCGCGATCATGAGGACCGCTGGCGCGAGCCCCAGTTGCAGCGCAAAGACGATGATGAAAACGTTGCCGACCACGAAATCGGGCATCGAGTACGTGAAGAGTGTGCCCGCCGAGACGGCGCCGTCGAGATGGCCTCCGGGGCGGAGCGCGGCGGTGACACCGAGGGCGATTGCAATCAGCGGTGTGATGAGGACCGCAAGCCCCGCCATCAACAACGAGTTCAGCATGGGGTGCCAGATGGCATCCAGCACCGGCTCACGGGTCATGATAGTGACGCCGAAGTCGAACGTCACGAGCCCGGTGAAGACGTTGACGAACCGCTCCAGCGGCGGCTTGTCGAGGCCGAGCTCGGCGCGCATCGCGGCAAGGTCTTCCTCAGTATAGAAGATGAGCTCGTCCGCGGGGATGGTGCTATCCAGCGCGTCGCCGGGCAAAATTTCGGTGCCGACGAAGACGAGCGCCGACACCATCGTGACAATCAGGCCCGATAGCGCGAGCCGGCGCAGAACGAGGGCAAGGATTGTATGCATCTGCGAGCGCCCGGTCTGCCAACTATCGGTCGAGCCAGACGCCTTCGTAGCGCGGCTGCCACAGCTGGGTGTGGGGGCGAAGGTTCTTCACGTCTGGGCGGTGGACGATGTTGGTGCGCCGCCCGCCGATCATGATGCCGGGGACCTCATCCTGGGCGATCCGCTGCATCTCATGGTAGATTTCGAGCCGCAGTTCCGGGTCGAGGGTTTGCGCGGCCGTGGCGAGGAGTTCGTTGTAGCGCTCGAAGCCCGGCCCGTCCCAGCCGCCATGTTCGGCAGCGTTCAGATTTGAAGCGCGCGACAGGTTGATGTTGGGGTTGCGCGCGCCGACGAGGTTGCGGCGCGGGCGCCCGATGGGTTCGTTCACGGCCATGACGAACGGATTAAAACCGTCACAGGGACGCTCGGCAAACTCCACCGAAATGCCGGCTTCACGAAGGCTCTCGCCCACCACCTGCCACAGCCGCGGCTCTTCGGGGTAGGTGGGGCAATAGTTGATCGCCGGGAGCGTGATCCCGTCCGGATAGCCGGCTTCGGCCAGAAGGCGGCGGGCCTCGTCGACGTCGCGCTCCACCTCGCGCGGCAGGAACTCGGCATTGACGCCGTTCATGTGGGTGTCGTTGCCGGTCCAGCCGTCCGGGTCTGCGTAGATGATGGCATTGACCTGGGGCCGGTTCACCGCGAGGGACATGGCGCGGCGCACGCGCACATCGTTCCACGGGAAGTTGAGGTTCTTTGGCAAAATCACCCAGAACTGGTCGCCGGATTGGGCGGTGGAAACCTTGGCGCCCGCGTCGCGGAACTGATCGAACTGGCCGGGGTCGGCGTTCAGGATGGCGTCGAATTGCCCGGCCCGGAAGCCGTTGATCGCGTTGGGGCCCATGGCGAGCACGCCCTGGAGGCCCTCGAGGTAAACACGATCGCCAAGAAAATAGTCTCCGAAGCGCTCGGCGCGGAACTGGCGCTTGTTGTCAATCTCAAGGAGGCGGAAGGGGCCGGTGCCGATGCCGTCGGCGGCCATGGTGTCCATGTCACCCGTCGCCGGCACCATCATGGCGCGATACTCGGCTGTCGCGTAAGGAAACTCGATGTTGGGCCGCGTTAGGTGAAAGCGGATCGAGTATTTGCCTGTTGCTTCCACGCGGTCAACATATTGCTTGAAGAAGCCGACGCCGCCCAGGGCGTGATACTGACAGGAGGCAACCGCATCGTCTGAGGTGAATTCCTTCCCGTTGTGGAAGAAGACGCCTTCACGCAGCGTGTAATCCCAGACGCTTGCCGTGTCGTCCGGGGTGTAGGACGTGGCAAGCTCGGGCTGAACGTCGAGATTCTCGTCCACCCAGGTGAGCGCGTTCCAGATGGCGCGCGTCTGGATGTCCATGAAGTAATAGGGATGGCGGCCGTTGCTTGACTGCCCGAGCGCCCAGTTGGGCACCGGGTTGCCGTAGGTGAGTGTGCCCCCTTGGCGCGGCGTTTGCCCTTCGATGAGCCCGTCCACGAACGCGTCGAGGCTGGCAAAAGCGTTCGTCGGCATGGCGCCAACGCCAATGATGGCGGCAGAACCCGTCAGAAGATCACGGCGTGTCAGCATGTCCGTTCCCCAAAACAAATGAAACGGGCGACCCGAAGGCCGCCCGCAGATGTTAAGCGTCGATCCAGATGTATTCGAAGCGGCTCGACCAGTTTTGGCTGTGCGAGCGCGCGTTCTTCACTTCTGGCCGGTGGGCGACCATGTTGCGCCGCCCGCCGAGCATGATGCCGGGGACGTTCTCCTGAAGGATGCGCTGGGCGTCTTGGTAAAGTTCAAGCCGCTTGGCCTCGTCCGGCGTGCCAACCGCCTCCAGGATGAGGGCGTCGTATTTTTCCGAGTCCGCGCCCGACCAGCCGCCCGGCTCCGCAGCGTTTTGCGAGGAGGCGCGGGAGAGGTTGATGAACGGGTTGCGCGGGCCGACGAGGTTGCGGCGCGGGCGGCCGATGGGCTGGTTGACCGCGCTCACAAACGGGTTGAAACCGTCGCAGGGGCGCTCCTGGAATTCGAGGTTGATGCCGGCTTCCGCAAGGCTCTCCGTCACGATGGGGTAGATGCGCGGCTCTTCCGGGAAGGAGGGGCAAAACACCATCGCGGGGAGGGTGACGCCCTCGCCATAGCCTGCCTCAGTGAGGAGCGCCTTGGCTTGGGCGACGTCCCGCTCGGTCTCGCGGGGAAGAAATTCTTTGTTGACGCCGGTCATGTGGCTGTCGTTGCCGGTCCAGCCTTCGGGGTCATCATAGACGATGCGGTTGATGGCGGGGCGGTCGATGGCGAGCGACATGGCTTTGCGCACGCGCACATCATTCCAGGGGAACGACACGTTCTTGGGCATAACGAGCCAGAACTGGTCGCCGGCGGGGGACGCGTGGATTTCTGCGCCAGCATCCTTGTACTGCTCGATCTGGCCGGGGTCGATGTTCCAAACCGCGTTCAGCTGACCGGCGCGGAACCCGTTGATGGCGCTGTTGCCCATGGTGACGACGCCGATGAGCTCGTCGAGATAGGGGCCGGTGCCAAAATAGTTCTCAAAACGCTCGGTGCGGAACTGGCGCGCGTTGTCGATCTCGACGAGGCGGAAGGGGCCGGTGCCGATCCCGTCAAAGCCCATCTCGTCGGCGTTCTCGTTGGATTTAAGGATCATCGCCCGGTATTCGGCGAGCGCGTACGGAAATTCTGCGTTTGCCGACACGAGATGGAAGCGGACGGAGTGGGAGCCGAGCTTTTCCATCCGGTCGATGTTTTGGCGGATGAGGCCGATGGCGTCTTTATGGAAATTCATGGACGCGATGACGTCGTCGGCAGTCATCTCCGTGCCATCGTGGAACATGACGCCTTCGCGAAGGTCGCAGTCCCAGACGGTCAGGTCGTCGCTCGGTTCAAGGCGCGTTGCGAGTTCAAGCTGGACGTTGAGGTCCTCGTCCACCCAGGTGAGGCCGTTCCAGACCGAGCGGGTCAGAAGGTCGAGCCAGAAATAAGGGTGCTCGCCGCGGTTGGACTGGCCGAGCGCCCAATTGGGATAGGTCTGGCCGTAGGTCAGCGTGCCGCCGTGCTTGGGCTCTTGGCCGGACAGCATCTCATCCACAGCGTCCGCGGTGGTGGCGAGGGCTTTGGTCGGGTCCAGAAGATGGCCAAGGGTCAGAACGGTTGCCCCGGCACCCACGTGCGCCAAAAGCTGGCGGCGAGAAAGGAAAGGCATGGCATCACCTGTCAAGCGCGTGTCTTTGGCAAAGCGCGTACCATCGCATCCAAGACATTGACGTGACATGTTGAGCCGTTTGGCCAACTCACCAAATAATTTATTTGGTGAGTTCTACGGTCTCTACTGGGTGGCCAGGCAAAACGCGAGCCGATCTCCGCGCGATATGGCGACGGAGAGTTCCACGGGCCGCTCCTCCGCATCGACGTTGACGCCGGTGGAAATGAGCACCGGCTGGGTGGGCGTGATGCCCAGACACGCCGCCTCCTGCTGGGTGCCAAGGCGCGCTTCGATGACGGTGTTGGCACGGCGAAAGTTTTGCACCCCGCCCCGCGCAAGCGCCTTGGTGATGGAATGCGTCTCACTGACATCGCCGCCGAAGTTCGGGAAACGGCTTGCCCGCACACTGTGGCGCGCGAGAACCACCGGGGCCTCATCGGCAAGCCGCACGAGCTCTGCGGTGAGGAGCGGTTCACCGGGCGCCAGCGCCAGGAGCCGCGCGGCCTCAGCGTCCGCCGGCCGTCTCATCGCGCGCAGAAATTTTAGGCCTGGCGCGATGCCGGCAGCCTGCATGTTGCTCGAAAAGCGCGTGGCCGGGCCGATCTCATAGGCAAGCCGGGCGGTTTTGACGAACACGCCCTTGCCTTGCCAGCTCTCCAAAAGCCCCTCGCGTTCCAGGGCGGCCAGCGCCAGACGCACCGCGTGGCGCGACAGGCCATGCTTGGCGCAGAGTTCGGCTTGGGTCGGAAGGCTTTGGCCCGGCTTCAGCCTGCCCTCTGCAATCGCGTCGCGGAGCGTCCGATGAAGGTCGTTCCAGTTTGTCCTGCGTTGGGTCATGTGTCACGTGCCCCATCCCACCGCGCAGACGGTAGTGGTGCACGATGACATCAAGGTGACGCGCCCTCGTGCTTTTCGAGGAACGCCTCGGCGCTCAGCGCGCGAAAGTCCGGCAGCGCGCGCCGCAGGGTGTCGTGCGGCCAATCCCACCAGGCAAGCGCTGCCATGCGCTCCGCAATGTTTGGCGAGAAGCGGGCCTTCACCACCCGGGCCGGCGCGCCGACTGCGATTTGGTAGGCCGGCACCGAGCGGCTCACCACAGCGCCGGCCCCCACCACCGCGCCATCCCCAATGGTGACCCCGGGGAGGACGATGGCCCCATGGCCGAGCCAAACATCGTGGCCAAGTTTTGGGCCGTTTGACCGCCGCCAGTCGAAGAAGGCGGTTTCGTTGGTCTCGCCCTCAAAATAGTCGCCGGCGCGATAGACGAAGTGGTGTTGGCTGGCGCGCCACATGGGGTGGTTGGTGGCGCCGATGCGGGTGTATGCGGCAATGTTGGCGAACTTGCCGATGGTGGCGTGATCGGCCTGGCTTCCCTCAGAGATGTAAGAATAGTCGCCGAGCCTCACCTCGTTGAGCCGGCATCGCGCCTGCACCTCGGTCCACCGGCCAAGGCTCGACGCGACGACGACGGCGCTCTCATGGATGGTGGGCGCTTCGCTAAGTTTCATGGCGCGGCCGTTTCGTGCGGGGCGAAGGCGGCAACGTCGATGGTGCGGGTCGCGACCGCCTCGCGCACCGCCTGGTCGTGGAAGATGGCGAGGATCGCCGCACCCGCCGCGCGCTTTTCGTTGACGAGCGCCACCACGGTGTCGCGATTGGCCTTGTCGAGGGATGCGGTGGGTTCGTCGAGCAGCAGCACAGGGTGCCGGCCCACCATGCCGATCGCGATGTTGACCCGCTGGCGCTCGCCGCCCGAGAAGGTGGCCGGCGGCAGCGGCCACAACGCGCTCGGGAGGCTGAGGCGCTCCAGCATCTCGCGCGCGCAAGTTTCGGGCGCATCGTGGCCGGCGTCTTTGGCGGCGGTGGTCACTAGCTCCAGCGCGCCGATCCGCGGGATGACGGAGAGGAACTGGCTCACATAGCCGATGAGCCGGCGCCGGGCGCTAAGAATCTCGCGCGGATCGCCGGCGGACATCTTTGCGATCTCGCCGTGCCGCACCGTGATCATCCCGCGATCGGCCCTGTAGTTGCCGTAGGCCAGTTTTAGGATCGTCGACTTTCCGGTGCCGGAGGGGCCGGTCAGCACGACGCACTCGCCGGCTGCAACGGCGAAGCTCGCATCGCGCAGGACGGGGAGCCTTGCCCCGCCATGGAGGTGGCGCACGAACGTCTTGTCGACACCCTCGAAACGGAGCGCGGTCATCCGGCGACCTGCAGGACGGAGGCAACGAGAAGCTGCGTATAGCGTTCTTTCGGGTCGTCGAGCACCTGATCGGTGAGGCCGGTTTCGATAACGCGTCCGCCGCGCATCACCATGATGCGGTCCGACAACAGCCGCGCAACGCCAAGGTCGTGGGTCACGATGATGACGGCGAGGCCAAGGTCGCGGGTGAGCGATCGCAAAAGGTCGAGGAGCCGCGCCTGGACCGAAACGTCGAGCCCGCTGGTGGGCTCGTCCATGAACATGAGCCGCGGCCGGGTGACGAGATTGCGCGCGATTTGAAGGCGCTGGCGCATCCCGCCCGAAAACGCGGTCGGCATCTCGTCCATCCGCGCGGGATCGATCTCAACGCGGCGCAGCCACTCCGCGGCGGTGTGGCGGATGGTGCCATAGTGCCGGTCGCCGATGGCCATCAAGCGCTCGCCCACATTGCCGCCGGCGGAGACGTTCATGCGCAGCCCATCGGCCGGGTTTTGGCGCACGAAGCCCCACTCGGTGCGCTGGATGACGCGCCGCTCCGCCTCGCTGAGCGCGCCCATCTCCTGATCGCGGTACGTGACGCGGCCGGTCGGCGTAAGGTCGCCCCAAAGGCATCCCAGAAGCGTCGTTTTGCCGGAGCCCGATTCGCCCACAACCGCCAAGACCTCGCCCGGCCAGAGCGAAAAACTGACCGCCTCGCAGCCGATCTGACGGCCGTAGTGTTTTGTGAGACCCTCCACGCGAAGGAGCGGCGCCTCGCTCATGGCAAAAACCCTGCGGCGCGGCGGCGCTCGCAATAGTCGGTGTCGGAACAGGTGAACATGCGCCCGCCCGCGTCGTCGGTCACCACCTCGTCGAGGTAGACGTGGGTCGCCCCGCACAGCGCGCACTTTTGGCCGGAGAATTTTTGCACGCTGAACGGGTGATCCTCAAAATCGAGGCTTTTCACACGTGTGTAGGGGGGGATCGCGTAAATGCGCTGCTCGCGGCCGGCGCCGAAGAGCTGGAGCGCGGCCATCCCGTCCATCTTCGGATTGTCGAATTTCGGGATGGGCGAGGGGTCCATCACGTAGCGCCCGGCGACCTTCACCGGATAGGCGTAGGTGGTGGTGATTTCGCCGTGGCGGGCAATGTCCTCGTAAAGTTTTACGTGCATGAGGCCGTATTCGGCGAGCGCATGCATGGTGCGCGTTTCGGTCTCCCGCGGCTCCAGAAAGCGCAAGGGCTCTGGGATCGGCACCTGGTAGACAAGGATTTGGTCGTTTGTGAGCGGGGCCTCAGGAATCCTGTGGCGCGTTTGGATGACGGTGGCGGCGTGGGTTTCGGTCGTCGTCGCAACGTCCGCCGTGCGCGCGAAGAAGGCGCGGATTGAGACCGCGTTGGTGGTGTCGTCTGCCCCCTGGTCAATGACTTTGAGCGTGTCGTCGGGTGTTAGGATCGCGGCGGTGACCTGGACGCCGCCGGTGCCCCAGCCATAGGGCATTGGCATTTCGCGCGAGGCGAAGGGCACCTGGTAGCCGGGGATCGCGACCGCCTTTAAGAGCGCGCGGCGGACCATGCGCTTGGTCTGCTCGTCGAGGTAGGCGAAGTTGTAGCCCCCGTCCGCCATCATTCGGCCGCGTCCTTGACCGGGCGCGCCTCCCACTCGGCCCGCAGGCGCCGCACGAGATCAAGCTCGGCCTGAAAATCCACATAGTGGGGGAGCTTGAGATGCTCCACGAAGCCTGACGCCTGAATGTTGTCGCTGTGGGAGATGACGAACTCCTCGTCCTGCGCGGGGGCGAGGCGCGGTTCGCCGAACTCGTCGGCCCTCAGCGCGCGGTCCAGCAGCGCCATCGCCATCACTTTGCGCTCCTGGCGACCAAACGCCAGGCCATAGCCGCGCGTGAATTGGGGCGGCACGTCGCCCGCGAGGCCGCCGCCGGTGAACTGGTTCACCATCTGGCACTCGCTGACGACCACCTCGCCAAGGGTGACCGCAAAGCCAAGCTCCGGCACATCGAGTTCGACCTCGACGGCGCCGATGCGGATTTCGCCCGCAAAGGGGTGGTTGCGCCCAAATCCGCGCTGGGTGGAGTAGCCGAGCGCCAGCAAAAACCCCTCGTCGCCCCGGGCCAGCGCCTGGAGCCGCTCGGCGCGAGAAAGCGGGTAAGTCAGCGGCTCGCGCGTGATGTCGCGCGGCGCGTCCTGCGGCCCGGGGTCGTCGGGCTCCACAAGGCCCTCGCCCTTCAGGAGATCGCTGACGCGCGGCATCGGCCCTTCGGGGTTGTTCACCCGCGGCGGGGCGGGTGCGTCGCCCTCGGCGGCGAGGGCAAAGTCGAGGAGGCGGTGGGTGTAGTCGAAGGTGGGGCCGAGCCGTTGCCCGCCCGGAAGATCTTTGAAGGTGGCGGAGATGCGCCGATCGAGCCGCATCGTTGCCGTGTCGATGGGGCGCGAGGCGCCAAAGCGGGGGAGGGTGGTGCGATAGGCGCGCATCAGAAAGA
The DNA here is from genome assembly GCA_039034015.1 of Pseudomonadota bacterium. Lineage (GTDB taxonomy): Bacteria > Pseudomonadota > Alphaproteobacteria > Rhizobiales > Amorphaceae > Acuticoccus. The sequence goes on along the minus strand of JBCCBM010000011.1, from coordinate 83,237 downwards.
TGGCCTCGATCATCTCGCCGCCGGTTTGCTTCAGCGCGAGCGCGGCAAGCTCGGGGTCGTAGAGCGAGCCCTCCGCCATGATGCGATCCACCGCATAGGCCATCTGCGCGACGATCTGCGGGAGTGTCATCGCTGGCAGTTCTTTGGGCCCGCGGCGGCGCGCGGCAAGCAGCGTGTGGGCCGCCTCGATCGCCGCCTCACCGCCCTTGACGGCAACGTACATCAGCCGGCCTCGACAATGCGGGTGGTGCGGGAGAGCGCCGCCACCCGGGTACCGGCGCAAAGGATCACGTCGACACCGCGCGGAAAACGCCGGCCGTTCGCGGCCCATGCGGCGCGGAATTTCGGGCTCAGTGCGTCCGAGGCGAAAGGGGTGGTCCCATCGATCCCGGGGCCTGCCAGCCGGAGGTCGCTGCCGCCGAGCCGCTCGCAGCCGATCACCAGCGTGGCGGAGCGGTCGGGCCGCTCATCGGTGCCGGGCGAAAGGGCCGTGAGGTCCGGCACGGCGCCGAGCGGCGCGACCGCGAACGCGGCGTCCGCCGGCTCCGCCATCGGGGCGCCGGTGTGGAAGTCGCACCACCGCCTCACTGCGGCGAAGGGGGGCGCCAGCCACAGCGGCGTGTCGAAATCGCAAAGGGTGAGGATGACGGCCGACATCGCCGGGGAGAGCGGCGCGGGCGGGTCCGGCGGCGCGGGAAGGTCGTGCACTGTTCCAGGGCGGGAGAGGGCTGAGAGGATCGCGCGGTAGGCGTTTGCGGCATCGAAGACCGGCGCGTTGAAGGCGGGGGCGATCCGCATTCAATCATCCCCGCGCGCAAGAGTGTAAAAGCTTGCGGTGGTGGCGGCCGCTTCTTCCTCTGCGCGGGCCTCCTCGTCGCGGACGCGGCAGCGCACGGGGCGCAGGACCGCATCTTCCACGCTCTCGCGGGCCTTTGTCTGCCAAAGGCCGTCGAGGAGCGCGGCCTGTCCGGCGGCAATCCGATCCCGGCCCAGCGCGTAGGCGTGACCGGTCTCTCCACTTGGCAGAACCACGCTTGCGCGCGTGACCGTTGCTTCGCCAAGGTTGAACGGCCCGCCGCCGCCGCCGACCCGGCCGCGCACCATGATGAGGCCGGTTTCTGGCGCGCGGAGCCAGCGCCAGCCCTCGGGCTCGCCAAGGCGGGCGAGCGCTGCGGCAAGCTCGTCCCGCGTTGCGCGCGCAAGGGTCGAGATCACCGCCTTGCGATCAAACGCCATCTCCTGCGCCCCAGCCTCGCTCACCTTGCGCCCTTCCCGAACTCTTCCAACGGGCCCTGTTAAACAGGTTCTGGAAAATATCAAAGGTCTTCGCAGCGCTCGTCACCAGTTTATCGTTCGCCAAATCTCTCAGTTGGTGATGTGGCGCCGTTCAATACTGTTATTAACCTGTCATCAATCATTGCTACGTGCCCCGCGAACACCTTTGGGGAGAGCGCGTGTTAGAAACGTTTTCAGCGCCGGGGAGCTTCTTCCGCGGCAACCTGCACGGGCATTCCACCAACTCCGACGGCCGGCTTGACCCCGCGGAGGTGTGCGCCCGCTACCAGCACGAAGGCTACGACTTCATCGCGCTGACGGACCACTTTCGGCCCAACTACAATTTCCCCATCACCGACACGACCGCCTACCGCACAGCGACCTTCACCACGATCCTAGGCGCCGAGGTCCATGCGCCGCAAACCTCGCGCGGTGAGGAGTGGCACATCCTTGCGGTCGGTCTCCCTGCGGATTTTCCCGCGACGCGCGCGGACGAAACCGGCCCCTCCCTCGCGCGGCGCTGCGCCGAGGCGGGCGCGTTCGTCGCCATCGCTCACCCGCACTGGTACCAGCTCACCCTTGAAGACGCGCGCACCATCGACGCCGCCCACGCCATCGAGGCCTACAACCACACGAGCGAACTCCACTGCGCCCGCGGCGGCGGCGAAGAGATGTGGGACGCGCTCCTCCTGGAGGGCCGGCGGCTCAACGGCATTGCCGTCGACGACAGCCATTTTCACGATGCGGACGCATTCGGCGGCTGGGTCATGGTGAAGGCGGCGCACAATGACCCGGACGCGCTGCTCGCGGCGCTGAAGGCTGGCCACTTTTACGCCACGCAAGGCCCGACCATCGCGAGTGTGGAGCGCGAGGGCGACGACCTCGTCATCACCTCATCGCCGGCAAAATCGGTCGCGCTGGTGGGTCCCGTCACCCTTTCGGAGCGCGCGACGGGCACCGCGATCACCCGCGCGCGCCTGCCGCTCACAAAATTCGCCGGCCAATGGTGCCGCGCAATCATCACCGACGCGTCGGGCGCAAAAGCGTGGACGAACCCGCTTTGGCTCACCGCCTGACCCCTTGAGGAGCCCTCCATGAACACGTTGAAAACGCTGCTCGTCTCCACCGCCCTCGCGGCCGGTCTGGTGACGGGCGCGGCGGCGCAGGAATTGCGCATTGCCGTCTCCACCCACATTCCGAACATGGATCCGCAGGATCAGACGGGCAACAACGGCGCCCCGATGCTCTACAACGTCTATGACACGCTGGTGGAGCGGAACTCCTTCGCCACACCGCTGACGTTCAAGCCGGGCCTCGCCACGGAGTGGTCGCAGATCGAACCCACCGTCTGGGAATTCAAGCTCCGTGAGAACGTCACAATGCACGACGGCACCACCATGGATGCCGACGATGTGGCCTTCACGCTGAACCGCATGATCGTCGACAAAGACCCCGAACTCGCCCCGTCCTATGGCCGTTGGTTCTACAATTTCGAGCGCGTCGAGGTCATCGACCCCTCAACGGTGCGCATCCACACCTTCCGCGAAGATCCCCTGTTTCTGACAATGATCTCGGCCCGCTCCGCCGGCATCACCTCCAAGGAGCACTACGAGGCGCTGGGCTTTGAAGAGGCCGCCCTCAACCCCGTCGGCACCGGCCCCTACCGCGTCGCCGACTTCGTCTCCCGCGAGCGCGCCGTCCTTGAGCGTTTTGAGGATTTTTGGGGTGAGCCCGCGCCTCTGGAGCGCGTGACGTTCGAGCACGTTCAAGAGGTCGCGTCCCGCGTGACGGGCCTCGTCAATGGCGAGTTCGACATCGTGACGAACATCCCGCCCGACCAGGAAGACGCCATGCAAGGCGACGGTCTCGCCACGATGGGCGTCACGTGGCCCATGTTCCATGTGTGGATCATTTCCCAAGGCAACGAGCCCACCAATGACGCGCGCGTGCGCAAGGCGCTGCGCCTTTGCACCGACCGCCAGGCGATGGTGGACGGCCTTTGGGGCGGCAAGGCGCACGTCCCGACCGCGCACCAGTTTGAAGAATACGGCGCGCCGCTCTTCATCGAGGGGCTCGATCTCATCACGTTCGACCCCGAAGAAGGCAAGCGCCTCCTGGAAGACGCCGGCTACAACGGCGAAGAGATCAAGGCGCAGTTCCCGCGTTCTTATTATCTTTATGGTGATCTTGCCGCGCAGGTCATCCAGCAGCAGTGGGCCGACTGCGGCGTCAACCTCACCCTCGAAGAGGTGGACGAGATCAACTACGACGAAGTGAACGTGCGCGCCTGGTCGAACCCGATGTACTACCCAGACCCCATGGGCGCCATGGACACACACTGGTCGTCCCGCTCCTGGGTCGCCCAGCGCGGTGAGCGGCCCATGTGGCAGCCCTCCCACCCCGAATGGGCCTCCACCTACGAGACGGTGCGCTTTGCCACCGATCCCGCTGAGCGCAAGGCCGCCTACGAAAAGCTCCTCGCGCTTGGCGAAGAGGAATCCGGCTGGCTCCTCATGTATGAGCCCCACGAGATCTACGGCATGAAGGAAGGCATCGAGATCCAGATCCCCGTCGCGCAACGGCCTTATGTGCTGCCGCTTCGGGCCGGCGAAATCACAGTCGCAGCCGACTAAGCCCAAAGCCCTGAACCCTGAGGCCGCAGCGCCATGCTCCGCTTCATGACGCTGCGGCTCCTTCGGGCGATCGCCACGATGGCCGTGGTCCTGGTCATCGCCTTCGTCACCTTGCGCTACTCCGGAACGCCGTTCGAGCGCATGTACCCGGAAGGGCTGACGCCCGAACACCAGGCCGCGCTCGAGGCAAAACTCGGCCTCGACCAGCCGATTTGGGTGCAGTTCCAGGTCTACGTCACCAACATGCTGCAGGGCGACTTTGGCCGCAGCCTCTTCACCGGCGAGCGGGTGTGGGTGATCTACGCGGAGCGGATCGGCGCGACGGTCACCATTGGCGGCCTTGCGCTCCTCCTCGCCATCGCGCTCGGTGTGCCGCTGGGCGCCGCCGCCGCGCTTTACCGGCACAATCCGCTCACGCAAGCCGGCATGGGCCTCGCGTTCCTCGGCTACGCGGTGCCCCACTTCGTGATCGGCATCGCCCTCATCCTTTTCTTCGGCTATTACTTGCGCGTCCTCCCCTCCACAGGGCTCCTCACGCCCGAACACTATATCCTGCCGGTGATCACCCTCGCGATCCCGATGATTGCGACCATCGCCCGCTTCATGCGCGCCGCAATGCTGGACGCCATCACCGCGCCCCACGTCATGACCGCCGCCGGCAAGGGTCTTGGCGATGGCGCGATCGCCCGGGCGCACATCCTGCGCAACGCCATGATCCCGCTCATCACCGTGCTCGGCCTCGAGATCGCCGCCGTCCTCAACGGGTCGATCTTCGTGGAGGCGGTCTTCTCGCTGCCGGGCGTCGGGCGCGTTCTGGTCGGCGCGGTGGCGGACCGCGACTTTCCGGTCCTCCAATTTGGCGTCCTCGCCTATGCCGCCATCGTCGTCGCCGTCAGCCTCATCATCGACCTTCTTTATGTCGCGGCCGACCCGCGCGTGCGGCTGGAGGGCTGAGGATGGCCCTGGCGCTCCCCCGCCCGCGCGCCCCTGCCAACGCGGGCCTGTGGCTCGCCGGCTTGCTCCTCACCGCGATCGTGCTCGCCGGTGCGTTTGCGCCCCTGATCGCGCCCCACGAGCCCAACGCCATCAACATGCTCTCGCGCTCCGCCCCGCCCGTTTGGGCCGACAAAGGGACTTGGGCTCATCCGCTGGGCACGGACAATCTGGGCCGCGATCTCCTCTCCCGCGCGCTTTATGGCGTGCGCACCAGCTTTGCGATCGCAACGCTGGGCCTCATCTTCAGCGCCGTCCTCGGGATCACGCTTGGCCTCATCTCGGGGCTCGCCGGCGGGCTTGTCGACCGCCTCATCATGGGGCTTGTCGATGTCTTCATCACGCTCCCGAACCTTCTCCTCCTCCTGTGCGGCATCGCGCTTCTGGGCACCGAAATCTGGGTGCTCATCGTCATGATCGGCCTGGTGCGCTGGGAGGCCTACGCCCGCCTCGTGCGCGGCCAAGTCCTCACCTTGCGCGAAGAACCCTTCGTGGAGGCCTCGCGCACCCTTGGGGGGAGTGGCCTACGGGTGGCGCTCGTTCACATCTTGCCAAACCTTGCCTCGCCGCTCGTGGTGATGCTGACGCTCAGTTTTCCCCTCGTTCTCCTGATGGAGGCGGGCCTCTCGTTCCTCGGCGTCGGTGTTCAGCCGCCAACGGCCTCGCTCGGCCGGATGATCGGCGATGGGCGCGACTATCTCGTCAACGCCTGGTGGATGTCTGGCGTCCCCTCGCTGGTGCTGGTCGCCATCACGCTGCTTTTTCAGCTCATCGGCGATGGTGTGCGCGACCGCATCGATGTGCGTGCCCATGGCTGAGCCGCTCATCACCGCGCGGGACGTCCGCGTGCGCTTCCGCCTCGCGGACCGGACCATCGAGGCGGTGCGCGGTGTCGACATCACTCTAGAGCCCGGCGAAATCCTCGGGATCGTCGGCGAAAGCGGCTCGGGGAAGTCATCATTCGCCAAAGCCTTCGTTGAGCTCCATGGACCGCCCTTCACCCGCTCACGAACCCTCATCAATGGTTCGATCCGCCTCGCCACGGACGACGGCGGGATCGAGCTCGTGGGCGCGCCGCGGGCCACAATGCGACGCGTGCGGGCGCAAAAGATTGCGATGGTGCCGCAGGATGCCCTGTCGGGGCTCAACCCGCTGATCCCCATCGGGCGGCAGGTGGCGGAGGCCCTTCGCGCGGCGGGCTCATCCGCGGACAGCCGGTCCATTCTGGCGCTCTTGGAGGAGGTTCAGCTCCGCGGCGCCCCCGCTCGCATCGGCGCCTTCCCGCACCAGCTCTCCGGCGGCGAGCGTCAGCGGGTCATCATTGCTATGGCCCTTGCCCGGGCGCCAAAGCTTCTGATTGCCGATGAACCCACCACCGCGCTTGACGTGACCGTACAGGCGCAGATCCTCTCCCTGATTGAGCGGCTGCGTGAGCGGCACGGGACGGCCGTCCTCTTCATCACCCACGACCTCGACGTCATCGCAGCGCTCGCCGACCGCACCGCCGTCTTCTACGCCGGCGAGCTTGTGGAGATCGCCCCCACGCGCGACCTTTTCCTCGATCCGCGCCACCCCTACACGCGCGCGCTCCTTGCAAGCCGCCCGGGCCTTGCAAAGCGCGCGCGCCTCATTGGCACCGCGCCGGACCACGACGCGACGCCCCCTGGTTGCGCCTTCGCCCCTCGCTGCCCGCACGCCGATGCACGGTGCACGGCGCCGCCCCCCACTGTCCCGCGCGACGGCGGATCCGCCCGATGCTGGCAGCTTGCCGCATGATTGCGGTGACCAACGTGACCGTCTCCTACGGCGGCGGCGTTTTGCGCAAGGCACCGACTGTGACGGCGCTCGACAATGTCAGCCTCAGTGTCAAGGCGGGCGCCTGCCACGGGCTTGTGGGCGAATCAGGGTCCGGGAAGACCACGCTCGGCCGCGTTCTTCTTGGTTTGGTCCGGCCTGACAGAGGCAGCCTCGTGGTGGGTGGGCTCAATCCCGCGCGCCTCTCGCGCCGGGAGACAGCAACGTTCCGCCGGTCCGTTCAGTGCGTGTTTCAAGATTCTGGTGCGGTCTTGAACCCACGCTTGTCAGTCGGACGCTCCGTGCGTGAGGGGCTCGACATCCACCGGTGCGGCGAACCTGCCGAACGGGACGCTGCAGTGTCGAGGCTCTTTGAGCGCGTCGGCCTCTCCCAAGCGCTCGCCTCTCGCTTTCCGCATCAGCTTTCTGGCGGGCAGCGCCAGCGTGTGAACCTTGCTCGCGCCCTCAGCCTCTCACCAAAGATCTTGGTGGCAGATGAGCCGTTGTCCGCTCTCGACGTCTCAGTCCAGGCACAAATCCTTGATCTTTTCGCCGATATCCAACGCCAGACCGGCCTCACAATCATTCTTATCACGCACGACCTTAAGGTGGCCCGCGAGATTTGCGACACCGTCAGCGTGTTACAAGCCGGTCAGATCGTCGAACAGGGCGGCGCGGCGGAAGTGTTTGCACATCCGAAACATCGCTACACTGAACGCCTGGTAAAAAGTGTTCCGACGCCAAAGTTCTGTTGATTGAGCCTTCAATGTAACCGCACAGTCTGGGCCGCCAGGTTGGTTTGCTCGCGTGTCTCGCGGATCATCCAGCGTTGTCCGTTTCCCCGTATCCCGGGGGGAATTCGTTAGGGTGCAGTTCGGCCTGAGCTTGCCGGCAATCGGTCCGTTCTGGAGGGCATCAACCGACGCCGCGCATCACCGCCATAGTGCAGCACCCTGCAAACGTCCTGTGAAACAGAAGGTCATGGGACTGTGGCATCCTGTTGTTTCGCATGCGGAAATTACGACCTACGGGAGCCCATCGGCAGCTCCAGATTTTCCGATCTGACAGCGTGTGCCGTTGCGCAACTCGGGCGCGAACGGGTCATCGCCAACCCTCCGGTTTGCGCGGCTATGTGCGTAACGAGCACACCCGATCGCCCGGCATGGTTTCGGCTTCCCGTTTCATCGTTGTCTGCTTGCCGCGAGGCGGCGCCAAAGCGATGGGTTGGCCGTCATCGCGATGGCCCCGGCCGCTCATGCTGGCGTTGGGCAACGCCAGGCTGGGCGTGGACCGTGCCTCGCTTTATTGGCGGGAGAAATAACCGGCTCGCACATCACAATTCACGGCCGGCTCACGGGGGGCTGACGGGCGGCAAACGGGCGACCGGCACACTCATGGGGTTCTCGCAGGGAGACCCCAATGTTGCCGACACACTTTCGCGTGGCCATGGCGAACCGGCTGCGGGTGGGGCCCTATGGCGCCCCCGCGCGCACCGGCGAACCGGGCCCGGAATGGCTCATCGTGGAGCGCCTGGGCGCCGGCGGTGAGATCCTTTTCATTTCCGACACCACGGCCAGCGGTGGGGCGGTGGACGGTGATGCCCCCATGGGCCTTGCGCCGCTTCACACCCTGGTGGCGCTCCTGGCTGAGCCCAGCGACACGCCCGAATTCCTCATTGTTCGCCAGCGCCCGGCCGCGCTCCAGACGCCCGGCATCTTCTTTCCTGGCGATGGGTGCGTGCGCCTCTCCGGCGGCGAGGGGGACCTTGGCCTCACCGCGTTCGGCCGCCACGCCCACAGCCGCGGCACGCTGAACGGCGCCACCGTCCTGAACGATGTTCCGAACCCGGCCCCCGCCGCCGAAGGCGCCATCAACTGGCACTTCGCCGCGCAGCAACGCCCCTGGCCCGGCCAAGCATAACCAGAAGGATTTTTTCGATGACCCACCCCATTGACCCAGAGCATCCCGGCCTTTTCCCGGACCCCGATCGCAAGACGACCGTGATTGCGGTTCGCGACGCCGCAACACACCTTTCCACCGACAACCCCTTTGACAAACACAAAGCAAACCGGGACCAAAAGCCACCGCACATCTTCAACTTTACAAAAGGCCTCGCGCACAAGTCGAACGGCCTTCTGGAAGATGTGGCGCATTATGATGCCTTCGTGGCCGGGACCAACTGCCACGACCCGGAGCCGTTTGCGGACGTGCCCGCATTCCGCGAAGAGTTCACGACGGAGAACAAAGACCATCTTCGGGAACCGGACAATATCTACCGCCAATGGGAAAGCCCGACCGCGGGGCACGCCTATGAGCTGCAGGGGCCGGACTCATTTGCCATCACCATGCCCCCTGCACCGGAGGCCGGCTCCCACGAATTCGCCGCCGAGATGGCCGAGGTCTACGAAATGGCGCTCCTGCGGGAGGTGCCGATTGCATCGTTCATGACGCGCGATCTCATCGACACGGTCCGCAATGTTGACGGCACGGCGGTGTCCAACGCCTGTCGCAACAGGCTGATTGCCGGCAATCGCACCGTGAACGAGCGGGCGCAGCGGCTTTCCGGCATGCGCTGGTTTCAAGGCAAAGCGAACGGGAAGGACACCCGCGATGTCCACGAGCGTGCGCGGCGGCGCTTTGGCCAAGCGCTGGAGCCCACCAAGGGCGTGGGCCCGTCCACCCTCTTTCGCGGGATTGGTGAAGACCCTTGGGACACGCCCTTCCTGTCGCAGTTCATGGTGATGGGGACGAGCCTGGCGAACGCTTGCCATCTGCCAGACCGGCCGAAGGAGCGTTCCTCAGCGTTCATCGCCTACGGCAACCAGCGGATCCCCCAGGGTGTGCGCATTGCCAAACCCAACAAAGATTACATGACGACGTGGATCGATTACCTGGAGGTTCAGAACGGGCTCAACAAACGCGCCTTCGTCAACGACTGTCGAGGCGAGGAATTTGTCGGCAACGAGTATCGAAACATGGCGCGCCTGCGCGACATGGCGACCTACGTCCACGATGATGCGCTTTACCAAGCCTATCTCAATGCGGCGCTGATCTTGCTCCGCGAGGGTTTCGCGCTTGATGCCGGGATCCCGTATCACAACAAGTCGGCAAACCCGCTCAGCCAGGACAATCGCGAGCCGTTTGCGCTCTTTGGCGGGCCGCACCTTTTGACCCTTGTAACCGAAGTGTCGAGCCGGGCGCTGAAGGCGGTGCGCTTGCAAAAGTTCACCGTCCACCGCCGGCTTCGCCCGGAGGCGGCGGGCGCGCTCTTCCACACGATCTACACCGGCTACCACCCCGACCGCCTGACGCCACACACCGACGCCTTCCCGGACACTGGCACGTCGGACGAAGCCAAGGCCCGCAAGGAACTGGGCGGCACGCTCGCGCGCTACACGTTCCCACAGGGCCACGGGTCCGATCCGGTGTTGGAGCAGATCCTTGAGGATGTGCGCCTTCACAACGCGGAGAAAAACGGCGACGACCCGGCCGACACGGGACAGGCCACGTGGCTTTTGCCCATGGCGTTTCCGGAAGGCTCGCCGATGCACCCGGCCTATGGCGCGGGCCACGCCACGGTGGCGGGCGCGTGCGTGACGCTCTTGAAGGCGTTTTTTGCCATGACCGAGCGCGAGGGCATGGGCGATGAAACCCCGGTCTACCTCGTGCGCGGGGATGAATTGGCGCTTGTGCCGGATGGGGGCGTCAACCCCGACGATCTCACCATTGACCTTTTGGGGGTGAGCGTTCCGGAGGGGCTGACGCTGGAGAGCGAGCTCAACAAGCTCATGTGGAACATTTCCAACGCGCGGAACATCGCGGGCGTCCATTACTACACGGACTACGTGGAATCTGCGTTGCTCGGCGAGGCGATCACCATCGGGATCTTGCGCGAGCAGATGTTGACCTATCACCCAAAGGAAAAGGTCGAGATGACGGTGCCGCTCCTCGTGCCACGCACACTGCCCGAGTCGCTCTTGAACGGCAGCACCATCGACAAGGACGAGGTCGTGAGCGCGGTCCTCATCCGATCGGACGGCACGCTCAAGTCCGTGCCGCCCACACCGCGATAGGCTTTGGCGAAGGCCTGTTCGAATGGGCAGGCCACGTCATTCTTGAGGGCTTCGGCCGCCACGCGCCGCCGTCCCCTCCCATCACCTGCGCGGTGTGAGGGGGCGAACGCGCCCCCCATCATTCAAAAAAAGGACTTTTATCATGCTGATTGGAAAAGGCTCATTTCGAGGCATACCGGACCACGTCTTGGAGGGAACCTTCACCCTCACGCGGCAGAGCGACGGCTCGATCTTGTTTGAAACGTCGGACACTTTCATGTTCGACGGCTCGCCTGAGCCCGATTGGGGGCTCAACAAGGGCGTTCCCGCAAGCAACAGCGAGCCGGGCCTTGAAGCGCAAATGGAGGCAACGCGTTTTGGCAACATGCCCACCGGCCCCCTCACCGAACGCATCCCGGTGACCGGCAAACAGACCGGCACCATCCCCGCCGGGTTCGATCTGGACACCGTCGACACCATCGTCCTTTGGTGTTTCCGCTTCCCCACACGGTTGGGCGTTGGCCCCATTGAGCGGGTGTAGGCCATGACGGTTGTCATCGATCACCCCCTTTACGGCACGCTGGGGCGTGAATTCGTGGTCCGCTTTATCGAAGCGATGGCGCGGCAGCTGGCGTCAAGCAACCTTGTGAACTTCGATATTAACAATATTGGCGAAGAACAGATGGAGCTGTTGTTCAGTATCACCTTCTTCGGGGTTGGTGAAACTGAGGAGCAGAGCGGGTTCGAGGCGGGTGGCCAACGTTACTTGCCACAACTTGCGTTCAAAACAACCCCGGGGGACGGCGTCGTCCTGGGCGATACCGTCCTCCACGGCCTCATCGCGGATGAACACCTTGAAGAGGGCCTCGCACGCGCGCGCGGCTAGGGCGGTTCCCGATCAAACGAAATCGTTTGATCGGGAAAAACCGCCCGCTTTTCAAAGAGTAGGGCATTTTGCTCGCGCCGCTTGCGGCGCGAAATGCCCTGAGCGCCACAAACGCTGGCGGCCCGTGGGCAAACGCCCCGGGACGCTTGCACCCTGCCAGACTGAGCATTTTTAAAACAAAGGCATTCCCATGCTCTCCGCGCTCGACCTGATGATTGGCCTCGTCTTCTTCTTTCTTCTGATGAGCCTCCTGTGCATGATCACCAATGAACTCATCGCCCAATTCTTGCGCTTTCGATCAAAGACCCTGTTTGCCGAAATCAACCGAATTTTGGACGACAAGGCGGTGCAGGATCGGTTCTGGAAATCGGGCCTGATCCGCTCCTATTGCCGGCCCTGCGCGGACCTCTCCGCGTCCGACGCGCCGGAATACCTGAATGCCGGCATCTTTGCCTCGGCGGTGATCCGCGCCATCAACGGCGAAGACGGCAAGCCACTCAGCGCGTCAATCAGCAAAGATTCCATCCTGAAAGACGTCATCACCGAGCTGGAGACCACCGCCGACGCAACCATCGCAGACATCGAAGCCGGGCTCTCCACGTGGTTTGAGACCATCATGACCCGCGCGGAGGCGCTTTATCGGAAAAACCTTCAGATCGTGTCGCTGGCGGTCGCGCTCATCATTGCGGCGGCGGCCAATGCGGACACGTTTGCGGTTGCAAAGGCGCTTTGGGTCGACGCAGGGCTCCGCGCGCAGGTCGTATCCGCCGCGAGCGACTACATCGAAGAGAACGCGGCCGCGTTGACGAGCGCGGGTGAGACGGCCGATCAGGACGCTGCCGATCAAACCCCCGCCGAGGCCTTTGCAGCGTTTGAGGCGGGCTTGGCGGAGATCAACGACGGCTTGCGCAGCTTTCCCATCGGTTGGGATGCGGACAGCGTGCCCAAGGGATGGCTTGACGGTGCCGCCACCGCCCTGGGGCTTTTCGTGACCGCCCTTGCCATGACGCTGGGGGCGCCGTTCTGGTTCGACTTGCTCCGATCGCTGTTTCGCCTGCGTCCCGGGCGTGGCGGTGGCGAGGACAGCGCGGGCAACCCCTTCTCCCGCCGCGCGCGAGAGAACGGCAGCGACACGGTGGAAGGGGGGAACGGCGGAAAAGTAGCGGCCTGAGCCCCAAATCAGCCGCGGTGGACCTCTTGCGCATCAGACGCGACCGAGCCGCTCGTCCTCCTCCACCAGGGTTTTGGGGCGGTTCGCAGGGGGGCCGTAGCCGCCGCCGCCCGGGGTTTTGACGCGCACACGGTCCCCCGCATTCAGAAGAACGTCTTGGTCTTTGGAGAGGTGCGGCGGGATGTAGAGGGCGCCACCGCGCCAGACCTCCACCACGTTGGGCGCGCCATCTTCGCCGCCCAGCGCGCCCTGGGGGCCAAAGCGGCCGTGGTCCATCACAAAGCTGGCGCGGGCTGTGCCGCGGCGCAGCTCAATCTCATAATCCAAGCCCAGGCCGCCGCGGTGGCGGCCGGCCCCGCCCGACCCCTCGCGAAGCGCATAACGGTGGTAAAGCACCGGAAAATTCTGCTCCATAATCTCCACAGGCGGCGCCTTTGATATGCCGATGGTGGAGCAACCGTTGGCGAGCCCGTCATTGTGCGCGTTGCCGCCATAGCCGCCGCCCGACAGCTGGTACATCACAAAGTCGCGGCCCGATTTTGGGTCATGGCCGCCAAGGGCAAAGTTGCCGCTGGTGCCGGCGGGGGCGGCGGTGACCCGCTCCGGAAGCGCCACCACAAGGGCCGCAAACACCGCCTCGGCAATGCGCTGGCTCACCTCCGCCGCGCAGCCCGACACCGGGCGCGGGTAGTGGGCATCCAAAAACGTGCCGGAGGGGCGCGTCACCTCCAAGGGCTCGAAGGCGCCGGCGCTGATGGGCACTTCCGGGAAAATGTGGCGCATCGCGAGGTAGACCGACGACAGCGTTGTGGCGAGCACCGAATTCATCGGCCCCTGGCACGGCGGAGCGCTGCCGGAAAAGTCGAACACCAGATGCCCCGGCGTCTTCGTGATTTTTAACCGGATGAGGAGCGGCTCGTTCACCACGCCATCGCTGTCGATATACGCGGTGGAGCGGTATGTGCCGTCGGGGATCTCGTCGATGAGGCGGCGCATGTGGTCGCGGGCGCGGACGCGAAGTTCGGCAATGGCGGCCCGCACGGTGTCATCGCCATAGCGGTCAAGGAGGGCGTTGAGCCGCTCCTCCCCCACCATGAGGGCGGCGGCCTGGGCCTTGACATCGCCAATGCGCTGGTCGGCGACCCGAATGTTGGAGCAGATGATGGCGTAAATCTCATCATCAAGGACGCCGCGCTTAAAGAGTTTGACGGGCGGCAGGCGAAGGCCCTCCTGCTCCACGGCGGTGGCGGAGGCGGAAAAGCCGCCGGGGACCGCACCGCCCGTGTCCGGCCAATGGCCGGTGTTGGAAAGCCAGCAAAAGATTGCGCCATCGCGGTAAAACGGGCGGGCAAAGCGCACATCCATCAGGTGTGTGCCGCCCAGATACGGGTCGTTGACAATATAGATGTCGCCGGGGTGGGGCGGGGCGGTCTCGCCGGCTGCGATGCGCGCAATCAGCGTGCGGGTGGAGGCTTGCATGGTGCCGACAAAGACCGGCAAACCACCGGCGCCTTGGGCGATGAGGGCGCCATCGTCGGCGGCGTAAATGCCGTCGGACCGGTCGTTGGCCTCGGCAATCACGGGGGAGAAGGCGGCGCGGGAGAAGCTTAGGTCCATCTCGTCGCACACCTGTTGGAGGCCCGCTTGGATGACCGAGAGGGTGATCGGGTCAACGCTCATGCCGCGCCTCCAATGTGGATGGTGAGGTTGCCGTCCGCCCCGCCCACAAGGCGGTCACCGGGGGGAAGGAGGATCGTGGTGTCAAACTGCTCGATGATGGCAGGGCCGCGGAGCGCGACATCAAGGGGGAGATGATCGCGCCAATAGACCGGGGTTTGGTGGGGTTTTCCGTCAAAGACGGCGGTGCGGTGGCAGGTGGGTTCGGCGGTCGGTTGGCGGGCCGCCCCGTCGATCAGCGCGCCAAGGTCCACCGCCGCCCGCACGCCGATGACAGAGGTGTTGGCGTTCACAATGCGCGCCGGGATGCCGGAAAGCTCCACCTTAAAGCGCTTGAAATAGACGCGCTCGAACCGCTCGCGCAGCGCCTCACGGCTTGGGCGGCCATCGTGGAGGGGGACGCGCACCACGTGGCTTTGCCCCAGATACTGCATGTCGACGCTGACGTGTTTGGTGACGCTGGTGAGGGTCACATTTTCGCGCGCGAGGGCAGCCACGCCCCGTTCGTCCTGCTCGGCGAAAAGGGCGTGGAGGGCGTTGATGTCCACGGTGTCGAGGGGGGCGTTGATGGTGCGCACAAAGTCGTGCCGAAGGTCGGCGACGATGCAGCCGAGCGCATTGGTGAGCCCCGGCCGCGCGGGGATGAGGACGCGCGGGATCGAGAGCTCCCGCGCGAGCGCTGCGGCGTGGAGCGGCCCCGCGCCGCCAAACGCAAAGAGCGCAAAATCGCGCGGATCTTCCCCCAGGGAGAGGGACACCATGCGAATGGCGCCGGCCATCTTTGCGTTCGCAACGCGCACCACGGCCTCGGCGGCTGCTACCGCATCAAGCCCGAGCGGTGCGCCGAGCTGCTGGACGAAGGCGTCGTGGATGGCCGCCATGCTGACGCTGCCCGAGACGGTGTTGAGCTTTGAAGGGTTGAGCCGGCCGAGGACGAGGTTGGCGTCTGAAATCGTGACCCGCGTGCCCCCTTTGCCGTAGCAGATGGGGCCGGGGTCGGCGCCGGCGCTCTCGGGGCCGATCTCGATAAGGCCGGCGGCGTTCAGTTTCGCGATAGAGCCGCCGCCTGCGCCGACGGTGCGCACATCCACCATCGGCACGTGGATGGGGAGCGCGTATTCCACCTCAATCTCGTTGGAGACGGAGGCGTGGCCGCCGCGGATGAGTGCAACGTCGGTGGAGGTGCCGCCCATATCGTAGGTGAGGAGGTTGTCCTCCCCCGCGCGCCGGCCGGTGTAGGCGGCGGCCATGACGCCCGATGCGGGGCCAGACATCACGGTCTTCGCCGCCTCCTGCGCGACGAGGCGGGACGAGGTCATCCCGCCGTTGCCGTTCATCACCAAAAGGTCGCCCCCGTAGCCGCCGGCCGCAAGCTCCTCCCGCAGGCGTTTGAGGTAGCGCTCCAGAAGGGGTTGGACGGAGGCGTTGACGGCGGCGGTCACGCCGCGCTCGAACTCGCGGGTTTCGGAGAGCAGGCTGTGGCCGGTGGTGATGAAGGGGTTGGGCCAAAGGGCAGCGGCAATCTCGGCGGCGCGGCGCTCGTGGGCGGGGTTGGCGTAGGCGTGGAGGAAGTGGATGACAAGCGCCTCGCACCCTTTGGCGATGAGCGCTTTGGCGGCGGCGCGCACGGCCGCCTCGTCGAGGGGGGTCACCACTTCGCCGGCGGCATCCATCCGCTCCGGCACCTCAACGCGAAGGTCCCGGGGGATGATGGGGACGAAGTGGCCCGTCATGCCGTAGGCGTTTGGGCGGGTGCGGCGGCCAAGCTCCAGAACGTCGCGGAAGCCGGCGGTGGTGATGAGGCCGGTGCGGGAGAGTTTGCGCTCCAGCACCGCGTTGGTGGTGGTGGTGGTGCCGTGGACGATGAGGTCGACGGTTTGGAGGCCCACCTTGGCCTCGGCCATGGCGGTGAGGACGCCGAAGGACTGGTTTTGTGTGGTGGTGGCCGTCTTCGCGATGCTGAGGCCGCCGGCCTCACTGTCCAGTTGGATGAGGTCGGTGAACGTCCCGCCCACATCCACGCCTACAATTGTTCTGCCCACGAGCGCCCTTGTCATTCACGCAATGCGTTGGGCGAGTATGAGCGCGAGGCCGGCGCCGCCGTCAACCGACGGCGCCGCGCCCTGCTATCCGCCGTAGGCGACGGACGGGAGCCACGTGATGAGGGCGGGCAGGTTAAAGACGATGACGAGCCCGATCAGCTGCAAGATCACGAAGGGGATGACGCCGCGATAAATGTGGCCGAGCGTCACCCCGGGGGGACAGACGCCCTTCAAGTAAAAGAGCGCAAAGCCGACCGGTGGCGTGAGGAATGAGGTCTGCAGCGTCACCGCGACGAGGACCGCGAACCACACCACCGAGGGGTCGCGCACCTGGTCGAACCCGGGGATGGCGAGTTCCAGTGCCAGGATGATCGGCAGCATCAACGGCATGATGATGATGGTGATCTCAATCCAGTCGAGCAAAAAGCCGAGCAGGAAGACGATGAAGAGGATGAACGCCACCGTCATGTAAGGGTCTTCAAAGACCGAGAGGACGAGGGTCTGGACGATCTCGTCCCCGCCATAGCGCCGCAGCACGAAGGCGAAGAAGTTGGCCGCCAGAAAGATGCCGACAATGTAGCCGGAAGTGACCAAGGTGGAGCGGCTGACGTCCCGCAGCACCTTGAAGTTGAGGCGACCGTTGGCGAGCGCGAGGAGCGTTGCGCCCATGGCGCCCAGGCCCGACGCCTCGGTGGGCGTTGCAAAGCCTGCAAAGATCGAGCCCAGCACCAAAAGGATGAGGAGGAGCGGCGGGACGACCGCGAGGAGCACTTCTGCGATGTCCTTCCAGCCGACATTGGTCGCCTTTTCCGGCGCCGGCATCGCCTTGGGGTTGATGAGCCCATAGATGATGATGAAGACAATGTAGAGCGCGCCAAGGATGAGGCCCGGGAAGAGGGCGCCCATGAAAAGGTCACCCAGGCTGATCGCCAGCTGGTCGGACATGATGACGAGCATGATCGACGGCGGGATCAGGATGCCCAGCGTACCGGCGGAGGCGATGGTGCCGGTGGCGATGGGCTTTGAATAGTCCTGCTTCATCATCGCGGGGAGGGCCATCACGCCAAGGAGGGTGACGGACGCGCCGATGACGCCGGTGGATGCGGCGAGGATGATGCCGATGAGCAAGACCGTGAGCGAGAGGCCGCCGCGCAGGGAGCCGAACAGCTTTTGCATGGCGTGCATCATGCGCTGGGCAACGCCCGACTGGTCGAGCATCAGCCCCATAAAGATGAACATGGGCAGCGCGACGAGCACTGGGTTTTTGACGATGTTGCCAAAGATGCGCCCGGAGAGGACTTGGAGGCGCTGGTAGTTGATGCCGGTGCGGTCAAACTCGATAATGTCGCGGAAGAGGGAGCGGTTGGGGTCGAGGAAGAATTCGGCCACCAGCACGAAGACGAGGCTGACACCAACCAGCGCCATCGCGACCGGAATGCCGCGGAACAGCATGTAGATGAAAACGCCAAACATCGCCATCACGGCGATTTCGTTCAGCGTGAAGATTTGGGCGATCAATTCCATCGGTGGTGCGGCCTCAAACCTGTCGGTCGCGGGCCAGAAGCCGCGCAGCCGCAATGACGATGAAGGTCATCACGACGGTGATCATGATCGTGTATTTGATGTCGTAGTTGCCGAACTCCATGTCGTCGAAGATCGGATGGCGGCCGACTTGGCGCGCATTGGTTTCAGGCGGGCTTGTGAACCAAACGACCGCCCAGATGATGTAATAGATGATGAGGTTGACGATGAACATCGTCGACGGGAACGCCCAAAACAGTTGCTTCCAAAGCACCGGCCGCGTGAGCTTTGCGAGATAGCGCACATAAAGCGACCACGTGGCGACTGCCATCAAAATGAAGGCGATGTTGATGAAGGTTTTGAGGATCCACAGGTCGTGGAGACCGTTGGGGCTGTCGGACCCTTCATCGGCGCGGATGGAGGTGAGTGCGTAACTGGTCGTTACATCCCAGCACAGGATGACAAAGGGTAGGAAGAGCCACACCAGCGCGAAGATGTTGATGCGCAGTTTTTTCGCGTCGGGGAAGTTTTCGTAAAAGATGTCGACGCGGACGTGGCTGTCGGTGGTGACGGCGTAGGCAATGCCGACGAGGACCGCGGCGCCGTAAAGCCACCATTGAAAATCGTCGAGCCAGGCTTGGTTCATGCCGGCGCTGCGCAGGACAACCTGCGAGCAGATGGCGACCATCAGGATCGGGAAGAGCCACGCAAACAGGTTGCTGACGTGAACGATGAACCGATCGCCCCGGTTTTGCTCATGGCGGTCGACGGCCCCCGGATCGGTGATCGCGACGCTTCCGTCCGGTGAAACGGTTTCTTCCAGTTTTTCCATGGGGCACCCCTGCCGCGCCAAAGAGGTGCGGAACGCTAGAAGCCAGCGTTCCGCGCGCTGCCGGCGCGGTCATGCGCCGGCGGCGGGTCGGGGGACGAGCGGCCCCCCAGGCGGATCAGTTGCGCGGGCGCGGCAGGTAGATGTTCTCGTTCCACACTTTGTAGCCGGCGCGGAACTCTTGCAGGTCGGTCCACACTTCGTTGAAGAAGGCGTCTTCCGCGGCCAGCTCGGCGGCCACTTCATTCCACGAGCTTTCAAACGCGGCCAGCATTTCGGGCGACCATTGTTTGATGGTCACGCCGTTGTTCTCAACGTTGTCCTGCATCGCGTCGAAGTTGGTGGCTTCACCTTCCGCCAAGTTGTCGGTGATGTTGGCCATGCAAGCAATTTCGATCTGGTTTTGCGCCACTTCGTCAAGATCGTCCCAGCGGTCCTTGTTGACCAGCAGCTCAAACAGGGTCGCGGGCTGGTGCCAGCCGGGGAAGTAGTTGAACTTTGCAATGTTGTGGAAGCCAAGACGCGCATCAATGCGGGGCATGGAGAATTCGGTCGCGTCGATGGCGCCGCGCTCCAGCGCGGGGAAGATGTCACCCGCGGCCAAGAGTGATGTGGACACACCGAGCCGCTGCATCACTTCAGCACCGAGGCCGAAGAAGCGCATGTTGAGCCCTTCAAGGTCTTCAAGACCATTGATCTCGTTCTTGAACCAGCCCGACGTTTCCGGCGCGATCACGCCGCAGGGCACGACATGAACGTTGAACCCGTTCTCGTCATACATGCGCTGGAAGAGTTCCATACCATCGTCGTAGAGGATCCACGCCAGGAACTCGCCGGCTTCAGGGCCGAAGGGGACGGCGGCGAATAGCGAGGCGGCCGGGATCTTGCCCTGCCAGTAACCGGATGTGGTGTAGGCCGCATCCACCGAGCCGTTGGACACCGCATCCAGCGCTTCCAGCGCCGGCACAAGCTCGCCCGGATCAAAATGCTCGAACTCGACATCGCTCGAGATCGCGTTGATCTTTTGGGTAAAGCCGACCGCGGCCGTCCCCAAGATCGGCAGGTTCTTGCCGAACGCCGAGGTCATCTCAAAGGTTTCTTGAGCGCTGGCGGCACCGGTGATTGCAAAGCTAACCGCAGCAGCGGCGGCAAACGTACGAACGGTCACGTGTTTCCTCCAAGTTCGTCGGCGGTCCCAGACGGACCGTCTTTTTGATCGTTGTTTTGACTGCTTGGCATTTCTTAACCCGTCTGTCACCGGCTTTCATCAACCCGGCGGGTGGAAATGCCGCAACGCGGGCGTCTAAAGACGCACGCGCGTGGGGTTGGCGGAGGCCGCTGCGTCGGCGGCAACGTCGGCAACGGCGAGATCCTGGAGGCCAACGCCCGTCCCATCAAAGAGCGTGATTTCTTCGTCGGAGGTGCGCCCGCAGTGGGTCCCGTTGATGACGGCGCCGATGGGCGTGATGTCGTCTTCCGCAATGAGCCCCGCGCCAATGGCGTGCTGCGCCTCGCCGATAGAGATCGATTGCGCAATCTCATCGGTGAACACGGTGGCCCGCTTGAGGAGCGCGGGGTCAAGCTCCTGCTTGCCCTTGGTGTCGGTGCCCATGCAGGCAATGTGGGTGCCGGGCTTGATCCAATCGGCCATCAACAGCGGCTCAAACGCGGAGGTGATGGTGATGATCACGTCCGCCGCCGCGCCCACCTCCTGCGCCGACATCGCCTCGAAGGGGAGGCCAATATCGTCCGCCACCGCCTTCAATTTGGGCAACATGTCGGGGTGCGGGTTCCAGGCGACCACCTTTTCAAACGACCGCTGCTCGGCCGCCGCGCGCAGTTGGTACTGCGCCTGGTGTCCCGCGCCCACCATGCCGAGCACCTTTGCGTCCTTGCGGGCCAAGTGGGCGACGGAGACCGATGAGGAGGCCGCCGTGCGCAGCGCCGTCAGATAATTGCCGCCCACCAGCGCCTTTAATTGCCCCGTGTCCGGGTCAAACAGGAAGACGGTCGACTGGTGGTTGGTGAGGCCCTTGGCGCCGTTGCCGGGCCAATAGCCGCCCGATTTGACACCCAGCACGAGCCCCGCGCGGTCAAAACCGGACTTGAACCCATAAAGCGCGTCGGCATGGCCGATCGCCTCGCGCACGACCGGAAAGTTGTAGGCATCATCGCGCGCCATGGCGCCGAAGACGGCCTCCACGGCGCTGAAGGCGGCCTTGCGGCCCACGAGGCGCTCACAGTCAGCCTCGGAGACGACCAACACGCCGCCCGCATTGTCAGGGGTTTTCAGCATCCGCCGGCCCCGTCAGTACGCTTTGCCGCGGGCGGAGACGGGCCACACCGTTTCCACCTTGCCGCCGCGCACGCCCACATACCAATCGTGCACGTTGCAGGTCGGGTCGCAGTGGCCAGGCACGAGGCGCAGCTTTTCGTTGACCTTCAAGACGCCGTCGGGGTCGGCAATCACGCCATGCTCATCGGAGCATTTGACGTATTTCACGTCATCCCGGCCGAAGATGAAGGGGAGGCCGGAATCCACCGACTGCGCCTTTAGCCCCGCATCGCAAATGGCCTTGTCCGCCTTGGCGTGGGACATCACGGAGGTGAGGATGAAGAGCGCGTTCTCCCACTCGCCCTCGTCAATGCGCTTGCCGTCCTTGTCGAGGATGCGGCCATAGTCGGCGTCCATGAATGCGTAGGAGCCGCACTGCAGCTCATTGTAGACGCCGGACGTGCCTTCGAAATAATAGCTGCCCGTGCCGCCACCGCCGACAATGTCGCATTCGATGCCATCGGCCTTCAGCGTGTCGACCGCGTCCTTCACCATGGCGACCGCAATGGCGATTTTGGCCTTGCGATCCTCAAAACTGTCCATGTGCTGCATGGCGCCCTGATAGGCCTGGATGCCGGCAAAGCGCAGCCCGTCCGCGGCATCGATGGCCTTTGCGATCTCGACCACCGCGGGCGTCGTCGTCACGCCGCAGCGGCCGGCGCCACAGTCAATCTCCACCAGGCACTCGATGGTCGTGCCGTGGCGCACGGCGGCGGCGGAAAGGTCGGCGACATTTTCAATGTCGTCCACGCAGCAGATCGCCCGGGCGCCCAGCATCGGGATGCGCGCCAAACGGTCGATCTTTGCCGGGTCACGCACCTGGTTGGACACCAGAACGTCCTTGATGCCGCCGCGCGCAAACACCTCGGCCTCGGACACCTTTTGGCAGCAGACGCCGCAGGCGCCGCCCAGCTTTTCCTGCAGCAGCGCCACATCGACGGACTTGTGCATCTTGCCGTGGACGCGGTGACGCATGCCGTGGGCCTTGGCCCAATCGCCCATCTTCTTGATGTTGCGTTCCAGCGCATCAAGGTCGAGGACGAGGCACGGCGTTTGGATGTCGCGCTCGTCCATGCCGACCGCAGCGGGGACGTCGTAGCCGACTTCCAATTGGCTCATCTTGATCGGGGCGTTCATGCTTTGCCTCCTTCCTCGTTCGTGATCCAGGGCAGCGTGTCGAGATCGACGTTGCCGCCGGTGACAATGACGCCAACACGCTTGCCGGCAAAAATTTCAGGGTTTTTTAAGATGACCGCCAGCGGCACGGCGCAACTGGGTTCGATGGTCATCTTCAGCCGCTTCCAGCTCAGCTTCATCGCGTCGATGATCTCTTGCTCGCTGGCGGTCAAGATGTCGCTCACATGGCGGGACACAAAGTGCCACGTGAGATCCTTGAGCGGCACTTTCAGCCCATCAGCAATGGTCTGCGGCGCATCATCGGCGATGATGTGGCCCGCTTTCAGCGAGCGCATCGCATCATCGGCCTGCTCAGGCTCGGCAGCATAAATCTTCACATGCGGCGCGATCGACGAGACCGTGAGGCAGGTGCCTGACACCATGCCGCCGCCGCCGATGGGCGCGATCAAGATGTCCAGATTGTCCACCTGTTCCAAAAACTCTTTCGAGCAGGTGGCCTGGCCGGCAATCACACGTGGATCATTATAAGGGTGGACGAAATCGCCGCCGGTCTCCGCCTGGACCTTGGCAAAGGTCTCTTCCCGGCTCGACGTTGAAGGCTCGCACTCGGTGATCTTGCCGCCATAGCCGACGACGGCATCCTTCTTCGCTTGGGGCGCGGTGCGGGGCATCACCACGTTGCAGGGCACGCCGCGCCGGCCGGCGGCATAGGAGAGGCAGAGCGCGTGGTTGCCGGAGCTGTGGGTGGCAACGCCGTTTTTGGCCTGCGCATCCGTGAGGCCGAACACCGCGTTGGAGGCCCCGCGCACCTTGAAGGCGCCGGGCGGCTGCAAGTTCTCACACTTGAAGAAGAGCGTTGCGCCGGTTTGGCGGTCCAACGCCTCGTTGGTGATGATCTCGGTGCGGCGGATGTGGGGCGCAATCCGCTCGTGGGCGGTCACCACATCCTGCCAGGATGGGATGATCATGCGGGGGGCAGCGTCCATGGTGCTCTCTCAGGCGGCAGATTTCAGGGCGACCCGTGCGGTCGAACGATAGTACTCTTGGGCGGCCCGGGTGCCGGACCCAAGCTGCACCGGGTAGCCAAGGTCGGCCATGCCCATCTCCGCCGTTGCGATGCCGGAAAGCGCCATGCAATCGGTCATCGACCCCAAGTGCCCGATGCGGAACGCTTTGCCCGCCATTTCCCCAAGGCCAACGCCGAACGACATGCCGTATGTGTCAAAGATGTGGTCGGTGAGACGGTCTGAATTGAAGCCCTCGGGGACGTAAATTGCGCTCACGCTGTCGGAGTAAAGCTCTGGCCGGCGCGCGCACATGGAAAGGCCCCAGGCGCGGATTGCCTCGCGCACGCCTTCCGCAATCCGGGCGTGGCGGGCAAAGACAGTGTCGAGCCCTTCTTCCAGCAGCATGTCGAGACTGGCGCGCAGGCCACACATCAATTGCAGCGGCGGCGTGTAGGGGAAGCTTCCCTTGTCATTCGCGCCGGCCATGTCGCCAAAATCGAAGAAGGTTCGCGGGCAGCGGGCGGTGCGCGACGCCTCCAGCGCCTTTTGGCTGACGCCCACAATCGCCATGCCGGTCGCGAGCATAAAGCCCTTTTGGCTGCCCGACACCGCAAGGTCGACGCCCCAGTCGTCCATGCGAAAGTCCATGGAGGCCAGCGACGAGACGCAGTCCACATAAAGCATTGCCGGATGGCCGGCTTTGTCCATCGCCTGGCGCACGGCCCCAATGTCAGACCGTACGCCCGTTGCGGTCTCATTGTGGGTCACCAGAACCGCTTTGATCGCGTGGTCGGTGTCAGCCGCAAGGCGCGCGCCATAGCGATCCGCCGGCGCGCCCTCGCCCCACGCACACTCAATCACCTCCACATCAAGGCCGTGGCGCTGGCAAAGGTCGATCCAGCGGTGGGAAAACATCCCGAAACGGGCCACAAGCACCTTGTCCCCCGGGGACAGCGTGTTGGTGATCGCCGCCTCCCAGCCGCCGGTGCCGGAGGCGGGAAAGGTGATCACCCGGCCCGTCGTCGTCTTGAACACGGTTTTAAGATCGCGCAGCAAACCTGGCAACATACCGCTGAATGCCGGCGAGCGGTGGTCCATCGTCTGGACGCTCATCGCAAATCTCAGGCGATCGGGAATGTTGGTGGGTCCCGGTATGAAGACGGGGTTTTGCTGCGACATGGGGCGCGCTCCGGTGGACGTCTGGAGCACCTAAGGCAACGCCAAAGGGTTTTCAATTTTTTCAAAAACATTTTCCATCTGACGGAAAAATATGTTTTCCATCGGAACGTCAGTGGCTTACAATTTTCTACGATGCGTTGGGCATCGATTCCGATCCGATTTTCACCCGATGGCCATCCCGAGATCGGCCCGAAAGGACAATGCTGTTTGACCGCCCTTGCCCCCAAACGGCCGCGCGGCCGGCCACGCAAAAACCCGGCTGACGCAGAGCCCGGCACCGTGCAAGCGCTCGACCGCGGCCTCCAGCTCCTCAGCGTCCTCTCGAAGGAACACCGTGTGTCGCTGAGCGCGCTGGCGCAAACGGCCGGGATGCCCGCCTCCACCGTGCACCGCCTCCTCACCACCCTCCAACGCCACCGGTTTGCCGAGTTTGATGAGGCGGCCCAGGAGTGGATGATTGGCGTGGAGGCCTTTCGCGTCGGCGCAGGCTTCACCAAGCGGATCAACCTTGTGGAGGCGAGCCGCGACATCATGCAAAGGCTGATGCATAAGACCGGTGAGACGGCAAACCTTGCCATCGCCGATGATGGCGAGGTCGTCTTCATCAGCCAAATGGAGACCCATCAGCCGATCCGCGCCTTCTTCCGCCTCGGGACGCGCAGCGCCATGCACGCCTCGGGCGCCGGCAAAGTGCTCCTCGCCCAGCTCTCCGATGACGCGCTCAACACCCTGGTCCGCCGCAAGGGCCTCCCTCGGTTCACGCCAAAAACTCTCACGCGGTTTGAGGATTTGGCGGCCGACCTTGCCGCCTGCCGCACCCGCGGCTGGTCGTTCGATGATGAGGAGCGTTATGCCGGGATGTGCTGCATCGCCGCCCCCGTCTTCAATGCAAGGGGCGCAGCGGTGGCCGGCATTTCGGTCTCAGGCCCGACGGTGCGGTTCGGCGCGGCCGCCCTCCCGGCTTTGAGCGCTGCCGTTTGCCAGGCAGCGGCCGAGCTCAGCGAAAATATTGGCGCGGCCGCCGACGAGATCCTTGGCCCGATGGTCTGAGACTACCGGACCAGCGCCAGCGTGGTGGAGCCGACGCCGAAGCAAAAATCGTCAAACGCGCCCGATCCCGTGAGATTGATGACAAGGCGGCGCACGTCCTCCGCCGTCATGTCCACCACCGCCTCCGTCCCATCCGGCAGTTTTGGGATCGGCTCCCGGCGCACCAAATCGCCCGCTTCGTCATAGGCGCTCATGGTGCCGCCGGTTTCGGTGTCGAGGGCGATGAGGTTTTGAATGCTGACCGGCTCGTCAAACTCAAAAATGAATTTGCCGCCGGCGGCGTTGTCATCCGGGTCGCTGCTGTCGCCATCCTCGGAGATGATGAGCACCTTGCCGCGGGTGTCGGAGGCAAGGTCATGATCGCCGCCGGTGGGGTTTGCGGTGTCAAACACCATGGCAATGTCTTTGCCGCGCCCACGCGCCTCGACAGAAATGGTGACGCCGTCGATCTGGTCGCTGATTTTCGTGCCAAGGGCAAAGTCTTCAAGGTCAATGCAAGGGTCGGCCCGGCGGTGGGCGATGGCCGAGGCGGAAAGGTCGGCCGACACAATGCCGAAAAAGCGGGGGAGGGCGTTGGCGTTGGCGCTTGCCCGGCGCGTTGTGACGCGAACGGCGTTGGTGGGCGACACCCCCGCGCGGTAGCGGGCGCCGTCCCAGTTGCCGAGCACCACATCGCCGGGCGCGAGGGCGGCGGCGTTGATGTTGCGCGCCGCATAGTCGAGCGCTGCGGCGCGGGCCGGCCCCGCTGCGGGGAGGGCAGCGGCCCCGGCGAGGGCGGCTGCGTCCGCGCTGATTTGGAGTTTTGCAAGGTGGAGGCGCACCCAGGCTGAATCCACCGCCGCCCCGCCAATGGCGAGGAGCACCGGCATTGTGAGCGCGGCATAGACGGTTGCCCCGCCACCCTCGCCCCGCCAAAAGCGCCTCATGAGGAGGTCTCCATGCGCATGGCAACCTCCGCCGTGAAGGTCGCGGGCATCGGCACCACCGACAAAATGCCCGCCTCCCGCCCCGAGACCGCGATGGTCACCCGCGCCTCATCCCCGGCGGTGACGGCGTTGATGGTCCAATTCTGCGGCCAATCCACCAGCATTCCCGGGATGTTGGTGCGCGCCTCCGCCGGCGTCCACGCGCCCACCGCAAGCTGGCGGGCCGCCTGGCGCGCAGCGTCATACATGTTGGCATTGGCGACCAGCGCCAGTGAATATTGGATGGTGCCAAAGCACAAAAGCAGGATGAGCGGCAGGACGAGCGCGGCCTCCACCAGCACAGAGCCCGCCTCATCCCGGCGAAACGAGGTGCGTTGCATCGCGACAAACCCTCAAAGATTGAACGGAAGAACAGCAAGCGTGGCGCCCGCAATCGGAACGCCGAAGGGCACACGCCCCCGCGCCGCAAGGCCCGCCAGCCCCCCGCGAGACGCCCCAAGACGCACAAGCGCCACAAGGCCGACGGCAATCCCCGCAAGGGCAAGCGCAAACCCCATGGCCGCCCCGGTCGGGATCAGAAGGCCGACCGCGCCAAAGAGTTTGACATCGCCCGCCCCCAGCGCCCCCTTCAGCCAGAAGAGGAACGTGACGGCAAAAAGCACCGCCGCCATCAACACCCGGGCGAGAAGGTCGCCCGGCTGCGCAAAGCCCAGGAACGCGAGCGCGGCGAGCAGCAACAGCGCCACATCCCGGTTCTTGATGGTCAACGCGCGCGCGTCTCCAGCGGCGATCCAGACGAGCAGTACGGCGGCGGCCAGCAGGCTGAAAAGGCTGAGCGTTTCGGTGACAAACACAACAAAACTCCGGCTAGCGCATCAAAAGAGGGTCGCCCGCAGGCGCACGATCACGGGGAGCATCACCACCACAAGGATCATCGGGAACACGAAGAGCCCCAGCGGCAGGATCATCTTGACGGGGAGCGCGTTCGCCTTTTCCTCCGCGGCGGTGACGCGCTTTTCGCGCATTTCCGCGCCCGCGACGCGAAGCGTGGTCACAAGGCTCGTCCCCAACTCCTCCGACTGTTTGAACAGGACGGCGAGCATTTTTGCCTCATCAAAGTCGAGCCGGCGGGCAAAATGGTCGAGCGCTTCGGAGAGGGAGCGGCCGGCCCGAAGTTCCAGCGTCATCAGGCGCAGATACGTGCCCAGCGGCTTGTTGGTGACGACAATTTCGTCCGCAATCCGCTCAATGGCCGCCTCCAGCGAAAGACCCGCATCGCTGCACACAATCAAAAGGTCGAGCATGGCGGGAAAGCCGCGCCGGCATGCGTCCATCCGCCGATCGCCAAGGGCGTCGAGCACGAAGTTTGGGACGATCAGAAAGGCGAGGGCGAAGATGAACGCCATTGCCGCAATGGCCGATGGCGCAACGCCGGGGAGCACCGCTTCGCCCAGCGCATAAAGCGCGAGGAAGGCCGCGAGCGTGACGCCAAGGCGGATGGCGGCAAAGATTTTTGGCGCGCTGCTGCCATAGAAGCCGGCGCGGGTGAGGCGGGTGGCGAGCGCGTTGGCCTCGGCCTTTTCCATCCGCCGGTGCTGCTCGTGGATGGTGGCGGCAGCATCGGCTCTCGCCTCACGGTCGCCGGCGCTGAGGGCGCGGCGGGAGGCGCGCTTGGCTTCCCGCAACTGCTCGCTCACCCGCGCGCGGGTTTTGAGCGCCGGCGACAAGACCATCGAAAGGCCCAGGAACAGGCACACGCCGCAGGCGAACGCGACACCCAAGATGAGCGTCGTGCTATCAAACCCTTGGCCAAGAACTGTGTCCAGCATCTCCGGTCAGCTCTTAAAGTTGACCATGCGGAACATCACAATGTCGCCGATGAACATCCAGAGGCACGCCAGGATCATCACCGGCACCACGACCGGATCATCCCAAATGTCGCTGTAGTAAGAGGGGGCGACGGCGTAGAGGATCGCAAAGAGCGCAAAGGGCATGATGGAAAGGAGGATCGCCGACCAGCGCGCCTGGGCCGAGATCGCCTTCACCTTGCGCCGCATGCGGAAGCGGCCGCGCACCACCTCGGCCAAGTTGCCCAGGATTTCGGCAAGGTTGCCGCCGGTGGCATTTTGGATCGCAACGGTGGTGACGACGAGGCGCACATCTTCGAGCCCAATCCGCTCCGAAAGGTTGAGGAGCGCCTCATCAAGGTCGAGCCCGAAGGAGAGTTCGTCCGACACCAAGCCGAACTCGGTGCCGATGGGATCCGGCATTTCCCGCGCCACGAGCATGAGCGAGGTGGCGGTGGGGTGCCCCGCGCGAAGGCTCCGCACGATGATGTCGATGGCATCGGGAAGCTGCGCGGCAAAGACGGCCTGGCGCATTGCCCGCCGGCGCCACAGCACAACGAGCGGGAGGGCAAAGCTGACAACAAGCCCCGCCACCGTGCCCCCGATGGGCATCCCGAGAAGGAGGGTTAGAACGCCGAAGACGGCAAAGCCGGCAAACACGAACATGGTGAAAAAGCGCAGCGGATCGCCCCGCGTGCCGGACTGCAGGAAGAGCCGGTTGAGGGCGATGATGGCAAACTTATAGTCGCCCTCCGCGTCGAGCCCGCGCTCTTTGCGCAGCGCAATCAGCGCGTCCTCGGCGCGGGCGGTGGTGCGCAGCGCAAGGCGGCGGTTGATGGCCCGCTTTTCCCCCACCCGCGCGCGCAAGATGAGATAGACCGCCTCCGCCACAAGGATCGCGGCAATCGCCGCCATGCCGTAAATCGCGATGACGAGAAGGTCGGGGTTCATAGTGCGACGCTCGGGTCGAAGAGGGCCGCGTCCAGCGAAAAGCCTTGGGCGCGCAACTCCTCCAGAAAGCGGGGGCGCACGCCGGTTGCGCGAAATTCGCCAAGAATGCGGCCGTCATCGTCCACACCGGTGCGCTGAAACTTAAAAATCTCCTGCATTTGGAGGACGTTGCCCTCCATGCCCGTGATTTCGCTGACGCTCATCATCCGGCGCGACCCGTCCGACAGGCGCTGGAGTTGGACGATGAGGCGGATGGCGGATGCAATGCGCGCGCGCACCGACCCCTCGCTCATGCCCCCTTGTGCCATGGAGACCATTTGTTCGAGCCGGCTCATGGCATCGCGGGGCGTGTTGGCGTGGATTGTGGCCATGGAGCCTTCGTGGCCAGTATTCATGGCCTGGAGCATGTCAAAGGCCTCTTCGCCCCGCACCTCGCCCACGATGATGCGGTCGGGCCGCATGCGCAGCGCGTTTTTGACAAGCTCCCGCTGGCGAATTTCGCCCTTTCCCTCAATGTTGGGTGGGCGGGTTTCCATGCGCACCACATGGGGCTGTTGGAGCTGAAGCTCGGCGGCATCCTCAATGGTGATGAGGCGCTCTTTGTCCGAAATTTGCTCCGACAGGGCGTTGAGCGCGGTCGTCTTGCCCGATCCCGTGCCGCCCGAAATGAGGATCGACATGCGCCCCTTCACCGCCGCCGACAGGACGCGCGCGATGGGCTCGCGGGTGGAGCCAATCTCCACCAGGCGGTCGAGCGAATAAGGCCGTTTTGAAAATTTGCGGATGGAAACCGCAGGGCCATCCACCGCGATGGGGCGGATGGCAACGTTGACGCGGCTTCCATCGGGCAAACGCGCGTCCACCATGGGCGAAGATTCGTCCACCCGCCGGCCGACCGCTGCCACAATCTTTTGGATGATGCGCATCAGGTGCGCTTCATCCTTGAAGCGGATTGGCGTCGGCTCCAAAACGCCCGCGCGCTCCACGTAGACGGTGTTGTGGCCGTTGATCAAAATGTCGGCGACGGTGTCATCCTTGAGGAGCGGCTCCACCGGGCCAAGGCCCCGCATTTCATCGCCGATGGCCTCCACGAGGCTGTCGATCTCGCGGGCGTTCAAGACTTCGCCCCGCGCGGTCAAAAAGTCTTTGATGAGCGGGCGGAGCTGATCCGACAGGGTTTTTGGGTCGGACCGCTCAATGGCGGAAAGGTTCACCTCGTCGATCAGGTGGCGGTGCAGCTCCACGCGGATCGCCATCACCGCGTCGCGCGGTGCCGGCGGCGGCGCCGGGAGCGGCGGTGGCGCAGTCTCCACCACAGGGTCTTTGCTGAACCGCCGAAGCATTTTTGCGATCTCTCTTTTCTTGCGTCGCCACGAGATGAGGTTAGGGCGCTTCGGAAGACCTCCTATCCAGTCAAGTTGTAATATCCGATATGACGTGCGTGCTCAGATCTCACCTGTTGCTTGTCATTTTGTTCGCCACAGTTTGGGCGAAACCGTGATGATCACAGGAGTTGTCGAAATGAACCGCATGTTTAATTTTGCAAAGCGCTTCACCCAGGATGAAGAGGGTGCCTCGATGGTGGAATACACCGTCCTGATCGGCATCATTACTGTGGGTGTTGTGGCCAGTGTCACATTGATCGGCGGCTGGGTCGGAACCCAGTGGACGGGCCTTGTGACGGCCATCGGCGCGGGCGGCTGACGCAATTTGCGTCACACTTCGGCCCGCACGTGGTGCGGGCCGGCTTTTTTTTGCACAACAACCGCGCAGGAGATTGGCGTGCGCCGTAGCCCCCTCATCATGCTCGCGCTTTCGGTCGTGTTTGGCTTTGGTGCCGTTCACGCAACGCGGGTATACTTGAACCAGAACGAATTCATCTCCCCCGCTCTCGCCAACACGCCCGCAACCTCCACCATTGTCGTGGCGGCCACACCGGTGCGCTTTGGCGAGCCGTTGACCACGCAAAACCTGCGCGAAATCGAGTGGGTGGAGGGCGCCTTGCCCAACGGCGCCTTTGCCACCCGCCAAGCCCTCTTGGAAGACGGCGAGCGGTTTGCCCTCGGCGCGCTTGAGAAGAACGAGCCCATCTTGGCCGTAAAAATCTCCGGGCCCGACCAGCGCGCGGCCCTTTCGGCGATGATGGCGCCCGGCAAACGCGCCGTGACCATCCGCATCAACGATGTGTTGGGCGTTGCGGGCTTTGTCCTCCCCGGGGACCGGGTGGACGTGCTTTTGACCCGCACGTTCCGCTCGTCCGAGCGGGATGAAGCCTCCTTCGTCGACGTTCTTATCCAGGGCGTCAAAGTGTTGGCGGTGGACCAGCGGGCCGACAGCCGGACCGATGAGGCCGTGGTTGCCAAGGCGGCAACGCTTGAGGTGAGCCCGCAGCAAGCCCAAAAGCTGACGCTGGCGGCCGAGATTGGCCAACTGTCGCTGGCGCTGCGCCATGTGACGCAGCATCAGGCTGAGACCACCCAGCGCATCACAGTCGCCGACCTTGGCCTGACGCCCGAGGTGGCCTTGCCCAACGTTGCCCCGCCCGCGCCCGCCAAAACCCAAGCGCCCGCACCTCAGCCCCAAAAAACCGTCACCGTGTATCACGGCATGGAGCGCAAGCTTTACGACGTTGGCCGCTGACCCAGCCGGCCGCAGACGCAAGCCGCGTGCGAGACAGGAGGGGGCTTTATGGTTGACGCTCAGCGGTGCGCCCGCCCCCGCCCCCCGTTTGGCACGCGCGGCCCTGCATGCGGCGGGGCCGCGCGCCGTTTATGACCAGCCGCCTCCCGGTGCCCACCAACAACGCGCGCCACACCCTCGTTTTGGTGTCAGACGACGCGACTTTTGTGGAGGGCGCACGCTCCAGCCTCTCCGCCGTGCCTGACTACGCGGTCATCCACATGCCGGTGGCCGAGGCGCTGCGCAACGGCTGCACGTTCGACCTCAGCCTCCTCATCCTCGACCTTGGGACGGGCGATCCGCTGCGGCAGGACGCGCTGCTCGGCTTTCGG
Source organism: Pseudomonadota bacterium (assembly GCA_039034015.1). Classification (GTDB taxonomy): domain Bacteria; phylum Pseudomonadota; class Alphaproteobacteria; order Rhizobiales; family Amorphaceae; genus Acuticoccus. Next base: position 50,921 of record JBCCBM010000011.1, on the reverse strand, counting down.
CGATCGGTGCCGAACGTGCCGCTGCTGGCGGTCTCCGATGCGCTGCCGCCCGACCTCATGCGCCGCGTTGTCCAGCTCAACCCGGCCGATTGGCTGCAACAGCCGGTGCCCGGCCGGGCGCTCCTTGAAAGTGTGCGCAAAGCGCTGAGCGAGGGGCGGGCCCAAACCAGCGAAGTGGTGGCCTTCGTCTCCGCAAGCGGCGGGGCGGGGGCAACCTCGCTCTCGGTTGCCGCGGCCACCGCCCTTGCCGCCGCAGCGGGCGAGCCGGACGCGGTCTTCCTGGCCGACCTTGATTTCGCATCCGGCGCCTGCGGCCTTTATCTCGACCATGAAAAGGACTTTGACCTCACCGACCTCATCCGCGACCCGGCCCGCGTCGATCTTGAACTGTTGAGCCTCATCAAAACCGACCACGACGCGGGCTATGACATGCTCTCGGTGCGCGACCGGGAGGTGCAGGTGTCGGACGTGTCCGAAGCGCTGGTGGGCCGCCTTCTTGATATGGTGGCCTATCGCTATGGCCAGGTGCTGATCGACATTCCGACCTATCCCACCCGCTGGGCAGACGGGGTGCTTGCCCACGCCGACCATGTGGTCCTGGTGTGTGAGCGCACGGTGCCCAGCTTGAAGCGCGCGTGCGAGCGGGCGCGGCGCCTGCGCGAACGTGGCCGCGCGCCCGAGCGGCTCCACGTGTTGGTCAACAAGAGCCCCACCGGCCTCCTCTCCACGGGCGTCCCCACCAAAGACGTCATCCAGCTTTTTGATGTGGAGGACGTTCGCTTCGTGCCGTACGAGCGCAGCCTCTTCCAAGAAGCGCTGAACCGCGGCGAGGCGGCCTACTCCATCAACGCCAAGGCGGCCAGCATGCGGCGCCTGACCGGCCTGTTGGACGACCTGTTTGCCCCCCGGGCCAACCCAAGCGGCAAGACCCGGGATCGGCGTGTGCTGGCGCTCCCGGTGGGCGGCCAAAAGGCCCTGCCTTCATAGGGCACTTTGGCTTTCGCGGACCCTAAAGCGCCACCCGGGGCAAAGGTGTTTTAGGCGCTCATCATCCAGACGCTGCGCATCGCATCTGGGCCAGCGGCGGCCACGGATGCGTTTAAGCCCTGCGACCAGCGCATGGCAGGGTCCCTTGCAAACATCCGTTCAACCAGTTTAATTCAGGTGCCATTCAAGCAGCCGCGTGCTGCGCCGCAATTTTTTGATCGTTTTGTCCCATCGTTTTGATCGGGGGTTGTTTTGCGCGACTTGATTTCACGGGCCCATTCCGCCTGCCGGGGTGGGCCGTCGGCCCCACCCGGCCGCCGGGCCTGAGGCCGGCATGGGGCAGCAATTTCAGATCCGGGTGAACGGCCCGTTTGATCTGGCCCACGCTGACGGCACACGCATCCACCTGTCTGGTCGCAAGGATTGTGGCCTTCTGGCGTTGTTGGCGATGTCGCCCAACCACATGCAGCCGCGCAAATGGCTGCAAGACATGCTGTGGACAGACCGGGGCGAGAGCCAGGGGGCGGCAAGCCTTCGCCAAACGCTGTCCCGGGTGCGCACGGCCCTTGGCCGGGAGGCGGATGCGATTGGTGCCGACCGGGTCAATGTGTGGCTGAACCCCGAGGTGGTGTCAGTGGAGGGCCCATGCCCCGGCCGCACAGACGCGCTCCTCCAGGGCATGGACGTGCGGGCGGAGGGCTTTGACGCCTGGCTGCGGGACCTTCGCCAGCGCCACGACACGGCGCCCGCTGCACCCACGGCGCGCGCGCCGGCCGCCTTGCCCGCCGCCGCGCCGGCCACCTCGTGCGCCGCTGCACCAACCAATGTGCGGCGCATCTTGTTTGATGTGGAAGCCGGCGCGAACGGCGACGCGGGCGCCATTGCGCTGGCGCACACCGTGCGCGATTCGCTGGTGGAGCAAGCGCTCCTCCTGGGGCTTGATGCGGTTCGCCCGCGCCCCGGCTGCCCCCAGGCAACGCCGACGGGCACAGACATTGTGGTGTCAACCCGGGTGCTCACCCTCGCGCGCGGCGGCACGACAGTCTTATCCGCCAACGCCACTGACGCATTCGGCCGCGTGCTATGGCAGTTCCGCCGCGCGCTCGACGCCGAAAGCTGGATGACGCTCCGCGCCGCGGAGTACGAACTTGGCCAACAATTTCAAGATTTTCTGCTCGACACCCATTGCGCTGTGGCGGCACCCGACGACGCGCGCGCCCACGGGTGCACCGCCCTTTTGGGCATCATGGCGCCGGGGACAGTGGACTTGACCGATGCGGAACTGAGCGCGCTTCAGGCCGTCCGCGCCGCACCCAACGGTGTCTACGAGGCCGTTTTGGGCATGGTGCGGCTCCTTCTTTATGGGGAGCGTGTCGTCACCGGTGCCGCTGACGCGGACGAACTGATGGATCCCTTCCGTCGCGCCCTTGGCCGATCGCCCGCAAACGGCGTTGTGTGTGCGCTGGCCGGACACGCGCACAACTACTTAACCGGCGAGTTTTCGCGCGGTTTGGAGCTCACGTCCCAGGCTGTTCGGCTGGCCCCAAACGCTTCGCTTTGCTGGGTTTTTCACGCTCTCTCCCTTGCTTATGCGGGCCGGTCGGGGCCTGCCATTGCAGCCTTCAACAAGTTGGACCGCACGTGCGCGGCCAGCAAACTTCACCCGCTTGCCCAAAGCATTGGCGCCTATGTGCATTTGATGGCCGGCAACGTTGCGGCAAGCCGCCTGTATGCCGCCCGCTCGCTGGATCGCCTGCCAGATTTTCGGCCCACCACAGTGGATATGATGGTGGCGTGTGCCGAGATGGGCGACAAAAAAGCTGGGCGCCACGCCCTTCAAGCCTTGGTTCGACGACAGCCAGACCTTTCGCTCGATCTGCTTGGCTCCCCCCAATACCCGATTGTTGTGCCCGGCCACCGCGAGCGTGTTTTTGCAAGCGCGAAATTCTTGGGCCTCCGCTAGTGGATCGTCTGAGGCACTTGCTCCGTCAGTGTCTCCGGGCGCGCCATACTCTTCTCCTTAGATGTCACGGTGAACCCATCCATCCAAAAACAGCGCGTGGTTCAATTTGGTTTTGCCTGAGCACGCGGATGACCCTCAAAACCTCACGAATATAAAGGAATACTATCATGAAATTGGCTCCGTTCGGCGCGTTGAACAATTTCCATACCGCACGACGCGATTCATTTCTCTGGCCAAAGGCGCGGTTCAATGGAACAGAGGCCGAATACACAACGATCATCGAAGACTGGGTGACCGATGTGGCAGACCAGGTCTGGCCGCTGTGGCAAGGCGGTCAGTGGAAGGGGAACGCTGCGGCGAAGATGACCGACGCGGCCAAAGCTGAAGTCGAAATAATCATCGATGCGTATCAGAAGATCAACAAGCTGTCGCAAATTCCGTCGCTCCCAGCAGGGGCCACACACACTGTCGAACACGACCACCGCTGGCACTATAGGATCGAAGACGCAATCGTTTTGGATCGGTGTGAAAGCTGCAAGCCGAAGACAATTGACGACGCAAATAAAACGTTTCCGTACCGGGCGTCGCGTGACGTCGGTTCGAATTTTATCGCTTACTCGGACGCGATCAGACTTGATGAGTGGGAAAACTTGTTTTGGCGGCGGGCGACACCGTTGCACCCGGATCTCTTCGGGCTAAAGGAGCGCTTTATGCGGCCGCGGCCATGGGCGGCCGCCGCAGCGCTCGGCGTGAGCGGCTTTCGGTGGGAGGTCGGCGACCCGATTACCCACACCGGGGTGCACCCGTCTATTCTGAGCGGCCATTGCATTCAGGGTCTCTTGGGCGCGTGTCACGTGATTGATGAACGGCCCGACCTCCCCGCCGAATTGGTCGGCAAGATTGCGCAGTATGGCGTTGACTGGGGCGATCGGCGCGTGTTTGCCGGCGTCCACTACCCGACCGACAACATCGCATCTTGGGTGCTTGCGGCCCGGCTCATCCCAAAAATGTTCAAAGATCCCGCGCGCGTGATGGACTTCGCGACACAGGCGCTCAAGCACAGCGCGGTCTACCAGACGGTGCAAAGCACGTTCTCTGGGGTGTTGTTGCCGCCCCTTGAGCTGCTGAACAAAGCCTACCCGGTGAAGGCATTTTGAGCGCTTGGATCGGGCGCGTTGGGCCCCGGGCTGCCAAAACGGCACAATTCACGGCCCGCTAACGACAGGCTGACGGGGCGCGCACGGCCGATCGGCACCATGGGGGGATCGCACACGGAGACCCTCATGGTGCCAACAACGTTTCGCGTGGCCATGGCCAATCGGCTCCGGCTGGGGCCCTATAGCGATCCGGCCTCAACCGGTGACAGGGGGGCGGAGTGGCTGATTGTGGAGCGCGTTGGCGCCTTGGGCGAGGTGCTGTTTGTCTCTGACACAGCCCCCTGCAACGGCCTCACACAGGGTGCGGCCCCGCCCGGCCTTGCGCCAAAGCACACGCTGGTCGCGCTGCTGGCCGAGGATGATGAAACGCCAAAATTTCTCATCGTGCGGCAGCGGCCGGCCGCCTTGCCAACGCCGGGCCTCTTCTTCCCCGCGGATGGCTGCGTGCGCCTCACGGGCCATCACGGCCGGCTGGGCTTGCGCGCCTTTGGCCGCCACGCCCACAGCCGCGGCACGCGCAGCGGCGCCACTGTGCTGATTGATGTGCCCGACCCCGCGCCCGCCGCCGAAGGCGCCGTCAACTGGCACTTTGAGGCCGAGCAACGGCCCTGGCCCGCTGAGATCTGACGCGCCGGCCGCAATGGCCCGCCAACTGCCCAAGAGCGGCGGGGTCGACTTTGATTTTGATGCCATCGGCGAGCCACAGATCAACCTCATTGATACGACGGCCTTCTTCGGCATGGGTCAGGTGGAGCAGCAGAGCGAATTCATGGGCGGTGGGAGCCAAGAGCTGCCAAAATCACATTCGTGCGCAAAGACGACGCGGGAAGCGGCCCAGATTATTGGCGATAAGAATGTCAATCCTTTGGCTGAGGACGAATACCTCAAGGAGGGTTTTGCCGGGCTTTAAGCGACCTGCGGCGGCTCGCCTCAGTGTGACGCGTTTGCGTCACACGCTGCGCATCTTGTCCTAGGACCACGGGCCAGCGCCGGTTTCGTTGACAGTTTGACCCTGATCAACCAGCACTCCTGTGCATGACGTGTGGAAAACATTTTGGCGGCGTAGGGGCGCACAAAGGACGATCGGCGCGGTGAGGATCGATCCAAACCTCATCGCGTGCCCCATGTGCGACACGCTGCACCGCTTTGCGCCCCACGAGCAGAGCCGCAAGACCCGGTGCGTGCGGTGCGGCTATCGGCTGACGCTTGGCCAGCCTGAGGCAATCGCGCGGGTGGTGGGCCTTGCGCTCACCAGCGTCATCTTGATGGGCCTTGTGGTGTTTGCGCCGTTCCTGAGCCTTTCGGCCGGCAGCTTTGGGGCGTCCGCCTCGGTGGTGGATGTGGTGCTCGGCTTTGCAAGCGGGATCATGACGCCCCTTGCGCTGGCGGTGCTTGGCTTCATCGTGGTGCTGCCGGTGGGCCGCGCGGGGCTTTTGCTTTATGCGCTGGTGCCGATCCTCACCGGCCGGCCCACCGCGCGGGGGGCGGAGTGGGCGCTGCGCTGGGCGTTCTTGCTCAAACCTTGGGCGATGGCCGAGATTTTTATGCTCGGCGTTGCGGTCGCCCTCGTCAAACTTGCCGGCATGGCGCGGATCGAGATGGGACCGGCGTTTTACGCCTTCGCGCTCCTCGTCCTCATCAACGCGTTGCAAGACACTTTTATGTGCCGCAACACCCTGTGGTCGGCGCTCGCTGCAAACACGCAAAAGCTTCTCCCCCGCCATGGACGGTAAAGCGCACATCGCCTACCCGACGGCGCAGAGCCGCGGCCTCATCGCCTGCCGCAGCTGCGGCCTTGTGGTGAGCCCCGGGATCGAGACATGCCCCCGCTGTCACGCCTCCCTCGAGAGCCGGGACACGCGCAGCCTCCAACGGGTGTGGGGGTGGACGATTGCCGGCATCATCGCCTACATCCCCGCCAACACGTACCCGATGCTGCGCACCACACAGCTCTTTCAAACAAGTGATGCCACCATCGTCGGCGGTGTGGTGGATCTCATCCACCATGGCGCCATCGCGATTGCTGCGATTGTCTTCATCGCAAGCGTCGTCATTCCTGTCGGCAAGTTCTTGGTGATTGGCTACCTCGCTGTTCTGCTCGCCAAGACGCACAAGGTCGACCCGCACCGGTTGCACCAACTCCACGCCGCTGTCGAATTCATCGGCCGCTGGTCGATGATTGATGTGTTTGTGGTCGCTATTTTGACCGCGCTTGTTCAATTTGATGTGTTGGCGACCATCAAGCCCGGCATTGCTGCGGTCTGCTTTGCGCTGTCGGTCGTCTTCACAATGTTGGCGGCCCAGGCCGTTGACCCCCGCCTGATTTGGGACCGCGCCAACCTTGGGAGGCCACACTGAGCGAGCCCGACATTGCACGCCCGGCGCTGGACACCGGCCGCCGCCGCATCTCCTTCGTGTGGCTGATGCCGTTGCTGGCGATCGGGGTCGCGGGCGCGGTGGTCTACCAGACCTATCGCGACCAGGGCCCGCTGATCACCATCACCTTCCCCACCGCCGCCGGCATCCGCGCCGACACCACCGAGCTTCGCATCCGCGACCTCAAGGTCGGTCTGGTGGAGGAGGTGGGCTTTGCCGCCGGCATGTCCGCCGTTGAAACAAAAGTGCGCGTCGACAAGGGTGTTGCCCAATATATTGACGCGGACGCCGAGTTTTGGCTTGTCCAACCCCAAGTGTCCGCCCGGGGGGTGACCGGGATCGGCACGCTCCTCTCCGGCGTCTACATTGCCGCAAGTTGGGATGGGATCTCCGGCACCCCGGCCGACACCTTTGAGGCGCTTGCAACGCCGCCCCTCTCGGTGGCGGACGAGGCGGGCACGCGCATCACGCTGCGCACCCGGGCGGGCGGTCAGCTGGCCGCCGGTGCGCCCGTCCTTGCGAGCGGCATTGAGGTGGGGCGCATCGGGACGCCCGTCCTCTCCGAAAGTGGCTCGGTGGTGACGATGGATGCCTTCATCACCGCCCCGCACGATCAACGGCTCACCGCCAACACCCGCTTTTGGGATGCCTCGGGCCTCACGGTGAATGTGGGCGCCGGCGGCCTTGCGGTGAAGGTGGACAGCCTTGCCGCCCTCATCGAAGGCGGGGTGAGCTTTGGCACCCCCGTCACCGGCGGCGCGGCGATTGAGCCCGGGCACACGTTCGACGTTTTTCCCAGCGAGGGCGAGGCGCGGGCCGACGCGTTCCAAAGCGGCTCAGACCCTGACATTGCCCTCTCCGCGCTCCTGGATGGGGATGTTGAGGGGCTCGGCCTTGGCACACTTGTCCGCTTCAAGGGCGTGAAGGTGGGCGAGGTGGACGACCTTGCCGGTGTCGCATCTGACCCTGCGGTGGGCGGGCCCGTGCGCCTTCGGGTGGACCTTGGCGTCTCGCCCGAGCGGCTTGGCCTCGCCGAGGGGCTGACGGGCGACGCGCTTGAGGCTGCGCTAGAGGCGCGGGTGGCGGAGGGCCTTCGCCTGCGCGTTGCCAACGAGGGCATCCTTGGCCAAACGGTGATCTTAGAACTTGCGGAAGTCACGGATGCTGCGCCCGCCACCCTCACCCGGGATACGGACGGGCGCCGCCTCGTCCCCACCGCGCCCACGGTGGCAGCCGATGGGACGGCAAGCATTGAGGGCCTCGTCACGCGGGTCTCAAACCTTCCGATTGAAGCGTTGATGACGGCGGCCACCGAGGCGCTCTCCAACGTCTCGCGCGTTGCGGGGACGGCGGAAGCGGTGCTTGCGGCCGATGGCGTCACGCGCATCCCCGCAACCGTTGACGGCACCCTTGCGGAGGTGCGCGACCTTGTGGCCGAAATTCGCGCCGGCGGGGCGGTGGAGAGCCTCAACGCGGCGCTCCAGGCGGCGGAAGGCACCCTTGCGTCGGTGGAGGGCGCGGTGGCAACGCTGCCCGGGCTTGTCAGCCGGCTCAATGATGCTGCGCAAAACCTCCAGGCCGTGGTGGACGGCTACTCTCCAAGTTCTCGTTTTTATGGCGACCTTCGGGAGGCGATCGGCCAGGTGTCATCCACCGCGGAGGCGTTTCGCTCTCTTGCGCGCACCATCGAGCGCAACCCCAACTCCCTCATCACAGGACGGTAAGTCATGCGTTTTCATGCCATTGGCCTCATTGCTGCGTTGTTGGCCGGGTGCGTTGGCAGTGAAGCGCCAAAATACACGGTGGCGCCCGTTGACATTGGCCCGCCGGCCTCAATCCACACGTCCGCCAAAACCATCCTGATCGCAAAGGTCTCCTTGCCAAGCTACGCCAAGGAGACGAAAATTGTCGTGAAGGACAACACAGGCGCATTGGTGGGCCTTCCCGAGGCGGATTGGGGCGATGATCCGGAGCGCGCCATGGCCTACGCCCTGGTGCGCCACCTCACCGACATTTCCGGGCGCCGCGTTGCGGTTGACCCCTGGCCCCTCGATGGCCTTCCTGATGCCGAAATCCGCGTCCGCGTGGAAGAGATGGTGGTCGAGACCGGCGGCAACTTGCGCCTCTCTGGCCAATTTGCCGTTCGGCGGGACGACATGCCCGCCCGCAACCGCATCAAGCCCTTTGTGGTCCACGCCGCCGCCCGCTCCAACTTGCCGAGCGAGGTGGTGGCCGCCCACGACCGCGCCTGGCAAAATCTCGCCGAACTCATCGCCCGTAACGTCTGACCCCGCCGCGCCGCACCGTGACGATTGCGGTTGGGCGGTTCGACGTGGCGACTGTTCCCCGCCCGCCATGAAGCGCCGACGCCTTTGGCAGGCCGTGACGGCCGCACGGGCCATCCACATGACCCGCGCCTCCCCCAAAACTTAAGGGATTAGGCGCTCCAGATAATCGCGTTCTAGGCGCGGGATCTCGACGTCGCCCAGACGCTTGCGCAGCTCTTGGAGGATGCGGCGGGCCCTCTGGGTGTCGATCTCGTCGGGGATGCCGACGCGGCTGGTGTCGACATAGCCGCCCTCGCGGCGGGAGCGGCCGAGGGGGTCGCGCTGGGCGTTGGCGTCGGGCTGGCCGCGCTGTTGGCCGGGGCCGGGCTGGCCCTGGGCCTCGGCAAGCTGCTGGGCCATATCCTGGGCGCCCTCGCGAAGGGCCCGCAGCGCCTCGCCCTGCTCGTCCACCGCTTGGCCCGATTGGCCCTCGCCGAGCGCATCGCCCGCATCGCCCATGGATTGGCCCGCATCGCCCAGGCGATCGCCGGGCTCAAACCCCTGCTCTTCAAGCCGTTGCATCAGGTTTTGAAGCTCTTGGCGAAGCGCCTGCTGCTGCTCCTGAAGGCGGCGCAGGGCGTCGGCCCGCTCGGAGGGCGACATTTGGCCGTTTTGCCCTTGGCCCGGTTGTTGGCCGGGCTGCTGACCGAACTGGCCCTCGCCAGGCCGCTGGCCCGGTTGGTTGCCGGGCTCTTGCCCCTCGCCCTGCTGGCCGGGGTTTTGGCCCATGCCAAAGGTCTCATCCATCAGTTGCTGCTGGCGCTGGATCATGCGGCCGAGCTCATCCAGCGTCTGACCGTCCTGGCCCATGGGGTTGCCCTCGCCCTGCTGCCCCTCGGCCACCTGAAGGTTCTGCATCATCTGGGCAAGCTCGGCGAGCAGCGCCTCGGCTTCGTCCATCCGGCCCTGCCGCGCCAGCTCCTCGATGCGGTTCATGAGGTCGTCGAGGCTTTGCTGGGTGAGCTGCTGGCTGTTTTGCTGGTTTTGGCTGTTTTGCTGTTGTTGCTGCTGGCCGCGCTGGGCAAGCGCCTGCAGGTACTGCTGCATCGCCTCGCGCAGCTCTTGCATCAGCCGGGCAATCTCTTCAGGCGTTGCGCCGTCTTCCATCGCTTGGCGCAAACGCTCCTGGGCGGCCTCAAGGGCGCGCTGGGCATCGCTCATGCCGTCATCCTCCAGCATGAGGGCAAGCTCCCACAGCCGGTCGAGCATCTCGCGAAGGTCATCGTCGGTGCGGGCGGCCACAAGGTCACCATAGGCCGCGCGCACTGCGAGGAACGCACCGGGGCTGCCAATCCCCTCAGGTTCCAAAAGAATGAGGTCCATGGCGTCGAGGACGGCCGTGTGCCGGTTGGCGTCAAGCGCCAAGATGCGCCGCTGCTCCACCAGCGCTTTGGCAACCGGGTTCACGAAGGTGCGCGCCGGAAGGCGGAACGCCTCGCGCCCCGAATATCCGGTTTGGCCAAGCCCATCGGTGGCGCGCACTTTGACGGTCACCTCCATGCCCGCAAAGGGGTGGCGGCTGAGATCGTGGGCGGTGCGAGCCGCGCCCCGCAGGCCCGGGCCTGACGGGAGCGTGAGGGTAAATGTGGGGTTGTCCACCAAGGGGCGGCGGCCTTCGCCAGCCTGAGAGGGGGTCACGAACGCGTCGGCTGCGACAATCCCGTAATCGTCGTCCAGCGTGTAGCGGAGCTCAAACCCGCCGCGGCGGTTGGCCTCGGGGGCGTTGGTGAGGGTGGCGGTGGGCGGCGTGTCCCCCTCTGCGCGGAACTGCCAGCCGTCGACCGTCACGCCCTCGCGACGGACTTCGACGGCCATGGGCCCGTCAATCTCGACAAGGCCTTGGACGGCGCCGGCCAGGGCCTCGCCGGGCTCTGTGCCGAGCGCGGTCATCCCCTCCGCCCGTTCACCCGCCGCGCCAGACACCAGAAGGTCAAGCCCCTCTGCGCCCTGCGCCTGCACGGTGAGGACCGATCCTGCGGGAACGGCAATGCCGTTTACGGTTTCGACCCGGGTGCGGGAGGAGAGAAAGAGCGGCGCCTTGCGCGTGTAGGCCGGCGGGGTGACCCATGCGTCAAGCCGGAAGGCGGTCTCGGTGCGCCCCGCCGCGGGGTCGGAAAAATCAAACGGGGTGATCAGCCGTTCGGCCACCGCGCCGGCGCCCACCGCAATGCCCACAAAGAGGACGATGCCCACAAATGTGCGCAGCGCAAACGGATCGTGGGGGACGAGCGTTGCGCGGGGAACCGCAAAGCGCAGTTTGGCAAGGCGCGCGCGGGCCCGCTGACGGTGAAGTTGCCAAAGGCCCCGCGTGACAGGGTCGGACGCGTCACCGGCCAGCTGGTCTTCGTAGGTGCCGAGCGGCCGGTGGGGGAGGGCGGCATCCTCCTCCAGCCGGCGCAGCGCATCCTCGCGCGCAGGGAGGGTGAGGCGGCGCACGCGAAGGGCGGCGAGCACAAAGAGCGCCGCGAATGCGGCAAGGCCAACGGCTTTTGCAACCGGGGGGAGCGGCGCCCAAAGGCCCATCAGCGCGGTGCCGACGAAGAGGGCGACCACGCCCACCATGGGGGCGAGCGCGGGCCAGGCCCGTTCCCAGGTGATGGCGGCGCTGGCGGAGGCGATGAGCCGCTTCAGCCGAGTGTTCAACGGCGTTGCCATGGAAAATCCCCCTTGTGACGGCTGACACGCACGACGGGCCCCCCGACATTAACCACCCCGGCGCGCGGGGCAAGCGGCGCGGCTTCCCGCCCCGTCACGATCGTGTGCGGCGGGCTGTCGATTGCCGGTTGCGCCATCCTGTGGTTGAAGCGTCGCTGACGCCCACCGCCAGGAGTTTTTTGGCCATGCCAATCGTGAACCGGTTCCATGACCTTGCCGACGAAATTACCGCATGGCGGCGCGATTTCCATCAACACCCCGAGCTTTTGTACGATGTGGAGCGCACCGCCGCCCAAGTGGCGGAAAAGCTGCGCGCCTTTGGGGTCGACGCTGTGGAAACGGGCGTTGGCCGCACCGGGGTTGTCGGCGTCATCAAAGGGAACGGCTCCTCCGGCAAGGTGATTGGCCTTCGCGCTGATATGGACGCGCTGCCCCTCACCGAAAAGACCGGCAAGCCCTGGGCCTCCGCAACGCCCGGCAAAATGCACGCCTGCGGCCACGATGGGCACACCGCAATGCTCCTCGGCGCGGCGAAATATCTCAGCGAGACCCGCAATTTTGATGGGACGGTGGTGGTCGTCTTCCAGCCGGCCGAGGAGGGCGGCGCGGGCGCGCAGGCGATGCTCGATGATGGCCTCGTCACCCGCTACGGCATCCAGCGCATTTATGGGATGCACAATTTCCCGGGAATGAAGGTCGGCACCTTTGCGCTGCGGCCGGGGCCTTTGATGGCCTCCGCCGATCGCCTGCGCATCTCCATCGAAGGGCTTGGCGGGCACGCCGCGCGGCCGCAATTTTCGGCCGACCCCATTGTGGCGGGCGCGGCGATTGTGACGGCGGCGCAATCCATCGTCTCGCGCAACGCAGACCCGCTGGAGGCGGCGGTGTTGTCGATCACGATGTTCAACGCGGGCACCGCCGACAACATCATCCCCCAAACCGCAGAGCTGCGCGGGACGGTGCGCACGCTAAAGCCCGAAATTCGCGATCTGATGGAGGAGCGGCTCCAGACCATGGTGACCCAGGTGGGCGCGGCCCATGGCGTCAAAGCGAGCCTCACGTACCTGCGCGATTATCCAGTGACCGAGAACGATGCCGACGAGGCCGACTTTGCCGGCGACATTGCCGCCAAGGTGGTGGGTGAGCCCAACGTCAACCGCAACATCGTCCCCACGATGGGCGGCGAGGATTTCTCGTTCATGCTCAACACCGTGCCGGGGGCGTTCATCTTTGCCGGCGTTGGCGAAGATGTCGCCAACCTCCACAACGAGGCCTACGATTTTAACGACGAGCTGATCCCGGTCGGCTGCTCCTACTGGGCAACGCTGGTCGAGACGGCCTTGCCGCGGGCCGCGTGAGGCGATGCGCCACGTCAAGTTCACCGCAATGTCGGACGGGGACAGGGCCGACTTCATGTTCCTGGAGCGGGCGGAGCGCTCGGCCGCGGGCGCGGTCTCGGATCGGCTCCTCAAGCTTCTGGAGGACCTTGATGGGACACCGTCCGCCTACAGGGTGAGCCGGCGCGAGCACTGCCTCCAGGTGGCAAGCCGCGCCTGGCGGGACGGGGCGGACGCGGACTGGATCATCACGTCCCTCTTCCACGATGTCGGCGACATGTTCGCCCCTTACAACCACGACGAGTTTGCCGCCGCCGTCCTGCGCCCCTACGTGCGCGAGCAGTGCACCTGGGTGGTCGCCCACCACGGCCTTTTCCAGCGCTACTACTACGCCCACCATTTTGGCGGCGATCGGGATGTGCGGCGCCGCCACAAGGACAACCCGTACTACGACGATTGCGTCAAATTCTGCGAGCGGTGGGACCAGCTTTCGTTCGACCCCGACTACGAAAGTTTGCCTGTGGAAAAGTTCGTGCCGATGGTGAACGAGGTGTTTGGCCGCGAACCCTACCAGCCCACCACAATCGCGTCGGGCACCCGCCAGCCCCTGCGCAACCCAGTGGTCGCCGAAGCGCGGGCCGTCACCGGGCGCTGACGCGGCTCAGGCGATCGCCTCAATCTCTTCGGTGGTGAGGCCGCCGGGCACAATTGTCACCGGCACGGGGTAGCCGCCCGACTGGCCGCCGGCGATGGCGTTCACCAGCGGCCCCGGCCCGTCGGAGCCTGCGGCGGCCGCCAAAACCAGAACGGCAATCGCCGGGTCGTCGCCGATAATCTCGCGAATGCCTTCGGTGCGCGTGGCCACCACAATGCGCCGCTCCGGCTCATCAAGGTTGTGGTTGCCAAGGGCGCGGAAGGCGCGGTCCAACATCTCGTTGGCCTCCTCCTCCGCCTCCTCGCGCATGCGCTCCTCAACGCCCAGCCAGTGTTGAAACTCGCTCTTGGCGGCCACCACTGCGGCGAGGACGGTGGCGCCGGTGCGCTGGGCGCGCAGCGCTGCATAAAGCAGCGCCTGCCCGCATTCGGGCGTGTCATCGATGATGACGAGAAACTTGCGCCCCCCCGCAGGGCTTCGCCCGATCACTGGATGCGCTTGATGTAGTCGATCTCAAAGAGGCTTTTGTCGAGCGTGACGCCGGTGCGCACATTGTAGATCGAGACGGATGTTTCTTGGCCTTTGGAATCCACAACATTCCATTGGCGCAGCTCATTGGTGCGGGCGTCAAACATCATCGTCAGCGAACCATCGCCGAACGCCGAGCTTTCCTGGATGGTGACGGCGATGAGGTCGGGCTGAACGTCCACCTTGGTCACCTTGGCGTCTTTGGTGAGGTCGATGGTGTTGTCGAGCAGGAAGCGCAGCGGCGTGCGCTTGAGGGGCCAAATGTCCTGCGTGTCGGACCGGCGGTCGCGCACGGCGACGGAGCCGCCATCGGCGATAATGTCGAGCGCGGAGGGCTTGTCGTAAAAGAAGCGGACCTTTCCGGGCTTTTGGATGGCAAAGCGGCCGGAGGTGCGCGATCCATCGGGGCCGAACTGCACGAACTCGCCGCGCATTGTTTCGATGGAGTTGAAGTAGGCGTTCACTTTGCGCAGCGCGTCGCCGGTCGCTGCGGCGGCAGGGGCCGTGAGGGCAACGGCGGCGGCAAGGGCAAGTGCGATCATTCGCATGGGGACACATCCTGATGACGGTTCTCCGGGCACAGTACGCCGCCCGGCTGTCGGTGCGCTGAATGTGCGCGATTGGCGCGGCCGGTTCAATGCGCCCGCGCCATCGTTCCTCGCAGCCGTCAGATCGGGAAGCGTCCAGCGTTCAAATAACCGACCACCTGATCGCGCGTCGCGCCGATCGTGGCGCGCGTGGTGTACCACTGGCTCGCCTCGCTCTCCAGGCGAGTGAAGTGCACCTTAAAATGGCTGTTGACCAAGATGCGTGACTGGTGCCGGTGCAGCGACCGGCGCAGCAACACGCCCATGATCCGATCGGCGGTGTTGCTCACTTCGGTCAGCTCTTTGGCAACATCGTGCACGGCTTGGCGGTAGTGGCGCACGGCGAGGGTGGTCTTGTTGATGAGATCCGCGTCCCGCCCGCCGAGGCTCCGATGTTTGCGCCCGGCGGTCTCCAGCATGGCGTTCATCGCCGCGTCGAGCACAAGCATGTAGGAAAAGAGGGTTGAATACATCAGCATGTAATATTCCAGGCGTTTGAACGGGTTTGTCGCCGCCTGGGCCTGCTGCGCGTAGTACCGGATGTAGCTTCGATTGCGCTGAAGCGGGGAGATGGTGGCGCCTTCAGCCGTGCTCGGGGTGAGCATGACGGTGGCGACCGCCGCAACCGCCGCGCCGGAGGTCACAACCGCAATGCGCGCCAGCGCCGGGAGGACCCGTGAGACCGTCATGCGCGCCATGATGGAGCTGAGGGTCGCCATCAGCGCGGTGCGGCCGGCCGCTGCCATCGTGTGCGCCATGGCCGTCGATGTCAGCCCCAGGAGGACATAGACGCGTTTGTTAACGCCGGGAAAAAACCGACCGGACATGCCGGCTTTGATTTCTGCGTTGGCCTGCGCCAACTCTTCGGCTGTCATGCTTTGGCCCGAACCGCCACTGCTGCCGCCGTTGCCGTTGTTGTCGTCGTTGTTGTTTTGGTCTTTTTGATCTTTGTCTTTCTTGGTGGCGTTGGCGCCATCGACACGGCGCGCTTTCTCAAAGGTGCTGCGCTGGGAATGTCCTGTTTCCGCCTTGTCGCTGTGAAGGTCAGGCGGCGTGCCCTTCTCGCTCAGCCAGGAGGTGTTGCCGGGGCCGGTTCGGGGAATACGCGGTGGAGCCATGACGAAAAAATCCCTGTGCAATATGCCTTCTCGGTCGGACTGCGCAGCCGCCGCGGCAAACACCGGGTCGGCCTTGCAAGATCACATCGTTGTGACCGGGTTAAGAATGCACATGGTTGGGCCAAATGGGCTGTGGCCCAGGTCACAGCCTCGCGGGTTTGGGCATTTTCCTCGCGCCGGATGCGGCGCGAGATGTCCTAACCTCTGAAAACCAGGCGGTTTTTTGGGGGCCGAGTGGGCAATGCCCTACACCGCCTCCTCGGCCGGCACCAAAATCTCGCGCTTGCCGGCATGGTTGGCGGGGGAGACGACGCCCTCATTCTCCATCCGCTCGATGAGCGTTGCGGCGCGGTTGTAGCCGATCGAGAGGCGCCGCTGGACGTAGGAGGTGGACGCTTTGCGGTCGCGCAGCACAAGGGCAACGGCGCGGTCATAAAGGTCGTCGCTCTCCGAAAGGGCGTCCACCGGTGCGCCCTCCTCGGCAGGCTCCTCGTCGGCATCATCCAGCACTTCGGCAAGATAATCCGGCACGCCCTGGCGCTTCAGGTGCGCCACAACATCCTCCACCTCTTCGTCCGACACAAACGGGCCGTGAACGCGCTGGATGCGCCCGCCGCCGGCCATGAACAGCATGTCGCCCATGCCCAAAAGCTGCTCGGCGCCCATCTCGCCAAGGATGGTGCGGCTGTCGATCTTCGACGTCACCTGGAAGGAAATTCGGGTGGGGAAGTTCGCCTTGATGGTGCCGGTGATGACGTCCACTGACGGCCGCTGCGTCGCCATGATGAGGTGGATGCCGGCCGCCCGCGCCATTTGCGCCAGCCGCTGGATCGCGCCCTCAATCTCCTTGCCGGCGACCATCATGAGGTCGGCCATCTCGTCCACAATGACGACGATGAAGGGCATCGGGTTGAGGTCGAGCACCTCCTCCTCAAAAATTGCTTCGCCGGTGCGCTTGTCGAACCCGGTTTGGACGAGGCGGGTGAGGGGCTCGCCCTCGCGGCCGGCCTCGGAAAGGCGCTGGTTGTACCCGTCGATGTTGCGCACGCCGAGCTTTGCCATCTTGCGATAGCGGTCTTCCATCTCCCGCACCGTCCAGCGCAGGGCCGACACGGCCTTTTTCGGATCCGTCACCACCTCGGTCAAAAGGTGGGGGATGCCGTCATAGACCGAGAGTTCCAGCATCTTTGGGTCGATGAGGATGACGCGGCACGCATCGGGCTTATGAAAGTAAAGCAGCGAGCAAATCATGGTGTTGATTGCCACCGATTTGCCCGACCCCGTGGTGCCCGCCACCAAGAGGTGCGGCATGCGGGCAAGGTCGGCAATGACGGCTTCACCGCCAATATTCTTGCCAAGACAGAGCGGGAGTTTTGCCTTGGTGCGCTCAAAGTCGCGGCTGGCCATCAATTCGCGCAGGAACACCGTCACACGCTTGTGGTTCGGCAGTTCAATGCCGATGGCATTTTTGCCGGGGATCACCGCGACGCGGGCCGAGACGGCGGCCATGGAGCGGGCAATGTCATCCGCCAAGCCGATCACGCGGGACGATTTGATGCCGGGCGCCGGCTCCAGCTCATAAAGCGTGACGACGGGGCCTGGGCGCACGTGCACGATCGACCCGCGCACGCCAAAGTCTTCCAAGACGCCCTCAAGGACGCGGGCGTTGGCCTCCAGCGCATCTTCCGTCAGGGCAGCGTCCGCCGCCGTTGCCTTGGGCGCTGCCAGGAGCGCGAGCGGGGGAAACTCATAATCCTCCGAGGGCAACAGGCTCGGCTGGGCCTCGCGCACAATGCGGCGCCCCTCGGCCACTGTGGGCGCCTGGGGCGCAACGCGCGCTTCACGCCGCGGCGCGACGGCGGGCGCGGGGCTTGGCGTTGCCGTGTGGCGCGCGGCTTCGGCGAGGAAGGGGTCGTCCTCGCCATCATCCTCAACGTCAAAGGGCGGGTCCTCCGCCAGGCCAATGGCGTGGTGGGGGGCCTCGGCGGGCACCTCTTGGCGCGGCGCATCGGGCAGAACGCCGCGCTTTGCCCGTTTGGGGGTTTCGCGCAGGAAGGCCTGCGCATCGGACGCTGGGGGGGTGGCCTCATCGTCGAACGGGGTGTCGGCGGCGTCAAACCCATCGTCGGCGTCGGGCGTCACGTCGGCGTGGGGCGTCACGTCGGCGTCGGGTGTCTCGTCGGTGGGGGCGGCCGGCGGCGCCTTCGTGATGTGGGCGGCCGGGCCGCGCAAGGGGGCGCGGAAGGAGACCGGGCCGGCGGGCGCTGCTGCGGGCGCGCGGGGGAGCCGTCTTGGCTGGGGCCGGGGCTCGGGCGCCGGGGGCTCGTCTGCAAAAAGGCCCTCGTTGAGGTCGGCAACGGCGGCATCGTCGAACGCGGTCGCGGCGGCCATTGCGGCCTGGCGGGGCGCCGGCGCCGGCGCTGCGGGTGCGCGCGGGGTGGGGGCCGGCTCGGGCTGTGGCGCGGGTTGGGGTCGCTCACGGCGGTAGGGGCCGGCATCGATGTCGGGCGCGGCTTGGGCGGCGGAAAGGGCGGTGCGCAGGCGCGGCGTGTCCGGCCGGGTCCGCCGCTCGCCGCGCTTCAGCTTCGCGCGGATGGTGAGAACAAGATGCCCCATCGCCCCGCGCAGCGCGGAAAATTTTGGGACGTCGGCCTCGAACGCGTCGGTGTGGTCCAGGCCATAATCGTCCTGGGTGCGGGGGGCGCGGCGCAGCTGGTAGCCGGGGGTGACCGCCCGCTCCACCCGCCGCACGGGCGACAGCGCATGGGCAAGCGCCAAAAGCGCCAAAACGCCAAGGACGCCGCCGAAAAAGCCGTGGGCGGAGCCGTCTGTCACCATCGCGCCGGTGAGGAGCGCCGACCACGCCTCCCCAATCACCCCGCCAAGACCCATGGGGAGGGGCCACGCCTCACTCACCGGGAACGCGTTGGCAAGGCCGGGCGCAAGGCAGAGCGCGAAGAGCCCGGCCGTGAGCCGCGTCGGCGTGATCCCCAGCGGGCGGCCCGTCAGAAGGCGCACGCCCCACAGCGGAAACGGCACAATGATGAGGGGCGCCGCAAGGCCGAACATTTGCATGATCGGGTCCGCAAGGGCGGCGCCCGCAGAGCCCATCAGATTTTTGGCGGGCGCTGCGGTGGCGTGGGTGAGGCTCGGGTCCCCCACCTTCCACGTGGCGAGCGCCAGGGCGAGGAACAGCGCAACGCACAAGAGCGCCCCGCCAATCAGCCCACCAATCGCTCGACGGGCAAACAGGACACTGGGGTCCTCAAGAAGATCTTCGAAGAATTTGAGACGCAGGACGCTCACCGGTTTGCCCCCGTTCGACACACTCACGAACGCGGGACAACGCCTCGCGGGTCACAACCCTGTCTGCGACGAGCGCAAGACGCACATAACCCCGCCCTGGGTTGTTCTGGCCCGCACGCGTTAAGGCGAGGTAACTTCCGGGCACCACGCGCACGCCCGCGCTCGACCATAGACTTTGTGCAACACTCACATCATCGCCCCC
Source organism: Pseudomonadota bacterium (assembly GCA_039034015.1). Classification (GTDB taxonomy): domain Bacteria; phylum Pseudomonadota; class Alphaproteobacteria; order Rhizobiales; family Amorphaceae; genus Acuticoccus. The sequence continues at coordinate 31,723 of JBCCBM010000011.1, read as the reverse complement.
CACGGGGAGCCACAGGAAAAACCCCCCATCGGGCACAATGTCGCCAAAGATCGGCCCAAGAATCTCGCGGGCGTCAGAATACTTTGCGTCGTAGAGGCGGCGGTTTTCGACAACGTGGGTCTCATCGCGAAAGGCGGCGGCCGCGGCGGCCTGCACCGGCCAGGGCACCTGGGGCGCGGCCTGGTTGCGAAAATTGCGCATTGCGGTGATTTCCGCCCGTGCCCCGGCCACAAACCCCGCGCGCAGCCCCGCAAGGTTCGACCGCTTCGACAAGGAGTTGAACACAAAGAGCCGCGGCAGGATCTCTGGCATCAAGGCCGCTGCTTCCAGCGCGCCGGTGGGCGGGCCGGCCGCCTCCCGATAAATTTCGCTGTAGCACTCGTCGGCGAAGACGAAGATGTCGTTGGCGAGCGCAACCTCAAAGAGGGCGTGCCACTCGGCAATGGTCGCGGCGTGCCCTTCCGGGTTGCTGGGCGAGCCGACATAGTAGGCAACGGCGCGCGACAGGGTTTTTGCGGGGAGCGCTTCAAGGTTCCCGATGGCGCTGCCGTGGGCGGCAATGGGGATGGGCGTCAGGCCAAGGGCGTGGGCGGCGGCCGGATAGGTTTGGTAAAAGGGGTTTGCGAAGAGGAGCGCGCCGCCCTCCTTCTTCACCGTGTCGCGGGCGGTGATGGCGGCGAAGAACAGTCCCTCGCGGCTGCCTGATGTGGGGAGGACGGCGCATTTGGCCGCAAAGTCGGCCGGCAGGCGGTAGCGGGCTGCCACCCAATCGGTGATCGCGGCCTGAAGGTCGGCCGTGCCGCCGATGGGGGGGTAGGCCATCACGGCGCCAGCGTTCGCGGCGAGCGCCTCGCTCACGAAGGCGGGCGGGGCGTGTTGGGGGCTCCCCACGGTGAGGTCTATGGGTGCGGCGCCGGGCGAAATGGGTTTGAGCTGTTCGCGCAGCCGCTCGAACGGCGACAAGGTCTGAAACATTTCGCGACCTTGCCCCCTTGGCCGGGGCGCGGCAAGCTCGCGCGATGCTTGATTGGTTCCCCAGCGCCCCGGTTCTTGCCACCTACACCCTTGCGGTGGTGGCGCTCACCATCACGCCGGGGCCGGACATGACGCTCTTTTTGTCGCAAACGGTGAGCCGGTCGCGGGCGGCAGGCTTTGCGGCCTTTGGGGGCGCGGCGACCGGGCTTTTGGTCCACACATCGTTTGTCGCGCTGGGGCTCTCGGCGCTTTTGATCGCCTCGGCAACGGCCTTCACGATCCTCAAGATCGTCGGCGCGCTTTACCTGTTATGGCTGGCGTTTGATGCGCTGCGATCGGGCAGCGCGTTCAACCTCTCGCAGGACGGCCGTGCGAAGGGCGGTCTTGGCGCCGTCTTCCTCAAAGGGTTGTTGATCAACCTTTTGAACCCGAAGATCGTCGTCTTCTTCCTGACGTTCTTGCCGCAATTTGTGTCGCCGGGTGATCCCGCGGCGGTGCAAAAGCTTTTTGTGCTTGGGGTCTTGTTCGTCCTCATCGCAACCCCGTTTGTGATTGCGATGATCTTGTCGGCCGGGGCGCTGGCGGCGCTCCTCACCCGCTCGCGGCTAGCGATGCGGGCGGTCAACATCCTGTTTGCCACCGTTTTGGGCGGCTTTGCGATCAAACTCCTCGCGGCGCGCGCGGGCTAGATGCGGCGTTGCGCGCAAGGAGCGCCAGGCCATCAAAAACGGCAGTGGCGCGGGTTGCGGGCGCTTCAAAACCTCTTCCATGGTCCGTCTCCGGTTCCGTCCTGCGTCGAGGTAACGCAGAGTAACTGAACAGAAGCGGAACGGCGCCGCGCCGTCAATCTTTTTCGCGCTTGGACCGGTCGTCAGAGGCAAAGAGCCAGCCAAAGAGGGCGACCGCCAGCAGCGCGCCCACCACCTGCGCCACAATGAAAATGGGCACATCCTGCGGCCGGATGCCGGCAAATGTGTCGGAAAAGCCCCGCGCGATGGCAACGGCGGGGTTCGCGAATGAGGTGGACGCGGTCCACCAGTAGCCAGCCGTGATGACGAGGCCGACCAGCATCGGAATCGCCTCCGGCCGAAACCGAAGGCCGCCCAGGATTGCCGCAAGGAGTGCAAAGGTCGCCACTCCCTCAGAGAGCCATTGGGCGGGCCCTGTCCGCGCGGTGGCCGACACCTGGAACGCGGCCTCCTCGAACATCAAATGCGCGAGGAGCGTGCCCAAAAGCCCGCCGATCACCTGCACGACAATGTAAACCGGCGCCTCCCGCGGCGGCAGCGCGCCCCGCACCACCATGGCAAGGGTGACGGCCGGGTTAAAATGCGCGCCTGAGACGGGGCCGAGAACCGTGATCAGCACCACCAAAATCGCGCCGGTGGCAATGGTGTTGCCGAGGAGCGCGACGGCGGTGTCGTCCGACAAGCGGTCGGCCATGATGCCGGACGCCACCACCGTTGCGACGAGGATGAGCGTCCCAAGGCCCTCGGCCGCGAGGCGTTTTTCAAAGGGCATCATGGGCAGGGGTTTGCATGGCCCGGTCGCGGGCGGACCGCCAGGGGGAGGGGCAGGGGAGGCAAGTGGTGGGCATCGGTCCGCTTTCAGCCAAGATCGATGGTCGGCTATCCGATGCCCTTGTCACAAACCAGCCCCAGCCTGCTGGGCGGGGGCCCGCCGCCGTTGGTGCGCCGGCGGGCGGCTTTTGGTGTGTCAGGCCGCGTCCGCGCCATCGGCATTGCCGTCGGCGGAGATGGCATCGGCGGTGGTGCCGCCCCCCGCGCCCGCAAACCGGGCCGAGAGCACCGCCATCAGCCGCGCGTTGAACGCGGTGGGGTTGGAGGGCGTCTCCCCGTCCAAGATTTGCGCCGAGCCCAACAAAAGGTGCGCGGCATCCTCAATTTCGCCGGAGGCGCCGCCGGTGGCGGCCTTTTCCGCCAGCGTCTTGATGAGGGGGTGGGACGGGTTCAGCTCCAGGATCGGCTTTTCGCCAAAGCCCGTCTGGCCGTGGCGGGAGACGATTTTCTCCATCGCCTTGTCATAGCCCATGTCCGCCGCGACCAGGCAGGCGGGGCTGGTGGCAAGCCGCGTTGAGGGGCGCACGGCCGACACCGCATCCTCAAGGTTTTGCTTCAAAAGGGCCGAGAGGGTGGCAATGTCGCTCTCCTTGGCGGCCTTGTCGACGGTGCGCTCGCTGCCGGTGACGGGGATGCCATCAAGCTCTGACGCGCCTTGGGTGACCGATTTGAAGGGTTTGCCTTCAAAGCCGAGGGCGGTGCGCACCCAAAAGGCATCCACAGGATCGGCGAGCAGGAGCACCTCAATGTCCCGCGCGGCAAAGCCTTCAAGATGCGGGGAGGCGGTGAGGCGCGCGCGATCGTCGCCGACCGCATAAAAGATCGCGGTTTGGTTCTCCTTGAAGTCGGCGAGGATGTCTTTGAGCGCGCGATTTTTGCCTTTGGTGGTCTCAAATCGGCAAAGGGCGTAGATCTCGTCGCGGCGCTCGGCGTCCTCGTAAAGGCCCTCTTTCAGGACGGCGCCAAAGCTTTCCCACACGGTGTTGTAGGTGTCGGCGTCCTTTTCGGAGAACTTTTTGAGTTCGGAGAGGACGCGCTTGGTGGTCGCCGTCTTGATTTGCGCCAGCATGGGGTTGGTCTGAAGCATTTCGCGCGAGAGGTTGAGCGGCAGGTCTTCTGAATCGATGAGCCCACGCACAAAGCGCAAGTAGGCCGGCAACACCGGCGCGTCTTCGGTAATGAAAACACGGCGCACATAGAGTTTGACGCGGCCTTTTCGATCGGGGTCGAAGAGGTCGAACGGGGCTTGGCTCGGCACAAAGAGGAGCGTTGTGTACTCCTGCCGGCCCTCCGCACGGGCGTGGATGGTGAGGGCTGGATCGTCGAACGCGCCGGCGGTGAAGCGGTAAAACTCTTTGTACTCGTCGGCCGAGATGTCGTTGCGCGCGCGGGCCCAGAGCGCGGTGCCGTCGACAAGCTCGCGCGACACATCATCGCCCACGGTGGTGAGTGTGATGGGGACGGGGACATGGGCGGAGTGATGCTTGATCAGCCGCTCGACGGTGGCCGCATCGGCATAGGACGCGTGTTCGTCCTTGAGGGCGAGGGTGACGCGGGTGCCGCGGGCGGGCGCATCCTCGGCCGGGCCGATCGTAAACTCGCCCGACCCGTCGGACTGCCAGCGGTGCGCGTCGCCTTGGCCGGCGGCGCGGCTTTCCACCGTGACGGTGCTCGCCACCATGAAGGCGGAGTAAAAGCCAACGCCGAACTGGCCGATGAGGGCTTTGCCTTCGCCCTTCTCCTCCAGCGCCTTGCGGAATTTTTCCGTGCCGGAGCGGGCCATGGTGCCGAGATTCTCGATGAGCTCGTCGCGGCCCATGCCAATGCCGTTGTCGGCAATGGTGAGGCGTTTGCCCTCCGGGTCGACGGTGATGGCGATGGCGAGGGCGTCGGCCGACAGCGCATCGTCCGTGAGAGCCGTCTGGCGCAGCTTTTCGCAGGCGTCAGCGGCGTTGGAGATCAACTCGCGCAAAAAGATGTCGGGCGTCGAGTAGACCGAGTGGACCATGAGGTGGAGGAGGCGGGCAACATCCGCCTCGAAGGCACGGGTTTGTGTCTCTTGCATCGCCGTTGGGTGTGGTTGGGAAAAAGGACCCCTTAGAAATGCGAAGTGGGGCGCGTGCGATCAAGGGCGTTGCATGGCGCGACGCGGCGATCCATGATTTCGCCGGCAAAACGGGGGAGGGCCTATGGCGGAGGGTGAAGAGCCAAGTCGGGTGGTCCCGCTCCGTGGGGCAGCGCGGGACGGGGCGGCCGAGCGGGCCGCACGGGAGAAGGCGCCGCCGCTGGTCGCGTTCCACCGCACCGAGCTGTCACAGATCCTTCGCGTCTATGGCCGTATGGTGGCCGCCGGCGAGTGGCGCGATTATGCGATCGACCACGGACGCGAGGAGGCGGTGTTTTCCATCTACCGCCGCATGGGGGAGGTGCCGATGTACCGGGTTGTCAAAACCCCAAAGCTTGCGCGCCGCCAGGGGGCGTTCGCGGTCTTCTCCGCGCAGGGCATCAATTTGAAGCGCGGGCACGAACTGTCGCAGGTGCTGCGCGTGTTTGACAAAAAGCGCCACCTTGCCGTGGTCGGCGAGTGATCCGCGCCGTTGTCGTTCTGATTGCGCTCATGCCCGCGGCTGCCGGCGCGATTGACACGCCAGAGCCCGCAGACGGCGCCATCCGCTTTGCGGCCTACAATGTGGCGCTGGAGGACCGGGCCGGCGGGCTCATCGCGCATCTTGAGGCGGGGCTGCCAAAGGCGCGCCTCTCGGCCGAGATCATCCAGGCCGTCCGGCCCGATGTGTTGCTCCTCCTGGAACTTGATCGCGATCCGGCCGGCCGCTCCCTTTCACTTTACGCCGACAACTATGTGGCCGTTGGCCAGAACGGGCGCGACGGGATCGACTATCCGCACAGGGTGCATTTGCCGTCCAACACCGGGGTGCCGACGGGGCTTGATCTTGATGGCGCGGATGGGATTGGTGCGTCGGGCATCGAATACGCGCGCGATGCGAAGGGGTTTGGCTGGCACGAGGGGCACTATGCGTTTGTGCTCCTGTCGCGCCACCCTGTGGTTTCGGTGCGCACGTTCACCCAGCTGTTGTGGGACGATATGCCCGGCGCGCGGCTCCAAAAGGCAACGCCCAAGGCGGTGCGGGCGGTTCTCCCGCTTTCGTCCAAAACCCACGCCATCATCACGCTCGATGTGGACGGCACGCCGATCCACGTGATTGCGGCCCATCCGACGCCGCCCATTGGTCATCCGCGCAACATCCCGCGCAATGCGGACGAAATTCGCATGGCCGTCGACCTGACGCACGCCGCGCGCAGCCAGTATGCGGTGGATGATGCGGGGGTGCGGGGCGGCCTTGCGCCGGGCGCGCACTTTGTCGTGATGGGGGATTTGAACGCCGATCCTCAAAAGGGCCGGTCGGCGGCGGGGGCGATCGATTATCTCTTGTCCGACCCGTTGGTGAACCGGACGGATCCAGGCTCAGTCCTTGGCAAGAACGACACGGCCGAGTTCGAAAGCGGGATGCGATTACGGGTGGACTATGTGATCCCATCCAAGGGATTGCTGCCAGGCGCGTCGGGCGTGGTGTGGCCGGCGGCCGGTGACCCTCTGGAAAATGCGTCCGATCACCGGATGGTCTGGGTGGATGTGACCATCCACCCAGAGTAGCGCTTTGGAGCGTTCCTCGCTTAGGTCGAAGCACCTGCGCGAGAAAAAACGCTAACAAATCAAAGGGGCGCGCATCTTGTTTGCGCCCAAGTGGGCGCAGGGTGCGTTAGCTGTCGGTCTTTTCCAAAAGGTCTTCGGCGTCGTCGGCGGCCTCTTCACCGGCGTCCGCCACATCGTCACCCGCCTCTTCAATGGCGTCGCCGGCGTCTTCGCCCGCATCGGCCACCGCGTCGCCAGCGTCTTTGATGCCCTCAACGGTGCCTTCGCCAGCGTCGGCCACAGCATCGCCAGCGTCATCGATGGCCTCGGCGGTAGCGTCACCGGCCGCATCGGCGGTGTCGACGGCCTCTTCGCCAAGCTCTTCAGCGCCTTCCGCGGTGGCTTCGGCTGCGTCTTCGCCGCCGTCCACCAGGTCGGCGATTGCGTCACCGGTGGCTTCCACGGCGTCACCCACCGCATCGCCGGCACGCTCAAGAATGTTGTCGGCCGCCGCCGGGGTGGCAAAGGCGAGCGACAGGGCGAGAACGGATGCGTAGGTTTTCATAAAGACCCTCGTGAGTGATTTCGATTGCTGGGATAACGGCCAGGCCCAGGACTTCGTTCCTCACGTCTCGGAAAATTCGAACCGATCGTCGAAGGCGATGTGACCTTCAATGGCCGCCATTTCATCGAAGGGCGCGGGGTAGCACCAGGCCGCATTCTCAAAAGTTTGCCCGGAAATGCTGACGTCAAAATACTGTGTGTCGCCTTTAAAGGGGCAATGTGTGGTGCGCTGGGTGCGTTCAAGCGTTGCAAAAATGTCGGCGGCGGGGATGTAGGCGCGGGGCGGATAACCGTCCTCCTGTAATTGCCTTGCGGCAACGCTTTTTGCGATCAGCGTGCCGTTGATGTGCACCGACAGGCGCGCGGGCGGCGCAATTGTGATGGTGTGGTGGGGGTGGCGCAAAAAGCCGGGGGCGGGGTTTGGCATGGTGGCTCCATTGGATGGTGGGGTGAGCGTTGCCGCACCTTGGGCAACTCCTTAAGTGGGGAGGAACGCACACCACACCCGCGGCTTTGCACCGCGTGGGGAGACGAACCATGTTCATTCAAACCGAAGCGACGCCCAACCCGGAAACGCTCAAATTCTTGCCCGGCAAAACCGTGATGGACCGCGGGGTGATTGACTATCGCGCGGGCGATGATGCCTCCGCCTCGCCCCTCGCGGTCCGCCTTTTCGCCGTTGACGGCGTGACGGGCGTCTTCCTGGGCTTTGATTTCATCTCAGTCTCCAAGGGTGCGATCCCTTGGGAGCATCTAAAGCCCGCGGTCCTCGGCGCCATCATGGAGCATTACCTCTCCGGCGACCCTGTGATTGTGGACGCGGATGCGGCCCCGGCCGAAGCCGAGGGCGAGGAGTTTGAAGAAAAAGACGCCGCCACCGTTGCCATGATCAAGGAGATCCTTGACGAGCGGGTGCGCCCGGCGGTGGCCGGCGATGGGGGCGACATTGTGTTCCGCTCCTACCGCGACGGCGTGGTGCTCCTTTCCATGCGCGGCGCGTGCGCCGGCTGCCCCTCCTCCACGATGACGCTGCAGATGGGCATTCAGAACCTTCTCAAACACTTCATCCCCGAGGTGCAGGAGGTCCGTCAGGCGGCGTGATTGCTCTTGCGCTTGACACAGCGCTTGCGGCGTGTGGTGCGGCGGTCGTGGACGGGGACCAGGTGGTTGCCGTCTCCACCGCGCCGGCGGCCGGCAATGCGGAGGCGATCCATGGTCATATGGAGGCGGCCCTTCGCGCAGCGGGCGTCGGTTTTGGCGACGTTTCCCGCGTGATTGTGACGGTGGGGCCCGGTTCCTTCACCGGCGTTCGGGTTGGGATTGCGGCGGCAAAGGGGGTTGCGCTGGCGCGGGGCATCCCGGCCGTTGGGGTGACGACGCTTGATGTGTTGGCCGCCCGCCGGCCGCAGCCGTTGCTCGCCGCGCTTGATGCGCGCCACGGCTTTGTCTTCGCCGGCGCCTATGGCGATGACCCGCACCTTGCAAAATGGTCGGTGGAGACGGCGCGGGGCTGGGCCCAGGCTTGCGATGCGGCCGTGGTGGGCGATGAAGGCGCCGTTGACGCGCTCGGCCTTGGCACAGTGGTCGCGACGCAAGATTTTGGCGCGATGGCCGCGCTCGGCGATGGCGACCCGGCCGAGCGCACCCTCTGCGCAAAATATCTTGCCCGGGCGGATGCACGGCCGCAGGCGCACAAATCGCTGGCGCGCGCGTGATGGTTGTGGCTGATTACCCGGGATGAATGCCGCGCGCCGACCATGATCAGCTGGCTTTCCGCCCCCCGCCGGGTCGATGGGTTGCGCCCCGCCGACTTTGACGTGCTGGAAGACATACACGCCCAATCCTTCGTCGCTGCGTGGTCGGCGGATGAACAGGCCGCGCTCAACGAGGGGCCGGGTGTCACAACGTTTGTCGCGCGCCGGGGCAGTGCGCTGACCAGCGAACGGCCCATCGGCTTCATCACCGTGCGCACCGCGGCGGACGAGGCGGAGGTGCTCACCATGGCCGTCCACCCCCGCCAACGGGGGTCTGGCGTTGGCCACATGCTTCTGGAGGCGGCGCTGCGCCATCTTTATGCGGAGCGGGTGCGCATGGTGTTTTTGGAGGTGGACCCCACCAACGACCCCGCCCTCTCGGTGTATCGCCGCGCAGGCTTTGAGGCGGTGGGCGAGCGCAACGACTATTATGAAGGCGAGAACGGCCGGCAAAAGGCGCTCACCATGCGCCTCATGATGCGCCAGCCCTCGCACGTGGCATGAGTTTTTTGCGCGCCGTTTTGGCAACGCTGGGGCTGACGGTGTTGTCGCTCATCCTCATCCCGCCGCAGCTTTTTGCGCTTGCGGTCGGTTGGCGGGGGGCCGCGCGCCGCCTGCCGCTGCTGTGGCACCGCGTGGCGCTGCGCCTTGTGGGGGTGCGCGTCCACCTCCATGGCGCGGCGAGCGAGAAGCGGCCGCTGTTATTGATCGCCAACCACGCGTCCTGGCTCGACATTTGTGTTCTGGGCTCGGTGATGGAGCTCTCGTTCATCTCCAAATCCGAGGTGGCGAGTTGGCCGGTGTTTGGCCTTTTTGCCAAACTCCAGCGCTCGGTTTTCGTGAAGCGGGAGGCGCGGGCAAAGACCGGCAAGGTCGCCAATGAGATTGCCGCGCGCCTTTCCGAAGGCGACGTTTTGGTGCTCTTTGGGGAGGGGACATCGTCCAACGGCATTCACGTTTTGCCGTTTCGCACCGCGCTTGTGGGGGGCGCGGCCCAGGCGGCGCGGGAGGCGAGCGCGGGCGGGGTCACGGTGCAGCCGGTTGCAATCAACTATACGCAGATCCACGGGGTGCCCATCGGGCGCTATCACAAGCCGCGCGTCGCATGGTACGGCGACATGGACATGGCACCCCATCTGTGGTGGGTGCTGAAATACGGAGATATCGACGTGGATGTGGCGTTCGGCACGCCGATCCCCTTTGGGGAGGGGGCCGACCGCAAGCGCGCGGCCCGGGCCGCTGAGACCGAGGTGCGGCGCCTTGTGGGCGAAGCAACGGCCGGCCGCCTCACCCGCGCAAAACGCGAGAGCGCATGAAGCGAGCCTTTATCAAGAGCTACGGCTGCCAGATGAACGTCTATGACGCGCAGCGTATGGGCGACCAGCTGCGCGCGTCCGGCTACACCATGGCGGATGGGCCGGAGGGGGCCGATCTCATCCTCCTCAACACCTGCCACATCCGTGAAAAGGCAGCCGAAAAGGTCTACTCCGAGCTTGGCCGATTGAAGGGCGAGGGCGGGCTCATCGGCGTTGCCGGCTGTGTGGCGCAGGCGGAAGGGGCCGAGATCATCGCCCGCCAGCCGCGCGTTGATTTTGTGGTTGGCCCCCAGGCCTACCACCGCTTGCCGGCGCTGATTGCGGCGGCTGAGCGCGGCGAGGCCCCTGTCGAGACCGACCTGTCGGACGACAAGTTCCAACATCTGCCACGCAAGGTGACCGCGCGGGGCGTCACCGCCTTCCTCACCGTGCAGGAGGGGTGTGACAAGTTTTGCGCGTTTTGCGTGGTGCCTTACACGCGCGGCGGCGAGGTCTCGCGCCCCGAGGCCGACATTGAGATCGAGGCGCGCGCGCTTGTGGTGGCGGGCGTGCGCGAAATCACCCTGCTTGGCCAAAACGTGAATGCCTATCACGGCGCAGACGGGGGCCTTGCCGCGCTCGCCCATCGCTTGTCTCGCGTGCCAGGCCTTGCGCGCCTTCGCTACACCACCAGCCACCCCAACGACATGGATGATCGCCTGATTGCGGCCCACCGCGATCTTGAAACGCTGATGCCGTATCTGCACCTTCCGGTCCAGGCAGGGTCGGACAAGGTGTTGAAAGCCATGAACCGAAAGCACACGGCCGACGACTACCGCCGTGTCATCGACCGCGTGCGCGAAGCCCGGCCGGACATGGCGCTGTCCGGCGATTTCATCGTGGGCTTTCCAGGCGAGACCGACGCCGATTTCCAAGACACGATGCGCCTTGTGGCCGACATTGGCTATGCCTCCGCTTATTCCTTCAAATATTCCCCCCGCCCTGGGACGCCTGCCGCAACGCGGGACAACCAGGTGCCGGATGCCGTGGCATCCGCGCGTCTGCAGGAGCTGCAGGCGCTGCTTGCGTCCCAGCAGACCGCGTTCAACTGCGCGTTGGTGGGGCAGACCGTGCCTGTTCTCCTTGAAAAGGCGGGGCGGCGCGCGGGGCAGCTTGTGGGCCGCTCGCCCTACCTTCAGCCCGTGCATGTGCCGGACACCATTGGCGCCATCGGCGAGATTGTGGAGGTTGCGATCACAGCCGCCCACGGCAACAGCCTCTTTGGCGAACCTGCCGCCGGGAGAGCGGCCGCTTGACGACGGCTGAGATGCGCACCCTCGCCTTTGAGGATGCCGCGCTCGCGCAGGCCGTCTTCGGGGTCGGCGATGGTCACCTTTCCCTTATCGAGGGGCGGTGCGAGGTGGACATTGTTGCCCGCGGCAACGAGGTGACCGTGCGCGGCGAGGCCGACCAGGTGGACACCGCCTGCGCCGTCCTCCAGCATCTCCACACCCGCGCCAAACGCGGCCAATCCATCGAAGCGGCGGACGTGGACGGCGCCGTGCGCCTCAGCACAAAGCGCGACCATCAGCTGGTCCTGCCGCAGATGGAGCGGCCCGACACCGTTGCCGAAATTGCCACCCGAAAGCGGCGGGTGGAGGCGCGCTCGCCCACCCAGGACGCTTACATCCGCGCGATGGACACCAACGAACTCGTCTTTGGCGTCGGCCCGGCGGGGACGGGCAAAACCTTCCTCGCGGTGGCGTACGCCGCGCAGTGTCTGGAGCGCGGGCTGGTGGAGCGGATCATCCTGTCCCGACCGGCGGTGGAGGCGGGGGAGAAGCTGGGCTTTTTGCCGGGCACGCTGGAAGAGAAGGTCGACCCTTATTTGCGCCCGCTTTACGATGCGCTCCACGAAATGTTGCCGGGCGAAAAGGTCCAGCGGATGCTCGCCCAAGGGGTGATTGAGGTGGCGCCGCTCGCCTTCATGCGCGGGCGCACGCTGACCCATGCGGTGGCCATCCTCGATGAGGCGCAAAACACCACCGCCATGCAAATGAAGATGTTTTTGACCCGGCTTGGCGAAGGCTCGCGCATGATCGTGACCGGCGACCCCAGCCAGATCGATCTGCCGCCGGGCGTCCCCTCCGGCCTCAAGGAGGCGCTGCGCATTCTTTATGGGGTCGACGGCATCGGCACTGTGCGCTTCAGCGCGCAAGATGTGGTGCGGCACCATCTTGTGGCGCGCATCGTGGCCGCGTACGATGCAGATGGTCACGAGCGGAGCAACCCATGACCCTGGCCCATGAGGCCGTCCCGATGGATGATGATGGCGATGATGTCATCGCCGGCTCGCTCACGCTCCAGGCGATCATCCGTGCCGACGCCCCGGGCTGGGCAAACCTTCCCATGAAGGCGATCACCGGCAACATTGCCGATGCCATCATGACTTCGCCCGATGCGGTGGGCGAGCCCTCATCGTTTGAGGTTTTGTTGACGGGCGATGCGGCAATGCAAGCGCTTAACAAGACCTTTCGGGGCAAAGACGCGCCCACCAACGTACTTGCTTTCCCGTCTGGTGAAGAACGGGGCGAGGGAGATGCCCGTTTCTTGGGCTCTCTTGCGTTGGGCTTTGAGACAATGGCAAAAGAAGCGGCAGAGCGGGGCATTCCCTTTGCCGATCATGCCACCCATCTTGTGCTGCACGGCGTGCTCCATCTTTTGGGGCACGACCATGGGCACGAGGACGAACGTGAGGCGATGGAAATCGCCGAGCGCGTGATTTTGGAACGGTTCGGGATCGCGGACCCCTATTGAAGGAGCGGATGGGCGCTTTTGCGCTGACGGAACGATGGCTGACACACACAGTCCGAAGGCGGTCCAGCAGAATGGCTCGGCCGCCGCAACAAACCCCACCGAAGAACGCTGGTTCGACCGCGTCCTTTCCGCCGTTGGCCTCAAAAACAGTGAGGGCCTGCGGGAGAGCCTGGCCCAAGCCCTTGCCGGCGAAGGCGATGGCGCGGACATTTTTTCGATCGAAGAACGGCGCCTTCTCCAAAACATCCTGGAACTGAAGGACGTCCGCATTTTGGACGTGATGGTCCCCCGCGCCGACATTGAGGCGGTGCCGGAGACAATCTCGCTCGCCGACCTTTTGACCACCTTCCGCACCGCCGGCCACTCGCGCCTCCCCGTCTTCGGCGAAACGCTGGACGACCCCATGGGTTTTGTGCACGCCAAGGACGTCATGATTGCGCTCGCCCAAGAGGCAGCGCGCGAAGACGGGCTAAAGCTTGGCGCGGTCGACCTTTCCAAAAAGCTTGCGGCGATGAAGATTGTGCGGCCGATCCTTTTTGTGCCGCCCTCCATGCCGGCCATGGATCTGATGGTCAAAATGCAGGCAAGCCGCATTCAGCTCGCCCTCGTGGTGGACGAATATGGCGGCACCGACGGCCTCGTCTCGCTGGAAGACCTTCTGGAAACGGTGGTCGGCGATATTGAGGACGAGTACGACTGGCCGGACGAGCCGACCCTGACGGCGGGCGAGGGCGGTGTGTGGTTTGCCGATGCCCGCGTTGCGGTGGACGACTTTGCGAGCGAGGCCGGCATTGACCTTCCGGGCGGCGAATTTTTGGACGATGTGGACACCCTTGGCGGCATCGTGTTCGCGATCCTGGGCCGCGTCCCCGTGCGGGGCGAGCTCGTGGCGTCGGACGACATTCCGGGCCTTGAGTTCGAGGTGCTTGACGCCGACCCTCGGCGCATCAAGCGCGTCAAGGTGACGGTGCGTGAGCGCGGATCGGGCACCGGAGAAGACGAAGCGGCTTAAGCGGCTTTGGGCGCGGCGCTCTGTTCGCTGCGCCCTTGCCGCGCTCGCGGGCGCCTTCGTCACCCTCACCCTCCCGCCGTTTGATGTGTTGCCGGCGCTTGCCGGCTACAGCGCCCTGTTGTGGCTCATCATGGCGGAGGAGGGCGCCCGCCGGCCCCACCTTGGCCGCTTTCTGGTGGGCGCCGCGTTCGGCTTTGGCGGCCACCTCATGGGCCTTTGGTGGGTCGGCGCGGCCTTCTTGGTGGAGGCGGACCGGTATGGCGCTTTGTTGCCCGTCGCGGTCCTTGGTCTCCCGCTCCTGTTGGCGCCATTCATGGGGGTGGCGGCGGTGCTGTCGGCGCTGGCCTCGCCAACGCTCGCCTGGCGCGCCGTTGGCCTTGCGGTGGCCGTCTCGTTCGTGGAGGTGGCGCGCGGCGTCGTGCTCACCGGCTTTCCGTGGAATGGGGTGGGCGTTCAGGTCACCCAGTCGGCGCTTTTGGCCCAAGGGGCCGCGGTGGTGGGGGTGTCCGGCCTTGCCATTGTGGCCGTGCTCCTGGGCGCGCTCCCGGCCGCGCTCTTTGAGCGGCGGAGCCGTTGGCTTGGGGCGCCGGTTGGCCTCATCCTGGCCGCGCTTGCCGTTTTTGGCGCGTTTCGGCTCTGGACCGCGCCGCCGACGGCTGAAGATGCGCCCCGGGTGCGCATTGTGCAGCCCAACATCCCCCAACACCTAAAGTGGGCGCCGCAGGAGCGTTTGCCCAACTGGCAGACACTCCTCACGCTAACGGCGGGGGATGGCGGGGCGCCCGACATTGTGCTGTGGCCCGAAACCGCAATCCCTTTTCTTTACCGCCCGGGCGGGATGGAACAGGTGATGCTCACCGAGGCGCTGGCGGGCGCAACGCTCATCACGGGCGCGGCGGAAATCGAGACCACCGCCGCCGGCCGGCGCACCTTCAACGCCGTGCTCACCGTGGGGCCGGACGGCGTGGTGAACGGCCGGTATAACAAGGTGCGCCTTGTGCCCTTTGGGGAAACGGTGCCGTTGGCGGGGCTTTTGGAGCGGGTCGGGCTGACGGCGTTGGCGGCCGGCGGGGCAACGTTTGCCCCGGGCGAACAGGCGGTTCGGCTGGATGTTCCGGGTGTGCCGCCGTTTCAACCGCTGATTTGCTACGAGGTGATTTTTTCAACGTTCGACGTGCCGGGCGATGTGGCCTTTATCGCCAATGTGACCAACGACGCCTGGTTTGGGGACACGCCCGGTCCCCGCCAGCATCTGCGGCACGCGGCCCTTCGCGCCATTGAGCGTGGGGTGCCGGTTTTGCGCGCGGCCAACACGGGGATCAGCGCGGTGTTTGACGCGCAAGGCCGGCAACAGGCGGTTGTGCCACTGGGCGTTGCAGGCGCGCTTGACGCGCCCTTGCCAGCGGCGCGCGGTTCGCTTTACCAAAGGCTCGGCGATGCGGGTTTGGTCGCGCTCTGGTTGATTTGCGGATTGTTTGGTGTGGCACGGGTTGTGCGCCGCCGCCGAATTCACGTTTTACGATAGGAAAAGCAGATATTCGGTTGCAATTCAGCAACCGATCGTGGCAGAAATCACTTTCATTCACGTGAGTGTCGCGCTGGTGGATGTAACGCCGGTGCAAATCGTGAGTGAGCAGGTATGAAACCGTTGCAAAGTGAAGTCATGGCGCCGCGTAAGGAACCCAATCCGATTGACGTCCATGTGGGTCGTCGCCTCAAGTTGCGTCGTACAATGGTCGGGATGACGCAGGAAAAGCTGGGTGAGCAGTTGGGCGTCACCTTTCAGCAGATCCAAAAATACGAAAAAGGCACAAACAGGATTGGTGCAAGCCGCCTTCAAGAGATCGCGGAAATCTTGGAAGCACCGATCTCCTTCTTCTTTGAAGATGGCGAGCCTTCTGTGGCCGCGCGCCCTGTCCCCGCGGCGGATGCGTTCGCCGGCTTCTCGGCCGACGATGCCCCAACATTTGAAGGGCCGCGCAGCCACTCCAGCGAAGCCCACGCCCTCACAAAAGCGTTCAGCCAAATTCGCGATGGCCGAGTGCGCCGCCGCATCATCGACCTGGTCGAGACCCTGGCCGACGCCGCGCGCTAGTGCGGGTGTCGCACCCGCGCCGCGCGCCACAGCGCGTCGCGGGCGCCATAAATCCGCACCCCTGGGCCGCCCGGGCACACTGGCCGGGCGCCCCTATGCCGTGTTCTCCCGGTTTGTGCGACGTCGTTTCACTCCGCCGCCAGATCGCGTGTCAGGGGCCAAGGTGGCGTGCAACGCTGATCATGAGCGCCGCGCGCGCAAGCGCCGGTGGTTGACGGCGGCGGTGGCAGGTGATTGATGGCGCCGAGCTTGCCGCCCTTTTTGCGCGGCGAGGCCAGCGGCATTTGGCGCGCCGCAACCTGTGCGCCCAACCCAGAGAGACCGTCTTGGCGCGACAATCGTACCTTTTTTCCAGCGAATCGGTGTCCGAAGGCCACCCCGACAAGGTGTGCGATCGGATCTCGGACGAGGTGGTTGACGCCTTCCTCGCCGCCTATCCGGAAGCGCGCGTTGCGTGTGAGACACTTGCCACCACCAACCGCGTCGTGATTGCCGGCGAAACCCGCGGGCCCGACAGCGTCACCCACGAGATGGTTGAGGCGCTCGCCCGCAAAGCCATCAAAGATATCGGCTACGAGCAAGACGGCTTCCATTGGGAGACCGCGTCGGTGGACGTGTTCCTTCACGGGCAGTCAGAGCACATTGCTCAAGGCGTCGACGCGGCCGGCAACAAGGACGAAGGCGCCGGCGACCAAGGCATCATGTTCGGCTACGCGTGCCGCGAAACGCCGATGTTGATGCCCGCGCCCATCCACTACAGCCACAAAATTCTTCAAACCCTGGCGGCGGCGCGGAAGTCTGGCGCAGCGCCCCAGCTCGGCCCGGATTCCAAAAGCCAAGTCACCCTGCGCTACGAGGGCGGCCAGCCGGTGGCCTGCACCTCCATCGTGCTGTCGACGCAGCATCTTGATGCGGCCATGTCGTCCGACGACGTGCGCGCCGTGGTGGAGCCCTACATTTTAGACGTCTTGCCCGACGGTTGGGTGAGCGCGGACACCGCGTGGCACGTCAACCCCACCGGCGCCTTCGTGATTGGCGGGCCGGATGGTGACTGCGGGCTCACGGGCCGAAAGATCATCGTTGACACCTACGGCGGCGCAGCGCCCCACGGCGGCGGCGCGTTCTCGGGCAAAGACCCCACCAAGGTGGACCGCTCGGCCGCCTACGCGGCGCGCTATGTGGCCAAAAACGTGGTGGCCTCGGGCCTTGCGGACCGGTGCACGCTGCAGCTCGCCTACGCCATTGGCGTGTCAAAGCCGCTGTCGCTTTATGTCGACACCCACGGCACAGGCAAGGCGGCGGACGATGCCATTGAATCCGCCATTGCCAAGGTGATTGACCTCACCCCCCGCGGCATCCGTGAGGCGCTCAGCCTCAACCGCGCCGTTTACGCCCGCACCGCCGCCTACGGCCACTTTGGGCGTGAGCCGGATGCCGACGGCGGCTTCTCGTGGGAGAAGACGGACCTTGCCGAGGCGATCGCCAACGCCGTCTGAGGCCCGCTTGCGCGCCGGCCGCGCGGGTGACCTTGCGGCCGTTGCAGCCATCGCAGAGGCCGCGTTCTCACCGTACGTTGCGCGGATCGGCCGCCGCCCAGCGCCGATGGATGAGGATTTTGCCGCAGCGCTTGGCCGTGGCGGTCTCATGGTTGCGGTGGACAGTGCCGTTTGCGGGTTTGCCACCCACGATGCAGACCCTGCGGGCGCGGCGCTGGTCACGGTCGCCGTCCATCCGAGCCATCAGGGCGCGGGGCTCGGGCGCCGCTTGGTGGCGGCGGTGGAAGCGCGCGCGCGGGCAGCCGGCGCGCCCACCCTCTCGCTCTACACCAACGCTGCGATGGTCGAGAACGTCCCGTTCTATGAAGGGCTCGGCTTCCGTGTGACGGGGCGCGTCCACGAGGACGGGTTTGACAGGATCACCTTTCAAAAGGCGCTTGCGCCGGCCGCTGTGGTACGGGCGGGCGTTGGCGGGCTTTATGGCCGGCGCCGCAGCCAATCGCCGGGCAGCGTGCGGGCCGATGGGCGGCTTGTGGCGCCCGACGCGGTGCCGGACGCGCTGGGTGAGGGGCCCGCGCGCATGGAAATTGGGTTTGGCGGCGGCGAGCATCTGATTGCGCACGCGACGATGGCGCCCGACGTTGCGATCGTTGGCGTCGAACCCTTTGAGACCGGGCTTGCGCGCGCCATGCGGGAGGCGGAGGCGGCGTTGCTCACCAATCTCGTCTTCGTGCAAGGGGATGCGGCCGACGTGCTCGATGCGCTGCCGGACGGGCGCTTGTCGCGGGTGGACCTTCTTTATCCGGACCCGTGGCACAAGCAGCGGCATTGGAAGCGCCGCTTTGTCTCCGCGCAAAACCTTGCGCGGCTCGCCCGCGTCATGGCGCCGGGCGCCACGCTGCGCTTTGCGTCAGACATTGAGGCGTATGTCCGCTGGACCCGCGCGCACATTGCCGCGGCCGACGCCTTTTCGCTGGAGGGCGATGCGCCAGAACCCTGGGCGGGCTGGCCAGGCACGCGCTACGAGGCGAAGGCGCTGCGCGAGGGGCGGACCCCGCGTTACCTCACAATTGTCCGGGCCGCGCGCCATCGCGCGGATGCGCGAGTTTAGCGATAGGGGCCGGGAAGGTCGGGCCGGCGGTAAAACACCTTTCCGGCGGCGGTCACCTCGGCAAGGCGCTGGTCGAGGGTTGGGGCGCGCCGGCCGCGGATGGCGCGGGCACGGGCCCATTGGAGGGCGCCGATGGCCTGTTGGGTGAGGCCGGTGAGGCGTGGCCGCGTGCTGTGTTTGGATAAGACGCGGACGAAGGCTTGGCTGTTGCGAAAGGCGCGCATCGTTAGATAGCCGACGCTTTGCCGGTCGGCGGGGATTTGCTCAATGGCGTCGGCCGCGCTGGAATAAATCAGCGAAAACGGGCGCGTGTCGAAGGTGATGAAAACGTCCTGGTCCTCGCCGCCTGATCGGCCGAAGGCGGGGTCGAAGCGCACCGTTTCGCCAAAGGTTGCCGCGCGGCGGACGATCACGTTGCAGGTGCGAAGACCGTCCAAAAAGCCGTAGCGCGTGCGGGGGACCTCGGCGCCCTCGCCGATGGGGAGCGTGCGGTCAAAGTGCGCTTGAAGGTTTTTGAGCGCGCCGCCGGGGAGGAGCTTTGCCCGCACTTCGCCCAACACGCCATCGGCGCCGGACGTGCCCAGGATGGCGGTGATGGTGGCGAGCCAGCCGGGCGGCAGGACGAGATCGTCGTCCACGAAGGCGATGTTGCGGCCCGTTGCGGCGTCGAGCCCGGCGTTGCGGGCGATGGAAAGGTTGGGCCCCGGGGCGTGGACGTAGTGCACCGTCCCGGCCGGCGACCCGTGGCGGGCGGCAAGGGCGCGAACGGCGGGGTTGCCGTCGGGGTCCGCGGTGTTGTCCACCACAATGACCTCGAAGGGGGGCGCGTTGGTCTGCGCGTCCAGCGAGGCCAGGCAGTCGGCCAGCAGCCCCAGCCGGTCCAAGGTGCACACGATGATAGACGTGTCGGGCATGGACGTTTCGGGAATGGGCGTGTCGGTCATGGCGGCATTTAGACCGTGTGGCGCGGGTGCCGGAAGATGGTGCGGTTGAGCGTCGTTAAAGCGCGGGCGAAGGTGGCGCGAAACCCCAGGAGACGTTTATGGCGCATGTCGCTTTCATCGGCCTTGGCAACATGGGCGCGCCCATGGCCGAAAATCTCAAAAAGCACCACATCGTCAAAGGGTTTGACCTATCTCCGGAGGCGCGTGCGGCCTTCTCCGGCGCAGTGGGGTCGCTGGATGAGGCGCTTGCCGGGGCAGACACTGTGATCACCATGCTGCCGGCGGGCGCTGCGGTGCGCGCGGTGTTGGTGGAGGGCGCGGTGTTTGACCGCCTGTCGCCGGGCAGCTTGGTGATTGACTGTTCGACCATTGATGTGGCGAGCGCGCGGGCGGTGGCAGCGGCGGCGCACGCGGCGGGGCACACCATGTGTGACGCGCCGGTCTCGGGCGGTGTCTCGGGCGCGGCGGCGGCAACGCTCACCTTTATGGTGGGCGGCAGCGAGGGCGCCTTTGCCTCTGCGCGCCCGCTTTTGGAAACGATGGGGAAGACCGTCGTCCACGCGGGCGAGGCGGGTGCGGGCCAGGCCGCCAAAATCTGCAACAACATGATCCTCGGGATTTCGATGCTGGCGGTGTGCGAGGCGTTCAACCTTGCCGATGGGCTGGGGCTGGAGCGGCAAAAACTCTTTGACATTGCCGCCACCGCGTCCGGCCAGTGCTGGTCGCTCACCACCTATTGTCCTGTGCCGGGGCCGGTGCCCACCTCGCCGGCCAACCGCGGGTATGCGCCGGGCTTCACGGCGGCCATGATGCTGAAAGATCTTGCACTGGCCCAAGGGGCGGCCGGGGAGGCGCAGGTGACGACCCCCATGGGCGAGCGGGCCCGCGCGCTTTACGAGGCGTATTGTGAGGCTGGCGGCGCGGCGACTGACTTTTCCGGCATCATCGAAGGGCTTCGGAAAGATCTTTAGGGGGTGCGGGCCTGTGTCCGTTGAGCAACGGAGTGATTCGGTCACCCTTTGTTAACCCTCGTCGTTAGGGTCCGTTTTAGGGGGCGAACGCACCTTGATCGTCAAAACAACGCCCGCGCCAACGGTGACGGGCCCGACGACGAGGCAGACGATGAATGTTCTTGTGCGGCACGCGGAGGGCCACGAGGCCCCCACGAACCTTGGCGCCCTTGAGGCGTATGTGGAAGCGATCCGGCTCATCGAGCGGACCCATCGTCGCTTCCTCGATGTGGTGAAGGATGAGCTGGACCGGCTCAGCGAGGACGAGGTGAACAATGTTCAAGCCGTCCTCCTCCACAACCTTGGCGGCGAGGTTTTGACGCCCTCTGAGTTGAAATCCCGCGGCTATTACATGGGGTCGAACGTCAGCTACAACCTAAAGAAGCTGGGGGAACTTGGCTATCTCAGCCAAGCGCGCTCCACCCGGGACCGGCGCACGGTCCGCATCACCGTGACCGAGAAGGGCGCCCGCATTGCCGGGATCGTGGATGGGCTTTTGGCGCGGCACCTTCAGTCGCTCGGCCCCATTGGGGGCGTTGATGCGGCAACTCTTCAGGGGGTGACCCAGTCGCTGCGCCGGCTTGACCGGTTTTGGAAAGATCAGGTGCTTTACCGCCTCTAATTCGAGCGGTTTACCGTGTTGTGACGGCGCGGGGACCATGGTAGCGCAACAGGTGGTGTTTGCGTTGTCTGGGGGCCATTGTCGTGATCGTGCGCCGTTTTTCTGCCGCCCTTGCGGCCCTTGTGTTGGCGCCGAGCCTTGCGCTCGGCCAAACCGCCTTCAACCGCCAGGCCGAATGGTCGGACGCGTTTGATGCCACCTTGCCGGAGGTGCGGGCGGTCAACTCCCTCGCGCCGACCCTTGCGCCCGAGACGCTGGGCCGCATGCAGCTTGCCATTGCGCGCTATCGCCAGCTTTCGGCAGCCGGCGGCTGGCCGCTGTTGCGCCCCACTTCGCGCACGGCGCTGCGCATCGGCTCCCGCGACCGGTTGGTGACGACGCTGCGTGAGCGGCTCATTGCCTCGGGCGATCTTCGCCAGGTGGGCGGCCGCTCCAACGTTTACGATTCCTATGTGCAGGGCGCGGTGAAGCGCTTTCAGCTGCGCCACGGCTTGCGCTCCACCGGCATTTTGGACCAGCCGACCATCAACGCGATGAACGTGCCGGTGTCGGTGCGGCTGCGCCAGCTTGAGATGAACCTTGGTCGCATTTCGGAAAAATCGGGCAAGCTTGCGGACCGCTATGTGCTGGTGAACATCCCCGCCGCCGAGATTGAGGCGGTGGAGGCGGGGCGCGTGCGCTCACGCCACACGGCGGTTGTGGGCAAGGTGGACCGGCCGAGCCCGATTTTGACCAGCCAGGTGCACGAGCTGAACTTTAACCCGTACTGGACGGTGCCGGTTTCGATCATCCGCCGCGATCTCATTCCGAAGATGCAGGAAGATCCGTCGTATCTCGCCGACAACAAGATCAAGATCTATCGCTGGGGGGACACCAGCCGCGAGTTTGACTATCGCGAGATTGATTGGACCACGGACGAAGCCACCAAATACATGTTCCGCCAGGAGCCGGGTGAGCTGAATTCGCTGGGAACGGTGAAGATCAATTTCCACAACGAGCATCAGGTCTATCTGCACGACACGCCGCAAAAGTCGCTGTTCGGCGATGGGGCGCGCTTTCACTCCTCTGGCTGCGTGCGCGTGCAAAATGTGCGCGAATTGATCACCTGGCTTGTGCGACCCAACGGGTGGGATCGCGGGCAAGTGGATGCGGTGATCCGCTCCGGCCAGCGGCTTGATGTGAAGCTTGAGCGGCCAACGCAGATCATGTTCGCCTACATCACCGCGTGGGTGAACGCGGATGGCGTCGTCCACTTCCGTGATGACATTTATGGCCGCGATGGCATGGGGTCGCTCGCGCTGCGCTAACCCCCTGCGGCACGGCGTCCGCCCCCTTTTGGGCTTGATGTTTTTCGGCCCTCGGCCCATGCCAGCCCCGCACATGTGATCGCGGGCGGGCGACGCGCCGCGGCTTGGCCGAGCGCGGCGCGTTGGCGCGCGCGCTTGTGAACCGAGGCAGCGGTGAGCCGGCAGAACAAAGGATTTTCCAATGAGCATCCAGACCATCGACGACGTGACGGCGTTCGGCGGGCCTGACCTTGGCGCCGCTGACCCCGAAATTGCCGACGCCATCGCCAAGGAGCTTGAGCGCCAGCAACATGAAGTTGAGCTGATCGCGAGCGAAAACATCGTCTCCCGCGCCGTCATGGAGGCGCAAGGCTCGGTGATGACCAACAAGTATGCGGAGGGCTACCCCGGCCGACGCTACTATGGCGGCTGCCAATTCGTCGATATTGCCGAAGATCTTGCCATCAAACGGCTGACACAGTTGTTTGGTGTGGGCTTTGCGAACGTTCAGCCCAACTCGGGCAGCCAGGCAAACCAGGCTGTTTTGTTGGCGCTGGGCAAACCGGGCGACACCATTTTGGGCATGAGCCTTGATGCCGGCGGTCACCTCACCCACGGTGCGCGGCCCAACCTTTCGGGAAAATGGTTCAACGCGGTGCCCTACGGGCTCGACGATGACACCGGCCTCATCGATTACGACGCGGTGGAGCGGCTCGCCCATGAGCACAAGCCGCAATTCATCATCGCGGGCGGGTCGGCCTACTCCCGCCTCATCGACTTCAAGCGTTTTCGCGACATTGCCGACAGTGTGGGCGCCATCCTTCACGTGGATATGGCGCACTTTGCGGGCCTTGTGGCGGGCGGGGCGATCCCGAGCCCATTCCCCCACGCCCACGTGGTGACCTCCACCACCCACAAGACGCTCCGCGGCCCCCGCGGCGGCATCGTCCTCACCGACGACGAGGCGATCGCGAAGAAGATCAATTCCGCCGTCTTCCCGGGCCTCCAGGGCGGCCCGCTGATGCATGTGATTGCCGGGAAGGCGGTTGCGTTCGGCGAGGCGCTGCAGCCCGAATTTAAAGTCTACGCCAAAAACGTCGTTGAGAATGCGAAGGCCATGGCGGAGGCCCTGAAGGGGCATGGCTTCGACATCGTGTCGGGCGGGACGGACACCCACGTCATGCTGGTGGACCTGCGGCCCAAGCGGATCACGGGGCGGGCGGCCGAGACGCTGCTTGGCCAGGCGTCCATCACCTGCAACAAAAACGGCGTGCCCAACGATCCGGAAAAGCCCATGGTCACGTCCGGCATCCGGCTGGGGACGCCGGCCTGCACCACGCGCGGCTTTGGGGTTGCAGAGTTCCAGGAGGTGGCGCGGCTGATCGCCAAGGTGGTCGATGGGGCGAACCAAGCGGGCGAGGCGGACGCGGCGCTCCTCGCGGGGGTGCGCGAGGAGGTGCACGCGCTCACCGGTCGCTTCCCGATTTACACGTGAGCCGTGCGCTGCCCATTTTGCGGGGCTGAAAACGCCCAGGTGAAGGATTCGCGGCCCACCGAAGATGGGGCCGCCATCCGCCGTCGCCGCAGCTGTGCCGTCTGCGGTGGCCGCTTCACGACCTTTGAGCGCATCCAGCTGCGGGAGCTCACGGTGATGAAGCGCTCGGGCAAGCGCGAGCCGTTTGACCGGGAGAAGCTTGCCCGGGCGGTCGCGATCGCCACGCGCAAGCGCGGCATCGATGAGGTGACGCTGGAGCGCATGATTTCCGGCATCGTGCGCCAGCTGGAGAGTTCGGGCGACGCGGAGGTGACGGCGGCCCATGTCGGCGGCCTTGCCATGGACGCGCTGCGGGCGGTGGACGATGTGGCCTACGTGCGCTTTGCCTCGGTCTATCGCAACTTTTCCGAAGCGCGGGATTTTGAAGAGTTTGTGGCAGACCTTGCCGCCGCCGTGACGGCGCGCCACGGCAGCTGACGCGGGCACGACGGCGATGCCCTACAATCGCCACACTCGCCCCAGCTTTTGGTGAACGTCTCACACCCTGCGCCCGCGAGGGGGGCAGCGCCAGGACGAGCGATGACACAAGCGGCGAATGATGCGCGGTTTATGGCGGCGGCCCTGGCCATTGGGCGCCAGGGGGCGGGGCGCACGGCGCCCAACCCGTCGGTGGGCGCCGTGTTGGTGGGCGCGGACGGCGTGGTGATTGCCGCCGCGCGCACCGCCGATGCGGGCCGGCCCCATGCCGAGCGGCGGGCGCTCCAGGCCGCGGGCGACCGGGCGATCGGGGCGACAATGTATGTGACGCTGGAACCCTGCTCCCACTTTGGCAGAACGCCCCCCTGCGCGGATGCGTTGATTGCGGCCAAGGTCGCGCGGGTGGTGGTGGCCGTCGGCGACCCGAACCCCGTTGTGGCCGGCGCCGGGATTGCCCGCCTTCGGGAGGCGGGGGTGCGCGTCACGGTGGGCGTGCGCGCCGACGAGGCCGCCCGCGACCTTGCCGGGCACATGATGCGCATGCGTCAAAAGCGGCCTTCGATGGTGCTGAAGCTTGCCGTCTCCGCCGATGGCGCCATCGGGCGGGAGGGCGGCGGGCAGGCCGCCATCTCGGGCGCGCTCTCCCGCGCAAAGGCGCACATGTTGCGCGCGGAGTGTGATGGGATCCTGGTTGGCGTTGGCACGGTGTTGGCCGACGATCCGGCGCTCACCTGTCGTTTGCCGGGGATGGAGGTGCGCTCGCCCCATCGCATCGTGCTCGACACGCACGCGCGCACGCCGCCCGATGCGCGGCTTTTTGATGCGATTGCGGCGGTGCCGGTCACCATCATTACGGGGGAGGGGGCGCCGGCGGACAAGGTGGAGGCCCTCTCGGATGCGGGGGCGGACGTGTGGCAGGTGCCGTGCGCTGCGGGCGGGGTTCAGCTTGAAGCGGCCCTGCGGCGGCTCGGCGGCACGGGCCTCACCCGCGTTTTGGTGGAAGGGGGCGCCAAGGTCGCCGAGGCGATGGTGGGCGCCGATCTGGTGGATGAGGCGTTTTTGATTGAGGCGCCGCTTGATCTTGGCGGGCCCGCGCCGGTGCGGCCTTTTGGCGGGGCGGCGCACGCTGCGCTCATGCGCGCGCTGCAACGCCAAGCAACAATCCTTGCCGACGGGGACCGGTGGACCCATTTCGAGCGGCAATGTTTACCGGGATCATCACAGACGTTGGAACCGTAACCTCCCTCGATGCCGAGGGCGACGGGTTCCGCTTTGCCATCGAGTGCGCGTACCCTGCGGCCGACATTGCGGTGGGCGCGTCCATCGCCTGTTCGGGCGTTTGCCTTACCGCCACCACCGTCGTGCCAGCCCCGCGGGGGAGCCGCTTTACCGCCGACGTCTCGCCCGAGACGGCGGATGTGACGACGGCGGCCGCCTGGGCGCCGGGCACACGGCTCAACCTTGAACGCTCGCTCAAGCTGGGCGACGAGATGGGCGGGCACATGGTGTCAGGCCATGTGGACGGGCGCGCAACGCTGGTCTCCCGCGCTGACAGCCCTGCGGGAAGTGTGTTGTGGTTCAAGCCGCCGGAAAAACTTGCCCGCTTCATCGCGCCCAAAGGGTCGGTGGCGCTTGATGGCACATCGCTCACGGTGAATGCGGTGGAGGAGGCGTTTTCGGTCACCCTCATCCCCCACACCCTTGCCGTCACCACCTGGGGGACTGCGGCGGTGGGCACCGTTGTCAACATCGAGGTGGACCTTTTCGCCCGCTACATTGCCCGCATGGCCGACATGCAGGGCACCGGCTGAGCGGCGGCTTGCACACGGCACCATCAAGCGCGTATGGCGGCGCGCGGCTTCGGCGTGCCCCGTTCCGCATTGGCAGCGCGCGGCTTACACTGGCGCCCGCCCCTCCCCATTGGAAAGCCAAAAAATGCCCCGCGCCCTAATCCTTGAAGCCCGCTTTTATGAAGACATCGGCGACATGCTGCTTGCCGGCGCGCGGGCTGAGCTGGAGCGGCGGGGCTTTGCCCACGAGACGGTCTCGTTGCCGGGCGTGTTAGAGCTGCCGCCCGCGCTTCAGATGGCGATCCACGCCTCCCGCCGACGGGACCTGACGTTTGACGCGTTCGTGGTGCTCGGCTGCGTGATCCGCGGGGAGACCGGCCACTATGACATTGTGGCCAACGAGGGGAACCGCGCGATCATGGACATTGTGGTCCAGGGCCGGCTTGCGCTCGGCAATGGGATTTTGACGGTTGAAAACAAGGACCAGGCGATTGTGCGGGCGGACCCAGAGCAAAAGGACAAAGGCGGCGATGCGGCCGCGGCCGCCGTTGCGCTCTTTGACCTTCGCAAAGCGCTGAGTTGAGCGCGATGCCCAGTCTCTTGTCCATGCCGCGCTGATGGCCAAAAAACCAAAACCGGCCAACAAGCGGGCGGTGGCGCGCCTTGCGGCCGTCCAGGCGCTTTATCAGATGGAAGTGACGGGGGCTGGCGCGCGCGACATCGTCAAGGAATTCGAGCTCTTTCGCCTCCGCCAAGACCTTGAGGGCCACGAGCTGCGCGCCATCGACCTTGCCTGGTTCGACGGGCTGGTGTCGGGGGTGGTCAACTTCCAGCGCGAGATTGATCGGGCGGTGAATGATGCGCTCAAGGAGGGTTGGCCACTGGCGCGGATCGACCTTACGCTGCGGGCGCTGTTGCGGGCGGGCGTGTTTGAGCTTTTGAAGCGGCCGGAGGTGCCGGCGCGGGTTGTGATCACCGAGTATGTGGAGGTGGCGAAGGCCTTCTTCGCCGGTGAGGAGCCGCGCCTTGCCAACGGCGTTTTGGACCGTGTGGCCCGCCAACTGCGCCCGGAGGATTTTGCAGGTGCCACGCGCGAAAAGCCGGCGTGAGCGCCCAAAACCCGCTCGACGAGGATGATATTATCGCATCGCTCTTTGCGCCGCTCGTGTCGGCTGCGGGGGCGGATGGGCTGAAGGACGACGCCGCATCGCTGCCCGGCGGCCCCGGGGACATTGTCATCACCTGTGACGCGCTGGCCGCGGGTGTGCACTTTTTTGCCGACGATCCGCCCGGCGCCATTGCGCAAAAGGCGGTGCGGGTGAACCTTTCCGACCTTGCCGCGAAGGGGGCGGAGCCGTTCGGCCTTCTCCTCGCGCTCGCGCTGCCGAAGGGGACGGCGCGGGCCTGGGCGGAAGACTTCGCCGCAGGGCTCTCGGCCGATCTTGCGCGCTACGGCGTGTCGCTGCTCGGCGGCGACACCTTGCGCGCGTCCCCCGATGGCGGCGTGATGGTGACGGTGACGGCGCTTGGACGCACGGACGAAGGCGCCACTGTGCGCCGCCGCACGGCCCGGCCGGGCGACGCGCTGGTGGTGACCGGCACCATCGGCGAGGGGGCGCTTGGCCTTTTGGCGCGCACCGGACGGCTCGCCGACAATGGCGCCCTTACCGCGCGCTATCTCCTCCCCGAGCCGCCGGTTGCGGCCTGGCGCGCGGTGCGCCGCTTTGCCCGCGCGGCGATGGATGTGTCGGACGGGCTTTTGCCGGATGCGCAAAAGCTTGGGCAGGCGGCCGGCGTTTGCCTGACCATTGATGTGGCGCGCGTCCCGCTTCCCCCCGTCGCGCACGCCTCTCGCCAGACCCTTGAAACCGCGCTCACTGGCGGCGATGACTATCAGATCCTGGCCGCTGTCCCACCGGAGGATGTGGCCGCCTATTGCGAGGCGCTGGCCGCGGTCGGCGTGGTTGGGACGGTGATCGGCGCCGTTGATGGGGGGCCGCCGGGGGTTGCCCTCACCGAAGGCTGGGCGCCGGTTTCGCTGGCCGGCCGGCGGTTCAGCCACTTTTGACGGCGAGCCCGCGCGGGCGTATCAGGGGGGATGCTCTCACCCACCGATCGTCTTGCGCGGAAGAACGCCTTCGTCCTTGCCTTTGCGCAAGCCTTTGGCGGTGCCGCCACCTCCATGACCATCGCCCTTGGCGGGCTCACCGGGATTTACCTGCTCTCGGCCCAGAGCGAGCTTGCCACCATCCCCGTCACCTCGATGATTGTGGGGACGGCGGTGGGCACCTTGCCCGCGGCCTGGCTTTTGGAGCGTTTGGGGCGAAAGCGCGGGTTCATGGTCGGCGCCTGCATTGCCGCGCTTGGTGGTTTGCTTGCCTTTGCGGCCATTATGGCTGGCAGCTTCATTGGCTATTGCGCGGGCACCTTTGTGGGCGGCGCGTCCTTTGCCTTTGTGCAGCAATACCGCTTTGCCGCGGCTGAGACGGCGAGCGACGGATTTAAGCCCAAGGCGATCTCATACGTGTTGGCGGGCGGCATTTTGGCCGGCGTCATCGGCCCGCAAACGGTGATTGCCACAAAGGACTTGTTCTTGCCGACGGCCTACGCCGGGGCCTATTTGGCGCAGGCCGGCCTTTGCCTCTTCACCCTCGTGATCTTGGCGTTTTATCGGCCGCCCGCGCCCGTAAAACCCACAGGACCGGTCGCCAAAGGGCGCCCACTCCTCGAAATTGTCCGCGAGCCGAAGGTGGCGCTCGCGATCTCATGCGCGGTGGTGGCCTACACGGTGATGGTGCTGGTGATGACCGCTGCGCCCCTTGCGATGATTGCGTGCGGCTTCACCACGGCAGAGGCCGCGCTCGGCATCCAGTGGCACGTGATTGGGATGTTTGGGCCAAGCTTCTTCACCGGCGCGCTTATCGCGCGGTTTGGTGCGGAGCGGATCACCGCGATCGGCCTACTGATTCTGGGGGCGGCGGGGATCACGGCGCTCCTCGGCATTGCGCTGGGGCATTTTTATGTGTCGCTGATCCTCCTGGGCGTCGGTTGGAATTTTGGCTTTATTGGCGGGACGACGATGCTCACCGCCGCGCAACGGCCGGAGGAGCGGGCGCGCACACAGGCGGCGAACGAGTTCATCATGTTTGGCGTGGTGGCGGTGGCCTCGCTCTCATCGGGTATTTTGTTTGCGCTGGTGGGGTGGCAGGCGATCAACATCACGCTCCTCTTCATTGTGGCCGCGCCCTTGGCGCTCCTTGCGATCGTGGCGCTGTCGGGTCGGGGGCGTCCCGCGGAGGTCTGAAGGGGCCTGCCGCGTTTCCCATTGTGCGGCGTGTTTGCCGCGGCGGGGCGGGCGCCACACGGTGCTTGATTTTGTGAAACCAGGCGGGCACTAGATGCCGCGCTGCACAAAGCAGCCTTCCCGACAAGAGAACGGACGAGGCGTCGCTGGGGCGCCTGGAGGAAATATGGATCCAACGATCATCGTCATCGCCTGCGGCCTCGTTTCGCTGCTTTATGGCGCGTGGGCGATCCGCAGTGTCATGGCCGCCCCGGCGGGCACAGAGCGGATGCAGGAAATTGCCGGCGCCATCCAGGAGGGCGCATCGGCGTACCTCGCGCGGCAATATCTCACCATCGGGATCGTTGGCGCGCTGATTTTCGCGCTGGTTTGGGTGCTGCTCGGCGTCCTGGTGGCGATCGGCTTTGCGATCGGCGCCGTCTTGTCTGGCCTTGCGGGCTACATCGGCATGCTGGTCTCGGTCCGCGCCAATGTGCGCACCACGCAGGCTGCCTCCGTATCGCTGCAGGGCGGCCTCGACATTGCGTTCAAGTCCGGCGCGGTGACGGGCCTCCTGGTGGCCGGCCTCGCGCTGTTGGGCGTGACGGTCTACTACGCCATCCTCACCTCCATGATGGGGAACGCGCCCACCTCCCGCACCGTGATTGACGCGCTTGTGGCGCTCGGCTTCGGCGCCTCGCTGATCTCAATTTTTGCGCGTTTGGGCGGCGGCATCTTTACGAAAGGCGCCGATGTTGGCGGTGACCTTGTGGGCAAGGTGGAGGCCGGCATCCCCGAGGATGACCCGCGCAACCCCGCCACCATCGCCGACAATGTGGGCGACAACGTGGGTGACTGCGCCGGCATGGCCGCGGACCTTTTCGAGACCTACGCGGTGACGATTGTTGCAACGATGGTGCTCGCGGCAATCTATTTTGCGGGCTCAGAGTATCTGGGCGCCACGATGCTTTACCCGCTCGCCATTGGCGGGGCGTGTGTGCTGACCTCCATTGCGGGGACCTTCTTCGTCAAGCTGGGCGCCTCGCAAAACATCATGGGCGCGCTCTACAAGGGCTTTGTGGTGACGGCGGTGTTGTCGCTCATCATCCTGGCGCCGGTGACGTATCTGGTGTTCGGCTCGTTCACCACCGAGATTGCAATTGGCGCTGGTGCTGTGGCCGAAGGCGATGCGGCCGCGGCTGCGGCGCTCGTGACCTTCACCCCGCTTGATCTTTACCTCTGCGGCGTGGCGGGTCTCGTGATCACGGGCCTCATCATCTGGATCACCGAGTACTATACGGGCGTTGGCTACCGGCCGGTGCGTTCGATCAGCCAAGCGTCGGTGACGGGGCACGGCACCAACGTCATCCAAGGCCTTGCGGTCTCGCTGGAGGCAACGGCGCTGCCGGCGATCGTGATCATCGCGGGCATCATCGTGACCTACACGCTGGCGGGCCTCTTCGGCATCGCGATTGCGGTGACAACGATGCTGGCGCTTGCCGGCATGGTGGTCGCGCTCGACGCGTTCGGCCCGGTGACCGACAACGCCGGCGGCATTGCCGAGATGGCGGAGCTCCCGGACGATGTGCGCTCCACCACCGACGCGCTCGACGCGGTGGGCAACACCACAAAAGCCGTCACCAAAGGTTACGCCATTGGTTCGGCCGGTCTCGGTGCGCTCGTCCTCTTCGCGGCGTACACGGAAGACCTAAAATACTTCATCGCCAACCAGGACACGTACACCTACTTCCAAGGGTTGACGGACGAGACCGTGAATTTTGCGCTCTCCAACCCTTATGTGGTGGTGGGTCTCTTCTTTGGCGGTCTGTTGCCGTTCCTGTTCGGCGGCATTGCGATGACGGCGGTGGGCCGCGCGGCGGGCGCCGTTGTGGAAGAGGTTCGCCGGCAGTTTAAGGAAAAGCCGGGCATCATGGCGGGCACCGATCGGCCCAACTACGGCCGCGCGGTGGACATGCTCACCAAGGCCGCAATCCGCGAGATGATCGTGCCCTCGCTCCTTCCGGTGCTGTCGCCGATCGTGGTGTTCTTTGCCATCAACGCCATTGCCGGCAAGGCGGAGGCGTTTGCGGCCACCGGCGCAATGCTCCTCGGCGTGATCGTGACGGGGCTTTTCGTGGCGATCTCGATGACCGCCGGCGGCGGCGCTTGGGACAATGCGAAAAAGTCGTTCGAGGACGGGTTTGTGGACCGCGATGGGGTCAAGCATCTCAAAGGGTCGGAGGCGCACAAAGCGTCCGTCACCGGTGACACGGTGGGCGACCCCTATAAGGACACGGCCGGGCCGGCGGTGAACCCGATGATCAAGATCACCAACATTGTGGCCTTGCTCCTCCTTGCGGTGCTCGCCCACTGATGATTGGCGCGCCCCCCCAGGGTGCGGGGCGCGCGACGTTTACAAAGGGGTGTCGCGATGAAGGACGCTGCCCGTTCGTCCGCCATTCTGG
>JBCCBM010000010.1:0-131269 GCA_039034015.1 Pseudomonadota bacterium | reverse complement strand
GCTGCCGAGCGCACCGTTGCCGGCCTATGGCATCGCATCGGTGAGGTCCTCGACCTCATCACCCCAACCGAAGCCCGCTCCTACTTCAAAGCCGCCGGATATGACCCAAACTGAGCGCAAACCGCTCTAGTGCGGCTTCAGCGTTTACTGGCGACGCCGTGCTGCGCATTGCGCTGCTGGCAATCATCCTGGGTGAGGGTCTGCGCAAATTCCCCGATCTTGCGGCCGGCGCTGCCATGTACCGCGTGCCTGTCGAGTTCTTGTCCATGGCCGCGGTGGCGTCGATTGGCGGCGCCGCACCGCTTGATGGCAGCCCGGCGGCGCGGCACCCCGGCCGCGTCGCATGCGGTCGGACCCATGGGTTGCGCGAACCGCGCGCAATCCACTGCCCGACATTTGAGCGGTGTGGGCGCTTGCACGGTTTGAAAAGCCGTGGTCCACTTCTGACATGACGGTCCTGAAACACCTTGTTCTCTCGCTCGTCCTCATCGCGCTGCCGGTCAGCGCGGCGGCCGATACTTTGTTTGCGGACGTGTTCACCCCGCCCCCCGCCAAGGAGGGCTACGCCTATCCTGACTGTTACTGCACAGACAGCGAAGGCGAGCGGGTCGAGGTGGGCGAATACGCGTGCCTCCGCATTGGCCCGCGCGAGATGACCGCCCTTTGCGGCATGTCCCAAAACAGCCCCGCCTGGCGCACACAGTTTGAGGGCTGCCCGAGCGTTTAGCGCATCCTGCGCCCAGTTGAGCGCAGACAAGATGCGCGCCCGTTTGATTTGCGCGCGTTTTTCTCGCGCAGGTGATTCCACCTGAGCGAGGACCGCTTTAGCGGGTGGCGTAGGCGTGACGGAGGTCCCGCTCCAACGCCTCCGGGAGCGGCGGCAGATCTGCCCGCGGGATCAAATACGTGGAAAGGCGGAAGAGATCGCCAAACACGCGGTGCTGTTGCGCTGTGCGGGTGAGGTAGGCATGGCCCGATGAGCCGCCCGTCCCGGTGCGAAGGCCGATCATCCGCTCCACCAAAAGTGCGTGCCGGTGGCGCCAAAGGGCCATGGCGCTGTCAATGTCCATGAGCGCCGACAACAGCGCATGGGGCATTTGGAGCGCCGGGCGATCGCGGTACACAATCACAAAGAGCGCCGCCTCCACCGCGCGGGGGTGCATGGTCCACCCGCCGTCCGCCGCGGGGTCGAAAATTGCGGCGAAGGCGTCGAGCGCCTCGGCAAGGGCGGTCTCTTCTTCGTTGGCGTCCGCCTCACCCGCCAGACGCTTTTCGCGGGTGAGCATGGCCGTCACCGCGTCACGGTAAGCGGCGCGGAAGGCAAAGGCGTCGGGGCTCACGAAGGGCGTGCGGCAAAGCCACGCCTCAAGCTGGCCGATCAGCGTTGGGCCCTCTTTGGCGCGCTCGAACTCGGCGCGTTCCGGCGCGCTCATGTCCGCATCCACCGGCTTGCCCTCAAACAGGATGCGCCGCGCCTGGGGGAGCCCCAGCCGCGTCTCAATCAGGCGAAATTGGAGCGACTGAAACCCCGAGCTTGACGACAACAGCCCGCGAAAATCCAAGAAATCCTGGGGTGTCATCGTCTCCAACACGTCGATCTGACGGTTGGCGAGTTTTAAGATCGCAACCACTCGCTGGAGCGCGTGCACCATGCGCGAAAGGCGCCAGTCATCCAGCGGGTCGCAGGCCAAATCGGCCTGGACGCGGTCAAGCTCGTGCAGGATTTGCTTGAACCACAATTCGTACGTCTGGTGGATGATGATGAAGAGCATCTCATCGTGAGCATCGACGCCCAGGCGCTCGCTCTCAGGCGCCTGGGCGTTCAAGACATCGCCAAGCCGCAGGTAGCTGCCATAGGTGATCTCGCCACCATCAGGCCGAGAGACCGGGAAGCCGCCGCCTTGGGTTCTGCGCATGCGCTTACTCCGCCGCTTGGGTGAGCTTTTTAGAAAGGAGCGCGCGGACCGCGTTTTCCACAATGCGCATGCCCACATCGCCCGACAGCGTCATGATGCTTTCGGGATGGAATTGGACGCCCATCATCGTGCCGTCGGTGTGTTCGACGGCCATCACCACGCCGTCCTTGGTGCGGGCCGTCACCCGCAGCGTGTCAGGGAGCGCGGCGGGATCGGCCACCAGCGAGTGGTAGCGCCCGACGGTGATCGCCTCGGCAAGGCCCGCAAACAGCGCGCCGCCTTCGGTGGTGATGGTGGAGGCCTTGCCGTGCATCGGAACATCAAGCTGCACGAGGCGCCCGCCGCAGGCTTCCACCATGGCCTGCAGGCCAAGGCACACGCCAAAGACTGGGATGTTGCGGGCCCGCGCGGCTTCAATGGCGCCCTCGGTGTCAAAGTCGGACGGGGTGCCGGGGCCGGGGGAAAGCACCAGAAGGTCCGGCCGGAAGCGGTCGAGCGTTGCGCCAGAGATGGGCGCGCGCACGGTCGCGACCGAAAGGCCCGCCCGGCGGAAATAGCCGCCAAGGGTGTGCACAAAGCTGTCGTCGTGGTCGACGAGGAGCATGTCAAAGCCTTCGCCCGGGGCGTGGCGCGCCTCGTCCTGGGGCCCGTTGTCGCCCTCGCGGCGGATTGCGGCGCGCATGGCGGCCGCCTTCAACACGGTCTCGCGCTCTTCTTCGTCGGGGTCGGAATCGGCAAGCAGCGTTGCCCCGGCGCGCACGCTCGCCACCCCGTCTTGAATGTGCACGGTCCGCAGGGTGAGCCCTGTGTTGAGGTCGCCGTTGAAGTGCAACAGGCCCACCGCGCCGCCATACCAGGCGCGGGCGCTCTTCTCGTGATCCTCGATGAATTGCATCGCGCGGCGTTTGGGCGCGCCGGTCACCGTGACGGCCCAGGCGTGGGACAAAAAGGCGTCCAGCGCATCGCAGTCCGGCCGCAAGATGCCCTCGATGTGATCCACGGTGTGGATGAGGCGTGAGTACATCTCGATCTGGCGCCGGCCCAGAACGCGGATGGAAGCGGGCTCGCACACGCGGCTCTTGTCGTTCCGGTCGACGTCGGAACACATGGTGAGTTCGGTGGCGTCCTTCTCGCTGTTGAGAAGCCGCTGGATTTGTGCTGCATCCTCGATCGCGTCGCGCCCCCGCGCGATGGTGCCCGAAATGGGGCAGGTCTCCACCCGCCGGCCCGTGACGCGCACGAACATTTCCGGCGAGGCGCCCACCAGATATTCACCGCGCCCCAGATTGATGAAAAAGCCGTAAGGGCTTGGGTTGATGCGGGTGAGCCGCTCCATCAGCGCGGAGGGTTTTTCGCCAAATGGCTGGCGAAAGACCTGGCCGGGCACGGTCTCAAAGAGGTCACCCCGGGCAAAGTGGGGGAAGGCTTTGCGCACCGTGTGCGCGTATTCGCCCGGCGCGTGGTCGCCGCTTGCCTCGCGGGCGGGCGGTTGCGGCGTTTTGGGGTAGACCTTTTCGATCGCGTCGGTGGCGATCCCGTCGACGGTGAAGGCGTAGTCCGTGACCGTTGCCTTTCGGGCGTAGTGGTCGACGGTGAGGATCTCGTCGGCAAGATAAAGCACCACGTCGCGCTTGTCGGCGGCGCGGGGGAGGCGCAGCGTGATGGGGTCGAACTGGAAGGCAAGGTCGTAGCCGAAGGCGCCGGCAAGTCCGAGGAGCGCGTCGTCGGGGCTTGCAAAGGCCGCAATCAGCGCGCGGAGCGCCGTGAACACGGACGGCCGGCGGCTACGGTTTTCTTCCAGAAGGTTGGTGTCATCGGGTTCGGGCACCGTGACGCTGACGGTGTCGTCACTCTCCAGCGGGGCAAGGTGCGCCTCGTGAAAGGCGCGCTGCACTGCCGGCAGGAGCGGGCGGCCCCGGGGCTGAAGCGCGGTGACGGTGACGGTGCGCTTGCTTGTTTCCACCGAAAGGAGGGGGCTGGCGAGTGCAAAGTCCCAGCGGGTGTAGCGGCCCGGATACTCGTAGCTTGAGGTGAAGGCGGCGCCCCGCTCTTCATCAAGGCGCAAGAGCCAGCCTTTGAGCGCGTTCTCATAGGGGATGGCGCGCTCGGACCGGCGCACGGCAACGCCGCCGGCGGTGGTCAATCGGGTGGCGGACATGGCAGCCTCGTTTCACGGCGCTCGACGGTTCGCCCGCGCCGCACGATCCGTCAAGCCAATTGGCGCACCACCGGCACACCCGCCCGCTCCAGCGAGCGCAGGAGCCTGTGCCGCGCAGCCCCCTCTTTCATCATCGTGGCGGTGATCACCCAGCGGGAGAGGGCGGTGGCGTCCACATTGCGGAAGGGTTCGGCCTGGCGCAGCGCCCGGTCGAACCGGATTTGCGCGGCCCGCAATTTGGATGTGTCGCCCTTTTCCTCATAGGCGGCCATGGAGAGGAGGATGGTGTGCACATTGTCCGGCGCGCGGGGGAGGCGGCGGACACACTCGTCAAGATCGCCAGCGATATAGGCGATGGAGGCGAGATAACCCTGTATATAAGAGGGCGTGTAGGCGCCCGACAGTTCTCGCGCGCGCTTGGCAAGGATGCGCGCCCGGTCCGGCTCCCCACAATAGGCGTAGGCCTGCGCGGCTGAAATCATGGTGCGCGACGAATAGGGGTTGAGGGCAATGGCGTTGTCGAAGGCGCCGATGGCCCGTTCATGCTCGCCGAGCTGGATGGCGAGCCAGCCGGCCATCACGTGATTGAACGGCTCATAGGGGTCGAGCGTGAGGGCGCGGCGGATTCGAGGCGCGGCCTCCACAATCCCTTGATCGGTGAGGACGGCGGAGGGGTCATAAAGCCGCTGTTTCAGATAGACCGAGCCGATGGCCGAGTGGACGAGGCTGAGGCGTGAGCCCGCCGGGTCGCGCGAGAGGTCATCCAGGATCGCGAGCGCGGCCTTGTCGGCGTCGGGGGTAAAGGTTTGCATCTCGCGAAAGGCGAGGAGCCAGCGGGCAAAGGGTGTTGTCTGCGCGCGGCCCTCGTCGGACAAGATGTCCCGCTCGATTGTGTTGATGGCGTTGGCGATGACGGTTTCGGCGCGGCTGCGGTCGCGCAGCACATCATAGCCCAGGCGCACGCACGACACGGTCTCTTGGCGCTGGTTGTTGATGCAGCGCAAATAAAGAGCGCGCGCGTTCGGCTCGTTCCACAACAGGAGGCGGTAGTCGTATCGGCCCGGATCGTCGACGGAGATGGTGACCTTGTGGTCGGCCCCATCGGCATCGGCCAGCGGCTCAAAGCTTTTGATGGAGCGAAAGCGGGTGAGCTGGCACATCACTTCCGAGTGGGCATAGGAGAAGGCGTCTGGCGCGGGGCTGAGGCCGGCCGGGCGCTGGATGCGCACGCTGGGGATGCCGAAGTCGGGCGTTGTGTTGGGGAGCGCGGCGGGCGAGCCATCGCCGAGCCCAAGGTTGCGCGCAAAGTCGGCGATCGAGAGGGGGATGGGGACCTCAAGCTCGCGTAACGCGTTCGTGAATGTGCGATAGCACCGCGCGGCCGCCGGGATGTTTGCTTCGGCACAATAAAGCCCCATCAGCCGTTCTGTGGCCGGCGCGTCGGTGGGCTCGATGGCCAAAATGAGTTCGCAGAGGGCAATTTCATGCTGCGGCCCCTCCGAGTGGGGCTCAAACGCGCCCAGCCGCTCCGACAGGACGCGGTGGCTAAAGGCGGTGGTGTCTCGACGAAATTGCCCCACCCAATCGTCAAAAAGCGGTTCGCCGATTTCAACGCCTTCCAGCGGTTCGCCGGCCCAAAGGCCCATGGCCTCCCTGTAGGCCCGCTCCGACCCACGGGCCACGAGATCGTGAAAGGCGGCAAGATCGGTGCGCAGCGGGTCGCCATCAAACCAAGCAAAGGCGCGGTCGCGGCCGACAATTGCGGTGGTTGCGGGGTCGTTGCCTAAGATGCTGAGCGCTTTGCGGAGCGAAGTTCGGGCCGCGCTTTCATCCACGCTGCTCCAAAGGAGACCGCTCAGGTGCGTCCGTTCCACTTTGCGGGTGGCAAGCGCTGCCAAATAGATACAAAGCGCCGCAGCTTTTCGGCTTGGCATTTCCACAGGGACGGTGTTGAGCAAGAACTCTGGCCGGCCAAGAAGTTTGACGCAAAGCTGTGTCTTGAAAGCGCTCATAACTGTCCCCCTGAACCTTAACGCGCGCTTCGCCGCCACGTTCCAGCCACCATTTCGACATTGTTCCTGCGTCGATGTGCCTCTGAAGGACACTTTCTCGACACAGGTTGCCGTGAACTCAATTCACGATGCGATCACGGTGGCACATTATGTCCGGGTTGTCACCGGCCCGAACCCGGGATGGAGAGTGAATATGACGGCGAACCGCGTGTCCATGGCAACGATGATAGAGGAGCCTACGCTCCACGACTGCGAAGTCCTGGACAGACTGTTGGATTATGCTTTGGTGGAAGCCGAACGCAACGGTGAATACCTTTGTGCAGTTTATATCACCCAAGCCCTTACCGCATTGCGCGAAAGTCCCAGCGGCCCCAGGAATAATTTGCTTCCACTACCCTTCACCGCAGGAAGAATGATTTCCTGACTGCGGAAAACTACAGTGTCTGGTATTCGCAACTTTGCGGGTTCCACCAAAAATAGAAAATATTTTCGCGTGGACGATGCAACTTAGGTCTGTCTGCTTCCGTTGTAGCAGCACGGTAGGTCATGGCGCGCTTCCGATGTGGAAAACGCGATGGTCACTGTCTCACTGTTCTGAGTGGTAGACTAGGCAATGCAGGACGCAAATAAAAACGGGCGCGTGACAGACTTCAACGACGCGACCCAGCCCTATCTTGAGGCCCTTGGACAGCGCGTGCGCAAAGAGCGCTCGCGGGCCAAGTTGTCGCGACGGGCGCTTTCCGAACGCTCCGGCGTGTCGGAACGCTTTATTGCGCACCTTGAGGCGGGCGAGGGGAACATCTCCATCCTCCGTTTGAAGGCGATTGCCGACGCCCTTCACGTGCCGGTGGCAACGCTCGTGGCCGACCGCCCGCACACGATCAGCAACGGCTCCAATAATGGCGTGGAGCCGGACGGGCTCCGCCCCGAAATGGTCGCCGAACTCTACCGCCGGGCCGATCCGTCCGATCGGTTTGCAGTGATGGATCTCCTCACCCACGCTGTCCGTCGGAGCCGCGCCGCGTAATCAGGGCCGCGCGCCCCGTTGAACCTTTCGCGCGGCTTTTGTAAGCGGGCACCGTCGAAGGCGGCGGGGCCATGGCAAACAACGACCTTGATGGACTGCTGGAGAAGGTGGCGCTGGGGGACCGCGCCGCGTTCAAACGGCTCTATGATGTGGCGAGCCCTCGTCTTTTCGCGGTGACACTGCGTATCCTCCATGACCGCACCGACGCGGAGGAGGCCGTGCAGGACGCATTCGTGAAAATCTGGCGATACGCCGAGCGCTACGTCGCAAGCCGGTCCAAGCCGCAGACGTGGATGGTGGCGATTGCGCGCAACGTTGCCATTGACCGGCTGCGGCAAACCCGCGCGCCCACCGTCGCCCTGGAGCTCGGCGAAACGGTGGCCGACAACGCCCCCCGCCCCGATGAGCGCACCCTTGCCAGGGCCGAGGCCCAGCGCCTTCTGGACTGCATCGACGGGCTCGGCACCCGCGACGGCCGCCTCATCCGCATCGCCTACTTTGGGGGCGCCACGTACGCCGCGCTCGCCGAGCGGGACCGTGTGCCGCTGGGCACCGTGAAAAGCCGGATGCGCAAGGCGCTCCACGATCTCAAGACATGTTTGGGTGCGTAGATGACCGATGAGACCCGCATCGACGCCTTAGAATACGTCCTCGCGCTGGAGGATGGCGACACACGCCGCGCCACGGCCCTTCGCGTGTTGGACGACCCTGATCTTGCGGATGCGGTCTGGGAGGCGGAGGCGGCCGTTGCGCCCCTTGGCGCGACCCTTCGCCCCCGCGCGCCCCGCAAGCGTGTGTGGAAGGGGCTTGAGGCGCGCCTGTTCGACGCTGCGCCCAGCCGGCCCCGCGGGGGGCGCGCGCTCGCCGTCTCCAGCGCGCTTGCTTCACTCTTTGGCGCCGCAAGCCTTGCCCTTGGCGCGCTTGTGGCCGTCCTCCTGGTGCGCCCGGATGTCATCCTTCCGCCGGCGCCCGAAGCGATGGCCGCCGTCATCGGCGTTGACGGCACCGTCACGCTCGCGCGGGTGCGCCCCGGCGGCACGGTGGTGACGGCCGCCTTTGCGGGCGCGCTCCCCCCCACCCGGGATCCAGAGCTCTGGATTGTCTACGAGGGCGCCGCTCCCCGTTCGCTCGGGGTGATGGCGCGGGACGGCCAAACGGTGGTGGATCTTGTGCGCATGGAGGGCCAAGACCTTTCGAACGCGCAATTCGTCATCACCGATGAGCCCCTCGGCGGCTCCCCCACGGGCGACCCGACCGGCCCTGCCATCGCCTCCGGCCCCATCCAAACGCTCTGAGCCCAGCGTCGGCCTGCGAAGACGACGCAAACACACCAGCGTCGGCCGGCGAGGACGACGTAAAGACCACGGGAGAGGGGTGGTAGGCGCGTGGCTCCCCGGGAGGGATTCGAACCCCCGACCAACCGGTTAACAGCCGGTTGCTCTACCGCTGAGCTACCGAGGAAAGCAGACGCGACCGGCGATATAGCGTGGCGCCTCGCCCGGCGCAACCGCAAGCGCGGCCCGCTTGCACGGGCGCCCACCCCCAGCCAAGGTCGATCCGGGAGGAAACGATGGCATCCAGCAACACCGCACCCCCTCTGGTCCTGGTGATCGGCGGCGCGCGCTCGGGCAAATCACGCCACGCCGAAGCGCTCGCCCAGCAAAGCGGCGCGCCTGTGACGTATGTTGCCACCGCCGGCCCGCCCCAAGACGCGGAGATGGCCGAGCGGATCGCAAAACACAAAGCCACCCGGCCCGCAACTTGGCGCACGGTGGAAACGGTGGATGGCCTTGGCGATGTGATCACCACCACAACGGGCGTCGTCCTGGTGGACTGCCTCACGCTGTGGCTCAGCAACTTAATGTTCGCCGACCGGGACCTTGATGACGCGCGAAAAACCCTCGGCGAGGCGCTCGAGGCGCGGGCGGGCGCGGTGATCCTTGTCACCAACGAGGTGGGGGAGGGGATTGTGCCCGCAACCCCGCTTGGCCGGCGCTTTCGCGATGGCCAGGGTGTGTTAAACGTCTGGGCAGCGGGCAAGGCCACGAATGTCATCAAGATGGTGGCCGGCGTGCCGCTCACCGTCAAACCCAGCCCGTTTCCGGAGTTTTCCCTATGAAGGCGCGCGTTCCTGTCACTGTGGTCACCGGCTTTTTGGGCGCGGGGAAAACGACGCTCGTCTCCGCCCTGATGGCGCAAAATCCTGGCGTGCGCTTTGGCCTCATCGTGAACGAGTTTGGCGATATGGGGTTTGATGGCGCAACGCTGTCAGGCTGCGTCGATCCATCGTGCGATGGCGGCGTGGTTGAACTCACCAACGGGTGCCTGTGCTGCACGGTGGCGGACGATTTTGTCCCGGCGCTCGAAACGCTGTTGTCCCGCGAGGAGGCGCCGGACCGCATCATCATCGAGACGAGCGGTCTCGCGCTGCCCCAGCCGTTGATTGCAGCGTTCGGCTGGCCCACCGTTCGCCCCCACGTGACGGTTGACGCTGTGGTGACCGTGGTGGACGCCCCGGCCGTTGCCGCCGGCCGCTTTGCCCACGATGAGGCCGCGGTGGATGCCGCCCGCAAAGCCGATGAGGCGCTCGACCACGAAAGCCCCCTTGAAGAACTCTATGAGGACCAGCTGATCGCCGCCGACATTGTGATCCTTTCCAAAACCAATGGCATGGACCCCGCCGCCCTTGCGCGCGTCGATGCCAACGTGAAGGCGCGGGTGCGGCCTGGCGTTGCGGTGCTGACGGGCGGCGGCTCGGCGGTGTTCGGCCTTGGCGCGGCGGCCGAGACGGACCCTGCCGCGCGCGATGGCCACCACGGCCACCACACCGACCACGAGCATGACGATTTTGAAAGCATCGTCCTCAACCTCACCTATGCGGACCGGGCGTCGGCCGAGGCGGCGCTGTCGCGCCTTGCGGGCGAAGCGTCGGTGTTGCGGCTGAAGGGCACGGTGGCGCTCTCTGGCAAAGCGGCGCCCCTGGTGGTCCAGGCGGCGGGCCCGCGGCTTGAGACCGTGTTTGGCGCGCCGGGGACGCCTGTGGGCGGGCTTGTGGTGATTGGCCTCAAACCGCTCAACCAAGGCGCGTTGCAAGCGGCGGCCTGATGCACCTTCTGGCGGCCGGCGCCCAGCGCATTGACGAGGGCGAGGAGGCGATCGACCTTGCCCTGCCACCGGGCAAAACGCTGATCTTATCGGCCGCCGACGGCGAGATTGCCGCCTTCGTGGAGGCCGCCCACCGCACCGGCGCCACCGATGTGCGCTTGGCAAGCCTTGCCATGTTGACCCATCCAATGTCGGTCGATTGCCTGGCGGAGATGGCCGCGCGCCATGCCGCGGTCATCGCCATCCGCGTCATCGGCGGCGAGGCGTTTTTCGCCTACGGCATCGAAGTGTTCCGCCGGCTTTCGCTGGCCGGCGGGCCAAAGCTCTTGGTGACCGCCGGCGAGCCTGCCTTCGACCCAGCGCTCGCCGCCCGGGGCACGGTGTCCGTCGCGGACGCTGAAGTCTTCCACGCCTATTGCCGCGAGGGTGGGCCCGAAAACCGCGACCGCGCGCTCGCCTTCCTCGACCATCTGACGGGCGCGCCCTTGCCCGCCCCGCCCCGCGCCTTGCCCGCAATGGGGTTTTACCATCGCGGTTCCGTGGCCGATGCCGCAGCGCCCCTTTGCCCCGGCGCGCCGCCTGTGGGCCTCGTCTTTTACCGCGCGCATCTCGTCGATGGGCTGATGGCGGGGATCGACGGGCTCATCGAGGCGCTGGAGACGGCAGGCCTTTCGCCCGTTGCCCTCTTCGTGCCGAGCCTCAAGGGGGCGGAGGCGGCAGAGTTTGTGGACGGTGCCTTGGCGGCCGCGGGCGCTTCGCTCGTGCTCACCACCACGGCGTTTTCGGCGGGCGGGGCGAAGAATCCGCTCGCGCGGGGCGGGCGCGTGGTGCACCAGGTGGTCCAGGCCGGGATGGCCGAGCGGGATTGGCAAGAGGCGGTGACGGGCCTCTCGGTGCGCGATCTTGCCATGAACGCAGTCACCACCGAGTTTGATGGGCGCATCCTCACCCGCGCGGTCGCCTTCAAATCCCGCGCCGATCGGGATCCTGTGACCGGCGCCTTCCCCGTGCGCTACACGTCGGAGCGCCGGCGGGCCGCCTTCACCGCAGCGCTCGCCGCCCGCCAGGCCACCCTTGCCGCAACCCCGATTGCGGGCCGCAAAACCGCGCTGGTGCTTGCCAACTACCCCGGCAAGGGCGGGCGCATTGCCAACGGCGTCGGCCTCGACACGCCTGCCTCCACCGTCGCCATTTTGAACGCGCTGCGGGGCGCGGGCGCTGATGTCACGCCCCCGGCCGATGGCGCAGCGCTCATGGCCGCCCTTCTGGCGTGCCGGGCGGTGCCCAAGATCACCCTGCCGCTCCCGCGCTACCACGCGTTTTTGGATGGTTTGCCCGCAGACGCGCGCGCGGCGCTTGTGGCCGAATGGGGCGCGCCGGGGGCGGACCCTTCCGTGCGCGATGGCGCGTTCCGCTTGGCCCTGCTGCCCATGGGGTCGGCGCTGGTCGGCATCCAGCCCACCCGCGGCTATGAGCGCGATGCCAAGGACGCCTACCACGACCCCGCCCTCGTCCCGACCCACGCTTACCTCGCCTTCTACCTTTATCTTCGCGAGGTGTTTTGTGCCGACGCGGTGGTCCATGTGGGAAAGCACGGCAACATGGAGTGGCTGCCCGGCAAGGCCACCGCGCTCTCAGAGAGCTGCTGGCCCGAGATCGCGTTTGGGGCAACGCCGCACATTTACCCCTTCATCGTGAATGACCCGGGCGAGGGGACCCAGGCCAAGCGCCGCGCGCAAGGGGTGATTGTCGACCACCTGACGCCCCCCATGGCCGAGGCGGAAAGCTATGGCGCGGCCGCCGAGATCGAGCCACTGATTGACGAATACGCCATGGCTCGCACCCTCGACCCGCGCCGGGCAACGCTGCTCGCCCGCGAGATCGCAACCCTTGCAACCGCCAGCGGCCTTGCCGCCGACCTTGGCCTTGACGATGAGGGCGAGGCCGCAATCGCCGCGCTCGACGCCCACATCTGCGATCTCAAAACCCTCCAGATTCGCGACGGGCTCCATGTGTTTGGCCAAAGCCCGGATGGCACACTGAGGGCCGAAACGCTGTTCCAGATCGCCCGGGCCACCCGGGGCGCTGCACCCGAGGACCGCTCGCTCACCGATGCTGTTGCCCTCGATCTGGGCCTCGAGCCCAAAACCCTCGCCGGTGACCCCGCCGCCCCGTGGGAGGGCCCGCGCCCGGAAACGCTCGCCGGCGGCGTGTGGCGCACGGTGGGGGACACGCGCGAGCGGGTGGCCGCCCACGCCCGCAAAATTTTGGGCGGCGCCGCGCCTGGCCCCGCCGCAGCCCCCGTCGTCGCGGCGATGGAAGGCGTGGCCGTGGCGCTTGACCGCTCCGGCGGGGACGAGATTGCCGCCGTCCTTGCAGCGCTTCGCGGGAGGGCCGTCGCGCCGGGCCCGTCGGGCGCGCCCACAAGGGGCCGGCCGGATGTTTTGCCGACGGGCCGCAATTTCTTCTCGGTCGACATTCGGGGCGTCCCCACAAAGGCGGCGTGGGCGATTGGCGTGCGCGCCGCGGATGCGGTCGTGGCGCGCTATGTGATGGACGAGGGCGCGTGGCCAACAACACTTATCCTCACCTGTTGGGGCACGGCCAACATGCGCACCGGCGGTGATGATTTGGCGCAAGGCCTGCGCTTTTTGGGCACCGAGCCGGTGTGGGAGGGCGCGCGGCTCACCGGCTTTCGCATCACGCCCCTCTCGGCCCTTGGCCGGCCGCGCATTGATGTCACCCTTCGCATCTCAGGCTTTTTTCGCGACGCGTTTCCCGACCAAATCACCCTGTTTGACAAGGCCGTGCGCGCCGTCGCCGCGCTCGACGAGCCGGCCGACCAAAACCCCATCCGCGTTCGATTTGCCGACGAGGGCGACATTTCCGTCTTCGGCGCGAT
This sequence comes from Pseudomonadota bacterium, assembly GCA_039034015.1. Classification (GTDB taxonomy): domain Bacteria; phylum Pseudomonadota; class Alphaproteobacteria; order Rhizobiales; family Amorphaceae; genus Acuticoccus. The sequence goes on along the minus strand of JBCCBM010000010.1, from coordinate 118,149 downwards.
GCCGGGGGCCTATGGCGCGGGCCTCCAGGCGCTCATTGAAACTGGCGATTGGCAGGCGCGGGCTGACCTTGCGGACGCGTTTGTAAGCTGGGGCCAGTTTGCCTACGGCGTTGGCCGGGCGGGGGAGGCGGACCCGTCTGCGTTGACGGCGCGGCTTGCGCGCGTCGATGCCCTTGTGCAAGCGCAGGACAACCGCGAGCACGACCTCCTCGACAGCGACGATTATTACCAGTTCGAGGGCGGGCTTGCCGCCGCCGTGGAGATCGCGAAAGGCGCGCCCGCGAAAAGCGTTCACGTGGACACCAGCGATGGGGAGCGGCCGGTTGCCCGCACCCTTGCCGAGGAGATTGCGCGGGTGGTGCGCGGGCGGGCCGCGAACCCCAAGTGGATCAAGGGCGTGATGCGGCACGGCTATAAGGGTGCCTTCGAGATTGCCGCGACCGTCGACTATCTCTTCGCCTTCGCCGCCACCACCGACGCAGTGAAGGACCACCATTTTGACCAACTCTTTGACGCCTATGTGCGCAATGAGACGGTCGCCGCCTTCATCGCCGAGGCGAACCCTGATGCCCTCGCCGAAATTGTCGCGCGGTTTGAGGAGGCGATCGCGCGGCAGTTGTGGCACCCAAGGGCCAACGATGTTCACGCGCGGCTTTCTGCCCACAAACGCCCGGAGCAATCATGACCGATGAGGCCGAGATCGACGCCCGCCACGCGGAAAAAATGCGCAAGAAAAAGGCCGCCCGCGACAAGATCATGGCCGGCAAGACCATCGAAAAGGGCCTCGTGATTGTCCACACCGGCAAGGGGAAGGGAAAATCCACCGCAGCGTTCGGCATGGTGATGCGCGCGGTGGGCCATGGGCTGCCGGTGGGCGTCGTCCAATTCATCAAAGGCCGCTTGGAAACGGGCGAAAAGGCCGTGCTCGACCGCTTTGGTGACCTTGTGCGCGTTCATCGGATGGGCGAGGGGTTCACGTGGGAGACCCAGGATCGCCAGCGCGACATTCAAGCCGCCCAAAGCGCCTTTGCCATCGCGAAAGAGATGATTTTTTCGGGCGATTACAAAATGGTCTTGCTGGATGAACTCAACATCGTCTTGCGCTACGACTATCTTGATCTTGCCGATGTTCTCGATGTTTTGGAGAACAAGCCGGAGGATGTTCACGTCATCATCACAGGGCGCAACGCAAAGGATGCGCTCCTCGAGGCGGCCGACCTGGTGACGGAGATGACGATGGTGAAACACCCGTTCCGCTCCGGCGTCAAACCCCAGATGGGGATCGAGTTTTGAGGCTGTCCCCAGCGCCACCGGGTCGCTTGGCGCAGGCGCGCGCGCACCCCACCTCTCACCGATGAGCCACATCCCCACAATTCCCCGGCAGGACGAGCCGCGCCCCATTTGGCGAAGGCCCCCGCCGCCGCCCACACCGCCGGCGGGGCGCGAGCCGATTTTCACGCTCCCCACCTCCGTGATCGTCATGGTGGCGGTGCTTGGCGTCGTGCACCTCATCCGCGGCCAGCTCGACTATCGCGATGATCTCTCGGTGCTTGCCTGGTTCGCCTTCATCCCCGCCCGCTATGGCGATGTGTGGACGATGCTCCCGGGCGGGCTGGCGGCCGACATTTGGACCTTCGTCACCTACGCATTCCTCCACGGGTCCACCACGCACATCATCACCAACGCGGTGTGGCTGGTGGCCTTTGGCTCTGCCGTTGCCCGCCGCTTTGGTGCGGTGCGGTTTTGGCTCTTTTCGGCGGCCGCGGCGGCGGGGGGCGCGGCCGCGCACCTTGCGCTCCATCCGGACGAGGCGGTGCCCGTGGTGGGCGCATCGGCGGCCATCGCGGGGCAAATGGCGGGCGCGGCGCGCTTTGTGTTCGACCGGCAGGGGCCGCTGGTCTTCCGCAGAGCGGCGGATGAGCGGCTTTATCGCCAGCCCGCAAAGTCACTTTTGGAAACGCTCACCAACCGCGCCGCGCTCGCCTTCATCCTGATTTGGTTTGCCATCAACCTTGTGGTGGGGCTCGGCGGCTCAGTCACCGGGGGTGTTGCCATCGCGTGGGAGGCGCACCTTGGGGGCTTTGTTGTGGGCCTTCTCGCCTTTCGCCTCTTCGACCCTGTGCCCCGCGCCTGAGAACGGGACGCAATTTTGTCGCGCTTTTGATAGAGTGTCGGTGCAACGACACAAAAATTAGGGGAGGCGCGACAATGACCGTTCGGTCAATCCTCAATGAAAAGGGCGGCACCGTCTTCACGATGGTGCCGGAGGCGACCGTGGCGCTGGTCGCCCAGGAGCTGGCCACCCGCAAGATCGGCGCCGTGGTGGTGAGCGATGGCGACACAATCGCGGGCATTTTGTCCGAGCGCGATGTGGTGCGCGTTTTGGCCGCCCGGGGCGCCTCAGCGCTGGCCGCCACCGCGTCCAGCGTCATGACGGCCAACGTTCAGACCTGCGCCCTCGACGACCTCATCGACGACGTGATGGAGCGCATGACCCGCGCGCGCTTTCGCCACATGCCGGTGGTGGATGAGGGCAAGCTCGTCGGCCTTGTTTCCATCGGCGACGTGGTGAAGCGGCGCATTGATGATGCTGTGCGCGAGCGGGACGACCTTCGCGCATACATCATGTCCACCTGACATCAGACCAGGGTGAGGGTCCCACCGACCTTGAGCTCGCGATAGAAGCACGAGCGGCGCCCCGTGTGGCACGCGCCGCCATCGGCCCCGACGGTGACCTCGATGACGAGCGCATCCTGGTCGCAGTCGGTCAAAATGCGCTGCACCGTTTGGAGCTGGCCCGACGTTTCGCCCTTTTTCCAAAGGGTTTTGCGCGAGCGGCTCCAGTAATGGACGATGCCGGTGGCAAGGGTCGCGTGGATCGCCTCCGCGTTCATGTGCGCAATCATCAAGATTGTGCCATCGCCCGCGTCCACCGCCACGGCCGTGATGAGGCCGTTGGCGTCAAACTTTGGGCGAAAGCGGGTGCCTTCCTCCTGGTCGTGGGCGTCGGCGGGGGGGCTGATCACATCCATGGTCGCCTCGCTTTCACATCGTGCGCTGGAAGGCCTATATTGGGGATCGCGGAGGACGTCATGCTCAACGAGCTCTACAATGAGAAGATCTTGAACCACGCGGCCAACATTGCGCGCCTGGGTCGGCTGCCTGCGCCGGACGCGTCGTCCACCCAGCGCTCGCGCCTGTGCGGCAGCGAGGTGACGGTGGATGTGGTGATGGCGGACGGCGTTGTGGTGGATTTTGGCCACGAGGTGAAGGCGTGTGCCCTTGGCCAGGCGTCGTCCTCGATCATGGCGGAGGCGGCCCTTGGCGCAAGCGTTGCCGAACTTGAAGCGCTGCGCGATGCGGTGACGGCAATGCTGAAGGCAGGCGGCCCCCCGCCGGACGGAAAATTTGCCGAGTTTGCCTGCCTCCAGCCCGTGGCGGCGCACAAATCCCGCCACGCGTCGACGCTGCTCACCTTTGCGGCAACCCTTGAGGCGGCGCAAAAGGCAGCGCTCCAAAAAGCGGCGTGAGGCCGGTCACCGCGACGCTGCGGGGGCTGATTTTTTGTTACCGCGTGCTCCTGTCACCGCTCCTCGGCCGGCAGTGCCGGTATTTCCCCACCTGCTCAGAATATGCCGACGAGGCGTTGCGGCGCCACGGGGCGTGGCAGGGCGGGTTTTTGGCCGTTGCGCGCATCAGCCGGTGCCGGCCGGGCGCGCCGGCGGGGTTTGACCCTGTGCCCGACCTTCCGCCCGAGGCCGCGCGCCGCCCCTGGGCCTACGCGCGCTGGACAGGCCGGCACATCCCGCCCGAACACCGTCTTTGACGGTTGAAAACGCGCGCGCGCGCGGTTACGTCCGCCCCACCTACCTGCATCTGTGGGCAGCGAGTGGGGGACACCATGATCACAGTCACGTTTCCAGACGGCGCCGCACGGCAATATGAGGCCGGCATCACCGGCGCCGACATTGCCGCATCCATCTCAAAATCGTTGGCGAAAAAGACGGTCGCCATGGCCGTTGACGGCGAGGTGGCAGACCTTTCCGATGCGCTCCACCGCGACGTTGCGCTGCGCTTCATCACCCGCGCCGACGACGAGGCGCTCGACCTCATCCGCCACGACGCCGCGCACGTGATGGCCGAGGCCGTCCAAGCGCTTTACCCCGGCACGCAGGTCACCATCGGCCCCGTCATCAAGGACGGGTTCTATTACGATTTTTACCGCGAGACGGCCTTCACCACCGACGATCTGGCCAAGATCGAGGCGAAGATGCGGCAGATCATCGCCGCCAACCGGCCGTTCACCAAAGAGGTGTGGCCGCGCGATGTGGCGCGCGAAAAGTTCGCCGCCATGGGCGAGACCTTTAAGGTCGAGCTGGTGGACGCGATCGCCGAGGATCAGGACGTCAAAATCTACTTCCAAGGCGAGTGGTTTGACCTTTGCCGTGGGCCGCACATGGTGTCCACCGGCAACATTGGCGATGCCTTCAAGCTGATGAAGGTGGCCGGATCCTACTGGCGCGGCGATTCGTCTCGCGAAACCTTGACACGCATCTACGGCACCGCGTTTGCCGACAAAAAGTCCCTCGACGCGCACCTCAAAATGCTGGAGGAGGCGGAAAAGCGGGACCATCGCCGCCTCGCCCGCGAGATGGACCTCTTTCACTTCCAGGAAGAATCGCCGGGTTCGGTGTTCTGGCACCAAAAGGGCTGGCGGCTGTTCCAGTCGTTGATCACCTACATGCGCCGCCGGCAAGAAGAGGCCGGCTATGAGGAGATCAGCACGCCCGAGCTCGTCGATGTGGCGCTGTGGCAGCAGTCCGGCCATGCGGAAAAGTTTGGCGAGAACATGTTTTTCTCCCAAACGCCGGACGAGCGCACCTACGCCATCAAGCCGATGAACTGCCCGGGCCACATCCAGGTCTATAAGAACGGGCTGAAAAGCTATCGCGACTTGCCGGTCAAAGTGGCCGAATTCGGCAAGGTGCACCGTTACGAGCCGTCGGGCGCGCTCCACGGCTTGATGCGCGTGCGCGGTTTCACGCAAGATGATGCGCACATCTTCATCGCCGAAGACCAGGTGGCCGATGAGTGTTTGAAGGTCAACGACCTCATCCTGTCGATCTACGCCGACTTTGGCTTTGAGGATGTGATCATCAAGTTCGCCGACCGCCCCGAGGTGCGCGTTGGCGAAGATGAAGCGTGGGACAAGTCTGAGGCCGCCCTGCGCGATGTCTTGGACCGCATGGGTCGCCCCTGGACGCTGAATTCTGGCGAGGGCGCCTTCTACGGCCCAAAACTGGAATACACCTTGCGCGATGCCATCGGCCGCGAGTGGCAGTGCGGCACGTTGCAGGTGGACCTCAACATGCCGGCCCGCCTCGGCGCCTTTTACATTGGCGCCGATGGGGAAAAGCATGTCCCCGTCATGCTCCACCGCGCGCTCTTCGGCTCGCTGGAGCGCTTTTTGGGCATCCTCATTGAAAACCACGCCGGCCATATGCCGCTGTGGCTCTCGCCGCGCCCCGTGGTGGTCGCCACCATCGTCTCCGAATACGACGATTATGCCCACGAGGTGGCAAAGGCCGTGCGCGCGGCGGGGCTGATCGCGGAGACGGATCTTCGCAACGAAAAGATCAACTACAAAGTCCGTGAGCATTCGGCCGCAAAAGTGCCCGTCATCCTGGTGGTGGGCGCGCGGGAGGCGGAGGAGCGCACCGTCAACATGCGCCGCCTCGGCTCGCGGGAGAGTGTGACGCTGCCGCTTGATGAGGCGGTGGCCGCGCTCACCGAGGAGGCGATGCCGCCCGATCTTCGCCGCGCGCGCGATGCGGCGGTCGCCAAAATTCCCGGCGAGGCGCGCATTGATGTGGCCGAAGTCTTTGAAGGCTTTGTGGTGAACGATGCCGAAACCGGCCTTGCCGGCGGCCCGTTCGAAACCCGGGAAGAGGCGGTGGAAGCCGCCTCGCGCATCCTGGCCGAGCGGGGCGGGGGCTTGATGTCGCTCTCCACCCGCGCGGGCGAGACCGAGCGGCGCATTGTCCCGGGCGCAGAGGCGGCGGAGTGAAGCTCACATTCTTGGGCCGCACCGGCCTTCGCGTTTCAGAATATTGTCTTGGCACCATGACCTTCGGCACCGCCGTCGGTTGGGGTGCCGATGAGGCCGAAAGCCGCCGCATCTTCGACGCGTACGTCGATGCTGGCGGCAATTTTATCGACACCGCCAACCAGTATACCGGTGGCCAGTCCGAAGAATTCGTCGGCCGGTTTGTCGCCAGCCAACGCGACCGGTATGTGATTGCCACAAAATACACCACCAGCCGCGACAAGACCGACCCCAACGGCGGCGGCAACCAGCGCAAAAACCTCACCCATTCCATCGAGGCCAGCCTCAAACGCCTCAACACCGACTGCATCGACCTTTACTACGCCCACATGTACGACGGTTTTACACCCGTCGAAGAGGTCTTGCGCGCGCTCGACGATGCGGTGCGCGCCGGCAAAATCCTCTATGTGGGCCTGTCGGATTACCCGGCCTGGATCGTCTCTCGCGCCGACCTTTATGCCGACGTTCAGAGCCTGACGCCGCCTGCCTGCATCCAGATTGAATACAATCTTGCCATGCGCGATGGCGACCGGGAGCTTGTCCCGATGGCCGACGCGCTGGGCCTTTCGGTGCTTGACTGGTCGCCGCTTGCCGGCGGCGCGTTGACGGGCAAGAAGAACGATGGCCGCGTTGCCTCGTCCGCCGTCGCCCGGGTGTTCGACAAGTATAAGTCCACCGACACCAACGCCATTGTGGATGCGCTGATTGCGGCCGCCGGCGAGCTGGGCACCACCCCCGCGCGCCTGGCGCTCGCCTGGCTGCGGGCCAAGAGCGACCGGCACATTCCCATCATCGGCGCCCGCTCCGCCGCCCAAATGGCCGACAATCTCGCCGCCGCCGACCTCACCGTCCCGCCCGAAATCGTAGAGCGGCTTGATGCGGTGAGCGCGCCCGACCTTGGCTTTCCGGGCGCGTTCCTGCGCGGCGGGCAGGCGGACTGGTTCGGCCCCCAGCCCGCCCGGCTTGACCCGCGCGCGCGCCCCGCAGGCCGCCGCTTCATGGGGTTTGATTGAGCCGCGACCAGCGCTCCCGCGGTGTGGTGCGCCTCTCCTTAAGCGAAGACGGCGGCCTCCACGAGACCTACCAGGAGGGTTCTGGGCGCCTCCGCCTCACCCGCGCAACAGGACGCCGCGAGGCGCTGATCCTCAACATGTCCGGCGGCCTTGCCTCCGCCGACACGTTTGATGTGACGGTCACCGTCCCCGCCGGCACCCTTGCTGTCACAACGCCGGGGAGTGAACGCGCGTACAAGGTCCTCGACGGGCGCCCCGCCACCCTCACGCAGACGCTGTCCGCCTCAGGCGAGGGCACACTCATCTACGCCCCCCAACCCACCATCCTTTATGAGGCGTCCGCGCTCCACCGACGCACGATGCTCGACCTCTCGGGCCACGCCTCCGCGACGCTTTGCGAAGGCGTCGTCTTCGGCCGCGCGGCCATGGGTGAGGCGCTCACCAACGTCACCTTGCGCGAATCCCTCGATGTGTCGGTGGATGGCGTGATGATCTTTGCCGACCGGCAGCATCTGACGCCGGAGCGCTGGGCGGCCGCCGCCACCCCGGCCGTGTTGGGCAGCGCCGGCGCGCTTGGCCTTGTGGTGCACCGCGGGTCTGAACCCCAGGCAGCGCGCGATGCGCTACGGATGGTGATGCCGGCCACCATCCGCAATGGGCTCGTGTTGGGGCGAATTCTTGCGCGCTCCCACGAACACCTCCACAGTGCGTTCCGGGACGCGGTGGTGGCGCTCACCGGCGCGCCGCCGCCCCGCGCCTATTCACTCTGAGCCATGGGTCTTCGTCGATGAACCTTTCCCCCCGCGAGAAGGACAAGCTCCTCGTTGCCATGGCCGCGGAGGTCGCCCGCAAGCGTCGCGCCCGCGGCGTCAAGCTCAACTACCCGGAGGCCATCGCCCTCATCAGCGATTTTGTGGTGGAGGGCGCGCGGGACGGCCGCTCCGTCGCCGACCTTATGGAGGCGGGCGCCCATGTGGTGGGCAAGGACGCGGTGATGGCAGGCGTTGCGGAGATGATCCATGACGTGCAGGTGGAGGCCACCTTCCCCGACGGCACCAAGCTTGTGACGGTGCACGACCCCATCCGCTAACTGTTGACGACCGCACGTTTACGATTTGCCAAGGTCTTCGCGGGGCACACGAATCAGTATTCTAGGGCCGTAGTTCTTGAAGCGCCGCGTGTGCGGCCGGCAGGAGGCGACCCGATGGATGACCTTCTGGATTCGATCCGGAAAATCATCGCCGAAGACTATTCCGAGCGCAGTCTTGAGACCAAGCCGGAAGAGCGTGCGCGCGAGCCCGAGGCCCCCGACCCTGACCCCGGCCCAGAGCCGGACGATGCCATCGCCCGCGCCTTTGGCGATGCGCTGGACGCGGCCGACGATGTGGCGGTCGCCACCATCGACCCTGGCCCCGCCGCCGCGCCAGAGCCCATCGAGGCCGATTTCGGCACCAAAGCGGCGCTCTCTGAGGCGATTGCCGTCAGCGCAGCCGCGGTGGTGCCGGACGTGGCGCGGGAGGCAATGCGTGCCGCCCCGGTCTCAGACCCCGCGCGCGCCGCGGTCTCAGACAGCGTGCGCAAAACCGGCCGCACGGCTGCTGAAAAAATCGCAAACCTCCGCGCCACCCGCGAGAGCGAGCCCCCTTCCAACGTTGTCCCCCTCGACCGTGACCACAGGACCCCTGACATGACCGACACGGCCGCCGACCCGCAGCCCGAGCCGACCGGCGGCAACGCGTTTCGCCGCGCGGCCCCCCAACCGCGCCCGGAAGGCTCCGAGGAGGGCCTCACCAGCGCCCGCACCCGCCAGTCGGTGGGGACCCAGTTCGACCAGTTGTCCCGCACTATCATCAACTCGAACCCCCGCACGCTGGAGGACCTTGTGCGTGACATGGTCCGCCCCCTGCTGCGCGAATGGCTGGAGGCAAACCTTGGCGACATTGTCGAGCGTCAAGTGCGCCAGGAGATTGACAGGGTGAGCGCGCGCGGCCGCTGACGCTTCTGTGAAGTTCGCGCATCTTGTCCGGGCCTGAAGGGGCGGGGATGCCCTATTCCTGCGCCGTCACCCCTGGGCGAATGGCCCTGGGGTCGGCCACAATGTGGATGAGGCCGGGCGCCTGCGCGGCCAGCATCCGGTCAAAGATGCCGGCGAAGGCAGACGTCTCACGCACAGTCTCGGCCGCAATGCCAAAACCCCGCGCGACGGCCGCAAAGTCGGGGCTTTTCATGGCCGTCCCCACCGCGCGGCCGGGAAAATCGCGCTGTTGGTGCATGGCGATCGTGCCGTAGCGCCCATTGTCGACCACGATGACGATCACGGGCGCGGCGCGCTCGGCAAGGGTGGCAAGCTCCTGGATCGTCATGAGCGCGCAGCCATCGCCCGCAAAGGCAACCACGGGCGTTTTTGGGTCGGCCACCGCCGCGCCGATCGCAGCTGGCAGGCCATAGCCCATGGAGCCTGAGGTGGGCGCGAGCTGCTGGCCAAACGTGCGGTAGGTGAAAAAGCGATGGAGCCAGATGGCGTAGTTGCCGGCGCCGTTGGCCATGCGCGTCCCGGCCGGCACGGTCCGGCTGATGTGGCGCACGATCTGACCCATCTGCACCGGCCCCACATCCTGCGGCGGCTCTGAGAAGGCCGTGTAGGCGGCTCTCCCCTTGGCCTGCCAGGTTTTACGCGCGCCAGCGTTCCCCAGATTGTGCTCGCAAAGGGCGGCAAGGGCGAGCGCCGGGTCGCCGGCAAGGGGGTGTGCTGGGGCGTGGACGGCGCCAAGTTCGGCCGGATCCGGGTGGATGTGGATGAGAGGCACTTTTGGCGAAGGCGGCGCAATGAGCGTGTAGCCCTGGGTGGTGTTCTCGCCAAGCCGGGCGGCGGCGACGATGAGGCAGTCCGCCCCCTCGACCATGGCTTTGAGAGAAGGGTCGGCGCCGAGGCCAAGGTGCCCGGCATAGGCGGGGTCGGCGTTGTCAAACGTGTCCTGCCGGCGCCAGGCGGCGGCCACCGGCGCGCCGGTTTTTGCCACGAACACCGCGAGCGCGCGGCTGGCATCCGCCGACCAACCCGCCCCGCCGGCGATGATGAGCGGGCGTTCGGCAGCGGCAATGGTCGCGGCGGCAGCGGCCACATCGCTCGGCGCGGGCGCGCTGCGGGGAAGTGCCGGGCGCCCCATCGCGAAGGGCGGGGCGGGGGCGGTCAACATGTCCTCCGGCAGGCCCAGCACCACCGGGCCGGGGCGGCCGGTGAGGGCGGTGCGCGCGGCCGCGGTCAGCTGCTCGGCCATGCGCGCGGCGTCGCGGATCACGACCGCATCTTTTGCAACAGCGCGGGAAAAGCCCACCACGTCCATTTCCTGGAACGCCTCGCGCCCTTCGGTGGCAAGGGCTGGCATTCCCACCAAGAGAAGGAGCGGCGTTGAGGTTTGGAAGGCGACGTGCAGCCCGGCCGAGGCGTTGGTGAGGCCGGGGCCGCGCGTTACCATTGCAACGCCAAGGCCGCCTGTGACGCGGGCGTGCGCCTCGGCCGCCATCGTCGCCCCGCCCTCCTGCCGGCAGATGATGAACGGGAGCGCGCGGTCATAAAGCGTGTCGAGGACGGCAAGATAGCTTTCACCCGGCACGCCAAAGGTGGCGGTGACGCCAAAGGCCTCAAGACAGTCCACCAGCACGTCGGCCGCGCGGGTCAAAGGTTCACGGGGATTTGACAAGGGGGCCTCCGAGCGGTCGCCGTCCGCCTTGGGTAGCGCCCGCGCAAAGCCCCGCGCAACCGCGGCCCAGGGTTGGGCGGGGTGCGCTGCGCGGTCGCGACCGGTTTTGCTTGCGCGCGGGGGAGGGGGGCGCGATGACAGAAACATGATTCTCTGGATTGCGCTGGTTGCGCTGCTCGCCCTCACTGTGGTCGCCATCGCGCGCCCGCTTCTGGCCCGGCGGTTGCCGAGCGAGGATGGTGACGACCGCGAGGTTTATGCCGCACAGCTGACCGAGCTTGAGGCCGACCACGCGCGCGGCCTCATCGCTGACGCTGACCTTGCCGCTGCCCGCGCGGAAGTGGCCCGGCGCCTCCTGCGCGCGCGGGGGCAGGGGGGCGAGGGCTCCGCCCGCAGCGGCCGGGCGCGCGCAACCCTTGCCGCAATGCTCCTCTTTTTGCCTGTCTTTTCGTTTGGCGCCTATCTGGCGCTCGGCTCGCCGGACCATGGGGATCAACCGCTTGCGCTGCGCCTTCAGCCGGTGAGCGATGATGAGTTCCAACAACTCCTCGCCCGGGCCGAACAGCGCCTGAACGATGACCCGGATGATGTGGAGGGTTGGCTTGCCGTTGCCCCGGTCTACCAGCGGTTGCGCCGGTTTGACGATGCGGCCAACGCCTATGGCCGCCTTCTCGCGCTGCGGGGCGAAAACGCCGAGTGGCTCGCCCTTGCCGGCGAGAATTTGGCCTTTGCGAACGGCGGCACGGTGACCGCGGAGGCGCGCGAAAAATTTGAACGCGCGCTTGAAATGGAGCCGCTGGCGGTGCGGCCGGCGATCTTCCTCGCCATTGAAGCGCGCCAGGCGGGCAATGTGGCCCAAGCGACCGAGCGCTGGCGCCAGCTCTTGAGCCGCAGCGACGGGACCGAGCCGTGGCTCCAAATCGCAACCGCCGAGTTCACCCGCATGGGACAGGCCGCGGAGGCGCCCGCCACCCTGGAAACGCCGCCCCCCATGGTTGAGGCCATGGTGGCGCAGCTGGCCGCAAGGCTTGCCAATGAGGGCGGCTCGGCGGACGAGTGGGCGCGCCTCGTGCGCTCCCACACCGTGTTGGGGGATCGCGAGGCGGCAAAGGCGGCCGTGGACGCGGCGCTCAAAACCCTCGACCAGAGCGAGGCGGCGGCCTTTCGCGCCGCGCCCGATGTTGCGGAGTATTTGAAATGATGGTGCGGCGCGGGCGCAAAGGGCGGCGCATTGCCTTGATCGCGCTTGCGGGTGTGGCGCTTGGCGGCGCGGCCGCCCTGGTGTTGACCGCGCTGTCGGACAAAATCACCTACGCCCCCACCCCCACCGAGCTTGCGGGCGGCAGCCACCCCGCCGGGACACGCATTCGCCTCGGCGGCCTTGTGGAAACGGGCTCGCTCGAGCACGGCGCCAACGGCTTTGTGCGCTTTGCCGTCACCGACACGGTGAGCCGCATCCCGGTGCAATATGTCGGCATTTTGCCCGACCTTTTCCGCGAGGGGCAGGGCGTTGTGGCCGAAGGGTTCATCAACGCCGGCGGCACCCTTGAGGCCGAAACGGTGCTCGCCCGCCACGACGAAAATTACATGCCGAAAGAAGTGGTCGACAGCCTGAAAGCGCAGGGGCGCTGGCAGGAAGAGGCCCGGACCGAGGGGCACGTCAATGCTGAATGAGTTCGGGCACTACGCCCTCGTCCTGGCGCTTGCCGTCTCGCTCCTTCAATCCACCGTGCCCTTGGTGGGCGCACGCCTGAAAGACCCGCGGCTGATGGCGGTGGCGACCCCCGCCGCAATGATGACGTTCCTCCTGGTGGGCGTCTCCTTCGCGGCGCTGACGGCGGCGTACGTGCGCTCCGACTTCTCCGTGCTCAACGTTTTCCAAAATTCTCACTCCGACAAGCCGATGGTCTACAAAGTGTCGGGCGTGTGGGGGAACCACGAGGGCTCAATGCTCCTGTGGATCCTGATTTTGGCACTCTTCGGCGCGCTGGTGGCAACCTTTGGCCGCAACACGGCGCTTTCGCTGCGGGCGACCACGGTTGCCGTCCAGGGCTGGGTGGCCTCCGCGTTTCTCCTTTTTCTTCTTGCCACATCCAACCCGTTTGAGCGGCTGATGCCGGCGCCGGTGGAGGGCCGCGACCTCAACCCGCTCCTCCAGGACATTGGCCTCGCGATCCACCCGCCGCTGCTTTACGTCGGCTATGTGGGCTTCTCGATCGTGTTTGCGTTTGCGATCGCCGCGCTCATCGAGGGGCGGATTGATGCGGCCTGGGCGCGCTGGGTGCGCCCGTGGACGCTCCTCTCCTGGGTCTTCCTCACGCTCGGCATCGCGATGGGCTCCTACTGGGCCTACTACGAGCTTGGCTGGGGTGGCTGGTGGTTTTGGGACCCTGTGGAGAACGCCTCGTTCATGCCCTGGCTGGCGGGCACGGCGCTCCTCCACTCAGCGGCCGTCATGGAAAAGCGCGACGCGCTCAAGGTGTGGACAGTGCTTTTGGCGCTCATCACATTCTCGCTCTCGCTGCTCGGTACGTTTTTGGTGCGCTCTGGCGTTCTCACGTCCGTCCACGCCTTCGCGTCCGACCCGACGCGCGGGCTTTTTATCTTGCTCATCCTCATCATCTTCATCGGCGGGGCGTTTGCGCTCTTTGTCTGGCGCTCACCGGCGCTCAAATCCGGCGGGGCCTTCGCGCCCATGAGCCGCGAGGGCGCGCTCGTCTTCAACAACGTTTTCCTTTCCACCTCGTGCGTGACCGTCCTCGTCGGCACGCTCTACCCGCTGGTGCTCGAAACGGTGACGGGCGAAAAGATCTCCGTCGGACCGCCCTACTTCAATCTCACCTTCATCCCGCTCACGGTGCCGCTCTTCCTCGCCATCCCGTTTGGGACGCTCCTTGCGTGGAAGCGGGGCGACATTGCCGCCGCCGCCGAACGGTTGATTGCGGTGGGTGTGGTGGCAATGGTCGCGGCCGCGCTCGCCGCGTGGCTCGCGGGGCGGGAAACGGCGCTGACGGCCGCGTTCGGCGTTGGCCTTGCGGTGTGGCTCATCATCGGCAGCTTTGCCGAAGTTGCGCTCCGCACCAAAACGGCAAGCTCGTTCTCCGTGCGCCTTCGCCGGCTCGTGAACCTCCCGCGCTCCACCTGGGGGGCCGCCTTTGGCCACCTTGGCCTCGGGTTTATGACGCTCGGCATCGTCGCCCTCGCCGCCTTTGAAAAAGAGGTGATCGTCGACATGGGGCCCGGCGACACCGCAGACATCGCCGGCTACAGCGTCACACTCGAGCGCGCGCTGCAAGAACAGGGGCCCAACTATAATGACGCGGTTGCCGTCCTCACCGTCACCCGCGGGGGCGAATTCGTGACGGAATTGCGCCCGGCCCGCCGTTTTTACCCCGCGCGCGAAATGCCAACGACCGAAGCCTCCATCAAGACCATCGGCTTCACCCAGCTTTACGCAACGCTCGGCTCAGTGAGCGGCGACAAGATTGTGGTGCGCCTCTTCCACAAGCCGCTGGTGTTGCTCATTTGGTTGGGCGCGCTGGTCTCGGCCATCGGGGGCACGCTCTCGCTGCTGGACCGGCGGCTGCGCATCGGCCTCCCCGCGCCCGCCAAGCGCAACAAGGCGGCGGAGGCGGCAGCGTGAGGGCGCTTATCCTGGCGCTTATGCTGCTTGCCGCGCCGGCCTGGGCGTCCAACCCGTCCGAGCGGCTGGATGATCCGGCACTGGAGGAGAGGGCACGGGCGCTCGGCAAAGAACTCCGGTGTCTGGTGTGCCAAAACCAGTCCATTGACGATTCCGATGCCGACTTTGCCAAGGACATGCGCCTTTTGGTGCGGGAGCGCATTGCCACCGGCGACAGCGACGAGGAGGTGATTGCCTACCTCGTGGACCGTTACGGCGCGTTTGTGCGCCTGCGCCCTGCGTTCGACGCCACCACCGCCATTTTGTGGATCACGCCCTTTGTCGTGATCGTGCTCGCGCTGGGCGGCGGGGGGGCTTACCTCTTGTCCCGCAAGCGGGTCGAAGAGACGGCCGCGCTGAGCGAGGATGAAGAAAAAGCGCTCAACGACCTTCTGTCCGGCCGGAGTGAGCGCGGCTGACGAGAGGCCCATTATGGACGCGCTCAATGTGGACGGTGCGCGCGGCGCAAAGTTGTCGGTGCGGATCGACCGGCCGGAGGGCGCCATCGAGGCGGTCGCCCTCTTCGCCCACTGTTTCACCTGCACCAAGGACATCTTGGCCGCCCGCGCCATCGCCAAACAATTGTCCAAGCGCGGCATCGCCACCGTCCGGTTCGACTTCACGGGCCTTGGCTCCTCGGCCGGCGAGTTCGCCTCCACCGACTTTTCATCCAACGTCGAAGACCTTGTGCGCGTCGCAAGCGCCATGGCGGAGGGCATCGGCGCGCCGGATCTCTTGATCGGCCACTCGCTGGGGGGTGCTGCGGTTTTGGTGGCGGCGTCCAAAATCCCCTCGGTGAAGGCGGTCGCCACCATCGGCGCCCCGGCCGATGCCGAGCATGTCACCCACAACTTTGCCGCCGACCTCTCCCGCATCGAGACAGAGGGCGCCGCAGAGGTGTCCCTCGCCGGCCGCAAATTCACCATCCGCCGCGAGTTCATCGACGATTTGCGGGCCCAGAAGGTCACAGCCGCCGCCGCCGCACTCAAGGCCGCGCTCCTGGTCATGCATGCCCCGCTCGACCAGACCGTGGGCGTCGAAAACGCCACCGCCATCTTTGTGGCGGCAAAACACCCCAAAAGCTTCGTCTCCCTCGACGATGCGGACCACCTGTTGTCGGGCTACACCCACGCCCGGTACGCCGCCGACGTGATTGCCGCCTGGGCCGCCCGCTACGTGGGCGCGCGGGAGAAGAACGTCGCCGGCGTTGCCCACGACGGCGTGCGCGCAGCCTCGCTCGGCGGCAAATTCCGCACCCGGCTCACCGTTGGCCCCCACGCAATGCTCGCCGATGAGCCCGCCAGCGTCGGCGGGGATGAGACGGGGCCGACCCCTTACGACTATGCCGCCGCCGGCCTTGCCGCCTGCACGCTGATGACGATGCGCATGTACGCCGCGCGCAAGGGGTTTGCGGTCGATGCCACCGTCGACGTCGTCCACGGCAAGGTGCACGAGGCCGATTGCGAAGACTGCATGGATGCAACGCCCGACAAGGCCGGCCGCATCGACCGCTTTCTGCGCATCATCCGCTTCGGCACACAAACGCCACCTGAGCAGCGCGCGCGGCTTCTGGAGATTGCGGACCGCTGCCCGGTCCACCTCACCCTGGAGCGGGGCGCGGCCATCGTGACGCGGACGGTCGGTTGAGCGAGGCGCCCACCGTCCACTCTCTCAACCCGTACCTTGCCGATTCGGGCCGCGAGTTCGTCACGCTCGACCTCCTGCAAAAAGTGGTGCGGCCCACGGATGGCCCGGTCCTTTACCTGCGCGTCAAAAACCCCGGCAGGTTTGAGCGTGACGCGACATTTGCAGAGGGCGGGGCGGCGGCTGTCGGCGCGTTGGCGACCCCGGGCGCAACGCTTTTCATCGATTGCTCCGGCGAGGGCCCTGTGTTTCGCGAGGGGCTTGCCGCCCGCTTTGACGCGCTTGCCGACGCAACCGGCATTCCCCAAGACCGCATGGTCTTTTTGCAAACCAACGCCGTCTTCTTCCGCGATTTTTTGGAAAGCCGCACTGCGTCGGCCGCATCAAAGCGCGTGCGCGACATGTTCGGCCATCACTATGCGATCGAGACCTTCCGCACGGCCATCAACGAAGGGTGGCCCGCCCGGGGCCACGCCAACGTGGAGGCACCGGCGGAGGGGCGGCGCATTGCCCTTTGCCTCAACGCCTCCCCGCGCGGCCACCGCACGATGCTTGCCTACCTGATGGCCAAACGCCGGCGGCGGGACAAGGTGATCCTCACCTTCCGCACCGAGGTGCAGCGCAAAATCTCCGCCGATCACGCCCGCGCCATGCTGCGCCCCTTCGCCGATGCCTTCTCCCGCGACACCGATGAGGTGCTGGAAACGCTCGCCAACGCGCCCGTCCACGCAAGCGCCTTTGAGGCCGCCCAGTCGTACGATCTTGCCTTTTCGCTGGAGCCAGAGCTTTACGAACAAACCCTTCTCAGCGTCGTCACCGAGACGGAGATGAGCAACGGCCAGGTGGACCGTTTTAGCGAAAAGCCGCTCAAGGCCTTTGCCATGGGCCACCCGGTGATTGTTTTTGGCAACCCATTTGTGATGGCGCGGCTGAAAGCGCTCGGCTTCGACACGTTTGACGACATCTTGGACCTGTCGTTTGACACCATTGTCCCGCGCATTCACCGCTTTCGCAAAGCGGTGCGCGCGGTGGATGAGGCCCTTGCGCGGCCGCCGGGCTTCTGGCGCTCGCCGGAAATCAAGGCCCGGCTCCACGCCAATGTTGCCCTGTTTGAGGGCACCCTTGCCCGACAATTTGAAGACCGCGTGATGGGCGAAGCGCGTACCCTCCTCGACACGATCAACGCCCGAACCGGCGCCACCCTCTGACGGAGAGTCTTGTGATCCGCACCCTTTTGTTGCTGGCCGCCTTCACCCTCGCGCTCCCCGCTGCGGCCGACGCGCGGCCCAACACGCGCAACCTGTCGTGCGCGGCAACCCAGGCGCTGATTGCCCGGGAGGGGGCAATCACCCTCTCCACAGGGCGCCACACGTTCAACCGGTTTGTCTCCGGCGGGGCCATCTGCGGGCCGCTCGCCCGGGCGGTGCCGACGTTTACGCCCACCGCCGATGAGCGCCACTGCCGGCTCCTCACCTGCCAAAGGTTTCGCAGTATGGACGGCCGTCGCTGAACAGACGTTCAGATTACCCAATGGTTTCAACTGTGCGAGGCTGTGAAGAACCGCCTCGCTTACCAAATTGTCACACCGCAGACAGGCGAGCGTAAGGTGTCCGTCCTTACGTTGGCAGCATCGAAGGCCCACAGCGGGCCGGCCGTTGCCAACAGGAGATGTTATGGCACTCACGCTTTTCAAAAACCGCGGGCGGGCGGCAGCACTGCTTGTGGGCACATTCCTTGCCGGCGCTGCGGGGGCCACCTTCCTGGATGGCCGCGCCACCAGCCCCGCGTTTGCCCAGAACCTTTCCGAGCAAGTCCCTCAGGCGGTTGAGCAACAATACGCGCCCGGCTTCTCCCAAATTGTGGAGAAGGTGTCGCCGGCCGTTGTGTCGATCCAAGTCAAAAGCCGCGCCCGCCGCCAGCTGTCCAACTTTGACAACTTTCGCGGCTCCCCCTTCGAGCGCTTCTTTGAAGATTTTGAAGAGCGGTTTGGTGAGCGCAACAACCGGCGTGAGCGTTTTCAAAACCGCCGCGGCCGCCGCAACTTCTCCATGGGCCAGGGGTCTGGGTTCTTCATCTCCGCCGATGGCTACATTGTGACCAACGGCCATGTGGTCGACAACGCGGAAGAAGTCTCCGTCGTCCTCCAAAACGGCACAAAACTGTCGGCCGAAGTGATCGGCGTTGACGACAAGACGGATCTTGCGCTCGTCAAAGTCACCGAAGACCGAGAATTCCCCTTCGTCACCTTCGCGACGCGCGAAACCAAGGTTGGCGACTGGGTGGTGGCCGTCGGCAACCCCTTTGGCCTTGGCGGCACGGTGACGGCGGGCATCGTCTCCGCACGCGGGCGTGAAATCGGCGCCGGCCCCTACGACGATTTCATCCAGATCGACGCGCCCATCAACCGCGGCAACTCTGGCGGCCCAACGTTCAACCTTCGCGGGAATGTGGTCGGCGTGAACACGGCCATCTTCTCGCCCTCCGGCGGTTCGGTGGGCATCGGCTTTGCGATCCCCGCCTCCATCGCGCAGGACGTGATTGACGACCTGAAGGATGACGGCAACGTCACCCGCGGGTGGCTGGGCGTGCAAATCCAGCCCATCACGGCCGACATTGCCGAAAGCCTTGGCCGCCAGAGCGTCGTCGGCGCCCTCGTCACCGAGCCCCAAGACGGCAGCCCCGCCGATGATGCGGGCGTGCGCGCGGGCGATGCCATCATCAGCGTGGACGGCACCAATGTGGACGGCCCGCGCGACCTTGCGCGCACCATCTCGGGCCGCGCACCTGGCGAAACGGTGACGCTTCAGGTGTGGCGCGATGGTGAAATGCGCGACATTGACGTCACCCTCGGCACGCTGCGCGACACCAAACCCGCGGAGCGGACCGAGCGCCGGCAAGAGCGTCGCCGCCAGCAAACCTCCACCGAGACGCTGGGCATGACGCTCGCCCCCGCCGGCGACGTCGGCCTTGACCGCGAAGGTCTCGCGGTGGTCGAGGTGGACCCGAATGGCGCCGCTGCCCAAAACGGCATCCGCGTGGGTGATGTGATCCTCCAGGCCTCGGGCGTGAATGTTGAGAGCGCCTCCGACCTTGAGGACGGCATCGACACCGCCCGCACCGAAGGGCGCCGCAACGTCCTCCTCAAGCTGCAATCGGGCGAAAACAACCGCTTTGTGGCGCTCCCGGTGGAGGGCGACCGGGGCTAACACGCGCGGGGCAAATTGCCCCGTCACAATAGCCTGGCGTGGGGCGCGGCTTGTTTTGGGCCGCGCCCCACCTCACCTGACAACGATCGCGACGAAAAGGTGTTTGGCGCCATGGCGATGAAAGTTCTGATTGTTGAAGACGATGCGGATGCGGCCGCATACCTCTCCCGCGGCCTCACCGAGGCGGGCCACAGCGCCGATGTCGCCGGCGACGGTGAAACCGGCGGCGACCTTGCCCAGGGCAACGACTATGATGTCCTGATCGTCGACCGCATGCTCCCCAAAAAAGACGGGCTGACGCTCATCAACGAACTGCGCAACACGGGCAAACAGGTGCCGATCCTGGTCCTCTCTGCGCTCAGCCAAGTGGACGATCGCGTGAAGGGGCTTCGCGCCGGGGGCGACGATTACCTCACAAAACCTTACGCCTTCACCGAGCTTTTGGCCCGCGTCGAGGCGCTCGGCCGGCGCAAGCAAACGGCCGAATTCGAAGCGGTCTACCGCGTCGGCGAGCTGGAGCTTGACCGCCTTTCCCACACCGTGACGCGCAACGGGCAAAAACTCTTGCTGCAACCGCGCGAATTTCGCCTTCTGGAATACTTGATGCGCCACGCCGGCCAAGTGGTGACGCGCACGATGCTGCTCGAAAATGTGTGGGACTATCACTTCGACCCGCAGACAAACGTGATTGACGTGCACATCTCCCGCCTTCGCTCAAAGATCGACAAGGGGTTTGAAAGGCCACTTCTGCACACTGTGCGCGGCGCGGGCTATGTGATCCGTGCGGACGCCGACTAGGCTTTTCCGCACCACCGCGTTTAAGCTGACGCTGCTTTACCTCGGCGTCACCGTCGCGCTGTCGCTGGGGCTGATCGCCTACATCTCATCCACCACGGCCGACCTTTTTGACCGTCAGCTTGAAACGGCCATCAACCAAGAGATGGCCGAGCTTGGCCGGCAATACCAAAACCAAAACCTTTTCAAGGTGATGGACACCATTGGCCGGCGCTCCATGAGCCCGGATGCGAGCGTTTATCTGATCACCGACTTTTCCGGCAACCCCATCGCCGGCAACGTCTCAGAGCTGATCTACGACCCCGCCGACGTTGCCGAGAACGCAACATTTCCCGTGCGTTACATCCGCATTTCGCCGGGGGAGGGGGAGGAGAGCGCCCACCGCGCACTCGCCAAACTCTCCGTGCTTGGCGGCGGCTATCGCCTGCTCGTGGGGCGCGATGTGGAGGATCGCATCGAATTCTCCACCATCATCCGCCATGCCATCCGCGCGGCGGTGGTGGTGGTGGCGGCGCTCGCGCTCTTCTCGATTGTGTTTTTGTCCCGCTCCGTCCTCCGGAAGGTGGATGCGGTGGCCGCCTCCTCCCGCCAGATCATCGCGGGCGACCTCTCGCGCCGCCTGCCGGCCGATGCGTCGGGCGATGAGTTTGACCGCCTGGCTGAGAGCGTCAACGCCATGCTGGACGAGATCAACCGCCTCCACAGCGGCCTTCAGGAGGTGAGCCAAAACATTGCCCACGACCTCAAAACCCCGCTCACACGGGTGCGCAACCGGCTGGAAGAACTCACCCGCGCCCCGCCCTCGGAAGGGGCGCTGCCTGATCGGCTCGCCCCGGCGCTGGAGGAATGCGACCAGCTGATTGCAACCTTTGAGGCGCTTCTCACCATCGCGCGGGTGGAGAGCAATGCGGCCGCGGTGGAACTCACCCGCACCGATCTTTCGCACCTTTTGAACGACATGGCCGAGTTTTATGAGCCCGCGGCGGAGGATGCGGGGCTTGAGCTTCGGGCCAAGATCGCCGACGGTGTGGCGGTCTGCGGCGAGCCGACGCTGCTGCGCAACATGGTCGCAAACCTCATGGACAACGCCTTGAAATATGGCGCCTCGGACGAGGCGGCGGTGGTCCTCTCCCTCCGCGCGGAGGGGGGCAAGGCCATCCTCTCGGTGCGCGATTTTGGCCCAGGCGTCGAGGGGCACGACCGCGCGCGCCTCACCGACCGTTTTGTGCGCATGGATGCGGCCCGCTCCAAACCCGGCGCTGGTCTTGGCCTTTCGATGGTCAAAGCCATTGTCGGCCACCATGGCGGGCGCCTCGCGCTCCGGGATGCGGCGCCAGGCTTCCTCGCCGAGATTTCGCTCCCCACCGTGTCGTGAGCCCGCTGCGCGATGGGCTGACCCCGCTCCCCGGCCCGCCGGACGCTGACTTCATCGCCGACTTCACCCTTGCCGCAAAGCGCCTGGGCGAGCCCGCGCCCGCACCGCAAACCCTTGATGCGCTCGGCACCGTCGCTGCGGTCTCCCCCTTCCTGAAGGGCGTGATGCTGGCCGCGCCCGAGGATGTCTTTGCCGTCCTCTCCGAGACGCTGGAGGGCAACGTGCGCGCCGCGATCGCAACCCCCGGCCCACCCCCGGCGGCGCTGCGCAAAGGCCGGCGGCGCCTGGCGCTGGCGGTGGCGCTCGCCGACCTGTGCGCCGGCGCGACCGTGGAGGCCGTCACCGAGGCGCTCTCCACCTTCGCCGACCACGCGGTTCAGACAGCGCTCGCCCTTGCGCTCCACGAGATGGGCCAGCCGCTGGACCCCGCGCGAAGCGGCCTCTTCATCCTCGCCATGGGCAAGCTTGGCGGGCGCGAGCTCAACTTTTCCAGCGATGTGGACCTCATCGCGCTCTACGATCCCGCGGCCGGCCTCCCGGGCGAGACGGCGGTGCGCGTGGTGCGCCGCATGACGAGCGTTCTGCAAGACCGGGATGGCATTGGCTACGTCTTCCGCGTTGACCTACGCCTCAGGCCCGACCCTGGCTCCACCCAAGCGGCCGTCTCCACCCGCGCCGCGCTCGCCTACTATCGCGGCCGCGCCCGCGCGTGGGAGCGGCAGGCGATGATCAAGGCGCGCCTCGTGGCGGGCGATCAGGCGGCGGGCGCGCGGTACCTCTCGGCCCTCAACCCGTCCCTCTGGCACGCGGGTTACGACTTCAACGCCATCGACGAGGTGATGGCGCTGCGCGAGCACACCGTTGCGATCCGCGGGGCCGGCACCGTCACCGTGCCGCGCCACGATGTGAAGGTGGGCCGCGGCGGCATCCGCGAGATTGAGTTTTTCGTCCAAGGCCTCCAGCGCGTCGCCGGCGGGCGCGACCCACAACTGCGCGGGCGGGCCACGGTCCCGATGCTCGCAGCGCTCGCCGCCCGCCGCTGGATTGCCCCCGCCGACGCTGACGCCCTCACCGCCGCCTACCGCCTTTTGCGCAAAGTCGAACACCGCCTCCAAATGGTGGACGACGCGCACACCCACACCCTCCCCGACGCCGACGGTCTGCCCAGAATTGCCCGCATGATGCGCCTTGACGACCTTGAAGGCGCCCTCACAACAACCCTCAACGATGTCGCCCGCCGTGTGCGCGATCATCGCGAGGCAGGCTTTTCCCAAAACCCGCTCCTGGCGCTTTTGGTGGAATCCGGGCCTGCGCTCCCCGCCGACATCATGGAAGCCTTCGCCACCAAGGTCGCCATCTGGCAGTCGGATCGCTACCAGTGCCTTCGCTCAGAGGCCGCGCAGGCGATCCTTCTGCGCCTTTTGCCCCGCCTGGAAGCTGCCATCGCCGCCTCGGCGGACCCCGCCGCCGCCGTTGCGGGGCTCGACGCGTTCTTTGCCCGCCTCACCCGGGGGGTCGATTTCCTGTCGCGGCTGGACCGCCAGGCGGCGCTCATCCCCGTGATCGTCCTCATCGTGACCGCCGCGCCCAGGCTTGCCGAGCAGATCGCCACCCGCGGCGCCCTTCTTGACGTGCTGGTCGACCCCGCCTTTTACGGCAAACCCCAGGAGATTGAGGGGATCCGGCGACGGATTGCCGAGGCACTGGCCGCTGCCGACACCCTTGAAGAAAAGCTCGATGCACTGCGGGTCGTGGGGCAAGAGCAAAAGCTGCTTGTGGATGTGCGCATTCTCACCGGCTCGGTCTCGACGGTTGAGGCAGGTGCAGCGCTCACCGACCTTGCCGGCTGTCTGGTGGCCGCGGCGCTCGACGTGGCGCAAACCGCCTTTGCCGCACGCCATGGCACTGTCGCTGGTGGGGGTGTTGCGCTGATTGCGCTCGGCTCCTTCGGCAGCGGGGAGATGACGCCCACCAGCGACCTTGATCTCGTCTTCATCTACAACGCTGCGGAGAACGCCGGCGTTTCGGACGGTGAAAAAGGCCTTGCCCCCGGCCCCTATTTTGCGCGGCTTGCCCAGCGGTTCATCGCCGCGCTGAGCGCCCCCACCACCCGCGGCCGGCTTTATGAGGTGGACCTTCGCCTGCGCCCCTCAGGCCGCTCCGGCCCGCTGGCGACCCACATTCGCGCCTTCGAGCACTACCACGCCGAGAGCGCCTGGGTGTGGGAGCACATGGCTCTGACGCGCGCGCGGTTCGTCGCCGGCGATGCGGCTCTTGGGGAGCGGGCGATGGCCGCCATCCGCGCCGCCGTCACCCGCCCGCGGGACCCGGATGAGCTGACGGCCGCCGTCCTCGACATGCGCTCAAAACTCGACGCCGTCACCCGGGACGATGCGCGCACTGCGCCCGGCGGGCTCACCGACATTGAGTTCATCGCGCAATATCTGCAGCTTCGCCACGGCACCGCCTGGTGCGGCCAGCGCGTGCGGCGGGTGTTGCGGCAACTTTCGGCCGATGGTGCGCTGGGCGCTGGCGATGCGGAACGGCTGATTGACGCGCACCGCCTGTTGCGCGGCTTGATGCTGGCCTTTGCCACCGCCGGCGTTCCGATGGACCTTGAGCGTGTGCCGGCGGCGCTGTGCCCCATTGTCCTGCGGGCGGGCGATGCGCCGGATATGGCGTTTTTGGCGGCCGACCTTGCCGAGCGCCGTCAGACCGTCCGCGCGATCTTTGAGCGCGTGGTGGGCCCCCTCAGGTGATCGCCTCGCGGGGGAGGCGCACGGTGACCGTCGTCCCAAGCCCCACCTCGGACTGAATCTCCATCCGCCCCCGGTGCAGCTCGGTGAGCGAGCGGGCAATGGCAAGTCCCAGCCCCGACCCCTGGTGCGTCTTGGTGAACTGGTTTTCCACCTGCACAAAGGGCTGGCCGAGCCGGTCAAGCTCGCGCTTTGGAATACCAATCCCGTTGTCTTCCACCGCGACGACGACAAAATCCTTCTCGAGCCGCGCGCGGGTGGTGACGCAGCCATCGTGGGGCGTGAATTTTACCGCGTTGGACATGAGGTTCAAAAGGATCTGCTTCATCGCCCGGCGGTCCACCCGGATGCGCATCCCTTTCGAGATGGCGGAGGCGAGCGTGATGGTCTTCTCCGCGCTGGTGGGCGTCATGATCCGCTCCGCCTCGGAGAAGAGCTCTGCCAGATCGACCGTTTCCATGGAAAGGTCCACCTGGCCGGCCTCGATGCGGCTCATATCCAAGATGTCGTTGATGACGCCCAAAAGGTATGTGCCCGAATGGTGGATGTCACCGCAATATTCCTCATATTTCGGCGCGCCGAGGGGGCCGAACATCGAGGACTTCATGATTTCTGAAAAGCCGATGATCGCATTCAGCGGCGTGCGCAACTCATGCGAGATGTTGGCCAAAAACTCTGACTTGGCGCGGTTGGCATCCTCGGCGCGGTTTTTCTCGTCCGCGTGTTTTTTGGCAAGCTCTGACAGTTGGTTCGCCTGGTTTTCCGCCGTTCGCCGTGCGCGCGAAAGCTCCACCACGTTGGCTTTTAGGCTCTTTTCCTTTTCCATGAGCTGTTCCTCATGGTTTTTCAGCGCGGTGATGTCGGTGCCGACTGAGACGAAGCCGCCATCTTTCGTGCGCCGTTCGTTGATTTGCAGCCAACGCCCGCCCGCAAGCTCGGCCTCGTAGGACCGCTCTTCATCGTTTTGCTTGCCCTTGACGATCGCTTGCGTGGAGACAACGGGCTGCAGCGCGGCGTTGATCACCTCGTGATAGGGCGTGCCGGGGCGCACACCAGCGTCGGGCAGGTTGTGCATCTCCTGGTATTTTGTGTTGCACATGACGAGGCGGTTTTGCGCATCCCACAACACAAACGCCTCTGAGACGGTCTCGATGGCATCACGCAGGCGCATGTCGGCGGTGGCGGAGAGCTCGGCGAGGCGCTTTTGCTCGGTGGTGTCGAGGGCAACGCCGATGAGGTGCGGCCGGCCCGATTCCACATCGCGCACCAGTTCGGCGCGGATGGAGAGCCAAATCCACTTCCCCGTCGCGTGGCGCATTCTGAGCGTGCGGTCGAGCACCGCTTCGCCTGACTTCAGCTGCCGCTCGGCCAGCTCATAAAGGTCGCCATCATCGGGGTGGACGAGTTCGGAGACTTCGCGAAAGCCCATCAGCTCGTCGCGCGGGGGCATTCCGAGCACCTCGAACATCGATTGGGTCCAAAACATGCGCCCCCGGGCAACGTCCCAATCAAAGAGGCCGCATCGCCCGCGGGTGAGGGCGGTGTCGATCCGGTCTCGAGTGGAGGTGTAGATGGTGTCGGCGGAGCGGGCGCGCGCGGCCTGGGCATAAAACGCGTAGACCACCACGATGATGACGCCGGCGGTACACATGAAGAGGACGGCGGAGGTGGAGAGTTCATCGCGCCATTTTGAGAGGATGGCACGTTTTGGCTGGACGACCGCAATCATCGCATCCGTGCCCTCAATGTGGTGCACGGTGGCAAAGCGGTCGGCCCCGCCTGTCGTGATGGTCATGACGCCTGCGCGCCGGCCAAAGGTGGTGAGCGGCTGGTTTTCGCCAAGGAGCGCGGCACTCCGCTCTCGCGTGAGATCCCCCCGAAAAGGGAAGGTTGCGGTGATGCGCCGGCCTTCGATGAGCGCCACTTGCCGTTCGTTTTGGGTGGCGTTGTCGGGCAGCGCCTCGCCCACCAGCGCGGAGAGGGATGCGCTGGACTGGCTGGCAGCGCGGGCGGTGTCGGCGGCAAGCGCAGTGGCGAGGAACGTGATTTGCGCCTGCGCGTGGTTCAGCGTGTCGGTCCGCGCGTCGACGGTGATGGCGATGCGATAGGCGCCGATCACCAGAATGAAGATTATGGTGAGGAAGGGGATTGCCCGCCGCAGGATGGGCTCGCGCGCCAGAAGCTGCCCATAGCCGGGGGAGGCGAGAAGGCGCACGTGGCCGTTCATATCGGCCCGTCGCCCGCGCGGTTCGGCGCGCCGCCCGGCCCGTGGGCGTTCGGCTGCCGATCGTGTCATCGTCTCGGACGCCATAGCACTCCGGCCGCCAGTGAATCGCCGCAAGTGTTACGGCGCGGGTAGCCTTTGCCAATGAGGGTTAATCAACTCTTAACGGCAAATGTATCTGTGAGGGCGTGCCGTATACCCCAGCACATTTCCCTTGGTGAGATGGAAACGCGACTTTCCCCCGGAGCCGACTACCCACAGAAGCTCGCGGGGGCGAACGAGGGTCAACCCCACCAAAGTCGGCTGTTGCCGACTTTGGCATCAAAGAACGCCGGCAACTGTGCCGGCGGAGCGAAGCGTGGGTTGACGCTCGTTCGACCCCGCGAGAGCCTGGAAAAAAGCGGGAGTGTTGGCCCCCCGCGATTTCGCCTCTAGACGAGGAGCCTCATGGGCTTCTCCACATAGCCTTTGAACGCCTGCAGCACCTCAGCCCCGAGCGCGCCGTCCACCGCACGGTGGTCAACTGAGAGGGTCACAGTCATGACGGTGGCGATGGCAACGGCGCCATCCTTCACCACGGGGCGCTGGGTGCCGGCGCCGACAGCCAGGATCGACCCGTGGGGCGGGTTGATGACTGCCGCAAAGTCGCGGATGCCGAACATGCCAAGGTTTGAGACGGCCGTTGACCCGCCTTGATATTCGGCGGGTTGGAGCTTTTTGTCCCGCGCGCGCTTGGCAAGGTCCTTCATCTCGTTCGAGATGACCGACAGCGTTTTGGTGTCGGCCTTGCGGATGACGGGCGTGATGAGCCCATCGGGGATGGAGACCGCGACCCCCACATCCACATCCTTGTGGAGGAGGCGGGCGGTGGAGGTGAACGTGGCGTTCGCCATCGGCACCGACTTTAGCGCCATGGCCATCGCTTTGATGACGAAATCGTTCACCGACAGCTTGTAGGCGGGCTTGCCGTCGTTTTGCGGCGCGCTGCCGTTCAATTCTCCGCGCAGTTTGAGGAGCGCGTCGAGCTCCACATCCACGGTCAGATAAAAGTGTGGGATGGTTTGTTTCGATTCCACCAGACGGCGCGCGATGGTTTTGCGCATCCCGTCGTGGGGGAGTTCCTCGTAGTTCCCATCGGGGAACATCGCTTTGATTTGATCGTCGCTCATCCCGGCAGCGGCGGCGGCGGGCGCCTTTTGCGGGGCGGGCGCGGGGGCCGGTTTTTCGGCCGCGGCGGGGGCTGCTTTCGGGGCAGGTTTGCCGGTGCCGGCGGCCTTTGCGGCCTCCACATCCTTCTTCACCACGCGGCCGTGGGGGCCGGACCCTTCGATCATCGAAAGGTCGAGCCCGGCTTGGGCGGCAAGGCGCTTTGCGAGCGGGGAGGCGAACACGCGCCGTCCGTCGCCGTTGGCGGCCGGGGCAGCGGGGGCGGCGGAGGGAGCGGCAGGTTCTGGCGCGGCGGCTTCCGGCTCTGGGGTGGGCTCGGGCGCCTCGGCCTTCGCGGGGGCTGCGGCGGCGGCAGCGTCCATGGCGCTTGCGTCCTCGCCCTCCTCAAGCAGCATTGCGATGGGCTCGTTCACCGGCACATCGGCCGTGCCCTCCGCGACAATAAGCTTTCCCACCGTGCCCTCGTCGACGGCCTCCACCTCCATGGTGGCCTTGTCGGTCTCGATCTCGGCGATGATGTCGCCGGATTGCACCGTGTCGCCCTCCTTCACGAGCCATTTGGCAAGCGTGCCGGCCTCCATCGTGGGCGAGAGGGCCGGCATCAGGATCGGGGTGGGCATCGGGCGTCCTCTCCGGTGGTTTTTGGTGCTGCCTTTTCGGGCGCCCCATCTTGTGCCGGAAATCTTGCCTCGATTGCAACGCCCGTGCATCCATCCTGCGCCATCGACACGGCAGGAGGGTCCCGCCAATGAACATTCTCTTCCTGCACAACAATTTTCCGGGCCAATACCGACGCATCGCAAGCTATCTGGCCGGCATGGACGGCGTTCAGATGGTCGCCGCGACGCTGCCCACCAACCAGCAAGCCTTCAAGCTGCGCCGGGTGGACTATAAGCCCCACCGGGAGGTGACGGAGAAAATCCACCCGACGCTCGTCACCATGGAGCGGGCGATCCTCACCGCCCAAGCCGCCTTCCAGTCGCTCTATAAGCTGAAAGAGAGCGGGTTCACGCCCGACCTCATTTGCGCCCACTCCGGCTGGGGCCCCTCGCTGCTCATGAAGGAGCTGTTTCCGAGCGCGCGGCTTCTGACGCTTTACGAGTGGTATTACAACGCGCGGGGCAGTGACGCGGACTTCTTGGACGATGTGGGCCATGACGCGGCCGCGCGCACGCACTTCAAAAACCTCCCGATCCTGGCCGACCTTGCCGTGATGGACTGGGGAACCTCGCCCACCCGCTGGCAGTGGAGCCAGTTTCCCCAACGATTTCAGCGCGATATCTCTGTCTTGCATGAGGGCGTCGATTGCACATTTTTTGCGCCGGGCGAGGCGAGCCTCACGGTGGGCGAGCGCACCTTTGTGAAGGGTGATGAGGTGATCACCTATGTGGCGCGGGGGATGGAGCCCTATCGCGGGTTTCCGCAGTTTATGGAGGCGGTGGCAAAGCTGCAAAAGCGGCGGCCAAATCTTCATGTGTTGATTGCCGGGAACGACCGTGTCGCCTACGGCCGCAAGCGCGCCGATGGCAAAACCTATCGCGAGCACGCGATGGAGACGCTCGATCTTGACGCCGCGCGGGTGCACTTTTTGGGCCTTGTGCCGCTGTCGACCTTGCAGGCGATGTTCCGCCTCACCAAGGCGCACGTTTATCTAACCGTACCGTTTGTGTTGTCCTGGTCGATGCTGGAGGCGATGGCGACCGGGGCGGTTGTGGTGGGCTCGGACACCGCCCCCGTGCGTGAGCTGATTGCCGACGATGTGAACGGCGTTTTGACCGACTTTTTCGATGTGGACGCCATTGCGGCGCGCATTGAGGGGGTTTTGTCGGGCGAGGTGGACAGCCAAAAACTGTCCCGCGCCGCGCGGGAGACCATTTTGGCCGACTATGACACGCGGTCCATCTTGCCGCGGCAGTGGGCGTTGATGCGCAGTGTTGCGCGGGAGGGACAGCCGCGCTGAGCGTTTTTGCCTGGCACGGGACTGGCACGGCGGCGCCATGGGCTTTGCAGGACCACCGTCATGCGCTGCGATCGTCAGACCTTTGCACAGGGCTGGCCAAAGGTTGTGGAGCGTTGTTGTCACAACCCGGGTTCGCATTGCAACGCGGGTCGTTCCAAGCAAGCTTCAGGTAAGCATTCGCGTGGACACTCGTGCGAATGGGCGGGTTATCCCCGCTGCCGCGCCAGAAGACGGGCCGCCAATGGCCCGCGCGAGGGAACGTCGGTCCGATGCGATGCGGACCCGGGAGCACACCATTGGCGGCCTTTTTGCAAGGTTTGCCAGGGTCCGTGACGGTCAATGCGGTGTCGACGCGCCGACGTGATCGAAAGTGTGTTGCTGGTCACTAATCCCCGGCGGCTTACTACACAACATAATGTGAGATGTAACGAACGAAAACAGGCACCACATATCAGTTAGGCGGCTCAGCAGAAAGATCTCGCCGCTAACGACATAAGGAGAACTTGCCATGCGGAAGATGATCGTCCTCGCCTCCGCCATTGCAACGGCAGCCGCCCTGCAATTCGTCACGGCAGATACCGCAGAGGCCCGCGCCGTCTGCAAGCACCGCTCCGAAATCGTGAAAATTCTCGGCGCCAAATTCAAGGAGACCCAGCGCTCCTTCGGGCTCCAAAATGATCGCCGGGTCCTTGAACTCTATGCCTCACCGACCGGCTCGTGGACCGCGATTTTGACGCTGCCGTCTGGCCGCTCCTGCGTGGTGGCCTCCGGCGAAGCGTGGACCACGCTGCCGATCGTGCCCATCGGCGAGCCGGCCTAACACCACAGCGCCGCCCGATCAGGTTGGATCAACCTGATCGGGCATAAGGCGCTCGTCTATGGAGGGGCGTTGATCGCGCCCGGCGAAGCGACTACCCCCACGGCGATCCGACCAACAGGAGGCCGCCGTGGGTGTGAAAGACAAAGTCGTCCTTGTGACAGGGGCAAGCCAGGGCATCGGCAAAGCCTGTGCCCTCAAGCTCGCCGCCCACGGGGCCAAAGTGGTCATCGCCGCGCGCAATGAGGCAAAGCTCGCCGAGGTGGCGGCCACGGATGCCAGCATCCTCGCCGTCCCGTGCGATGCCACCGATGAAGCCGCGGTCGACGCGCTCTACGCCGCCATTGCCGAGCGCCACGGCCGACTGGACGTTTTGTTCAACAACGCCGGCAACAACGTGCCCGGCACCAATTTTGGCGATCTCACCTTCGAGGCGTGGCGGCGTGTGATTGCCCTCAACCTGGACGGCGCGTTCCTGATGGCCCGCGGCGCCTACCGCATGATGCGCGACCAAACGCCCCGCGGCGGCCGCATCATCAACAACGGGTCCATCTCCGCCCACGCGCCGCGCCCCGGGTCGGCGCCCTACACCTCCTCAAAGCACGCCATCAGCGGGCTCACCAAAACCATCAGCCTCGACGGCCGGGCCCACGACATTGCCTGCTGCCAGATCGACATTGGCAACGCCCTCACCGACATGGCCGCCCGCATGGCAAACGGCGTGCCCCAAGCTGATGGCACCGTCCGCGCAGAGCCGCTGATGGATGTGGACGTGGTGGCCGAGACGATCCTCTACATGGCCGGGCTTGACCTGTCGGCCAACGCCCAGACCGTCACGGTGATGGCGACCAAAATGCCCTTCGTGGGCCGCGGGTAGGGAGCGCCGCCGCGCTTAGTGGAGGATTTGGCTGAGGAAGAGTTTGGTGCGCTCGTGCTGCGGGTTGGTGAAGAAGGGCTCGGGCGCGTTGGACTCCACAATTTGGCCCTGATCCATGAAGACCACGCGGTTGGCCACCTGGCGCGCAAAGCCCATTTCGTGGGTGACGCAAATCATCGTCATCCCGGATTGAGCAAGGTCGACCATCACGTCGAGCACTTCCTTGATCATTTCCGGGTCGAGCGCTGAGGTCGGCTCGTCAAACAGCATCACGTTCGGGTTCATGCAAAGGGCCCGGGCGATCGCCACGCGTTGTTGCTGCCCGCCCGACAGTTGGCCCGGGTATTTGTGCGCCTGCTCGGGGATTTTGACGCGCTCCAGATATTTCATCGCAACATCGTTGGCGTCTTTCTTCGGCATCTTGCGCACCCAGATTGGCGCAAGCGTGCAGTTCTCCAATATTGTGAGGTGCGGGAAAAGGTTAAAATGCTGGAACACCATACCCACCTCCCGGCGGATCTCATCAATCTTCTTGAGATCGGAGGTGAGCGGCGTGCCGTCCACCGTCACCGCGCCTTTTTGGAACTTTTCGAGCGCGTTGATGCAGCGAATGAGTGTTGATTTCCCGGAGCCGGACGGGCCGCACACCACAATGCGCTCGCCCTTGTTCACGGTGAGATCGATGTCTTTCAGAACGTGGAACTCGCCGTACCACTTGTTCATCTTGACGATTTCGATGGCCACCTCGTCCGAAACCTTCATCTCGGTAGGGGCGGGGGCTTCGGGCTCGATGTGTGCGGCTTCGGCCATGGTAAAAACTCCTTAGCGGCGGTCTGAAGCCCGAAGGCGACGTTCGAGGAACTGGGAATACTGGCTCATCCCCCAGCAGCAGATGAAGAAGACCAGCGCGACGAAGCCGTAAAGCTCCCAGATGATGCCGTTCCAGTCACTGTCGGCACGGATCGGGTTGAAGAGGCCGACCGGATCGAAAAGCGCAATAATTGCCACCAGCGTCGTGTCTTTGAAGAGGCCGATGAAGGTGTTCACGATCCCCGGGATGGAGATTTTGAGCGCTTGCGGCAAGACGATGAGCCGCATGCCCTGCCAGTAGGTGAGCCCAAGAGTGTCGGCCGCCTCGTACTGACCTTTCGGAAGCGCGGCCAGACCCCCGCGGATCACCTCCGCCATGTACGCGGAGGCAAACAGCGTCACCATGATCAACACGCGCAAAATCAAGTCAAACTCTGTGCCAGGGGGCAAAAGGTAGTTCAGGAGCACCGAGGCGACGAACAACAGCGTGATCAGCGGCACACCACGAATGAATTCGATGAACGTGACGCACATAATCTGCAACACCGGCAACTTTGACTGTCGGCCCAGCGCCAACAAAATCCCGATGGGGAGCGAAAAGGAAATCCCGGTGACGCCAATCACCATAGTAAGCAGGAAGCCGCCGAACTGGGTTGATGGCACCGAGTCCAGGAAAATCCCGCCCCAGAGCAAGAAGTAGGCGATGAAGGGGTAGGTAAACGTGAGGATCAGCCAGCGGTTTTTCCGCGCCGGGCCTCCCACCACAAGCGCCGCAACAAGAAGCGCTGCGGCCACATACGTTGTGGGGGAAGAGAAGATCGCGATCGGCGCACCGGTGGCGACCGCGTAGACGGCGAAGAGCGCTTTGCCGGCCAAGATCACGCCCATTGCATAGGCGAGGGGGCGCATGGAGCGGAAGAGCACCGGGATCATCGCTGCGATCAAAATGATCAATGCGACGTTCGGGCGCCAATACTTGTCGATCGGGTAGAACCCGTACATCAACTGGTTGAAGCGCTCATTGATGACGGCCCAGCAGGCGCCGTCCGCCCCTTCACCATGGGCCACCTGGATGATTTGGCGGCATTCGGTCAGGCTCGACGCGTTCCACACGGACTGGAACACGGCCCACTCGAAGAAGCCCGGCAGCAGAAAGACCAAGAACGCGATAGAAAGCAGTGTTAGAATCGCATTGGTGACGGAGGAGAAAAGGTTTTCGCGCAGCCAGCCCAACACACCGGTGGTGGAGGGCGGCGCCGGCTGCTCCGGATACTGCGTCGTTGCGACGTAGGCGACGGTTCTGGCGTCGGTTCCACTCATGTCACCGCTCCACCAATTTGACGCGCGTATTATAGTAGTTCATCACCGACGATATCGTGAGAGATACCGTCAAGTAGAACGCCATCAGGAGCAAGATACACTCCATCTCGCGACCGGTCTGGTTGAGCGTAATGCCGCCAAGCGTCCCCGTGGCGTCCATGTAACCCACCGCAATGGCAAGGGATGAGTTTTTTGTGAGGTTCAAATACTGGCTGATCAGCGGGGGAACGATCACGCGCAGCGCCTGGGGCAGGATGACGAGGTTCATCGTCCGGTTGGGTCGCAGACCCAGCGCAAACGAGGCCTCGGTTTGCCCGTGGGACACAGACAAGATGCCCGCCCGCACAATTTCAGCAATGAAAGCACCGGTGTAGAGCGACAGCGCGATCCACAGCGCGATCAGGCTGTCGCGCATCCAAACGCCGCCGCGGAAGTTGAAGCCGCGCAATTCTGGATATTCGAGGCTAATCGGGCTGCCGAGCACCACAAAGACGAGCACTGTCGGCACCACGAGGATGATGATCATGAGGCCCGAAAGCAGCGACGTGGCGGCCCAACGCGCGACCAACACGCCCATCAACGCTGAGGCGAGCATGGCCGGCCAGAAGATCGCCGGCGCTGAGATCGAGAATTGCGTTGCGATGAGACCGAAGAGCAAAAGGCCGAGGATGAAGCCGCCCGCCGCGCCTGCAAGGCTTGCGACGCCAATGGTGGCGGTGTTGCTCATGGGGGGCAAAAGCTCGCCGGTTTTCGCCTGATAGGCGGTGGACCAGCGGCGGAGCAGAAAGACGCCAATCAGCGAGAGCGCGGCCACCACGAGGACGATGTAGGCGCCAAAATTGTCGAGGATGGGCGCCGGCACATAAAAGCCGCGGTTGGTGAGGACGATGGCGCCAGCCTCAATCCCATCTTCGCCGCGGAAGGCGCGGGGGGAGGGGAGGCTCTCGTTCACCACCGCCATGATGAGGAGGATCCAGATCAGCAGCGGGACGTTGCGGAACCCTTCCACATAGACCCGCATCAACTGCGCCACGATCCAGTTCTTGGAAAGGCGCAGGACGCCGGCGATCACGCCCAGGAGGGTCGCCGCGATGCAGCCCATGGCCGCGATGAGAAGCGTGTTGAGGATGCCGACGACGGCCGCGCGGGCGTTGGTGTCGCGGCTTGTGTATTCGATGAGGCGCTGGTTGATGTCGTAGTTGGCGGGCTGCCACAGGAAGCCGAAGTCAAAGTCTTTGCCAAGGTCGGACAAGTTTTGGATCGCGTTGTTCACGAGCCAGGCAAAGCCCAGCATGATGGCCATCATGGCGATCACTTGGATGAACAGCGATCGGTATCGCTCGTCCGTCCAGAGCATGTCGATGCGGAAGGATGGCTCTTGCTGGCCCGCAGCAACGCTCATGGGCAACCTCTACGGCTTTTCGAAACAAAAAGGGCGCGGGGGGTGACCCCGCGCCCAGCGCGATTAGCGGAAAGGCGGTGCGTAGAGGATGCCGCCATCCGTGTAGAGCGCGTTGAGACCCCGCTCGAGGCCAACGGCCGTCTGCGGGCCGAGGTACTCGTCAAAGATCTCAGCATAGTTGCCGACCGAGGAAATCGCCTGAACGGCCCAATCCGCGGGAAGGCCGAGCATGGCGCCATAGCCGCCATCAACGCCGAGGAGGCGGGCAACTTCCGGGTCAAGATCGTCGGACGACATCGCAGCCATTTCGGCAACGTTCTCGGACGTGATGCCCTTTTCTTCCGCGATGATGAGCGCGTTCAGCGTCCAGCGGATAATGTCGGACCACTCGGAGTCGCCATGGCGCGTCACCGGGCCGAGCGGCTCTTTGGAGACGATTTCGGGCAGGATGGTGTGATCGTCCGGCGTCTCAAACGAGGCGCGGGTGGCGGCAAGACCGGAGGCGTCGGTGGTATAAACGTCGCAGGCCTCGGCGAGGTAGCGCTGCTGCGCTTCCGCGTTGGTCTCGATCGGGACCGGCTCATAGGTCATGTTGTTGGCGCGGAAGTAGTCGGCCAGGTTGAGCTCGGTGGTGGTGCCGGTCTGGATGCAGACAGTGGCGCCATCAAGCTCCAGCGCGGACGAGACGCCGAGCGATTTGGGGACCATAAAGCCCTGGCCGTCATAGTAGTTGACGCCCTGGAAGTCGAGCTTCAGGTCCACATCGCGCGAGAGCGTCCAGGTGGTGTTGCGCGACAAGAAGTCGATCTCGCCCGAGGCCAGCGCGGTGAAGCGCGTCTTGCCGGTCAGCGATACGTATTCGACTTTGGACGGGTCACCGAAGACGGCGGCGGCGACGGCTTTACACAGCGCGACGTCAAAACCCTGCCACTGGTTGTTTTCGTCCGTGTAGGCGAAACCGACGAGGCCGGTGTTGATGCCGCAGTTCAGAACGTCACGCTCGGTGACGGCTTCCAGCGTGGACTGCGCGTGCGCGGCGGTGGCCGCCATCGTCAGCGCAGCCGTCGTTGCGGCCAGTTTGGTGAATTTCATCGTTTTGCTCTCTCCCAAGTTTTCAACTGGGGGTTTTTCGGAGTTGGTTGCTCGCCGCTCGCATGCAAACGTCATGCCAGCGCAAAGCAACACCGCCAGCTCGAAACGCATGGCTCGGCTGTAATATGCAAAGATTGAGCGCCGCGCCAACGGGGTCTTCAAGGATTTTTATATGAACGATGACGGATCGCGAACGAACGCCCGTGCGCTGCGCCGTGCCACCCAAATTGTGCACGCCGGGCTCGACCCGGACGCCTTCCACGGCTTCGTCAATCCGCCCGTCGTGCACGCCTCAACCGTGCTCTTCCCCGATGTGCAAGCGACCATCGACCGCACCCAGCGCTACACCTACGGCCTCAGCGGCACCCCCACCACCGACGCGCTGGAGGCCGTCATCGACGCCCTTGAAGGCTCCGAGCGCACAGTTTTGGTGCCCTCCGGCCTTGCCGCTTGCACGCTCCCCCTCTCGGCCATGAGCAAGGCTGGCGACCGCGTCGTCGTCGTCGACAATATCTATTGGCCAACCCGGCGATTCTGCGATGGCCCCCTTGCCCAAGCTGGCGTCACCACAACCTACGTCGACCCGCTTGACCTTGAGGCCTTCGCCGCCGCCGCCGAGGGCGCGGCCGCCGTGTTCCTGGAGGCGCCAGGCTCGCAGACTTTTGAAATGCCCGACATTTCAAAGATGGCCGAGATCGCGCGGGCGGCCGGCGCCATCTCCATCATGGACAACACCTGGGCAACGCCGGTCTTCTTCCAGCCGCTCGCCCACGGTGTCGACCTCTCGGTCCAGGCCTGCACCAAATATTATGCGGGTCACTCCGACGTTTTGCTCGGCGCCATTTCTGGCAACGGCGCGCCGATCGCCAAGGTGCGCCAAGCGTTCCTCGATTGGGGCTGGCACGTGGCGCCGGACGATGTGTTCCTCACCCTTCGCGGCATCCGCACGCTGGACGTGCGGCTGGAACGGGCGCAGCGCAATGCCCGCATTGTCGCCGAGTGGCTGTCGGCCCGGCCGGACGTTCATCGCGTCCTTTACCCCGCGCTCCCCGATGCGCCCGGCCACGCCATCTGGGCGCGCGATTTTTCAGGCGCCACCGGCCTTTTCGCCATCACCTTCAAAGGGTGTGAGGAGATGGCCGTGCGCCGCTTTATTGAGGGCCTCGCGCTCTTTGGCATCGGCTATTCGTGGGGCGGGTTTGAAAGCCTCGTCACCCCGTGCCCCGTGCAAAAGCTGCGCACGGCGACGCGTTGGCCAGACGATGAGCACGTGGTGCGCCTTCACATCGGCCTGGAAGACCCCGCCGACCTCATCGCCGACCTCGAAGCCTCGCTTACCGCCGCGCACCTCACAGGCGGACCCTAAAGCCGCTCCAGCGTGCCCTTTTTCGGCGTGCGCTCGGCGGCCAAGATTTTGTGCCGCTCGATCAAAGTGGGGATCAGCGCATCGACCGTCGGCACCACATCATAGCTGACGTCCCACCCGGGGCGGATGAAGCCCGCGGCCTTCATGTGCTCGATCAGCGTGTTGAGCGGATCCCAAAAGGCGCCGATGTTGGCCAGCACCACCGGCTTGTCATGCTGGCCAAGCTGCGACCAGGTGAGCATTTCAACGAGTTCTTCCAGCGTGCCAACCCCGCCCGGGAGCGCGACAAAGCCGTCGGACCGCTCAAACATGATGCGCTTTCGCTCATGCATGTCCGCGGTGACGATCAGCTCGCTCACCTCCCGCAGCATCACCTCCCGCTCGTGCAAAAAGCGGGGGATGACACCAAGAACGGTGCCGCCGGCGGCCATCGCAGCCCGGGCCACACGCCCCATCAACCCCAACGATCCGCCGCCATAAACGAGGCCCACCCCCGCTTCGGCCAGCGCCGTGCCACACGCGTCTGCCGCCGCCGCGAAGCGGGGGTCGTTGCCCTCCGCGGAGCCGCAGTAAACGCACACATTCTTCAATTCATGAGCCATTTTTCGACCCTAGCACGCCGCGTGCCGGATCGCATCTGCGGCGCCCCTCACTCCACCGCGAGCGTCACGTCCGCGGCGGCCAAAAGGTCGCTGAGCGCAATCTCCCCGCCGGTCGCAATGAAACCGAAGTCGACCGTCTCGCCCGGCAAAATCTCGCCGTTCCAATCGGCGTTGCGCACCGTCACCCGCTCGCCCTGGTCGGCCACCAAAACCGCGCTCCAGAGTTCGGCAAGGTCGAACGGCAGGTCAATGCCAAGCTGCCACGCACGCACAGGGTCGTCCGACACATTCTTGATGACAATGTTGAAGAGCGCGCCCGAGCCCCAATCGTTCTCCAGCACAATGTCGACCGTGAGGCGCGGGTCCGCGGTCACAGGGTCGGCAATCGCAACCTCGGCCGCGCCCGGCGGGTTGGCGGCCACCGTCCCCACCGCCTCGCCGGTGCGGATTTGCGCGCCCACCGCCCCGTTCACCGTCAGAACATAAAAGGTCGCCTCCTCGGTGACCGCGCCATCCACCGCCACCTCAAGCGTTGCCTCCCGCGCCCCTTCCGGGATCACGAGGGTGCCGTCGGTGCGCTCGCCCGCGCCGTCTTTTTGGGCGGAAAAGTCGATCCGCACCTCCCGCGGCGCCGGCTCCGACAAGACGACGCGAAACTGCGCAGCGTTTGCCGCACTCGTCACCACGGTGCTTGCCACATCCACAAAGGGGACGCGGCTTTGGG
Source organism: Pseudomonadota bacterium (assembly GCA_039034015.1). GTDB lineage: Bacteria > Pseudomonadota > Alphaproteobacteria > Rhizobiales > Amorphaceae > Acuticoccus. Next base: position 79,510 of record JBCCBM010000010.1, on the reverse strand, counting down.
CGCGCTCATCATCGGCAATGAGCCCGGTGCCGGAAGCGCTCACATTCCCCGCCCCGCCGAGGACGAGGTAGAAAAACTCGTCCCCTTCCGCCGAAAGGTCCGGCAGCACAGGGACCGACACGCGCTTTAGCGTCTCGCCCGCCGAGAAGAGGAGCGTGCCGGAGGTTGCCACATAGTCCCGCCCCGCCTCGGCCGTTCCATCGGTGGTGGCAAATTTGAGGACAAGGTTTTCGTCTAAGGGTTCGGCAAGGCGGATCGTGAAGGTCACCGGCGTGTCGCGCACCGAGGGATCGGAAAAGGGGACCGCCGGCCGCGTTTCGTTGAGGAACGGCGCCAAAAGCCCCGTCACATCGGTGCGCACCGTCGTCCAATCGTCCTCCAAAACGCCGCCGGTGTCGCCCGAGTTGGGGTTGAGCGACCACCACAGCCACGCAATCTCGTGCTGCGCGAGATAGTCGGACAAGTCCCGCGCCCAGCGCCGGTCAATGTCGGTGTCGAGCCGCGACCCCCACTCGCCAAGAAGGATCGGCGCAATCCCTTCTTCTGCGATGAACCCCCAGTTTTCGCGGAACTTTTCCGTCAGATCCGTGCCGTCGAAAAACCAATCCTGGGCATAAACGCTCGCCGGATAGTCGTGCGGCGAATAGACGAGCTTGTTGGCAACCGGGAGCTCCACCGGCCGGTCGCGCACACCCTGAAGGTTGCCGCCCCACCAATACTGCGTGCCCGCATAGCTCGAAACCCCCTCAACCACGATCAGCCAGTGGGGCGCGACCTGTTGAACGGCCGCGCCAATGCGCTCCGCGGCCGCCGCCCAATCGGTGGCCGACCCATCGCCCCAGGTACCCATGTGCGGCTCGTTGATGAGGTCGGCGCCAATCACGGCCGGATCATCGCGGTAGCGCTCGGCCATCGTGCGCCACTCGTTGATGACATCGCCCTCGGTGCGGCCATCGCCAAACCAGAGCCCATTGTCGTTGGGTCCGCCGCCGGGGTTGCCGCGGTGGTAGTCAAGGAGGATGCGAAGGCCGATGGTGTTGGCGTAGGCCACGATTTTGTCGAGCACTTCAAGGCCGTTGAGGCCCTGAAGGTCGGGGTTCAGCGTGAAATCGATGCCGCTGGGCGTACCGCCATTGGTGGCCACAAGCTCGCCCGAAAAAGGCACGCGCAGGGTGTTAAAGCCCAGCGACTTCACCTCATCCATGATCGCGCGCCAGTTGCGCGCCCAGAGCCCGTGGGGGACGAAAATCTCAGTCTCAAAGCCAAACCAGTTGATGCCGTGGATGGCGGCGGGGTCGCCCGCGCTGTCAATGATCTGCGCGCCGCTTGTGAAAAGCGGGCCGGGGGCAAACGTGTCCCGCGGGAGGCCAAAGCCGCTGCCGGCCGGCTCGGTGACCCTGCCGCCCTCCACAAAGATGCCGCCGAAGGGGTCGTCCGCCCCCTCCCGAAAGCTCACCATGCTTGTGGTGAGCGGGGCGGCGGCGGTGAGCGCCCCGCCCTCCGGCGCCACCAGCGCCCGGGCGGCAATGGCGGGTTCGGCCTGGCCCTCCGGCTCCGGCTCTGGCGCGGGGGCGGGTTCCGGCGCGGGCGCAGCGTTGGTCGCCACATCTGCCGCGAGCGTCGCGGCGACGTTTTCGGGCACTACGCGCACATCCCCCTCCACCTGAAAGCCGAGGGTCACGGTTTTGCCGGCCGGCAGCTGGGTGTTGTAGTCCATCGGCCCCAGCTCATAGGTGGTGCCGGTGCGCGCAAGGATCCGCGCATTCCAGATGTTGATGATCTCGCCGCCCACATCGACGGTCAGCGTCCACCCGTTCAGCGGTTGGCGGGCGGTAAAATCCACGTCCACCACGCCGCCGCCATCCCAGGCCTCGCGCACGGTGCCGCTGACGCGTGCCTCGTCGGTGGTGAGGTCGGTCATGGCAAGGCTCTCCACGGCGGGTCGGCCTTGTTCATGGCGGGGCCCATGGCCCATTGCAACGGTGTCTCTCCTTGAAGGGGCGCGACAGTTGGCGTATCTCGGGGCTGCGGCGACGTGGCGGAGTGGTTACGCAGCGGACTGCAAATCCGTGTACGCCGGTTCGATTCCGGCCGTCGCCTCCAACACGATCCCAGCCCGCGCCCCAACGGCGGCATCCACCGGGCCATAAATCGAGGGGCATACGATGGGTGAAGAAGCGTCGGTCCTGCGCACACGCATGGTCAACAACCAGCTGCGCACCTTCGATGTGACGGACCACCGGGTCCAAGACGCGTTCCTCGCGATCCCCCGTGAACGCTACGTCCCAAAGCCCTTCCGCGGCATCGCGTATTCCGACGAGGCGATCCCCATTGCCGTGGACCCCACCGGCCGCCCCGTCCGCGCCATGACGCGCCCGGCGGTCCTCGCCCGCCTCCTCCAGCTCGCCCACATTGGCGAGGATGATGTGGTGCTTCTGGTCGGCGCTGGCACCGGTTATTCAGCCGCCCTCATCGGGTGCCTTGCCGATTCGGTGATTGCGCTGGAGTGTGACGAGCAGCTGGCTGAAGAGGCCACCGCCACCCTTGAGGCCCAAGAGGTGTTTAACGTCTCGGTCGTGACCGGCCCCTTGCAAGACGGGTACGCCGCCGAAGGGCCCTACGACATCACCCTCATTGATGGCGCCATCGATGTGACGCCAACCGCGCTCATCGACCAGTTAAAGGAAGGCGGCCGGCTCATCACGGTAGAGGGTCGCAGCCTGGCCGGCCGCGCCAAGGTCTATGAGCGCGGGCCCCATGGCGTCTCCCACCGGACAGTGTTCAACGCGGCGGCCGATCTGTTGCCAGGGTTTGTCCCCGAGCCGAGCTTCGTCTTTTAAGCCCCTGCGGCCCCGCGTCGCGCCGTTGCGCAAATGCGACAAGACGCGCAACCAGATGCCCGTGAACCCCGCCGAGCGCTTGCCGCCCGTTGGGGATAACAGGGTTAGCCGTTAGTAAACGTGCCAGCACAACGGTACGAGGTCTGCGGCGATGACACCCTGGCAACGCGCGTTCCTGATCGCCGCCACCGCCGCCTTCGCACAGCCGGCCAGCGCCCAAACGCTGTCGGCCTCCTTCTCCGCCGCCTACAGCAAAAACCCGCAGCTGAACGTTGCCCGCTCCCAATTGCGCGAGACGGACGAGGGCATTGCCATTGCCCGCTCCGGCAACCGGCCGACGCTGTTTGCCAACCTTCGCCAATCGTTTGAAACCACGCGAAACCTTGCCGCGCGCAACGGCGGCACGCGGGCGGCCCCCACAACGGTGTCGGTGGCCCTCACCCAGCCGCTCTTCCGCGGGTTTCAAACCCGCAACAACATTCGCGCTGCCGAGGCTGCCGTGCGCGCCCAGCGCGAGGCGCTCTCCAACACCGAGCAAAACATCCTCCTCAGCACCGCCGAAAGCTTTTTCGACGTGATTGCGAACGGCCAAATCGTTGGCCTGCGCCGCAACGATGTCTCGTTCTTGGGCGAGCAGGTGCGCGCCGCGCGCGACCGGTTTGAGGTGGGCGAGGGCACCCGTACCGACATCAGCCAGGCCGAAGCGCGCCAGGCCTCCGCGCAATCGCTGCTGAACGTTGCCGTCGCCGATCTTGCAACCGCCGGCGCGATCTACCGCGAATTCACGGGCATGAAGGCCAAATCCCTGCGCAACGATGTGCGCGACGCGCGCTTCATCCCCCCCTCGCTCGCCGCCGCGCTCGACATTGGGCAAAACCACCACCCCGCGATCCTCGCCGGCCTCCACACCATCGACCAAAACATCTTCTCCGTCGCCTCCACCGAGGGCCAACTCTTGCCAACGCTCGAGCTGACGGGTGAGGCTGCCAGCACCTTCAACGCCGGCAATGGTGTCCAGCAAAGCGATTCGGCCTCCGTCCGGCTCGATCTCTCGGTGCCGATTTACCAAGGCGGCCGGGTGTCCGCGCAGGTGCGCCAAGCCAAAGAGGCGCTGGGCACCGCGCGCATCCAGGTGGATGTGACGCGCGATGAGGTGCGCCGCTTCACGGTCGCCTCCTGGGCGCGCTACCAGTCGGCGGTGCGCTCCATCCAGGCCGCCCGCACCGGGGTGTTTGCAGCCCAACTGGCGCTCCGCGGCGTTATCGAAGAGCAGCGGGTCGGCCAGCGCACCACGCTCGATGTGCTGGACGCCCAGTCCGAGCTCATCTCCTCGCAAGTCACCCTCGTTGCCGCCGAGCGGGACCGCAGCGTTGCCGCCTACACGCTCCTCTCCGCCATCGGCCGCCTCAGCGCCGAACGCCTCGGCCTCCACGTGGCGCTTTACGAGCCCAAGGAGCATGCCGACGCTGTGCGCGACAAATGGTTTGGCCTGCGCACACCCGACGGCCGCTAGACAGCCTCGCCCATGACGGAGACCACTGAGCGGCGCGGCGGCGTCGTCCTCTTCGTGCTGCTGTGCGTTGCGGTGGCGCTCAGCTTTCTGCCCGGCCAAGCGGGTGTGCCGCCCATCGACCGGGATGAGCCGCGCTACACCCAAGCCACCAAACAGATGCTGGAAACGGGCGATTTCATTCGCATCCGCTTCCAGGACGGCCCCCGCCACAAAAAGCCCGTCGGCATCCACTGGCTCCAAGCCGGCGCGGTGACGCTGGTGGACGGCACCCCGGGCGCGCCGCTCTGGGTCTACCGCCTGCCGTCGCTCTTCGGCGCGATGGTGGCGCTGCTCGGCGCCATCTTCGCCGCCCGCGCGTTCCTCTCCTGGCGCCTTGCGCTCACCGTCGGCGCGCTCTTTGGCGCCACCATCATCTTGGGCGTTGAGGCGCGGCTTGCCAAAACCGACGCCGTCTTGTGCGCCACAATCTTCTTCGCCCAGGGGGCCCTTGCGCGCCTGTGGCTTGCCGAGCGGCGCAATCCGTCGATGGCGCTTCTCTTTTGGGCCGCCCTCGGGCTCGGGATCTTGGTCAAAGGTCCCATCGCGCCGATGGTGTGCGGGCTGACGCTCGCCGCGCTCGCCCTGTGGCGTTGGCGGGGGCTCCACCGCCGGCTGATGCCGCTCATCGGCGTGCCCCTCGCGGCGGCCATTTGCCTGCCTTGGTATATTGCCATTTACGTTGTGACGGACGGCGCCTTCTTCGCCGCCGCCGTGGGTGTCGACTTTTTGGGCAAGGCCACCACCGGGCAGGAGGGCCACGGCGCGCCGCCCCTCACCCACATCGGCTTTTTCGCTGGGGTTGCGTGGCCGCTGGCGGGGTTCGTGATTGCGGCGGCGTGGCGCGTGTGGCGCCGGCGGGCGGACGATGCGATTGTCTTTGCGCTCGCCTGGGCGCTGCCGGCCTGGATCGTCTTTGAACTCACACCCACAAAGCTCCCCCACTACACACTCCCCATGATCCCGGCGCTCGCGATGGCCGCCTGCTGGACGCTTGCCCACGAAACGGTGCCGAAGGCGCTGCGCATCCTGGCCGCCATCCACATTGCGCTGGCGCCCGTGGTGATCCTCATTGCAGCGCCCTTCGTCCTTGGTGCGCTGGCTGACATTGGCCCCCAAAGCGCTGCCCTCATCGCCGAGGCGCCGGTGGGGCCAGCCGCCGCGCTTCTGGCGTTTGCAGCGGTGTTCACCCTCTCCGCGGGGCTTTTGATCCTGCGGGGGTGGCCCTTCTTGTCCCGCGCGGTGGTGGGGATGACGGTTGTGGGCGCGGTCGTTGCGCAAACGGCCGTTTGGGGGATTGCGCTGCCGGCGCTGGGGCCCGTGTGGGTCTCGCCGCGCCTGGTGGAGGCCGTGGGGAGCGTCAGCCCATGCCCCGCACCGCGCCTTGCCAGCGTCGGCGGGTTCAACGAACCCTCCATGATCTTTCTGGCCGGCACGGACACGGCCCTTGCAACCCCTGAGGCCGCCGTTGCGATTGCCGCGTCGCAATGCACCGTGATTGCCGTTCGCGCCCGCGCCGTTGCGGCGGTGGAGGCGGCCGCTGCCGAGGCGGGCCTTTCGCTGCGCAAGGCTGGCACCGTGGACGGGTTCAACATTTCCAAGGGCGACCCCATCGTCCTTACCCTTTATGTGCGGGCGGAGGGGTAAGGCTTGTTGCGGCGCGGTCGCAGCGTTCCAGAAAGCGCCGCCGTTGTGGGGCGGCGCGGCCCGCCAGCTTGTGGGGCCGCGGGCGGTGCGTGTATCCAGGCGCCGTGCGCCCTCGTGTGCCGGGCGCGTTATCGGGAAGTGCCATGCTCGACCCCAGTGCCCGTCGCCCGCTCATCAGCATCGTGATCCCCGCGCGCGATGAGGTGGGCGCCATCGCCGCCGTCCTCGCCGAGGTGTCCAGCGGCCCGCTCACCGCCCCCTTCGAGATGATTGTGGTGGACGATGGCTCCACCGATGGCACCGCTGATGCCGCCGCAGCTGCCGGCGTCGCCAGCGTGCGCGTCCTGCGCCACACCGTGCCTGGCGGCAAGTCCCGCGCGATCCGCGCCGGCGCGCTCGCCGCCCGGGGCGATATTTTGGTCACCATCGACGGCGATGGGCAAAACGACCCCGCCTTCCTGCAAGACCTTGTGGCGCCGCTGATTGCCGACCCGGCGGTCGGGCTTGTCGCCGGCCAGCGCAATCGCCGGCACGATGGCATTGTCAAAAAGCTGGTCTCGCGCGTTGCCAACCGCATCCGCCGCGCGATGCTCGCCGATGACACGCGCGACACCGCGTGCGGCCTGAAGGCGATGCGGCGCGACGCCTATCTGTTGCTGCCATTCTTTGACAACAACCACCGCTTTTTCCCCGCGCTCTTCCTGCGGGAGGGGTGGCAGATTGCCCACGTGGCGGTGGCGGACCGGCCGCGCACCTCCGGCCGCTCCAAGTATGGGGTGCTCGACCGCGCGCTGGTGGGCGTTCCCGACCTTTTGGGCGTGTGGTGGCTGCGCCGGCGCAGCGCAACGCGCCCCGTGGCGGACGAAGTCTCGGAACTCATCGATGGCTGAGGCGCTCGGCGCGTGGTTCTACAACGTCTTCGTTGCCCAGTTCGATGTGTGGGTGGCGATCGGCTTTGCGGCCCAGGCCATGTTTTCCGCCCGCTTCCTCATCCAGTGGATCGCCTCGGAGCGGGCGGGCCGCTCCGTGGTGCCGATTGCGTTTTGGTTTTTCTCCATCGCCGGCGGCTCAATCCTGTTTGTCTACGCGCTCTACCGCCAGGACCCTGTTTTCATCGCCGGCCAAGGTGCGGGCCTCTTCATCTACGCCCGCAACCTTTGGCTCATTTTCCGTGAGCGCCGCAGCGCCCTTGCCAACACCACCTAAGGCGCCGCCCTCCTACGGACGGTGGGCAATGTTGATCTCGCTCGCCTCGTAGCCGGCTTCCGCCAAGAGGTCGCCCAGCGCGCCGCGGTCGTCGCGCAGCGCTTCCACCGTCTCGCGGTTTGAGGCGGTCACGCTGAGGCGAAGCCCGGTGCCCGACAGGCGCATGGTGATGGCGATCGTCCCGAGCGATGCGGGCTGGAGTGACAGTTCCACCAGTTTGACCGGGTAGTTGACCTTTTGGGCAGCGGCCGTGCTTTGGGCGGCCGGGGTTGGGAGCCGCGGCTCGCTTTCGGCGCGTGCGGCCTCAAGGGCGGCCTTCAGCTGCGGGGCGATGGCGGAGAAGCTCGGCTTGGGCGGGGCCTCCTGCGCCGGCGCATCGGCGAGCGGCGTTGCAAGGCTCGTCGGCAAGGCGCGCTGGACAGGCGGCAGGTGGGTTTCGGTCCGCACAACGCGCACCAATGCCTCGGCCGGGTTCACCGGAACGAGGGGCGCGGTGGCAACGGGCATCGGCGCGCCGCGGCCGCGGGCCTCGCCATTGTGTTGAAGCGCTGCGTTGCGCGGTTGCTCCGGCTCCGGCCCCTGACGCGCGATGGTGGGCAGCGTCTGGGCGGCGGCGGGGGCAGCGGCGGGGGCGCCAGCGCGCGGTTTTTCAAGCGCATCCGCCACCGCACTGATGACGGCTTGGGCCGCGGTGTGCGCCGTGTCCGCCGGCTCCGCTGCCTGGGGGAGTGCGGCGCCGGTGCGCGGCGCAAGGGTGAGCGGGTTCTCCAATGGCGGCAGCGGTTCGCCACCCTGAGGCGGCCCGGCGACGGGCGGCTGGGGCTGAACGCCAAGCTCGGCGCCGCCGGTCCATCGGTCGGGCACACCGCCAACGAGGGTCGGCGTCTGGCTGGTTTCAGAGGGGGGCGCCTTTGTGGGCGGGGCGGGCACCGTGGGCGGCGTGTCCGGCCCGGGATGGTGGATCGGCGGCCGGTCGCCGTCCGCCGCCACCGGCACGTGCTCGCCATCGGACTGGGCAGCGTCCGGCAAGGGTGTCGGCGCGGCTTGCGGTCCGGGTGCGCCGGGCACCGGCCCGGAGCGCGCGCCAGGCTGGTGCATCAGCCCGGCCGGCACGGGCGCTGCCCCAGAGGATGAAGACACTTCAATCAGCCCGCCCTGGAAGACATGGGCCACGGTGCGGGCGTGGGCGAGGGGGCCCTCATCGCCGTCGGCGGGCGTGTCGCCGTTGCCCTCCGATGGGGCGTTCGGCGGGGTTTCGCCCGCGCCAACGCCGACACCGGCGCGAAAGGATTTGAGGAGATCGGCGAACGCGTCCTCAAGGCCGGGCTTTGGGAGCGCGCGGCCCGGCACCGCGGGCGGCGCTGCGGCTGCAGCCGGCACGGGAAGTGGCGTTGGGGTGGGACCGGCAGTCATTGGGCGCCCTCCAAAATGGTGTCGATGGTGGCGAGCGCAGCATTCACCCGCGCTTCGATCTCAAGGGGTTCGGGCGGCGGCAACAGCGCGTCCGCCCCCTCCGGCACACCCAGCGCGCCAAGCGCCTCGGGGATGTCGGTGTCCAAAAGGCGCCGCGGCGGCAGCGGCTGGGGAAGGTCCGCCACCGTCTCGCCGAGCCGCAGGGCCGCAAGGCGCAGCGCATCGTCCGTTTCCGGCAAGGCCGCCTCGCCAAGATCGCGCAGCGCCACAATCGCATCGTCCCCGCGTGCGGGGTCCACCACGGCGGCCGCGGCGGAGTAGAGCGAGGCACGTCGGGCATCAAGCGTGTCGCCTTCCGCAAGGGCGGCTGCCCGTTCGGCGGCCTTGGCGCCCACCTCGGGCCGGCCGCTCTCCACCGCCGTGCGGGCAAGATCAAGGTAGATCTCACGCTGACCGTCGGCGGGCATCACGCCCAAAATGTCCTCAAGCTTTTGAAAGGCCTCCGCATCGTCGAGGAACGCCATGCGGGTGAGCGCGCCGCCAAGCCGCCGGCGAAAGTTGCCGGCGTAGACCGAGGTGCGGAACTTTCGAAGGTAGCGCTCCACCGCGTCCTTGAAGCGCGCGGTGTCGTTGAGCTCGGCGGTGAGAAGGACGGAGCGGCGGAGCGCTGCCTCTTCGATGAGCGTGCCGGGCGCTGCGTGGCGCGCATCATCCAGGAAGGCGAGGGCGCGCACCGCGTCGTCCTCCACGGTGAGCGCGGCAAGTGCAAGGTACGCCGGCCCCCGTGCCACGTGGGGCAGATCGCGAAGGTCGAGGCCCGCAAAGTGGCGCAGCGCGTCCGCCTGCCGGCCTTCCACGTAGGCAAGGGCGCCACGCAGGAACGCGTCCAGCGGGGCGGGCGGTTCGGCGCCGTCGAGCGCGGCGCGCACCACGGTGGGCGACCCGCCGGAAAGGGCAAAGAACAAGAGCGCGCGAGCGTTGTCGCGGGTGCTGCGCTCCTCCGGGCTCATGGCGGCAAGTTCGTCGGCAATGCGGCGCGCCAGAACCACTTGTGCGTCCACCGCCGCGCCCGCACCGCGGGCAATGTCATCTTGCAGCGCGCTGAGGGTTCGCGTCAGCTGGCGAAGGCCTGTGCGCGGGCGGACGGGGCGCTGTGGCTCTGCCGCGGGCGCCTCTGCCGCGCGCACGGGCGGCGCCGGTTCGTTTTGGGGCTCGGCTGCGGCGGGCCGCACGCCCGGTTCAGCGGCCACACCGGGTTCCGATTGGGGCTCCAAAGGGGGGGCCGCCGGTGTCTGCGCGTCCCCCGAAGCGGCCTCAAGAGGGGCAGCCGACGGGGCCGGTGCGGGCGCCTCAACGGGGGCTGCAGGCGTCTGGGGCAGGTCGACAGCGGCGATGGCGCGCGCCTCGTCGACGGTTTCGCCCACCGGCGGGGTGGAGCCGGTGAGGACCGTGTTTTGCGCCGTTTCACGCAGCGCGCGGGCGGGCGCTGCGGGGCGGGGGACGGTGGGTGGCGGCGCGGCATCCGCCGAGTTGGCGAGAACGCCGGTGCGCGCGGGGAGCGTGACAGGGCGGGCGAGGGGGCCCTCAGGCCGGCGCAGTGGCGTTGGGGCGGCCACGCGCACAGCGGCCGGCGCGCGGGGTTTGAGCGCGGCGGGCCGGGTGGGCGCGCCAACCGGCCGGGCGCTGGGGCGCGGCGGAGCCGCAACACTTGCCCGCTCGGAAAACGCGGCGGCGGAGGGCGCGGGCAGCAGCATCACCGGCCCCGGCGGCGCAAGACCCATCGCCCGGCGCACCTTGGCCAGCACCCCATCCTCGGCCTCAGCGGCCGTTGGCACGGCCAACACGGTGACGGTGAGGGCCAAAAGGGCGCGCCTCACTGTTGCACCTCGGCGGGTTGGTAAAGGATCTCAATGCGGCGGTTTTCGTCGGCAAACGGGTCCTCGCGCATGGCAGGCTCCCGGTCGGCAAGGCCCTCCACGCGCACAAAACGCTGTTCGGCAACGCCCCCGGTGCGCAGCGCCTCCTTGGTGGCGTGGGCGCGGGCAAAGGACAGCATCCAGTTGTCGGACGTGCCGGAGCGGAAGGGGCGGGCATCGGTGTGCCCGCGCACCACAATGGCGCCGTCCCGCCCGGCGAGCACCCCGCCAACCCGCTCGAACAGACGCTGGGCGGAGGAGGAGGGCGTGGAGGAGCCGATGGGAAACATGGAAAACGCGTTCTCATCTGTGAGCGAGACCAGCACCGCCCGCTCGCCTGCGGTGAGCGACACCTCCGCCGCAACGCCCTCCAGCGCCGCTTCGAGAGCTTGGCTGGCGGCTCTGGCACGCGCTTCGACCGAAAAGGGGTCTTCGCCATCATCGGCCGGGGCGCCCGCATCGGTGAGGGCGGCATCGGGCGCGTTGGCGCGGGCCGGCGCGGTGGCCTCGCCCGCCTCGGCGAGGATCTGCTCGGCAAGGGTTGAGCGCGGGCCGACCGAGCGGCTGACGTCTGCGGTCCCTTCGCTGAGCGCGGCGGTGACATCGGCCGTGGAGCGCGCAACGCTCTCCGGCGCGCCGACCGCCACCTCAGGATCGGGGTCGTCCCCGCGGGGGCGGGGGGCGGTGGCGTCAATCACGGCGTTGGGGGGCGGGGTGTCGGCGCTGTCGGACCGGCCGGGGCGCAGGGTCTGCGCCGGCCGCTGGGGGATCGTCTGCCAATAGGCAGGGTCAAACGGGTCGCGCACATCCTCGGTCTGCTGCGTTGCACCGGTGACGCCCACGGTGGACTGGGGGGCGTCGACGGCCACAGGGTCTTCTGGGTCAATGTCGGCCGCGGCGGACGCGATGGTCGCAAAGGGGTCGTTGAAGGCGGCGTTGTCGGTCTCTTCCAGCGCGCCGGACGAGGCCATGCGCCGCTCGTTCCCCACCTCCACGTTGCCGCCGCCCTCATTGGCGCCGCGATCACCGGGGGAGGAGGCGCCGTTGGGTGTCTCGCCCACCGGCTGGCCCTCGTCCTCGCCGGAATCGGGCGGGATCTCGTCCTCCGGCTCCATCACCCCGCGCTGGGGCGTTGGCGCCGCAACCAAGTTGATCGGGTTAAAATAGTTCGCGATCGACTTTTTGATCTCTTCGTCCGTCGCATTCACGAGCCACATGATGAGAAAGAATGCCATCATCGCGGTCATGAAGTCGGCGTGGGCAATCTTCCACACGCCGCCCTTCTTTTTCTCTTCGTGCTCGTCCGGCCGCTTTAGGATGATGATTTCATCATTTCGTGTCATGACTTTGCCCCATGTCGGACAAGCGCGCAGACGTCTTCAGCATCGCGGCAAAGGTGCCGACGGTGGTCCGCAGCGTCGTCTCGTTCAGCTCTGCGGTGAGTTCGGTCTGTTCGCTGGTCTCAAGCTTGACGCCGGACACGCGGGGCCCGCGCACCTTGCGCAGCGCTTCAATCAAGGGTTCGGGCCCCTTCACGCGCACTGGCGGCGCAATGGCGGACGGCGATACGATCTTGTCCAGCCGGTCCGAAAAGCGGCGGACCGCATCCTGCACCATCGCTTCGGAGAGGACCGGGGTGAGCGCGGCGGCCAGACTGTCGCAGATGCGTTCCGACAGTGACGTCATCGCCGCATCAAGGTCGTCTGACAGCGTTTTGGCGAACGCCTCCATCACCATCGCCTCGTCGGCCCGGGCCTCGGCGACGGCGGCGGCCTTCGCCTCGGCTTTGGCCTTGGCAACCGCGGCCTCCAGCGCCGCCTCCTCGGGGGGCGGCTCCTTTGGCGCGGCGGTCTCGGCGGGTTTTGGCGCAGCGCCCGCCTTGGCCTTGGGAAGATTGTCGAGGGTGAAGGCGGGGCGGAGCGGCTTGGTTGGCGTTTTGAAGCCGGGCTCCTCTTGGGGTTTTGGCGCGAAGGCCTTGAGGATGGTTTCGGCGTCAAACCCTGGCGTGGCGGGGGCGCCGCCCGCCCCCTCCTTGATGGTGGGGATGAGGTCAGGCAATCGCGACATCTCAGGCACGCTCCGCATTCAAGAGCCATTGGCGCAGGAGGTCGGCCGACTTTTGCGCGTCGTAGTCGACCAGCTGTTCGAGCCGGGTTTGCGGGGTTTTGCCCATCTTGGCCTTCAGGCTCTCGATGAGGTTCTCTTCCTCCTCCTCGGGCGTCTTGCCGTCCTGACCCGCCGCTTCGATCAGCTCGTTGATGCCCTCTGTCTCGCGGGGCTGCTGGGTGAGGGCGGTGACGGCCGGGCGAAGGCCGAACCAGATGAGAAGGAGCGCGACCACAAGGACGATCGCCGCATTCACAACCGTGCCGAACTGGCGGTTGAGCGTGGCGAGGAACCCTTCGGCCGGCACCGGCTCCAGCGCATCCCGCTCCGGCGAGAAGGGCACGGTTGCGACCTTCAGCTGGTCCCCCCGGTCGGCGGAGAAGCCGGCCGCGGTCTGCACCAGCGCCTCAATGTCGGAAAGCTGCTCCTCGACGGGCACGCCGTCGGCCCCTTCCGCATTGGCGGCCAGGCGCGATTGGTTGATGAGGACCGCAATCGACAGGTTCTCGATGGTGAAGCCGTCGCGCACCCGCTCGGTGGTCTTTGTGGGCACGTTGAAGTTGGTGAGTTCTTCCCGGCGGGAGGAATCTTCCCGGTTGTCGGCGCCGGCCGCGGCGGGCAGCTCCTCCTGCGGGATGTTTTGCTGCACCGTGACCGGCTCATCGAGGGCGCGGTTTTGGGCGCTTTGCTCCTCACGCACCGACCGGCGGGAGACCGGGACCGCGTTTTCCGGGTCGTAGGTGGTCTCGTTTTCGCGCAGACGGTCAATGTTGAGCGCGCTCGTTACGCTGACCGTGAAGTTTTGCACGCCCAGGAACGGCACCAGCGTTTTGCGGATCTGCTCTTCCAGGGACTGGTTGGTCTCTGTTTGGAGCCGCGCCAGGCGCCCGGAGGACTGGTTTTCTGGCGCATCGCCTGAGGCCAGCACCGCCCCGCGGGTGTCCAGCACCGTAACGCCGCCGACTTCCATTCCCGGGATTGCGCCCGCCACAAGGTGGCGGATGGCATCGGCCGAGGCGTCACCCGAGGCATCGGTGCGGATGACGACGGAGGCGGAGGCGGGCTGTTGCTGGCGCCGGAATGAGCCACGATCGCTCATCACAAGGTGGACGCGCGCGGCTGAGACGCCGGCCATCTCTTGGATGGTGCGGGCAAGCTCGCCCTCCAGTGCACGGACCCTTGTGACCTCCTGCATGAAGGAGGTGAGGCCGAAGGAGCCGATCTCGTCGAACAGCTCATAGCCGGCGTTGGGCGAGCGGGGCAGGCCATTTTCGGCCAGCAGCATGCGCGCGGTGGCGGTGTCGGCATGGTTGACGAGCACCGATGCGCCATCAGGGGCGACATCGAAGCCGATTTGCGCATCGGACAGCACCTGGCCCATGCGCGTCACATCCTCCCGGTCGAGCCCGGTGTAGAGGACGGCCCGTTCGGGCTGTGCCAGGTGCGTTGCCCCAACGCCCACGATAACGAGCGTTGCAATGGCAATTGCCCCGAGCGCCATCAGACGACGGGGGCCGAGATCCTTGAGGTTCGTGAGCATGCGCTCGACGTGTTCGCGGCCGGTCATCGGCCCTCCCCATGACTTGAGGTTTGGCAACATGCGGGCGACGCTCTGGCCCCCGCAGGAGTGACGATGCGCCAACAAACTGGTTTGTGACTTGCGTTGCGGGCCGGGCGGGCGCGGGCCTTGGCGCTAGAGCCCGTCTCGCTCATGTTGGATTGCGCGATGGGCTTGGGGCGCGCCGTGGCAAGGAGCGATGCGCAGCGCGTGGTGGTGCCACGGGCAAGCAGCGCGACACCGTCCACGGTGCGCCCCAAGCCCACCTTCGGCGCCGTTTGCCCGCCTCCCGGACAGCGTTGTCGCTCTCGCCCGTGGCCCGACCATGCGCTTCGAGCGGCGCCTTGCCAGCGAACGGGCAAACGGCGTCGCGTGACCCAACATGAGAGAGACGGGCTCTAAACAGCGAAAGGGCCGTGTGGCGTCCCACACGGCCCTTTCGGGGAAGATCTGGCGGCGGCTTACTGGAAGAGCGTGAGGATGCTCTGGGCCGTCGAATTGGCAATGTTGAGGGACTGAACGGCAAGCTGCTGCTGGGTTTGCAGGGCGCGAAGCCGTGTGGATTCCTCTTCCATGTCGGCATCGACCAGCGTGCCTATGGCGCGGTCGTTGGCATCAATCAGCGCGCCCACGAAGGTGAGCTGCGATTCGGCCCGCGACAGGCCAACGCCCACCTCGTTCTGCGCCGTGATCACCTCAATCAGCGCTTCGTCGATGATCGAGATCGTCTCATCGAGTGTGGTGAGGTCGGCGGCCGAATCGGTCAGTGCGCCAATGTCGATGTCTTCAATGGCAACCGTTGTGCCGCCCACGGTGCGCGCCTGGTCGTTGATGCCGGTGGGGGTGGCGTTGGCGTCATAGAGGATGACGTTGGTGATATCGATGTCGATGGTCGACACGGCCACCGCGCCGCCCTGCCGCTCAAACGAGGCGACGATGGACTTTGTGGCGTTGAAGCCGGCCGCGCCCGTGTCCACGGACAGGAAGTTTTGCTCGTTGATGACGGCGGCGCCCGCCTTGTTGGCCATGTCGGCCTGGAGGCCGGCAATCTCGGCCTGGATGTTGGCGCGCACGACGCCCGGCTGCCGCGCGGAGACGGCGAGCTGCTTCATTTTATCGAGGCTTTCGCGCACCGATTCCAGGCCATTGTAGGCCACATCAAGCACGGAGCGGCCGAGCGAGATGGCATCGCGCACGGCTTTGAGCGCGCCATTGTCGGAATCGGTGGTGGTTGCGATCGCCCAGTAGGCGGCGCTGTCCTGGGCTTCGCGGATGCGAAGGCCGGTGGACACCCGGTTGTTGGTCTCGTTCAGATCTTTCGAGATCATCGAAAGAGTCTGGAGCGCGACCATGGCGGAGACGTTCGTCAGTAGGCTCGTCACTTGTCTTTCTCCTTCACGACAAGACTGGTGAAAGACATGCCGATTGGTCGGCTCTGCGCGAGGAGCGGCCTCATGCCTTTGGCTGCCCCTTCTCATCGGAGCGAGGGCGTTTGCCCAACCAACCTGCGCGATGACATGCCATATAGCGATGACAGCTTTTGCGAGGCTGACACGCCATACCAGCCATCGCGAAATGCGATGGGGCAACCGTGCGTTGACACGGCTGCACCGGCCTGGTGCGATGACCCGCGGCCGCAGGTTTTGATGCGCTGCCGCGGTTCGGCCCATTTTTTGAGGATAGCCCAATGATTTTTCGATTGTTTTTGATGCTTGCGGTGTGTGCCGCAGGGCCCGCGGTCGCGCAGACGCCCTCGTTCACGGTGCCAACCATTGGCAAGGTTTGCGATGGCAACGAGGCCGATTGCGCGGTGATCGCGAGATTTTTTGCCTGCACCCGGCCAGATGCTGTGTGTGTCAAAGGGTGCCCCGGCCACTCGGTGGAGGGGTGTGCGGCGCTTGCCGACCTTCACGCATCGGCCGCAAAGGCGGAGGCGACGGTGTGCGCCGGCGGCCGCTGCATGACCGATGCGTTTGGCGCAGAGGTCCAGGCGCCGCCCTGGCCGAGCATTGCCCACGGCAATGGCGGCATCATTTTGAAAGCGCCGAAGGATGTGGCCGCGCACACCAATGGTGGCATCATCGAGCGTGTGCTCGGCTCAAGCCAGGTGGCGCTGGGCGACAGTGGCGGCGTTTTGCTCCGCGCGCCGCTCAACCTTGGCAGCGTGGACCTTTTGGGGATCAAGCCGCTCAATCCGCCGTTGGCACCGCCCCAATCCGGGATCGTCATCCCAGAATATTGCTTGTTGATCCGGGTGGAGGGGCCCGATCAGTTGCCGCCCGAGTGCCGAGGGCCGCGCATGTTGATGCTTGGCAGTGCCCCAAACGAATAAGGCCCGCCGAAGCGGGCCTTGTCTCGTCTGGCGCTCGGATTAGCGGAAGAGCGTGAGAATGCTGGCGCTCGTCTCGTTGGCGATGGCGAGCGATTCGATCGCCAGCTGCTGCTGGGTTTGGAGCGCTTGGAGGCGGGCCGATTCCTCCTCAAGGTTTGCGTTCACAAGGCCGCCGGACGCGTTGCTGTAGGCGGTGGAGAGGGACGACAAGAAGTTGTCCGCACTGTCGATTTGTGAGATGGCGGCTCCGAGCCTGGCCTCTGCGCTGATCACCTCAGTGATGGCCGCGTCGACAATGCCGATGAGATCGTCAATGTCGGCCACATCGCCATCGGCAATGCCGGACACATCAATGTTGAGCACCGAAGTGGTTTGCCCGCCAACGGTGCGGGTTTGATCCAAAATGCCTGTGCCGGCGGCCGCGTCCGTCAGGATGACGTCGGTGATGTTAAGATCAATTGTCGAGACTGAAAGGTTTGCCCCGGAGCCTGAGACGTTGCTGAGCACCGATTTTGTCATGTTTTCGGTCGCGCTGTCGGCGATGGCCAAATAGTTCTCGCCGTTCAGAACAGAGCTTTGCGCGGTTGACTGCATGCCTGTGAGGAGGCCTGCGATTTCATTTTGAATGGAGGCGCGGTCGGCGCCCAGCTGGCGTGCGGACACCAGAAGGTTGCGCATGTCTTGCAGCGCGGTGTTGACCGCGGAGAGGCCCGTTGTGGTGACGTCCATGGTGGCGCGCCCGATGGAGAGCGCGTCGCGCACGGGGCTTAGGGTGGCGTTCTCGCTCTCGATGCGTGTTGCGATGGACCATTGGGATGGTCCGTCCGCCGCGGATCCGATGCTCCGCCCGGAAGAGATGCGCTGGTTTGTTGTGTTGATCTGGTTGTTGATCGATTCCAGCGTGCGCAGTGCCGACAGCGCCGAAGCATTGTTAATCATGGTTTTAGTCCTGCCGCCTTCATTGCCAGGGTAGACACCAGACAAACACACGATGGCGGCCACGCGTTCGCGCAAATACGCATCGCGTTCAGCAATAACTGCTACACTTCATGAAATAAGACAGGAGGGCGGCCGGTGATTTAAGCCGCGAGGGCCGCGCCCGGCGGGTCCTTGGCCCCGGTCATGAAGGCGACCGCGTCAGCCATGGAGTGCTCCCGGGGTCGGATAACGGTCAAACGTTTCCCGAGCCTGTGGATGTGGATGCGGTCGGCGACCTCAAACACGTGGGGCATGTTGTGGCTGATGAGGACAATGGGGAGCCCGCGCGCCTTCACATCGTTGATGAGTTCAAGCACCCGGCGGGATTCCTTGACGCCGAGCGCCGCCGTCGGCTCATCCATGATGACGACCTTTGAGCCAAAGGCCGCGGCCCGCGCCACTGCCACCCCCTGGCGCTGCCCGCCCGAGAGGGTTTCCACCGCCTGGCCAATGTTTTGGATGGTCATGAGGCCAAGTTCGCTGAGGAGCGCGCGGGAGCGGCGCTCCATCTCCGCGCGGTCCAGCTTGCGGAACCATTTGCCCAGGATGCCGGGCTTGCGAAGCTCGCGCCCCAAAAACATGTTGTCAGCAATGGAAAGGGCGGGGGAGAGGGCAAGGTTTTGATAAACCGTCTCAATTCCCGCGTCGCGCGCCTCCATGGGTGAGCCGAAGCGCACGCGCTCGCCCTCCAGGTGGATCTCGCCGCTGTCGGGCCGCAGCGCCCCAGACAGGGCCTTGATGAGGGTGGATTTGCCGGCCCCATTGTCCCCGATGACGGCGAGCACCTCGCCGGGGTAAAGCTCAAAGTCGCAATGGTCGAGGGCGACCACCCGGCCAAAACGCTTGACGAGGTTGGTGGCGCGCAGGATCGGCTCCATCAGCGGGCCACCTTTCGGATCCATTGGTCAATCGCAACGGCGACGATGATCAGAAGGCCGATGAGGAGGTAGGTCCACTGCGGGTCTGTGCCGACCATGCGAAGGCCGAGGGAGAAGACGCCCACGATGAGTGCGCCGAAAAGGGCGCCGAGGATCGACCCGCGCCCGCCGAACAGCGAAATGCCCCCGATGACGACAGCGGTGATCGCCTCAATGTTGGCAAGCTGCCCCGAGGTGGGCGAGACGGAGCCGATCCGCCCGATGAGCACCCAGCCGGCAAAGGCGCAGATGAGGCCCGCCAGCGCATAAACGCTGATCAAGGTGCGCTTGACCTGGACGCCCGAGAGCTCGGCGGCATCCGGATCATCACCGACAGCATAAACATGGCGGCCCCAGGCGGTGTGCTTGAGCGCATAGGCGAGGATGATGATCAAAAGCAGCAACCAAATGACGCCGTAGGTGAAGATGGCGCCGCCAATGTTGATTTTTTCGCCAAAGAACTGCAGCGCCGGCGCGTTTTGCGCAATGTCTTGGCTGCGGATCGTTTCGTTTTCAGAATAGAGGAAGTTTGCGGCAAGAAAAATCTGCCAGGTGCCGAGCGTTACGATGAAGGGCGGCAGCTTCATCACCGCGACGAGGACCCCGTTGATCGCGCCCATGATGGTGCCGGCGGCAAGGCCAAGCACGATCGAAATTTCCGCCGGGATGCCGTAGCGGAACGTGAATTGGCCCATCAGGACCGACGAAAAGACCATGATGGCGCCCACCGACAGGTCGATGCCGGCGGTCAGGATGACGAGGGATTGGGCGGCGGCCGTGATCCCGACGATGGCGACCTGTTGCAAGATCAGCGTCATCGCGAAGGGGGAGAAGAAGCGTGAGCCCAGCACAAGGCCGAAGACGAGGATCGAAAGGATGAGGACGATGAGCGGCACGGCCGCGGGCGTCTGATGGAGGAAGTGCTGGATGTGGGTCAGCACCCCGCGTCGGTCCTCTTTGAAGCTTGCCACATCTGTGGCGCGGGACGCTGCCCCTTCGTACGCGGGCCCGTCGTTCGCCGTGTTCGTCATCGGCGCTCCAATTCTGGGGCGTTGGGCCCGAGGAAAAAAGGCCGCGCGAAAATCGCGCGGCCCTGTTTGTCAGTGGGTTAGCCCCAGCAAAGGTCGGTGCCCTCGGTGGTGTCGATGCTCTCCACACCGTCCACCGGGGCATCGGTCACCAGCGCGACGCCGGTGTCGAAGAAGTCTTTGCCCGGAGTGGGCTCCGGCTTCGCGCCGCTTTCGGCAAACGCTGCAATGGCTTCCACGCCCAGCGACGCCATCAGGAGCGGGTACTGCTGGCTGGTGGCGCCAATCACGCCGTCTTTGACGTTTTGAACGCCCGGGCAGCCGCCATCGACGGAGACGATCAGGACGTCATTTTCGCGGCCGATGGCGCGCAGGGCCTCATAGGCGCCCGCCGCGGCCGGCTCGTTGATGGTGTAGACAACGTTGATGAACGGGTCGACCGCGAGGAGGTTTTCCATCGCGCGGCGGCCGCCCTCTTCGTTGCCGGCGGTGACGTCGTTGCCGACGATGCGGGGGTCATCCTCATCGCCCCAGCGGTTGGGGTCGCCAAGGTCGATGCCAAAACCTTGAAGAAAGCCTTGGTCGCGCAGAACGCCGACGGAGGGCTGGCTCACGGCAAGGTCGAGCATGCCGATTTTGGCGTTGGCGGCATCATCGCCCAAGGTGGCGGCGGCCCACTGGCCGATCAGCTCACCGGCGCGGAAATTGTCGGTGGCGAAGGTGGCATCGGCCGAATCAATGGGTTCCAGCGGCGTGTCGAGGGCGATCACCAGGAGGCCCGCCTCGCGCGCTTGGCCGAGCACGCCGACGATGGCCTTGGTGTCGGACGCGGCAATCAGGATGCCGGAGGCGCCGTCGGCAATGCAGGTTTCGACCGCGGCGACTTGGGCCTCGTGGTCGCCATCGATCTTGCCGGCATAGGATTTGAGGGTGATGCCGAGCTCTTCAGCCTTGGCGGTCGCGCCCTCTTTCATCTTCACGAAGAAGGGGTTCGTGTCGGTTTTGGTGATGAGGCAGGCGGTGGTGGCGTGGGCGGCGGTGGCGCCAAAGGCAAGGGTGCCGGCCGCGAGCGCGGCGATGGCCAGGGGCTTCATGGGTGTCCTCCGGATGGGGCGGCTCTGCGGCCGCATTCGGGCGGACTGTCGCAACCTGTCGGCGGGCTGTCAATTTGCCCATTCGCCGACGCGTCGCGCTCATCGACACCGATGGAGCGCCCGGCCTCAAGCGCATTGGTGCGGAGGGGACACAGGCAAACGCCGCCGCGTGGGTTTGATGCGACGGTCCAACGTGGGCATTCGAGAAAACCCAGATTGACGTGGAGGGTGCCGTCGGGGCGCGGGATGAACGCCGCGGGCGGACGGGTGAGCGCGGCGCGGGCGGACGGGTGAGCGCGGCGCGGGCGTTGCAGGCGTTTCGTGTTTGGGCAAGGAGGCTGGCCATGAGGGCGGTGCCTTCGGCGGCAGCGGGCAGTGAGGCACACACGGGCGGCGAGGCTGGCGACGGGGCGCATCAAACACCCTTGGGCGGGGGTCTGCGGCAGAACACGTGGCGACCCCGGCAGGATTCGAACCTGCGACCGTCGGATTAGAAGTCCGGTGCTCTATCCAGCTGAGCTACGGGGCCGAAAACGGGTTAGTGGGTCCAGGGGGCAGGGCGGTCGGCGCGAAAATTGTCGGAGTAGGCAATTTTCTTGTCGCCGGCGTCTTTGCCCTCTTCGATGCGGTATTCAAGGCCCTTGGCCTCAGCGTAGCGCACCGCATCCTCCTTGGTTGGGAAGTCGAGGCGAACTTGCCGGGCGGTGTCGGCGCTCGCCGTCCAGCCCATCAGCGGTTCGACCTCGGGGGCGGTGTCGGTCACGAATTCGAGCCGCCAGCGCTTGGTCTTTCGCGTGCCGGATTGCATGGCGGTGCGGGCGGGGCGAAAAATGCGTGCCTTCATGAGGGACCTCCCGGGGCTCACAAGTGGTCGGGGCAGCAAGATTCGAACTTACGACCCCCGGTTCCCAAAACCGGTGCTCTACCAGGCTGAGCTATGCCCCGACGCGCCCTCCGGTACACGCTTCCACCACGTCCCTCAAGGGATTCTGGCGTGGATCAATCGGTCGCCGGGGGCAAGGCTGAGCGCGTCGGCAACGCCCGCGTTCACCTCCAGCACAAAGCGCGCCGGCCCGTTGGAGGGGATCGCGGCGAGGGAGAAGGGTTCTGTGCCCTTGGCGATGGAGAGCACGGACCCGTCGGCGCGAATGTAGATGATGTCGAGCGAGAGGATGGTGTTTCGCATCCAAAAGCTGCGTTCGCCCTCGTTGCCGAAGTCAAACAGCATGCCGCGGTCGTCGGGCATGCTCTCGCGCCACATGAGGCCGGTGGCGCGCTCAATGGGGTCGTCCGCCATCTCGACGGTCAAATCGTGGGTGCCGGTGGCGGTGACGAGCTGGGCGGGGCTCGTCGGCAACGATTGCGGGGTTTGGGCGCTGGCCGCCGCGGTGACAAGCGCGGCGAAGGCGAAAACCAGGGCCGCGAGGGTTTGGCGAGCGGCGCGCACCGGAGGCGCCGTCAGTGGGATTGTGGGACGTTCACGCCCGTCTCAGGCAAGATTTCGGCCGCCATCAAGCCTTTTGGCCCGTTGCCGAAGCGAACGCGCACGGTTTGGTTCGGGCGCAATTCGGTGACGCCGAAGCGGCGCAGCGTTTCCATGTGGACAAAGATGTCGGCCGTGCCCTCGCCGCGGGTGAGGAAGCCATAACCCTTGCTGCGGTTGAACCATTTGACCCGTGCGGTTTCGGCCGGACCTTCGGGCACCACCTGCACATGCGCGCGGGACGGGGGGAGCTGGGACGGGTGGGCAGCCTGGCTTTCATCCATCGACAGGATGCGGAAGGCCTGCATGCCCTTTGGCCCCTCGGTCACCTCGCAGACGACCCTGGCGCCCTCGTAGGCGCTTTGGTATCCATCGCGCCGCAAGCAGGTGACGTGGAGCAAAATGTCTTGGCCGCCATCGTCAGGGATGATGAAGCCGTACCCTTTGCCGACGTCGAACCACTTGATGCTGCCTGACATCTCGACCAGGCTTTCCAGGCTGTCGACGCGTTGCTGATCCTCAGCGTCGGTGCCCGCAAACGTTTCGTAAAACCGCACGCCTTTGTCTTCGCTCACCACGCTACCCGCCACTTGACCCGCACCAACCGTGTAAACAACCGATTCGCGATTGTTGAATTGGAGGTTACCATTCCTTCACCCTTTTCGCGACCCAGTTGTGGATAAGACAGTGAACGTGTTGCCCAAGAACCACAGGGGTTAACGCAAATTGTCATGAACCCACCGCTGCAAACGTTTCTGCAATGGATGTGCGCAGGAGAACATCGGCGATCCCGTCGCACGGGGTGGGACGCGTTGATGCAATGGTGATGTGCGCCCCGGCCGCGCGCGCCAGGGGCACCAGCCCCGCCGCGGGATGCACCGCAAGCGAGGTGCCCAGAACCACAAGGTGCGAGGCCCGCTCGGCCGCGTCCGCCGCGCGCGCCATGGGGCCCTCCGGCATCGGCTCGCCAAAAGAGACGACGGCCGCCTTCATCAATCCCCCGCACACGGTGCATCGAGGGCTTTTGCCGCTTGCGGTGAGGGCGTTTTCCATCGCGACGAGGGAGGCGACCGCGCCACACGAAAGGCAATGGGCATGGGCGGCGGTGCCGTGAAGCTCGATGAGCGCGTTCGCGGGCATGCCGGCGCGCCCGTGAAGGCCATCAACATTTTGGGTGACGCAGATGTGGCTGGGCGAGGCCCGGCAGGCCTCCGCGATGGCGTGATGGCAGGCGT
This sequence comes from Pseudomonadota bacterium, assembly GCA_039034015.1. Lineage (GTDB taxonomy): Bacteria > Pseudomonadota > Alphaproteobacteria > Rhizobiales > Amorphaceae > Acuticoccus. The sequence goes on along the minus strand of JBCCBM010000010.1, from coordinate 56,208 downwards.
TTGGCTCTGCCGCGGCAAACACCGCGTCCATCTCGAACCTGCGTGTCCAGTCTTCCTGCCGTGCCATCTCGTCCGTGAGGAATGCGCCGTACTCGATTGGCGCCATGCGCGACCAACGGCCGCCTGGGCTTCGAAAGTCGGGGATGCCGGATTCGGTGGAGACGCCGGCACCCGTGAGGAAAAGAAGCCGCGGTCCGTTGCCAAGCACCTCGGAGAGGTGGCAGGCGGCGTCTTCAAGGGTGAGCAGCGTGCGCGTCATCGCCGACCCGTGGGCGCAGCGGCCCGGTGGCCGCAACAGGCGCCGCGTGGCCCACGCGATCCCGCCGGCGGTTTTGCTCCTCCCCGCGGCGTTGGCGCAACGCGGTGCGGGTATTCCCGCCGGCATCAGCGCTCCGCGCTCCCGGGGGGCCAAGTGTCGCCATCCACCAGGCGGCAGCATTGGCGCGGAGGCCGATGCGGTTGATGAGAGCCGGCCCACACCCCACAGGGTGCCTCCGACAGTTAGCGTTTTTTGTCGCGCCGAAGGCAGAGGCACGATGGTGCGTCCCGCGGCGTTGCCGCGCACCCGCCGGGAGGCCGTGTAGGGGCGTCGACAAGACCCTTCGCCCAGCGTCTGCGGCTCATGTTGCCGCTGGAACGGGCCGCTGGCGCCGCGGTGAGCGATGCGGGATCGTGCCGCGTGCCCGCAAGGGCTCGCCGGTTTGGCGACGGGGCCGGTTCCCACGACACCCGAACGCCCAGCGCGTCGCCCATTTTGGCGCGCGTCATGGTGTTTGGGCATGGGCTCGATGGCGTATCTCGTGGCCTTGCTGTGTGCCTGAGGGGAGGCGGGCTCGGGGCGACAACAAAACCCTTTGGCGAGCGCCTGTAGGGATCGTTGTGCGTGTAACGGGCCTGTGGCGCTGCAATGATCGATGCCGGATCGTGCCGTGCGCCCCGAAAGCGATGCCCGTCGGGCGAGGGCGGCGGTCAAAACCACATCTGAGAGCCCATCACGTCGGCCATTCTCGCGCGCGCGACGGTGTCCCCGCATGGGCTCGATGGCGTGTACCGTTGCTCTACCGCGCGCCCCCCGGGAAGCAGCATTGTGGCGACAACAAGACCCGTCGTCCAGCGTCCGCGAATAATGTTGCGCGTGGGCCGGGCCAGTATCGCGGCGGTCATCGATGCCAGATCGTGCGGTGCGCCCAAAAAGGCTTGCCGGTTTGGCGAGGGGGGCCGTCAAAACGACACCCGGTAGCCCAGCGCTTCGGCCATTTGGGGCCGCGTCACGGTGTCGGAGCCGGAAAGGTCGGCGATCGTGCGGGCGACCTTCATGACGCGGTGGTAGGCGCGCGCGGTGAGGCGCCGCTCGTCCAGCGCGCGGGCCAAGAGCGCGAGCGCCCCAGCATCGGCGTTGAGGCGCTCCTCCACCTCGGTGGAGGGGCAGTCGGCGTTGGTGGCGATGGGAAGGTCGGCATAGCGCGCTGTCTGCCGGTCACGGGCGGCGGCCACACGCGCCGCAATGGTCGCCGATGGCTCGCCCTTGGGGGCGCGCAGGTCGCCGGGCGTGACGGCGTTGACGCGCATTTTGATGTCGATCCGGTCAAGGAGGGGGCCGGAGAGACGCGCTTGATAGTCGCTCTCGCACGCGTTGCCCCGGCGGCAACTGTGGCCGGGTTCGCCCGCAAGCCCACAGCGGCACGGGTTCATGGCCGCCACCAGTTGGAACCGCGCCGGGTAACTCACCCGGTGTTGTGCGCGGGCGATGGTGGCGGTGTGGGTCTCAAGCGGTTCACGCAGCGCATCGAGCACTTGGGGCGCAAACTCCGGCAGTTCATCCAAGAACAGGATGCCGCCGTGGCTGAGGCTTATCTCGCCAGGGCGGGCGCGTGGACCCCCGCCCACGAGGGCTGCCATGGACGCCGAATGGTGCGGCGTGCGGCAGGGCGGGCTGAGGGAAAGTTTGCCGCCCGCAAGGTCGCCGGCGACAGAGCGGATCATTGCGCTTTCAAGGAGGGTGCCGGCGGTGAGCGGCGGCAGGATGGACGCCAAGCGATGCGCGAGCATCGATTTCCCCGCGCCGGGCGGGCCGCACAGCAAGATGTTGTGGTTGCCGGCCGCCGCAATCTCCATGGCGCGTTTGGCGCTTTCTTGCCCCTTTACATCTGCAAAATCGCCCCGGGCGGTGGGGCGACGATCCATCGCCGGGTGCGGGCGGGACAAAAGCTGCGTCCCATTCACGTGGTTGACGAAGGCGGTGAGGGTTTGGGGCGCGAGGATCGACATGTCGGCAGAGGCCCAGGCGGCTTGGGCGCCATCCTCCGCCGGGCAGATAAGGCCAAAGCCCAGCCCCTGGGCGCCAACTGCTGCGGGCAGCACACCGGAGACGCCCACCAAGCGTCCATCAAGCCCCAGTTCGCCAAGGACCACGCGCTCATCAATGGAGGCTTGGGGGAGGGCGCCGAGCGCGACCATGAGGCCGAGGGCGATGGGCAAATCGTAGTGGCTGCCGGCCTTTGGCAGGTCAGCCGGCTGCAAATTCACCGTGATACGGCGGGGGGGCACGCTGAGCCCCATGGACGAGAGGGCTGCGCGCACACGGTCACGGCTTTCCGCGACCGCCTTGTCCCCAAGGCCGACCACATGAAACGCAGCAAGACCGCCAGCCACCTGCACCTGAACGGTGACGGGGACCGCCTCAATACCGCGAAAAGCAATGGTTGTTACATGACTGAGCACGACTGCATCATCGTCCACATCGACAGCGCAACCTCTAGTTGGTTTCGCCGCTCAATGCAAGCGGCATGGGTTGTGCGCCGTCACAATTGGTTCACACAGGGGCAGCAACCCGGGGCGGCCGTCGATGCGGCGGGCCCCAAGGTCTCGTCACGCGCAAAACCGACACGAAAGGCCGCCGCAGAACCGGCAAAACGCTTCCAGTCAGGCCCCATCAGCACTAAAACCATGGCAACCTGGAACAGAATGGATCGTCCGGTGACACCCATTGGCGCAGTGACCCAACCACCCTGGGGGCCGCTTTGACCACCGGCCTTCGCCGCAAAAAACGGCGGCGCACGATGGCGAAATTGCGGCAGCTGAGCCCCGTTGTGCGGCGCTTGATGCCCAAGGGGCGTGTGTCAATGCCGGCCTCGGGCATCCCGGCCGTCCACCCGCGGATCGGCGGCAAACGGGTCGAACCGCTCGACAAAAAGACCCCAAGTTTTGGCCAGCTCGGCAGCCTGGAAGTCCGCCTTGCCCGCACCGCCGGCGAGGTGAAGCGCGCCCAACAGGTCCGCTTCCAAGTCTTTTATGAAGAGCTGGCCGCCCAGCCCGACGCCTACGCCATGGCCACCCGCCGCGACCGGGACGCCTACGACGACCTTTGCGATCACCTCCTCGTCCTCGATCACAATGTGGCCGCGCGCCCTTTCCGGCGGCACAAGCCCCGCATCGTGGGCACGTATCGCCTCCTGCGCGAAGAAATTGCCACCCACCACGGCGGCTTTTACTCGCGTGATGAGTTTGCGATCGCCCCGCTCTTGGAACGCCACGGCGACAAACGCTTCCTGGAACTTGGCCGCTCGTGCGTCCTAAAACCCTATCGCGACAAGCGCACGGTTGAACTTTTGTGGCACGGGGCCTGGTCCTACGTGCTGCGCCACAAGATTGATGTTCTGTTCGGCTGCGCCTCGCTGACCGGGACGGACCCTGACACGCTCGCCCCCGCGCTCGCCTACCTTTACCACCACCACCTGGCGCCCGATGAGTGGCGCGTGCGCGCCCTCAACGATCGCCATGTGGAGATGAACCGCATCGCCGCCGAGGATGTGGACGCCCGGCGGGCCTTGCGCGCCCTGCCGCCCCTCATCAAGGGCTACCTTCGGCTGGGCGCTTTTGTGGCCGACGGTGCGGTCATCGACCCGCAGTTCGGCACCACAGACGTGATGATCATCTTGCCGGTGGCCGGAATTTCGCATCGCTACATCAATTATTATGGGGCAAACGCAACGCGCCATGCCTGAGCCCACAGCGGCCCCGGTGGCGGTGATCGGTGCGGGCCTTGCCGGCGCCACCGTTGCCCGTGCGCTCCGCAATGCCGGCCACCCGGTTGTTGTGCTCGACAAGGGCCGCGGCCCTGGCGGCCGCTTCGCCACAAGGCGGGTCGAGATTGCCGGCATCCGCTGCCGGTTCGACCATGGGACGCCCGCGCTGCCAGGCGCCTGTGCGGTCCTTGACAGCGTCCTGCGACCGGCCCTCGATGCGGGGGACGCCGCGCCCTGGCCCTGCGGGCCATCCACCGATGCGGTGGTTGGCGTGCCGGGGATGAACGCCATCGTGCGCTCCATCCTGGGTGACATTGCCCCGCGCTTCGGCGTCACCGTGCGCGGGCTCACGCGGCGGAGAGACGGCTGGCACCTTGCTCTAGACGGGCCAGAGACGGCCGGCCCGTTCCGCGCCGTGATTGTCACCGCGCCTGCCCCCCAGGCCGCAGCGCTCCTTGAGGGGCACGCGCCGGCCCTTGCCGCCCACGCCGCCTCAGCCACCGTTCACCCCGACTGGGCCGTGATGATGGCTTTTTCGGACGCGGCAGGCGCGGAGGCAGCGGCCGCCCGGCTCGCTGCGGATGACGATGTCGGCGCGATCGCGCTGGAGGGCACCAAGCCCGGGCGCCAGCCAGGCACGTTGGTGGTCCACCTCACCCAGGCCGCCAGCGCCCGCCGGCTCGAGGACGAGGCCGACCGGATCGCCGCAGACATCCGCGCCATGCTCCCCCAATCGACAAAACTCCTCCATTGCGCCGCCCATCGTTGGCGCTACGCGCGCGTCACCTCGCCCACCCCGCCCACGCTCTTTGACCTCGCCACCGGCCTCGGCGCCGCGGGCGACTGGTGCGACCCGGCCGGCGACGCGGCAGGCGCCCTCCGCGCCGCAAACGCCTGCGTTGCGGCGCTCACCGCCGCCCGGCCCCCCCGCGTTGTGCCCTGACGTCCATTTGCGCGCCCTGCCGCGCGGCCGGCGACGGTGGCGAGGGGGGCAAACGCCTGCGCTTCCGTGCGCCGGGCCGCACGCCGCCGGAGCGGCGTGCTCTCACCTCCCACTCGGGCGCCATGCCGCGCGGCCGGCGACGGTGGCGCACACAACCGAACGCCTGCGTTCCCGCGCTCCTAGAGTGCCGCCCGATCAGTTTGGATCAACCCGATCGGGCAAGAGGCGCTTGGCGAGTTAACCCGGCGCATCGACTTGCCGACCTGGTTGGTTCAAACAGGTCGACCAGTAGATGCGCTAGCCGCACGCCGGGCCAGCGTCGCGCCCTGACGTCCCATCCGGGCGCTCTGCGAGGCGGCCAGGAAGGGCAGCGCGACCCCGCAAACCACCGCGTTGCGGCGGTCACGGCCGCACGCCGCCCGGGCGTCGCGCCCTGACCTCCCATCCGGGCGCTCTGCGGCGCGGCCAGGAAGGGCGGCGCAACCCCGCAAACGCCTGCGTTGCCGCGCTCACGCCCGCACGCTGCCCCAGAGGTGCGCACTGAGCTGCCGTTCTGGTGCCCCGCTGCGCGGCCTGCTACGGCGGCGCGCGCCGGCAATCGCAGGCTTTGCCGCGCCTGTGGCCGCACGCGGCCCAAGCGTCGCGCGCTGATCTCATTGCAGGCGCTTTGCCGCGCTGCCGGGAACAGTCGCGCGCCCGCCAACGCCCGCGTTGCTGCTCTCACGGCAGCCCGCCGCCTCAGAACAGCGCCCTGACCTCCATTCAGGCGCTCTGCTGCGCTGCCGGGGAACTGCCGCGCGCCTGCAAGCGCCCGCGTTGCTGCCCTCACGGCAGCCCGCCGCCTCAACACAGCGCCCTGACCTCCATTCAGGCGCTCTGCTGCGCTGCCGGGGAACAGTCGCGCGCCCGCCAACGCCCGCGTTGCTGCTCTCCCGGCAGCCTGCCGCCTCAACACAGCGCCCTGACCTCCATTTAGGCGCTCTGCCGCGCTGCCGGGAACAGTCGCGCGCCCGCAAGCGCCCGCGTTGCTGTTCTCAGGGCAGCCCGCCGCCTCAACACAGCGCGCTGACCTCCATTCAGGCGCTCTGCTGCGCTGCCGGGGAACTGTCGCGCGCCCGCAAGCGCCCGCGTTGCTGCCCTCACGGCAGCCCGCCGCCTCAACACAGCGCCCTGACCTCCATTCAGGCGCTCTGCTGCGCTGCCGGGGAACTGTCGCGCGCCCGCCAACGCCGACGTTGCTGCTCTCACGGCAGCCCGCCGCCTCAAGACAGGGCCCTGATCTCCATTCGGGCGTTCTGCCGCGCTGCCGGGAACAGTCGCGCGCCCGCAAGCGCCCGCGCTGCTGCTCTCACGGCAGCCGGCCGCCCCAACATGGCGCCCTGACCTCCCATCCGGGCGTGCTGCGACGCGGCCGGCAACGCTGGCGCGCGACCGCAAACGCCTGCGTTGCCGCGTTCATGGCCGCACCCGGTCACAAAATCGCGACCTGACCTGCGTGCGGGCGCTCTGGCACCAGGCGGCAAACCGTGGCTGGCGCCAAAAGGCCACGGCGTGACGCGTGTCGGCGAAGAACAGCGTGTGGTCGAGATTTGTCCAGCCGGCGGAGGCGCGAGTGTGGCAGATCGGTCGGCGCCCCGCACGCCTGGTTCCTTGGGCTGACCGTTGCCCAACTTTTCAGTGTCGCCCCATGCCGTTGCGCAAAGCCGCTGTGATGCGCGGCGATTGGCGGCCCACCCTCGCAACATCTGGGATCGCAACGCCGAGCTGGCAGACCGGCAGGCGACCAGCCCGGCGCGGCGAGCATCGATGGGCGGCGACGGGAGCTGTCAGCGCCGCAGGCGTGGATGCCTTGTGTGACGCCGGGCTTGGCGGGGCGCCATGGCTTGGCGGGTGGCGGGGCGCGGTGGCCGCTTGACGGCGGGGCGCGGGTTCGCAACGGTCGGCGCGCAACGAGGGGGGCGGCATGGGTCGATTGGTGTTGGGCGTCTTGGCACTGTTTGCGGCGGTGAGTGCCGCGCACGCCTGCGGCTCCGCCGAGGCGCCGTGCGAGACAGACCTTGGAAGCTACCACATCGTTCGGCCCGCGACGGACGGGCCCGTGCCAGCGTTTCTGCACTTTCATGGCTATGGCGCCCCAGGCTCGGCGGTGCTCGGCCAGGCGTTCACCGCCGCTTTGGTGGAACGCGGCTATGCCGTCATCGCGCCCAACGCGCTGCGACGGGGCGAGGATGGCCCCACCGCCTGGGGTTTTCGCCCCGAACGCCCCGGCCCGCGCGACGAATACGCGTTCGTCAAAGAGGTGATTGCGGATGCAGCCGGGCGCCACGGCGTCGATACGGCACAGCTCACGCTGAGCGGCTACTCCATCGGCGGCTCGATGGTTTGGTATCTTGCCTGCCGCGATCCCGCGCTCGCCCGCGCCTATACGCCCTATGCCGGTGGTTTTTGGCGGCCCCATCCGGAAGCGTGCGCGGGCCCCGTCAAGCTTTTGCACACCCATGGCTGGCGGGACCAAACCGTGCCCCTGGAGGGTCGGCCGCTGGGCGGCGGGCGCATTTACCAGGGCGACATTTTTGAAGGGCTTCAGGTGTGGCGCGCTGTGAACGGCTGCGAGCGGCTCCGCCCCGACGCGTTCTCCACCGAAGGGCGCTATTGGCGGCGCAAGTGGACGGCCTGCGCGCAGGGCACTGCCCTGGAACTTGCCCTTTGGCCGGGCGGGCACACCCGGCCCGACGCCGAATGGGCCGAGATGGCGGCCGATTGGGTGGAGGCGCTGCCATGACTCGCGTGGTTGCGGGTTCATGCGCCATCCGGGCAAGACGGTGCCATGATCCACGCCGCGCACCACATCGTTGCGCCATGGTGCCCGCACCCCACAGAGCTGCGGCGCTCTCATGATCCGTGCCACCCACCGCGTCACAACCCGGCCGGCGGATGCCACGGTGCACCTTGATTATGATCGGCGCCATCGCCGGCGCATGGCGCTGACGACCGATGCGGGGGAGCCTGTGCTCCTCGACTTGGCGGAGGCAACGCGGCTCTTGGATGGGGATTGCCTGGCGATGGATGACGGGCGCACGCTGGGCGTGAGGGCGGAGCCCGAGCCGGTGATCGACATTGTGCCGGCGCACGCGGCCGATCTGACGCGGCTCGCCTGGCACCTTGGCAACCGCCACACGCCGACGGAGATCTTGGCCGATCGCCTTCGCATCCGGCCCGACCATGTGCTGGAGGCGATGGCGGAGCGGCTCGGCGCGCAGCTGGTGCGGCAGACCGCGCCCTTTAACCCCGAAGCGGGCGCCTATGCCGATGGTGGCAGCGCCCGCGGCCATCACCACCATTGATGGAGCGGGAGGAAGCGGCCCGCGCGCTCCTTCTGGCGTGGTTTTCCCCCGCGTGCCCCATCGGCGCGTTCAGCTACTCCCACGGGCTGGAAACGCTGTTTGCAGCCGGCGGGCTTGGTGATCGCGCGGCCGCGCAGGCGGCCATTGGGGCGGCGGTGGCGCACGGGGCGGGGTGGAGCGACACTGTGATGTGCGCCCATGCCTACGCTCGGGCGTCTGCGGGGGATGCGGCGGGCTTGGCAGACCTTTGCGCGTTTGGTGCAGCGCTTGCCCCGTCGGCCGAGCGGGCCGAAGAGGCGCACTACCAGGGCGCTGCCTTTCGCGATCTGGTGGCGGCCGTTTGGCCGGTGCCGCTGTTGCCTGAGGGGCGCGCGGTACCGCTGCCTGTGGTGGTGGGGGCGGCGGGCGCAGGCCATGGCGTGCCGCGTGAGGCGCTCCTCCAAGGGGCGCTCAGCGCATTTGCGGCCAACCTTGTGTCGGCGGCGGTGCGCCTGGTGCCGCTCGGCCAGACTGACGGGCAGCGCATCACGCGCGACCTTGCGCCAACGGTTGCCCAAACGGTGCGTGCGGCCAAAGATGCGCTCCTTTCGGATGTGGGCGGCTTTGCACCAGGGCTGGACGTCGCGACAATTGCCCACGAAGTTCAAGACGTTCGCCTGTTTCGCTCATGAGGACGCCATGACACGCACCCCAAACGGCCCGCTTCGGGTCGGGATCGGCGGCCCGGTGGGCTCCGGGAAAACCATGCTGATGGAGCGCCTTTGCAAGGCGCTTCGCGATCAAATCGACATCGTCGCCATCACCAACGACATCTACACCAAGGAAGATGCGCTGATTTTGTCGCGCGCGGAGGCGCTGGACGAGGCGCGCATCATGGGGGTCGAGACCGGCGGCTGCCCGCACACCGCAATCCGCGAGGATGCGTCGATCAACCTTGCGGCGATCCGCGACATGCAGGAAAAATTTCCCGCCTGTGATCTCATCCTCATCGAATCAGGGGGCGACAATCTTGCCGCCACCTTCTCGCCGGAGCTCGCCGACGTTACGATTTATGTGATCGATGTGGCGGGCGGCGAAAAGATCCCCCGAAAAGGCGGGCCCGGCATCACGCGCTCGGACCTTTTGATCATCAACAAGACCGATCTTGCGCCGTTTGTGGGCGCGAACCTTGATGTGATGCGCGCCGACACCCTCAAGGTGCGGGGGGACCGGCCGTTTTTGATGACCAACCTTCGTGCGGGCGAGGGCGTGTCGGATGTGATCGCGTTTTTGGGGGACGCGGCCGGGCTTTCGCTGCCGGCGTGACCACAGCGCGCGACGCCCTCTTGTCGGAGCGGGTGCTGAACGCCATGCGCGATGGCGTGTTGGCCATCGACCTCACGGGCCGCATCATCATGTTCAACGAGGCGGCGGGGGCGCTCCTTGCCCAAAACCCGGCGGATGTGCTCGGCCGGCCTTTTGCGGAAGTGTTTTTGCTCGACGAGCGGTTTGACGACTTTAACGAGCTGGTTTTGAAGGCGGTTTACGAGGCAAAGGTCAGCCACAGCCAGGATGTGGTGCTGGCGACCGATGGCGGGCGGGTGGACCTTCGCGTGTCGTCGAGCTTCCTCACCCGGAGCGCGGAGGGGGTGGAGGAGCGCTTTGGCGTCGTGGTGGTTTTTTCCAACACCACCGAGCAGCGCAAGCGGCGCAAGTTAAAGCAGCTCTTTGGCGAGTATGTGGATCCAAAGGTGCTCGACCAGATTCTGCGGCGGGGCGAGGAGGGGGTGAGCCGGCGCGGCGAGATGACGATCTCGTTTGTGGATATGCGCAATTACACCGGCTGGTCGGAGCGGCTGGGGCCAGAGGCGCTGACGGCGCTGCTCAACCGGTTTTTGACCGCCGTCACCCGGCCGATCGGTGAGGCGGGGGGGATCACGGACAAGTTCATCGGCGATTCGGCCATGGCCGCCTGGGGCCCGCCCTATAGTTCGCTCGAGCGCCAGGCGGCCGATGCCTGTCGCGCCGCCCTTGGCCAGCTTGCCGCGGTGGACGCGCTGCGCGAGACGCTGGTGGCGGAGGGTTTTGCGGGCGGCGGCGGGCTTGATGCGGGCGTTGGGATTGCGACCGGTGATGTGTTGTCGGGCGATATTGGACCGAGCCACGCGCGCAATTTCACCGTGATTGGCCACGCGGTGAATGTGGCGGCGCGGCTGCAGGATCTCACCAAGGCGTATGGCTGCCGGGTGGTGGTGTCTGATGCAACGCGCCGGCAGGCGGGGGAGGGGTTTGTGTTTCGCGCCCTTGACCGGGTGACGGTGCGCGGCGCGAGCGCTCCCATCCGCATTCACGCGCTGGTGGGGATTTCGGGGGCGGTGCCGGACGAGGCGCTTGATCACATCGCGCGCTATGAGGCGGCGCTCACGCTAATCGAGACCGGGCGGTTTGCTGAGGCGCGGGATGCGCTGTCGGCATTGGCGGCGGAGGCGCCGGGGGATCGCGCGGTGGCGGGGCTCCTGGATCGGGCCGCGGCTGCGCTGGACTAAACCAGCGTTACAGGCGTGTTTTGAGCGCCGCGATCACCGCATCAAACATTTTTGGGGTGAGGACGTTGGTGTTCACATTGTAGCGGGAGGTGTGAAAGCTGTCGGCAAGGGTGTGCCCGCCAATGGTGTGGAGCGCGCCGTGGGCAAAGGGGTGCGCGGCAAGGCGTTCACCCAGCGTGCGCAGGACCGCGTCATGGGCAAGGCGGCCCAGGGCGAGGATGACTGAGAGGTTGGGCATTGCCGCAATGGTGCGCGCGAGGAAGGGGCGGCAGGCGTTCACCTCCGCCGCGACGGGCTTGTTTTGCGGCGGGACGCAGCGCACCGCGTTGGTGATGGCGGTGTTGTGGAGGGCAAGGCCATCGTCGGGCCGGGCGTCAAAGGTGCCGCGGGCGAGACCGTGGGAAATCAACGCGTTATAGAGGATGGTGCCGGCAAAATCGCCGGTGAAAGGCCGGCCGGTGCGGTTGGCGCCCGAAACGCCGGGCGCGAGGCCAACCACCAGGAGGCGCGCGGTGGGGAGGTCACCAAAGGTCTCCACCGGGGCGTTGTGCCAGTCTGGGCTTTTGGCGCGGAGGTCCGTGCGGTAGGCGACCAGGCGCGGGCACAGCGGACAATCGCGCCCCGGGTTGGTGGGCCCGGCGGGCGCTGCCATCGGTGCGGTGCCGTCAGCTGGTGGGGGTGATCACCACCGGGCGGTCGGACTTTTCCATCCGCTCCAGCCGCTCGCGCTCCCGTTCGCGATCAGGGCGGGGCGGGCGCTCGGCCGGGTCGCGGCCGATGAGCTTTTGAAGTTCGGCAAGCTCGATAAAATTGTCAGCCTGGCGGCGCAAATCGTCTGCGATCATGGGCGGCTGCGTTTGTAGGGTCGACACCACCGAGAACTTTTTGCCCTTGCGCTGGACGGCTTCGGCAAGCCTTCGGAAGTCGCCATCGCCGGAGAAGAGGACGACGTGATCCACCTGGTCGGACAGCTCCATGGCATCGATCACCAATTCGATGTCCATGTTGCCTTTGACTTTGCGGCGGCCGGTCTGGTCGAAGAATTCTTTGAGCGGCTTTGTGACGACGGAGTAGCCGTTGTAGTCCAGCCAATCGATCAGCGGGCGGAGCGTAGAAAACTCTTGGTCTTCGGCGAGTGCGGTATAGTAGTAGGCGCGAAGAAGGTATCCCTTCTTCCCGAATTCGGCGAGAAGTCGTTTGTAATCGATATCGAAGCCGAGGGATCGCGCCGCACTGTAGAGATTCGCACCGTCGATAAAGAGGGCGATCTTCTCGCGCGGGTCAAACATCCGATAGGGTCTTTCTATTCTGTTCGGAAAAGCAAACGCCGGCCACCGCTGAAAACGGCTCAGTCACGTGAAACACCCGAAAAGGGACGCGACCTCCTGCTGCGGTGCGAATACGGGCAGCGCTTGCGCTACCCCTTCTTGATTGATATGTGGCAGCCTTCTTGTCAACTTAAATCGGAATGGGGAACGGCGATGGCGCGCGTCACCGTGGAAGATTGTATTGATAAAGTGGAGAACAGGTTTGAACTTGTTCTCCTCGCCAGCCATCGGGCACGAACGATTTCAAGCGGTTCGCCCATCCAGGTGGATCGCGATAAGGACAAAAACCCTGTCGTTGCCCTGCGGGAGATCGCCGACACGCGGATCCATCCCGATGATCTGAAAGAAGAACTCATTCACTCGTTGCAAAAGCACACCGAGGTGGATGAGCCCGAGCCCGAGCCCATTGCCGTGCAACCCGCCGGCGCCCCGCTCGACATGGACGCCGATGCCGGATTTAACTCCATGTCGGAAGATGAATTGTTGCGCGCCATGGAGACCCTTGTGCCGCCTGAGCGCAACGACGAAGGCTAAACAAACCGCGAATTAGGTGAGTGATGCGCCGGGACGACGGGCCCCCCATGGAACACGCGCCGGTGGCCAGCTCGCCCACCGGCGCGGCCCGTCCGCCCAAGCGCCCCATGATGCGGCAGTACGAGCTCGTGGAGCGCGTTGCCGCCTATAACCCTCTGACGGACGAGGCGCTTTTAAACCGCGCCTACGTTTATTCCATGGGCAAGCACGGCGATCAGCGCCGCGCTTCGGGCGACCCTTACTTTTCCCATCCCCTGGAAGTTGCCGCGATTTTGACCGGCATGAAGCTCGACGATGCGACCATCGCCGTCGCGCTCCTCCATGATGTCATCGAAGACACCGACGCGACCCGCGCCGAGATCGATCAGCGTTTTGGACCTGAAATCGGCAAGCTTGTGGAAGGTCTCACCAAAATCGGCCGCCTCCATCTTGTCAGCCAGGAAGACAAAGCGGGCGAGAACCTTCGGAAATTGCTCCTCGCCATCGCTGATGATGTGCGGGTCTTGTTGGTCAAGCTTGCCGATCGGCTGCACAACATGCGCACCCTCCAATGGGTGCCGCCGGAAAAACGCGTCCGCATCGCCGAAGAGACCATGGACGTCTATGCCCCGTTGGCGGGCCGCATGGGCATCCAATGGATGCGCGAAGAGTTGGAGCATCTGGCCTTCAAGGTGCTCAAACCCCAAGACGCGGCGTCGATTGAGAAGAAATTGGCGGAGCGCCGGGCCGCCGTCGGCTCGCTTTATGATGATATTGAGACGGAGCTGAAGCGCAAGCTTGAGGAAAATGGGGTCACCGCCCAAGTGTCAGGCCGCGAAAAGCGCGCCTATTCGATTTATGCCAAAATGCAGCGCAAGTCCGTCAACTTTGAAACACTGTCAGATGTTTACGGATTTCGGATCCTGGTGGATGATGATCTGTCTTGTTACAAGGCGCTCGGCGTGATCCACACCCGCTTTCAATCGGTGCCCAACCGGTTCAAAGATTATATTAGTATTCCAAAGCAAAATGAGTATCGATCGCTGCACACAACGGTGATCGGGCCCAAGCGCCACCGTGTGGAGCTGCAAATCCGCACCCACGAGATGCACAAGTTGGCCGAGTACGGCATCGCTGCCCACGCGCTGCACAAGGATGGCGCGTCGCGCACAATGCGCGATGCCATCAACGAGTCCAAAGCTTATGCGTGGCTGCGCCAAACCGTGGAACAATTTTCGGAAGAACGGTCAAGCCGCGAGTTTTTGCACAACACAAAGCTCGAACTCTTCCAAGATCGCGTGTTCTGCTTCACCCCTCGGGGAAAACTCATCGCGCTGCCCCCGGGCGCGACGCCCATCGACTTTGCCTACCAAGTCCACACGCAAATCGGAAACACGTGTACGGGCGCGCGGATCAATGGGCACCCAAAGCCCCTCGTCACGCCGCTGCACTCGGGGGACGAGGTGGAAATTTTGTGTGTGGAGGGCGCCTCGCCGCCCGCCGCCTGGCATGCGCTCGCCGTGACCGGCAAGGCGCGCGCGGCGATCCGGCGGGCGAACCGCGATTCCAGCCGAAAGAAGTTTGCCCGCCTTGGCCGCGAGCTTGTGGCGAATGAAACCGTGCGGTTTCAGCTCCCAACGCCGCCGGACCTTGAGACGGCGGCCGAGCGCATGTCGTTTCCATCGGTGGAGACCATGCTCCATGCCGTTGGGGCGGGGGAGCGGCCGGCCTCCAGCGTTTTGGTCGCGCTCGGCCATGACCTTCCGGCGGACCGGGCCGAGGCGCCGACCGGCGTTGGTGTGCGCGTCGCCGGCGCAGGGGGAGCGCTGCCGGTGGTCTTTTCTGATGCGCATCCCGCAATCCCTGGGGACGGCATTGTGGGGATTTTGGACCCGGGCGTCGGCGTCACCGTCTATCCGGTCCATGCGGGGGAGGCGCTTTCGGCCTATAGCGATGCGCCCGACCGGTGGGTGGAGGTGAGCTGGGACAGCGCCGCGGCGAAGGGGCAGTTTGCAGTGCCCGTCCGGGTGATGGCAAACAACACCCCCGGCGCCCTTGCCGCCATTGCCACCGCCACGGCCGACGCCGGCGCGAACATTGACGAGCTTTCCATGGTCTCAAAGGCTGACCGGTTCCGCGAGATGCGCCTCTTGATTGACGTTGGCGACACAGGGCACCTGGCAAGCGTGCTGGCCGCCCTCAACGCGCTGGACGCTGTGTCATCGGCCGCCCGCGAGACCGCCGTGCGGGACGTTTGACGCCATGCTCTTCGCCCGCCGCAGAAAACCCTCGTTCGGCGAAAAGTTCCGCATCGCCGCCTGGCCGCGCCGGTCGTTCACGCGTTCGTTCCAGTATTTTAAGCGCCGGGTGCTGCGGCTGAACGCGTCGCCCCATGCGATTGCGGCGGGCGTGGCGGCGGGGGCGTTTGCCTCGTGCACACCGCTGGTGGGCTTCCACTTTTTGCTGGCCTTTGCGCTTGCCTGGGTGATTGGCGGATCGCTGCTGGCGGCCGCCCTTGGCACCGCGATCGGCAATCCGCTCACCTTCCCGCTCATTTGGCTCTCGTCCTACGAGATTGGCACGTGGATCCTCGGCCGCGTGCCGGGCGCTGCGACCCCCGCCGAGATTGAGCTGTCGTTCGACCTTTTGACCTCGTCCTTCGGCCTCCTGTGGCCAACGCTAAAACCGATGATTGTAGGGGGCGTTGCCATGGGTTTTGTGATTGGCCCGGTGCTTTACGTTCTCACCCGCTCGGCCGTGGCGGTTGCGCAAAAGATGCGGGCCGAGCGGCTGGCGGCAAAGGCGCGCGCGTGATCATCGGGATCGGGAGCGACCTTTGCGACATTCGCCGCATTGAACAAACGCTGTCACGCTTTGGTGAGCGGTTTGAAAAGCGCGTGTTCACCCCGGTGGAGCAGGCGCGCGCCAACCGAAGACCCCACAAAGCGGCCACCTACGCCAAGCGGTTTGCCGCCAAGGAGGCGATGTCAAAGGCGCTGGGCTCGGGCCTTCGCATGGGGGTCGCCTGGCGGGAGATGGCGGTGGAAAACCGCCCCTCCGGCCAGCCCACCATGGCGCTTTCAGGCGGTGCGGCGGCGCGTTTGGCGCGCATCGTGCCGGACGGCTTTGCCCCGCACATCCACCTCACCATGACCGATGATCACCCTTACGCGCAGGCGTTTGTGGTGATCGAAGCGCTGCCCACAACCTGATTTGTTGCGCGCTTTGCCCGGCCGGACTATGTGAGCCGTGGCGTGCGGCAACCTGCCCCCCCAAGGCGCCCCCGCGTGCGCTGTGTTTTTAGCGAAGGTGAATGAAGAGCGTGGCGAAGAAAGCGGAGCGTGAGAGCGGCCTGTACGACACCATCAAAGTCATTTTTCAGGCTCTCCTGATTGCACTGGTTATCAGAACCTTCCTGTTCCAGCCGTTCAACATCCCGTCCGCCTCCATGGTTGAGACGTTGCTGGTGGGCGATTATCTGTTCGTGTCAAAATACTCCTACGGATATTCGCAATATTCGTTCCCGTTCGGCATCGTGCCAATCCCGGGGCGCGTCTTCGGGTCCGAGCCTGAGCGGGGCGACATTGCCGTCTTCAAGCTCCCGCGGGACAATGCGACCGATTACATCAAGCGTGTGGTGGGTCTGCCGGGTGATCGCATTCAGATGATTGACGGGCACCTTCACATCAACGACCGCCCCGTGGACCGGGAACAGATCGACGATTTTGTGGATGTGGGCCTCAACGGGCGGGAGGTGCGCGCGCGCCGGTTCCGCGAGACGCTGCCCAACGGCGTCTCCTACGAGGTGCTCGACACGGCCGACAACGCCCTTTTCGACAACACCGGCGTCTACGTCGTCCCCGAAGGCCATTATTTCATGATGGGCGACAATCGGGACAACTCCACCGACAGTCGTGCCCAAAATTTCGTCGGATATGTGCCGTACGAAAATTTCGTAGGCCGGGCTGAGATCTTGTTCTTCTCAATTCGTGAGGGGAGCCCCATTTGGGAGGTGTGGAATTGGCCGACCTCCGTGCGATGGAACAGAATCTTCACCGTCCTCTAAGTGTGCGGGTCCGATGTTGGATCCGTTAGCGTCGTTGGAAGCCGCGCTCGGCCACCGCTTTGGTGACCGGCGCCTGCTGGAGCGCGCGCTCGTCCACGCGAGCGCCCACAATTCGGGCCGCGGCGAAAGCTACGAACGGCTTGAGTTTTTGGGCGACCGCGTGCTCGGCCTTGCCATCGCCTCCGCCCTCTTCGCGCGCTATCCGCGGTCGGATGAAGGGGGGCTCGCGCGCCGGCTCAACGCGCTTGTGCGCAAAGAGACCTGCGCCGAGGTTGCGCTGCGGCTCGGCATCGACAAGGCGCTCAAGCTTGGCCAGGCCGAGGCCTCATCGGGCGGGCGCAAGAAAACCGCAATTTTGGCCGATGCGTGCGAGGCGGTGCTCGCCGCCATTTACCTCGACGCAGGCTTTCCCGCGGCCGAGCGAGTGGTGCTTTCCGTGTGGGCCGATCTCATCGCGGACGAAAAGCCCGAGCGGGACCCAAAAACTGCACTGCAAGAGCGCATCCAGGCCGATGGCAGCCCGCCGCCCGACTATGTTTTGCGCGCCCGCACAGGGCCCGACCACAAGCCCCATTTTGTGATCGAGGTGGTGGGCGAGCATGGCGTTCTTGGCCGCGGCGAGGGCGGCTCCAAGCGCGAGGCGGAGCAAAATGCGGCCCGCGCGGCCCTTGAAGCGGCGCCGGAAGAGGCATGACCACTTGCGGCTTCGTCGCCCTCATCGGCGCGCCCAACGCGGGCAAATCCACCCTCGTCAACGCCCTGGTGGGGCAAAAAATCTCCATCGTCACCCACAAGGTGCAGACGACGCGCGCCCTCGTGCGCGGCATCGCCATTGCGGGGGACGCGCAGATCGTCCTCGTGGACACGCCCGGGATCTTTGCGCCCAAGCGCCGGCTCGACCGCGCGATGGTCAAGACCGCGTGGACCGGGGCGGGCGATGCGGATGTGGTGTGCCTGCTCATTGACGCGCGCCGGGGCGTCGATGAGGAAAACGCTGCCATCCTGGAGGCGCTCGATGAGGTGGGGCGGGAAAAAATCCTCATCCTCAACAAGATCGACCTCATCCCCCGCGAGGCGCTCCTTGCGCTGACACAAACGTTGAACGCCACGGGCCGCTTTTCCGCCACCTACATGATCAGCGCCAAAAACGGCGACGGGGTCGGCGATCTCCTCGCAGCGCTCGCCGCAAAAATGCCGGAGGGGCCCTGGCTTTACCCCGAGGATCAGGTCTCGGACGTGCCGGTGCGGCAACTGGCGGCCGAGATTACACGGGAAGAGCTGACGCTGCGGCTCCATGATGAGCTCCCTTATGCGATCACCGTGGAGACCGAGGCCTGGAAGCGCCTGCGCGATGGCTCCATCCGCATTGAGCAGGTGGTCTTTGTGGAGCGGGAGGGCCAAAAGAAGATTGTGCTGGGGGAAAAGGGCGCTGCCATCCGCGGGATCTCGATGGCGGCGCGCGCCAAAATTGCGACCCTTGCGGGGGCAAAGGTGCACCTTTTCCTCTTCGTCAAAGTCCGCCCGAAATGGACCGAGGACCCGGAGCGCTACCGCGAAATGCGCCTCGACCCCTCGAACTGAGCGGCCAAGCTCCCCACCTCTGGGCGATGAGAGGCGAGAAAAAACCCCTTTGGCGCAAGGTGAACACGCGGGCGCGGAACGTGTGGCACAAGTCCGGCCCCGATTTTCGCCACCGCAGGCACGGCAAACGGACCGACGCCGACCCGCGCAACGGCGCCATGCGCCAAGGGGTCGAGCGCGGGCGGGACTACACGCCACTCTACCGTTTTCTGGTCTCCAAGGTGGGCGAACCCTTCGACGCGGTTCACCAAGAGGCAATAGCCCGCCTCGACCAGGAAGAACCGATTTGGCACCTTGTGGCGCGCAGCGAGGCGGAAAAGCGCGCGATTGTGGGCGTTGGGGAATCTACCTACTGGACCGGGCTTTTTGTGGAGGACGGGATCCTCAAACTGGTGGACGAGACGGTGGGGCCGGAGCAGCTGAACCCCACGTGCCCCTGTTGCACCCACACGCTGAACGGCGTGCGCTTCACGCGGCCCTTCACCGAGTATCACCGGCCCCTTCGCGACTGACATGGAGTGGAGCGACGACGCGCTGGTGCTGTCGGCCCGCCCCTTCGGCGAATCGTCCAAAATTGTCGAATGTCTGACGCCGAGCCAAGGGCGCGTTGCGGGCATGGTCCGCGGCGCGCGGGGCAAAACGCTGCGCGCAACGCTCCAGCCCGGCAACATCGTCGCCGCCAAATGGCGCGGCCGGTCCGCGGAGCAGCTCGGCACGCTGGCCGTCGAACTCGTGAGCGCCCGCGCCGGCCTTGTGATGGAGCACGCGTTCGGCGCATTCGGCCTCCAGTCCATGGCCGCGCTCCTCGCCTTTTTGCCCGAGCGCGACCCGCACCCCCGGCTTTATGCGGCCGCGAACGCGCTGGTGGATGCCTTTGCCCTGGCGCCCGCGGCGGCGGAGGCGGGCATCCGGTTCGAGATCATCCTCCTCTCAGAATTCGGGTTCGGGCTCGACCTCTCGGAGTGCGCGGCAACGGGCGCGGCGGAGAACCTCACCCATGTCTCCCCGCGCACGGGCCGTGCGGTCTGCGCGGCGGCGGCCGCGCCCTATGCGGATCGGCTCTTGCCCCTTCCATCCTTCCTGGTGGATGACGGGCCGATGGATGCCAAAGGGGCCGACGCCGGCTTTCGCCTGACGGGATATTTTGTGTCCACCAACATTGCCGCCCTTGCCAACAAGCCCCTCCCGCCGGAGCGGGAGCGCTTTGTGCGCGCCGTGGTGAAGGCGTTGCCGCGATGATTGTGCTGTTGCGCGCGGTTGTGGGAAGCACCATTGCCTCTGTTGTCGGCTGGGTCAGCGTGTCGGCGCTCCTTGTGGTGGCTGCGGTCCTTGTTGAGGGGAATGTTGACAGCGGCACCCTCAACGGGGTTGTCGCGGTCATGTTCTTTGCCGGCGTCATCGGCGTTCCGATTGCGTGGGGGTCGGGGGTTTTGGCGTGGTTGATCCTGGACCGCGGGGCGGGGCTGAGCCCGGCCGGTGGGACGACGGCCGGGCTTTGCGTGGGCGCGCTCTTCTTGGTGTTTTATCCGCTTGGGCTCGCCGCGCTCGTGGCTGGGCCGCTGGCGGGTTATGCGGCCGTTCGCCTCACCAACCGGTGGCTTCCCCGCAGCGGCGCGGCGCCCACCTGAACTGAAGGGGAGGTGCCGATGAAGTGGTTTGCCGTGGGGTTTGGCGTTCTGGCGCTCATTGTGGCGGCGGGCGTGTTGTGGACGGAGTGGACGATGGCGGGCATCGAAACGCCGGAGTACCGCGTGGAGGCAGAGGACGGGGCCATCGAGGTGCGCGCCTATGCGCCGATGCTCACCGCAAGCGTCACCGTGTCTGGCACGCGCGACCGCGCGGCAAGCCGGGGCTTTTCGCCCCTCGCCGGCTTCATTTTTGGCGACAATCGGCCGGCCGAAAAGATTTCGATGACCGCGCCCGTGATTGCCGAGCCGGAGGGGGAGGCGATCGACCGTGCCGCGCCCGTCATCACCGCGCCGGTGGGCGAGGGAATGTGGCGCATCAGCTTTGTGATGCCGGCCAGTTATCGCCCCGAAACGCTGCCCGCGCCCACCAACGATGAGATTGTGATCACCGAGCGGCCGGCGGAGCGCGTGGCCGCCATCCGATTTTCGGGGATAGCGTCGGAAAATGACATCAGCGCGGCCACCGACACGCTAAAAGCCTTTATGGACGCGGAGGGGCTCGTCGCCGCAGGCCCCGCGCGCACCGCGTTTTATGACCCCCCCTGGCGGATCCCCTTCCTCCGCCGCAACGAGGTGATCATCCCGCTCACATGAGTGATGACGACATCGATCTGAAGGAGGCGCTGGAAGAGCGCTACCTTGCCTACGCGCTGTCGACCATCATGCACCGCGCGCTCCCGGACGTGCGCGATGGCCTAAAGCCCGTCCACCGCCGGCTTTTGTTTGCCATGCGCCAATTGCGGCTCGACCCCGGCCAGGCATTCAAAAAGTCCGCCCGTGTGGTGGGCGACGTCATCGGCAAGTTCCACCCCCACGGCGACACCGCGGTCTACGACGCGCTGGTGCGCCTTGCCCAAGATTTTGCCGTTCGCTACCCGCTGGTGGACGGGCAGGGCAATTTTGGCACCGTCGATGGCGATGGCGCGGCCGCCATGCGCTACACCGAGGCGCGGCTCACCGATGTGGCCAAGCGGCTCTTGGATGGGCTCGACGAAGATGCGGTCGACTTTCGCGACACCTATGATGGGTCCGAGAGCGAGCCTGTGGTGCTGCCGGGCGCCTTCCCCAACCTTTTGGCGAACGGCTCGTCGGGCATTGCGGTGGGAATGGCGACGAACGTGCCGCCCCACAACGCGGCCGAGATTGCGGACGCGGCGCTCCACCTCATCAAACACCCGGATGCCGGGCTGGGGGCGATGCTGGAGCGCATCCCGGGGCCTGATTTTCCGACCGGCGGCATCATCGTGGAGCCGGCGGACGCCATTGCCGAGGCCTACCGCACGGGGCGCGGCGGCTTTCGCACCCGCTCGCGCTGGTCGATTGAAGAGCTGTCGCGCGGGACGTGGCAAATTGTGGTCACCGAAATTCCCTATCAGGTCCAAAAAGGGCGATTGATCGAGCGGATTGCGGAGCTTTTTGAGGCAAAGAAGCTCCCGCTGATGGGCGATATTCGCGATGAGAGCGCGGAGGATGTGCGCATCGTCATCGAGCCGCGGGCCAAGACCGTGGACGCCGCGCTTTTGATGGAGAGCCTCTTTAAGCTCACGGATCTGGAAAGCCGCATCCCGCTCAACATGAATGTGTTGATGGCCGGCCAGGTGCCGCGGGTGGTGGGTCTTGTGGAGGTGATCCGCGCCTGGCTTGACCATTTGAAGGACGTGACGGTGCGCCGCGCGCGCCACCGCCTTTCCAAGGTGGTGCACCGGCTTGAGGTGCTGGACGGCTACCTCATCGTCTACCTCGATCTTGACCGGGTGATTCAAATCATCCGCGAGGCGGACGATCCCAAGGCGGAGTTGGTGGCCGAGTTTCGCCTCACGGAGGTGCAGGTGGAGGCGATCCTCAACATGCGCCTTCGCTCGCTCCGCCGGCTGGAGGAGATGGAGATCCGCCGCGAGCACGAGCGGCTGACCGCCGAGCGCGGCGAGCTTGAGGCACTTCTGGCGAGCGACGAAAAGCAGTGGGCGCGCGTGTCGGCCACTGTGACCGACATCAAGACGAATTTTGGCAAAGACACTGAACTTGGCCGCCGGCGGACCGATTTTGCCACCGCGCCGGTCACCAACCTTGCCGATGTCGCCGAGGCGATGATTGAGCGCGAGCCGGTGACGGTGGTGCTGTCCGACAAGGGGTGGATCCGCACGCTGAAGGGGCACGCCAAGGATGCCTCCGGCTTCTCGTTCCGCGAGGGTGACGGGCTTGGCACCTGGTTCCCGGCGGAAACGACGGACAAGCTTTTGGTGCTCACCACCGATGGGCGCGTTTATACGCTTGGCGTTGATAGACTCCCCGGCGGGCGCGGCAATGGCGAGCCTCTGCGCCTGCTTTTGGAGCTTGAGGGCGGCGTTGAGGTCGCCGCGCTGGAGCGGCACGATGAGGCGGCGACGTGGCTGGTCGCGTCCAAGGTGGGCCGCGGCTTCCAGGTGGCGGGGGAGGATCTTGTCGCCACCACCAAGCGTGGGCGGCAGGTGATGAGCCCGGCCAAGGGCGATGTGGCGCTGACGATGGTGCGCGTTGCGGGCGACCATGTGGCGGTGGTGGGCGAGAACCGCAAACTTTTGGTCTTCCCCATCGAGCAGGTGCCGACCCTTGCCAAGGGCCGCGGCGTGCGCCTCCAGCGGTACCGCGACGGCGGCCTCTCCGACATTGTGACGTTTGACGGCGCGGCGGGCCTCACCTGGGTGAACGGTGGGCGCAATTTTACGCGGTCCCTCGCCGAGCTGATGGAGTACTGCGGCGAGCGGGCGACCGCCGGCCGCATGGCGCCCCAGGGCTTTGCAAAAACGAACCGTTTTCGTGCTTGACCCTGTGCCCCTTGGCGGCACACTCAGCGTCTGCGGAGGAGGGTTTGATGGATCAGCCGATCAACGCGCCGTCCCAAGCGGCGATTGCCGAGGCACTGCAGGCGATCGAGGCGAGCCACCCGCACCTTGATCCGGCGACCCAGCGGCGTTGGGCGGTTTGGCGGGTGGAGAACCGGCCGTGGATTGAAGAGTATAACGAACGGCTTGCGCGCGAAGGCCTTTGGGTCGAGCCCGAATGGCTGAACGAGGACGTTACGAACAGTTGAAGCAGTTCGACGTCTGCCCGGTCCGCAGCGGAACCCTTGTTGTGCTCGTGCAGAGCGACCTCTTGGATGCGATCGCAACGCGGGTTGCCGTCCCCCTTGCGACGCGCGGGGCGGCATCAACGTTGCGGCCGCGGATTGTGCTGGGCGATGACGCGTTCGTGCTGCGGACCACCGAGATTGCGGTGGTTGAAACACGCAGCCTTTTGCCGGCCATCGGCAATGTCGGTGAGCAGCGCGATGCGATCGTTCGGGCGATCGACGCGCTGCTTTCCGGCGTTTAGGTCGCCGTGGTGGGGCCGTCCATGGAGCGGGTGGCCCAGTGGGTCATGCGCTTTTCGATGGAGATGGCGACCGCGTACATCATCACGCCCATGACGGCGGTGATGATGAGGCCGGCGAAGACGAGCGGCACCTCGAAGCGGGACGAGGCGACAATCATGAGGTGGCCGATGCCTTTGTTGGCCGCAACGGTCTCGGCGATGATGGAGCCGACGAAGGCGACGGTGATCGCGATTTTAAGCGAGGCGAAGAAGTAGGGGAGCGACCGCGGGATGCCGACTTTGAGGATGATGTCGCGACGGCTGGCGCCGAGCGCGCGCAGAACGTCCTTGAGGTCAGGCTCGACGGTGGCAATGCCTGTCGCAACGTTCACCAGGATGGGGAAGAACGAGATCAGGAATGCGGTGATGATGGCGGGCACGGTGCCGATGCCAAACCAGATCACCAGGATCGGCACGACCGCCACCTTCGGGATCGAGTTGAAGCCGATGAGAACGGGGTAAAAGCCGTTGTAAATCAACGAGGACGAGCCGATGAGGACGCCTGTGAACAGGCCAAACACGATGGCGAGCGCGAAGCCGACCGCAGTGGTGAATAGGGTTTGGAGCGCATTGTCGAGGATGGGGACGCGCCACTCCCAGATCGCCCCGAAGATGACGTGGGGCGCCGGCAGGATGAAGGGCGGAATGTCGAAGATCACCACCGAAAGCTCCCACACCGCAAAGAGCGTGAAGACCACCGCCCAGGGCATCACCGCCTCGAGCGTCTTGCGGGTGAAGACGGGGCGCTTTGGTGTTTCGGCGTCTGCGGCGGGGAGCGTTGCGTCGACCATGGGAAGTTCCTAAGCCGCGATGCGGGCGTTTTGGATGTTGTCGCGAAGGTCCTGCGTCAACTCCGCAAATTCGGGGGTGAAGGTGGCACTGAGCGTGCGGGGGCGCGGCGCGGTCACCTCGCGGCTGTGGATGATGCGGCCGGGGCGCGCGCTCATGACGTAGACTCGGTTGGAGAGGTACGCCGCCTCCCGCAGGTCGTGGGTCACGAGGATGACGGTGGGCCGCTTCTCGGTCCAAAGCTCTTGCATCACGTCCCAGAGTTCTTCGCGCGTAAACATGTCGAGCGCGCCGAAGGGTTCGTCCAAGATCAACAGGTCAGGGTCGTGGATGAGCGCGCGGCAGAGGGAGACGCGCTGCTGCATGCCGCCTGACAACTGCCAGGGGTACTTTTCTTCAAACCCTTCAAGGCCGACGAGCTTGAGGAGGTCGCGCGCTTTGGTGGCGTATTCGTCGTAGTTTGCGCGCAGGCGCCCCCGGTGGGGTTTGGTGATTTCCAGCGGCAGCATCACGTTGGCAAGGGTGTTGCGCCACGGGAGGAGCGTTGCCGACTGGAACGCCATGCCCACGATGGAGAGCGGGCCCTTGACCCGCTCCCCGGCGACGGTGACCGCGCCGCCGTTCACGGGCCACAGGCCGGAGACCACCTTCATGAGGGTGGATTTGCCGCAGCCGGACGGGCCGACCACGGCAACAAAGTCCCCTTCCGCGACGGTGAGCGAGGTGCCTTTCAATGCGACTGTGCCCGTTGCCTCGCCGCCGTACCGCAGCGTGATGTCGGACAGATCCACAAACTGTGCCGCGTCGTAGGTGCCCACCGTCGCCATGATTTTACGAGCCTTTTTCGGTCAGCATCCGGTCTTCCACCGGCGGAAGGTAGGCGTCCACGTAAAGCTCATTCGCTTGGAGCGTGTTTTCGATGTTGTAGGCATCTTCCACGGACATGATGCCGGCTTGCAAGCGCTCCATGTCGACCGCGGAGAGGCCGCCTGCCACAACGTCGGGCGTGCGCAGCATTTCGTCGATGGTGATTTGCCAGCGGTTGCGCTCCACGGTGGCGTCGGTGAGGGGCTCGTGGTCCACGAGCGCTGCGATCGCGCCGTCCGGGTCGGCGTCGGCCATTTTGACGCCCTCGATCATGCATTTGACGACGGTGGTCACCGCTTCGGGGTTCGCGTCGGCAAAGGCTTTGGTGGTGAGGATCGAGGTGGAATAGAGTTCCACGCCGTAGTCTTTGTATTTAAAGATCTTTTGCTCGTCCTGGCTCATCCCGAGCTTTTCAAGGCTTGGCATGGACGACGTGATGAAGCCTGTGATGCCGTCGGCCTGACCTTGGACGAGCATGGGCTCGCGCAGTTCCGGCTTCACCGAGACCCAGTTGATGGTCGACATGTCGATGTCGTTGGCGGCGGCAAAGATCGGGAAGAGCTGGCGGCCGGCGTCAAAGTCGGGCGCGGCGAGGGTTTTGCCCTCAAAATCCTTGGGCTCTTGGATGTCACCATCGGCGGGGACGACGGCGACGAGCGGCGAGCCGGCAAAGATGACGGCAACCGCGATGATGTCGCTCTCGGGGTTCTCGGCGCGGAATTTCACCGTCGGGTTGATGTCGGCAAGGCCCATTTGGTAGGTGCCCGCCGCGAGTTCGACGGGGACGCGGCCGGAGCCGAAGCCGCGGTCGAGGGTGATGTCGACGCCGCCCTCGTCAAAGCAGCCGGCGTTGCGCGCCATCAGGGCAAACGCTTGCGGGCCCTGCCAGGCCCAGTCCATCATGAATTTGATGTCCGTGTCAGCCTTCGCGGCGCCGACCAGCGCGGTGGTGCTGATCAAGGCGGCGCACAGTTTGAGCGTGGTTTTCATGGTGCTCCTCGGTGTGGGCCCGGCAGCGACGGGGCGCGGCCGGGTCTGGCAGTTGTTATGCCTTAGGGTTTTCGGGCCGCTTTTACGCGAACCGTTGCGGTCTCTTATGCATCAATCATGCCGGGTGCGCCTTTGAGGATGGCAATGTCGTCCGGCGTGAGGTCGACCGGGATGCCGCCGCGGATCATTTCGGCAAAATCCTCGTTGGGGACCATGACGCACAGCGCGTAAAGCTTTCCGGCACCGGTATTTTCGACAATGTGCTCGTTGCCCGGCGGGAGCATGAGGGTGGAGCCGGGCTTGAGGTCCACCGAGACGCCGCCGCAGTGGCCGATCCCCTCGCCGGCGAGGATATAGAAAAACTCGATTGCCTTTTGGTGGGTGTTGGGTGGGGTGGCGCCGCCGGGCTGGTAGATTTCGACCACGATGGTGAAGGGCACACCGTCTTCCAGCGGGTCGGCGAGGCAGGCGAAATAGTTGGTGTCGGCCTCGGAGATCTTGAAGGCTTTCAGGGTTTCGGGGGCGCGGCTGATGGCGGTGTCAAACACGGGTACTCTCCAGCGCGGGTTGGAGGTCGGCGAAGGTAAGGGTGAAGCCAAAGATTTGGCGCACATTGTAGAGCGTTGCCTCGTGGCAAAAGTCGGGGGACGTGGTCCCCGTTGCATCCTCCAAGAGAAGCGTGTCGAAGCCCAAAAAGTTGGCATCGGCCAGCGTGTGGAGCACGCACTGGTCAGAGTTTACGCCCGCAAAGATGAGATGATCGACGCGGAGATTGCGCAAAATTGCGTCAAGCGGCGTGTCGTAGAAGCCGGACATTCGGTATTTTGAAACGTGGATGTCGCCGGGGGCGGGCGTGAGGCCGTCCATCAGCGCTGCCGACCACGACCCCTCGGTGAGGACGCGGGCGCCATGGGGGCCGATGGGGTCGCCCAGGCCGGTGCCTTCGCCGGCGTTGTCGTAAACATGGCGAAGGGCCGGGGAGATGTTGGCGCGGTCATCCCGATTGCCCCAATTGACCCACAGGACGGGAACGCCCGCGGCGCGAAAGGCGTCGGCCGCGGCGCCAACGGTGGGGACGAGTGCGGCGGCGGCGGAGACGTCAACGCCGATGCCGGCGAGCCAACCCTCCGGGTGGCAGAAGTCCCGCTGCATGTCGATGATGATGAAGGCGGTGCGGGACAGGTCGAGCGTCACCGGCTTTGGCTTTGCCGGCACTGATAAGGGGCGCGAGGGGATGGCGGGCCTGGTGAGATCGGCCGCCGACGGGCTCACCCGCCAGGTGTTTTTGGGGTTGGGGCCGAGGGGCTGCATGCTGCGACATCTGCAAGTCCCATGCCGCCCGGCCGGGCGTGCGGGCCCACCTCAGGGCATTGCGACGCGGGTGAGAAGGGGCGCAAGGCCCGCAATGCTTGCCTCCACCTCGTCACCGGGGACGAGGGTGCCGACGCCCGCCGGCGTGCCGGTCATGATGATGTCACCTTTGGCAAGCGTGACCTGGCGGGACAGGATCGAGATCAGTTCGCAGACCGGCCAGATCATTTCGCCAAGGTCGCCGGTTTGGCGCAGGCTGCCGTTGACCCAAAGCCGGATCGCGCCGGTCTGGAGGGACGGGACATCGGCAATGGGCGACAGCGGCCCGATGGCGGCGGCCGCATCAAATCCCTTTGAAAGATCCCAGGGCTGGCCCATCGCCCGTGCCGTTTCCATCAGATCGCGCAGGGTGAGATCGAGCCCGACCGCAGCGCCCCAGACCGCCGCGCCGGCCTCGGCGGGGGTGAGGTTCTGCCCGCCTTGATTGAGGGCCACCACAAGTTCCACCTCGTGTTGCAGCCGGTTGGTGTGCGGCGGGTAGGCCACGCGCCCCACCGGCGCAAGGCAATCGCTGGGCTTGGTGAAGAAGAACGGCGCCTCGCGCACCGGGTCGCCGCCCATTTCGCGGGTGTGCGCGTCGTAATTCTGGCCAACACCATAGATTCGCCGGATGGGAAAGCGGCGCGTGTCCGCGTCGATCGCGAGGCTGGGCGGTGGTGGTGGATCAAAAACGTACGTCGTCATTGTCCAGCAACTGTTGATCGGCGGCGGGTTGCTGCTTGAAGGCGTTTGGCCGCCTCCGAGACAATTTTCCGTTTCGCGC
Source organism: Pseudomonadota bacterium (assembly GCA_039034015.1). Lineage (GTDB taxonomy): Bacteria > Pseudomonadota > Alphaproteobacteria > Rhizobiales > Amorphaceae > Acuticoccus. Next base: position 28,025 of record JBCCBM010000010.1, on the reverse strand, counting down.
CGAGGCTTATTGCATTGAGAAAAAGTTCGTCGGAAGCCATCGCCTTTCTAAGGCCCTGTCATATGTTGCGAAAAACCTATCTGGGGACGTGTTTAATGGTCAATGGGAGTGGGCCATGGAACGATCTGCCGTGGCGGGTGCTGGGACCCGTCATGACAATGACGATGACGACGTTGTCACACAATCATCAAACCGCAGCAGGGGGGTGCAGTCGGTTGAGGTTGGGATAAAGCTGCTGCGGGCGCTGGCTGCGGCGCGGGGGCCCATGTCCTTGCGCGATCTTGCGGCGGCCGCGGGCATGGCACCGGCCAAGGCGCACCGCTACATGGCAAGCTTTGTGGAAACCGGGATGGTGGACCACAGGCGCAGCGGCACCTACGACCTTGGCAAAGTGGCCGGGGAAATTGGGATGGCCGCGGTCGCACGGGTCGACCTTGTGAACCGCGCGGCCGACAAGCTGCCGGAGCTTGTCGAGAAAACCAACGCCACCGGGATGCTGGCGGTCTGGGCCACACAAGGGCCCATTGTGCTGCGGTGGGAGCGCGCGCGCGATCCGCTCGGCACGATCTTGGGGGTGGGCACGGTTTTGCCGGTGGCGCGATCGGCAACGGGCCGCGCATTCTTGGCCTACCTTCCCGACCGGTTTGTGGAGCGCGTTTTGGCAGAGGAGGAGCCCCACGCGAACCTCTCCCTCAGCGCACTTCGCGGCCAGGAAAATGACGGCGTCATCTTTCGCTCCGAAGAGGCGGCGGCGACCGGGCTTTACGCGATCGCCCGCCCGGTCCTTGACTATAACGGGGTGGCGACCGCGGTGGTGACGCTCTTTTCCCACCGGCGGAGCCTGATTGCCGACGGTGGGCCTGCCGAGGCGGCGCTGCGCCAGTTCGACGCAAGCAACGGGGCGTGAAAAACGGGCGCGGCGCCGAGAAAGACGCCGCGTCTCCCTTCCCGTTGCCGTCCTCTCCCGCAATTACATCTGCGTCAGGCAACGGCTGCACGCCTTGTGTGGGTGCGCGCGGGCGATAAGCTAATTGCGAGATGAGGGGAGAGGCATGATGACCTTCTTTCGACCGGTTTTGGCCGTTTTGGCCGCCTTCGCGCTCGCTGCGCCAAGTCTGGCTGCCGAGCCGGAGTGGTCCCACGCCTCCTCACTGTCGGAAGAGCCGGGGTATGCGGCCGATTTCCCCCACTTTTCCTATGTGAATCCGGATGCGCCCAAAGGGGGCCGCGTGCGGCTCGCGGATCCTTCGGGCTTTGACAGCTTTAACCCCGTCCTGCGGCGGGGGAATGCGGCGCCGGGCCTTGGTCTCATCACCGACACACTGATGACGAGCGCCATCGACGAGATCGGCATTTCGGCAATGTACGGCTTGATTGCCGAGGCGGTGCGCCACCCGGACGACTATGCGTGGGTGGAGTACCGCCTCAACCCCGCCGCCAAATGGCACGATGGGACGCCCATCACCCCCGAAGATGTGATCTGGAGCCTCGAGGTCACCAAGAAGGCCGACCCCACCCGCGCCTTTTATTATAAGGACGTGACGGGGGCGACGGACATGGGCGGCAACGTCGTGCGGTTCGACTTTGCCCGCGCCGGCAACAAGGAGCTGCCGCACATTGTGGGCCAGCTCACCATTTTGCCAAAGCATTGGTGGACGGGCACAGGGCCTGATGGTGAGCCGCGGGACATCATGTCCGGCACGCTCGAGCCGCCGCTGGGGTCCGGGCCCTACCGCATCGGCCGGTTCGAGCCCAACCGCTTCCTGGAATATGAGCGCGTGCCCGACTACTGGGCGGCCGACGCGCCGGTGCAGGTGGGCAAGAACAATTTTGATGTGATCCGCTACGACGTCTACCGCGATCAAACCGTGGTGCTAGAGGCGTTCAAGGGCGATCAGTTCGACTTTCGGTCCGAAAACAGCGCGAAAAACTGGGCGACGGGGTATGAATTCCCGGCGCGGTCCCGGGGCAACGTGGTGCTCGAAGAGTTTCCGGATGAGGGGCGCGGCATCATGCAAGCGTTCGTCATGAACTTGCGCTTGCCGAAATTTCAGGATCCGCGGGTGCGCCGTGCGCTCAACTTGATTTACGACTTTGAGGCCCAGAAAGAGACGATCTTTTACGGGCAGTACGAGCGCATCACCAGCTACTTTAATGGGACGGAGCTTGCCTCCACCGGTCTGCCGGAGGGGCAAGAGCTCGAAATTCTTGAGAGCGTGCGCGACCTTGTGCCGGCGTCCGTCTTCACCGAACCCTATGAAAACCCGGTGAATGGCAACCCGCGCGCGGTGCGAGAGAACCAGCGCGAGGCGGTGCGCCTCTTCCGCGAGGCGGGCTATGTGATCCGCGACGGGAAGATGGTGAGCGCGGAAACCGGCGCCCCCTTCACGATCGAGCTGATTGAGAATTCGCCCACCATGGAGCGCGTGGTGCTCCCCTATCAGGCAAGCCTTGCCCGCCTGGGGATCGAGCTGGACCTTCGCATCATCGACACCTCCCAGTACATCAACCGCGTGCGCGGCTTTGACTTTGAGATGACGGTGCTCGGCTGGCCGCAGTCGCTTTCGCCGGGCAACGAGCAGCTGGACTTTTGGGGCTCTGAGGCTGCCGACCGCCCGCAATCCCAAAACTATGCGGGGATCAAAGACCCCGGCGTCGACGCGCTGATCGACAAGGTGATCACCGCGCCTGACCGCGAGACGCTGGTGGCGGCCACAAAAGCGCTCGACCGTGTGCTCCTCCACAACCACTTTGTGGTGCCGCAATATTCGTCCGGCTCGCTGCGGACGGCGCGGTGGGACCGCTTTGGCCACCCGGACAACATCCCGCCCTACACCCACGGCTTCCCGACCATTTGGTGGTTTGATGAAGAACGGGCGGCCGGTGTGGAGGCCCGCTCGTGACCGCGCTGACGCGGCGGCGGATGCTGGCGCTTTCCGCCGGCGCGGGGGCGCTGTCGGCGTTTCCCGTGTCGCTCGCGCGGGCAGCGGCGCCCGCCCATGCCCTGTCCGTGTTCGGCGCGCCGCGCCACGGGCCAGATTTCACGCACTTTTCCTACGTGAACCCCGAAGCGCCCAAGGGCGGCGAAATCCGCATCCAGCCCAGCGCCTGGGCCTACAATCAGAACGTTTTGACGTTCAACACCTTCAACACTTTCGTTTTGCGGGGCGACGCGCCACCCTTCATGGAGCGGCTTTGCCACGCCAATCTCATGGTGCGGGGCCTGGATGAACCGGACGCGGTCTATGGCTCCGTCGCCGAAAGTGTGATCGTGGACGACACAACTTGCACGTTCACCCTGCGCGAAGGGCCGACCTTTTCCGACGGCAGCCCCATCACCGCAGACGACGTGGTCTGGAGCTACACGACGCTAAAATCCCGCGGCCACCCGCAGCTGCGCGTCTTCATGGACGATCTTGAGGGGATTGAGGCGCTGAATGCGCGCACGGTGGTGTTGCACCTGTCGCCCAGCTCGTCCAACCGCCTGCCGCCGCTGATGGCGTCCGTCCCGCCGATCCTCTCCAAGGCCTACTATGAGGCCAATGACTTTGACGCCGCCCGGCTCGACATCCCGGTGACCAGCGGGCCCTACACCATTGGCGACCACCAGGCAGGCCGCTACGTCACCTACCAAAAGCGGGACGATTGGTGGGGCGATGGGATCCCCGCGTTGCGCGGCCACTTCAACTTCGACCGTGTGCGGGTGGATTTCTTCCGCGAACGCACGGCAAGCTTTGAGGCATTTAAGACCGGCGTGATCGAGTATCGGGAAGAGTTCACGTCAAAGACGTGGGCAACAGAGTACAATTTCCCCGCGGTGGAAGACGGGCGCATTGTGCGCACCACGCTGCCGGATGGTCGGCCGGCCGGCGCGCAGGGCTTTTTCTTCAACACACGGCGGAAAAAGTTTACCGATCCGCGCACACGCGAGGCCCTGTCCTACGCGTTTGACTTTGAGTGGATGAACCAAAACCTCTTCTACGGGCTTTATGAGCGCGGCTCGTCCTACTTCGTCAACTCGCAGATGATGGCAACTGGCGCGCCCACCGCCGACGAACTTGCGCTGCTGGAACCCTTCCGCGACCAGCTGCCCGACGCCGTCTTCGGCCCCGCCGTCCTGCCGCCCAAAAGTGATGGATCGGGGCGGGACCGCGCGCTCCTGCGCCGGGCCGTCGACCTTTTGGGCGAGGCAGGCTGGCAGCGGGACGGCAACGGCTGGGTGGACGCCGATGGCGAGCCGCTCACCATCGAGTTCCTGTACGCCCAGCCCTCGTGGGAGCGGGTTTTGACGCCATTCCAAAGCTGGCTGGAGCGCATCGGCGTTGGCGTTTCGCTGCGCCAGGTGGAGGCCGCGCAATTCCAATCGCGCATGAACACCTTTGACTTTGACATCGTGACCCGCCGCTACGCCATGGCCGCCACCCCCGGCGAGGCGATCCGCAATATGTGGACCACCGCCGCCGCCAACCAGCCCGGCAGCAATAACCTTGCCGGCATTGCCAACCCGGTGATTGATGCGCTGACCGACACGCTCATCAACGCCCCCACGCGGGACGAGCTCCTCACCGCCTCCCGCGCGCTCGACCGTGTGCTGCGCGCCGGGCACTACTGGATCCCCCAGTGGTTCAAAGGCTCCCACACGGTGGCCTATTGGGACCGCTTTGGCGTGCCGGACAAGCCGCGGTACGATCTACCTGTCGCGACCACATGGTGGGCGAAGGAGGCCTGAGGCATGGCCGCCTATATCGCCCGCCGCCTGTTGCTGATGATCCCAACCCTCTTTGGGGTGATGCTCATCTCGTTCGCCATCGTCCAGTTTGCCCCCGGCGGGCCGGTGGACAAGGTGATTGCCGAAATTCGCGGCACAGATGTGTCGGCCACCGCCCGCATCTCCGGCGGCACGCAATCGGGCGATTTTTCCGCCGCCACCCAGCCGGACGCCGGCGGCAGCGACAGCCCCTATCGCGGCGCCCAGGGCCTCGACCCAGAATTCATTGCCGAGCTTGAGGCCCAATTCGGCTTCGACAAACCGCCCGTGGAGCGGTTTTTGTTGATGCTCGGCAACTACATCACCTTCGACTTTGGCGAGAGTTATTTTCGCGATCGCGGCGTGATCGAGCTCATCCAAGAAAAATTGCCGGTCTCCATCTCCCTAGGCCTCTGGATGACGCTGATCTCCTACGGAATTTCCATTCCGCTCGGCATTCGCAAAGCAGTCAAAGACGGATCACCCTTTGATGTGTGGACGAGCGGGATCATCATTGTCGCCTACGCCATCCCCGGCTTCTTGTTCGCCGTCCTGCTAATCGTGCTTTTCGCCGGCGGATCGTTCTTTAACATCTTTCCGCTGGGGAACTTGGTCTCAGAAAACTTTTCTGAACTCTCGTGGTACGAGAAGATTCTAGACTATTTCTGGCACCTGACCCTCCCGATCGTCGCCATGTCGCTCTCCGCGTTTGCGACAACGACGCTGCTCACCAAAAACTCATTCCTGGAAGAAATCCGCAAGCAGTATGTGCTCACCGCGCGGATGAAAGGCTTGTCCGAGCGGGAGGTGCTTTACGGCCACGTGTTCCGCAACGCGATGCTTATTATCATTGCAGGGTTCCCAGGCGCGTTCATCGGCGCGTTCTTCACCGGGTCGTTGCTCATCGAGACCATCTTTAACCTCGACGGCTTGGGTCTTCTGGGGTTTGAGGCGATCATCGACCGCGACTACCCGATTGTCTTCGGCACGCTTTACATCTTTTCGTTGATGGCGTTGTTCATCAATCTCATCTCCGATCTCACGTACACATGGGTTGATCCGCGGATCGACTTTGAAAGCCGGGAGGTCTGAGGATGGATCAACGCACCCCAGACCTTGCCGTGGCCGACGCTGCGCCCGCCGCACCCGCTGCGCAGACCCTCAACCAGCGGCGCTGGCAGATCTTCCGCCGCCACAGCCGCGGCTATGCCTCACTCTGGATTTTCGGCGTCCTCTTCATCCTCACACTCTTTGCCGAATTCATCGCCAACGACCGGCCGATCTTGGTGATGTACAACGGCGAAATCCTTTCGCCGGTTTTGGTGGACTATCCGGAAGAAAAGTTCGGCGGCTTTCTCGCCCAGACCGACTATCGCGACCCCTTCATCCGGGAAGAGATCAACGCCAACGGGTGGATGTTTTGGCCGCCAATCCGCTATGACTATCGCTCCGTCAACACCAAACCGCCCACACCTTTGCCGGCCGCCCCATCATGGATGTTCAGCCGGGAAGACCGCTGCGCCAACCTCGAAGGCGGCCTTAGCGACCCGGACTGCACGGTTTGGACATGGAATTGGCTCGGCACCGACGATCAGGGCAGAGATGTTCTGGCCCGCGTGATCTACGGCTTTCGCATTTCCATCCTCTTCGGCCTCACCCTCACCATCGCATCCTCTGTCATCGGCATCGCAGCCGGCGCCGTCCAAGGCTATTTTGGCGGCTGGACCGACCTTCTGTTCCAGCGTTTCATCGAGATTTGGACCTCGGTGCCAACGCTTTACATCATCCTCATCCTATCGGCCGTCTTCACGCCCAACTTCTTCTTGCTCCTCGGCATCCTCCTCTTATTCTCCTGGGTGGCGCTGGTGGGCGTGGTGCGCGCCGAATTTTTGCGTGCGCGCAATTTTGAATATGTGCAGGCGGCGCGGGCGCTGGGGGTGCGCAACATCACCATCATGTGGCGCCATTTGTTGCCCAATGCGATGGTGGCAACGCTCACCTTCTTGCCGTTCATCATGAACGGATCGATCACAACGCTCACCTCCCTCGACTTTTTGGGGTTTGGCCTGCCACCCGGCTCCGCGTCCCTGGGCGAACTCTTGGCGCAGGGCAAAAACAACATTCAGGCGCCCTGGCTCGGCATCACCGGTTTCTTGGTGATCTCCATCATGCTGTCACTCCTCATCTTCATCGGCGAGGCGGTGCGCGATGCCTTCGACCCTCGAAAAACCTTTGCGTGAGGCGGTGATGACGCACGACAACGCCATCCTCACCGTGAACGACCTATCGGTGGCCTTCGGCGAGGGGGCGGCGCAAAACCTTGCGGTGAACCGCGTCTCCTTCACCATCGGCAAGGGCGAAACCCTTGCCATCGTTGGGGAATCAGGGTCCGGCAAATCGGTGACCGCGCTCTCCACCGTGCGTCTTTTGCCATACCCCGCCGCGCACCACCCCTCGGGCCAAATCCTCTTCAAGGGGCAAGACCTTTTGGCCGCCGACCCAAAAGCCCTGCAACGGATCCGCGGCAACGCGATCTCCATGATCTTTCAAGAGCCGATGACCTCCCTCAACCCGCTCCACAGGGTGGAAAAGCAGGTGGGCGAGATCCTGCGGCGCCACCGCGGCCTTTCGGAGCGCGCCGCCCGCGAGCGCACGGTGGAGCTTTTGACTGCGGTGGGCATCCGCGACCCTGAAACGCGACTCGCCAGCTACCCCCACCAGCTGTCAGGCGGCCAGCGCCAGCGCGTCATGATCGCGATGGCGCTCGCCAACGAGCCTGACCTTCTGATTGCCGATGAGCCCACCACCGCGCTCGACGTGACCGTGCAAGCGCAAATCCTGCAGCTCTTAAAAGAGATCCAAGGCCGTGTCGGCATGGCGATGATGTTCATCACCCACGACCTTGGCATTGTGCGCAAAGTGGCGGACCGCGTGGCGGTCATGACCAACGGCAACATGGTCGAGATCGGCCCCACCGAGGACGTCTTTGAGCGCCCCAAGGCCGACTACACGCGCCATCTTTTGTCGGCCGAACCAAAGGGCCGCGCGGCTCCCGTCCCCGCCGATGCGCCGGCCGTCCTGGAGACAAACGACTTAAAAGTCTGGTTCCCGGTTCGCCAGGGGCTTTTGCGGCGCACGGTCGATCACATCAAGGCGGTGGATGGGATCGACCTTTTGGTCAAAAAAGGATCGACGCTGGGGATTGTGGGCGAATCCGGGTCGGGCAAGACGACGCTTGGTTTTGCCATTTTGCGCCTCATCGCCTCAAAGGGGCGCATCGTCTTCATGGGCGAGGCGATCGATGCGCGCTCCTGGGCCACCATGCGCCCCCTGCGGAGCCAAATGCAGATCGTCTTTCAAGACCCGTTCGGCTCCCTCTCGCCGCGCATGTCGGTGGTGGACATCATCGCGGAAGGGCTCAAAATCCACGCAAATTTGTCGGCGGCGGAGCGGGACGCGCGGGTCGTTACCGCGCTGGAGGAGGTGGGCCTCGAACCAAAAACCCGCCACCGCTACCCCCACGAATTTTCGGGCGGCCAGCGCCAGCGCATCGCCATTGCCCGCGCGCTCGTGCTGGAGCCGGACTTCATCATGCTGGATGAGCCCACGAGCGCCCTCGACCGCTCTGTCCAGGCCCAGGTGGTGGACCTTTTGCGCAGCGTCCAGGAAAAGCGCGGGCTAACATTCCTGTTCATTTCCCACGACCTTCAGGTGGTGCGCGCGCTGTCCAACGAAGTCATCGTCATGCGCCAGGGCAAGGTGGTGGAGCGGGGGGCGACGGAGGCAATTTTCAACGCGCCCCAGACCGATTACACCAAGGCGCTGATGGCCGCCGCCCTTTACCACGAGGCGGCCCCCACAGGCGTTGTTGCGGACTGACCCTTCGTTCACCCTCTGGTGCTAGGCATGGTGGTTCGCGGTGCGGGGGTGATTCATGTCTGATCGGGACGAGCGGCTTGTGGCGGAGGTGGATGGGCGCGCTGTCACCATCGATGTGCGCCGTGCGGCCCGGGCCAAGCGCATGACGCTGCGCATCCCACCCGGCGACGGCAACCCTGTGATCACGATCCCCGCCCGGGCAAGCCTTCGCACAGTCGAACCCTTTGTGCTGCAGCAGCGGGGCTGGCTGGCCGCGCGCCTGTCGGAGCGGGCGCCCGCAAGCCCGTTTGCTGATGGCGCGCGGGTGCCCCTGCGCGGCGTGCCCCACGTGATTGTGCCAAAGCTCAACGGGCGCGGCACGGTCGCGGCGGGCGTTGCGGGGGGCGAGCCCGCGCTCTTCGTCACCGGCCGGCCAGAACACCTGTCGCGCCGCCTCACTGACTTTTTCCGCCGCGAGGCCCGGGCGGACCTCACCGATGCGGTGGCCGAGTTTGCCGAAGCGGTCGGCCGGCGACCCACGGCGCTGCGCATCAAAGACACGCGCACCCAGTGGGGCTCGTGCACCCCCCAGGGCGCGCTGTCGTTCTCGTGGCGGCTTGTTTTGGCGCCGCCCTTTGTGCTGCGCTATGTCGCCGCCCACGAGGTCGCCCACCTCATCGAGCTCAACCACGGCCCCAACTTTTGGGCGCTCAACGCAAAGCTTGATCCCAATCTAGAAGCCGCACGCGCTTGGCTGCGCGCCAACGGCCGCGCGCTCCACGCCGTGGGGGGCGCTGCGCGCGGGTGAGCGGGTCGGCGGTCGTTGACATTGTCCTGCCGGTTTTTTGCTTCATCGGCATTGGCTATCTGGTTGTCGCAACCCGCCTTTTGGGCGAGAGCGTCGCGGATGGGCTTGCCGCCTTCGTGTTCGTCGTCCCGGTGCCGCTGCTTCTGTTTCGCGCCACCGCGACGCTCGACGTGCCCGACTTCAACCCGTGGCCCTTTTGGGGCGCCTATTTTGCTGGTGCTGCGCTCAACACCGTCATTGGCGTTCTGGTTGTGCGTCTCTTCGGGCGTGACGGACGCACGAGCGTGATCGGCGGCATGTCGGCTGCCTTCGCCAACACGGTGATGGTGGGGATGCCGCTTGTCGCCACCGCCTATGGCGAGGCGGGCCTCGTTGTGGTTTTGACGCTGATTGCGGTGCACCTTCCGATCATGATGGCCGTCTCCGCTGTCATGATTGAGGTGGCGGAGGGGGCGGGCGGGCGCATCGGGATGGCGCTGCGCCGCGTCGCGCTCGGCCTTGTCAAAAACCCGATGATTGTGGCGATCGCGGCGGGGCTTTTATATCGCGCGACGGGTCTTCCCCTCGGCGGGATGCCGCGCACCGTGATTGATGCCGTGGCCGAAACGGCGATCCCCCTTGCGCTGATGGCCCTTGGCATGAGCCTCCACCGCTATGGCGTGCGCGGGACGGTGGCGCCGGCGGCCGTCCTCTCGATCGCCAAACTCCTGATCATGCCCGCCGTCGTCTACCTTCTGGGCACGACGGTGTTTGACCTGCCGCCCATTGCGCTGGCGGTGGCGGTGACCGTTGCGGCGGCGCCCACCGGGGCCAACGCCTACCTCATCGCAACGCGCTTTCAGACCGGGCTTGCGCTGTCGGCCAACACCATCACCCTTACAACGGCAGTCGCGGTGGTTTCGTTGGGGTTTTGGATTTCGCTGTTCTTGCCGTGAGCCACGACCTGGCCTCCGGCGGGATTGCCCAGCGGCCTTTGGCTGTTGGCCAGCAGAGAATCCGGGGCCAGCCTCAGGCGGGCTTGCCCAACGGCCTTTGGCTGTTGGCCAGCAAAAGAATCCGGGGCCCGCTCAAGGGCTTGCCCAACGGCCTCTGGCTGTTGGCCAACAAAAGAATCCGTGGCCCGCTCCAGGGCTTGCCCAACGGCCTCAGGCTGTTGGCCAGCAAAAGAATCCGTGGCCCGCTCCAGGGCTTGCCCAACGGCCTCAGGCTGTTGGCCAACAAAAGAATCCGTGGCCCGCTCAAGGGCTTGCCCAACGGCCTCTGGCTGTTGGCCAACAAAAGAATCCGGCGCCCGCTTAAGGGCTTGCCCAACGGCCTTCGGCTGTTGGCCAGCAAAAGAATCCGGGGCCCGCTCAAGGGCTTGCCCAACGGCCTCTGGCTGTTGGCCAACAAAAGAATCCGGCGCCCGCTTAAGGGCTTGCCCAACGGCCTTTGGCTGTTGGCCAGCAAAAGAATCCGGGGCCCGCTCAAGGGCTCCGGACCCACCAACAATCAGGGCCGCCTGACCGTCGGAGCAGCCATCGCGCTTTTGCCCTGGCAACGGCCGCGGGGGGGGTCAAGGGGGAAGGCGTCGCCCGCGCAAGCGCGCCCTTGACCCCTCCCGCGACCGTCGCTCATCAGGGCGCGCGACGGCGGCTCCGACGATCAGGCTCCAGCGGGGGGTGTTGCGCGCTTTGGCAGGGGGTGGCCGGTCGTGGATTCGAGGGTGCTTGCAATTGTTTGTGGCGTCGCGCCTGCCTCTTTGAGGGCGAGGAGCGATGTGGCGCCGTCGGATTTTGAGAGCTTTTTGCCGTCGTCGGCCAGGATGAGGGCGTGGTGGTGGTAGGCGGGGGCGGGCAGATCGAGAAGCGTTTGGAGGACGCGGTGGATTGCGGTCGCGGCATGAAGATCGGCGCCGCGCACCACATGGGTGATGCCCTGCAAGGCGTCATCCACCGTCACCGATAAATGATAGCTGGTGGGCGCATCTTTGCGGGCAAGGACGACGTCCCCCCAGGCCGCCGGGGCGACCGGGCAGGGGGCGAGGGGGGCGCCGGTTTCGTCCACACGCTCCATCGTGAGGGGGCCTGTGAGGGACAGCGCCCTTTGCATGTTGAGGCGGATGGTGTGGGGCGCGTTGGTGTCGCGGCGGCGGGCGGCCTCGGGCTCGCCAATCACCAGCGCATCGCCTGGGAAGAGGGGGGCGCCGTCTGGGTCGCGCGGGGCGCCGGTGCGGCAGGCGTGCGCAATTTCTCGCCGGGTGGCATAGGACGTTGTGAGAACGCCAAGCGCCTCGAGCCGGGCAAGGGCGGTTGCGTAGTCGGCAAAATGTGCGCTCTGGCGGCGCATGGGGCGTTGCCAGACAATGCCCAGCCAGTCGATCGCCTCCAAAATGGCGGCCTCGTGGGCGGGGCGGGCGCGGGTCTGGTCAATGTCCTCCAGGCGGATTGTGAAGGGGCGACCCAGCAACCGGGCCATCCGGTCGTTGAGGAGGAGGCTGAAGGCATGGCCAAGATGGAGCGGCCCCGTGGGGCTTGGCGCAAAGCGAAGCATTTTTGTTGTCTGCGCCGCGGCAGCCTCGGCCGCAAGGCCGTTCGGTCGTGCTGACGCCCACGCGCTGTGCGGCGGATGTGGCGCGCGATCTTGCAGCGCTCGTGGCGCAGGACCCGCGCCTTGTGCCGGTGGCGGAGCGGACGGGGCCATTGCCGCTGCGGCTTGCGGAGCCGGGGCTCTTTGGCCTCTTGCGCATCGTGTCGGGGCAGCAGCTTTCCACCCAATCGGCCCTTGCGGTGTGGACGCGGTTTGCGGCGACCTTTGATGAAACGCCCGCCACGATCTTGGCGGCGCGGGAGGAGGCGCTGCGGGCCGTTGGCCTGTCGCGACAAAAGGTTGCGACCTTCCGGGCGGTGGCCGCCGCGGTGGAGGAGGGGCTTGATCTTTGCGCGATGGCAAGATTACCGGCGGAGGAGGGGCGGCGGGCGCTCACCGCATTGCCGGGCGTCGGGCGGTGGACGGCCGATGTTTACCTCATGTTTTGCGGCGGGCATCCGGACATTTTGCCCAGCGGCGACCTTGCGGTGCGAAAGGGGCTCGGCTTCGCGCTCAACCTTTCTGAGGCGCCCACCATGAAGGCTGTGGACGAACTTGGCGAACGATGGTCCCCTTACCGCAGCACCGCCGCGCGGCTCTTTTGGGCGAACTATCGCGTTGTCGGGCAGAAAAAGGCCGGGGAGGGATTGCCGCCATGATGCTGGAAGGGCCGCGGGTTGCACCGCGCAGTGGGACCGCAACGGCCCTCGTCGTGTTTCTCCACGGCTACGGCGCGGATGGCAATGACCTCATCGGCCTTGCCGAGCCGTTGGCGGCGGTGCTCCCGGGCGCGGCCTTCGCCTCGCCCAACGCGCCGGGGACCATTGCGGGCGGCGGGCGGCAGTGGTTTCCGCTCACCATGCGCGATCCGTCGGAATATGCGCGGGGTGTGGCGGCGGCGGCGCCCGCGCTCCAGGCGTACCTCTCCGCTGAGCTTCTCCACCACGGGCTTGTCGACGGCGCGCTTGCCCTGGTGGGGTTCAGCCAGGGGACGATGATGGCGCTGCACGTGGCGTACCGGCGGGAGGCGGCCATTGGCGCGGTGGTGGGCTTTTCCGGGCTTTGTGCCAGCGCCGAGCCGGTGCGTCACCCTGCGCCCACGCTTCTGGTGCATGGCACGGCCGATGAGGTGTTGCCGGCCGGGATGACGCTGCAGGCCTCACAAACGCTGGGGGAGGCGGGCGTTTCGTCCCAGTGGCATTTTATTACCGGGCTCGGCCACGGGATCGATGGGACGGGCCTCGGTTACGCCGCAACCCACCTCAGCCGGGCGCTCTCTTAAGGGTTGTTCGCCGCGCCGGACGATCCCACCTTCACAATGCTGTCGTGTTGGCGCACGATGGTGAGGCGAACGAGACGGTGATTCTTAAAGGATGACGGAGGTCACAGCGTGACCCTAGCGGCCCATCCCGATGCCCATCCGACGTTGGTGCTCAACGCCGACTATCGGCCGCTCAGCTACTACCCACTGTCGCTGTGGTCCTGGCAGGATGCCATCAAGGCCGTCTTCCTCGACCGGGTGAACATCGTGTCCGAATACACCGCGGAGGTCCGCAGCCCTTCGTTTCGGATGCGGTTGCCCTCGGTGGTGTCGCTCAAGACGTATATTCGCCCGGCGCGCTACCCGGCGTTCACGCGGTTCAACGTCTTTTTGCGAGACCGGTTTGAGTGCCAATATTGCGGCGCTAAAGAGGATTTGACGTTTGACCACCTGGTGCCCCGCTCCCGCGGCGGGCTCACCACGTGGGACAATGTTGTGACGGCGTGCTCCCCCTGTAACCTTCGCAAGGGGAACAAGAGTTGCCGGCAGGTGGAGATGTATCCCCGCCAGCACCCCTTCCGCCCCACGGTGCAGGACCTTCACAACAACGGGCGCATGTTCCCGCCCAACTACCTCCATGAGAGCTGGTTGGACTTCCTCTACTGGGACACGGAGCTTGAGCCTTAACCGCCCGTTAGTGTTAAGGTTAAGTTCATCAATTGGGCGATATTGGGGCAATCGGTTCCCAACATAGCTGCTATGGTGCCCAACAAATGCCATCGTCCTCAACGAACACTGCACCACATTGGGTGGTGAATTGACGATGTCGTTCATCGCTCGGTAACGCTTCAGACGGTGGTCCGGAGCGTCTCGCCAGAGATTTGGAGCGGTGAATGGCACGAAGGGCAGCGCGAAAGCGCAGCATCGGACGGGATCAAGTGATGTCCATGAGAAATGAGGCGACCGCGCCACCGCAGTTTCGAGTGATCGATGGCGGGTTGCGCCATGAAAACGAATGGTCGAGCGAGCATTGGCGCGTTTTGGTGAATGTGCGAAAGGTTTTGCTTGGGCCGATGGTGACAGTGCTTGCGCTGCTCATCCTCTTTTTGGGTTACAGCACCTCGGCGCGTGGTGAAGGGGCCTTTCCCCACAGCTTTGTGCGCCAGGATGTGATTGAGACGACCCGCGTGATTGTCCCGCCGGCGCGTCACCGGTGTGGCGGGCGGTGTGTCCACGGTGTGGCGAAGATTGTGCCGCGCAAAGCCAAAGAGCGTTATTGGTTCCGCGCAGCGCCTGTGCGCCGGAGCCTCCCGTGCCGCAGCGCATCGTGCGGGATCCGGTGAAACACGTTTGCACAACCGGCTGCGTGCTCCCTTTGATTTGCGAGCGTTTTTTCTGGCCCCGGTGATTACACCTCAGCGACAAACGCTCTACGTCCAGGGCGAGCTGTCCGACTGACCTCGTAAAGGCGTAATATGCACTACTTGCACACCATGGTCCGCATCACCGACGTTGATGCGTCCCTCGACTTTTATTGCAACAAGATGGGCCTGCGCGAAGTTCGGCGCATGGAAAACGAGAAGGGCCGTTTTACGCTCATCTTCCTGGCCGCGCCGGATGATGTGGAGCGGGCGCAGAGCGAGGAGAAAAGCCCGATGCTCGAACTCACCTACAACTGGGACCCAGAAAGTTATTCCGGCGGGCGCAACTTTGGCCACCTGGCGTTCCGGGTGGACGACATCTACGCCACCTGCCAACGGCTGATGGATGGCGGTGTCACCATCAACCGCCCGCCGCGGGATGGGCACATGGCGTTTGTCAAATCGCCGGACGGGATTTCCATCGAGCTTTTGCAAAAGGGTGAGCACAAGGCGCCGGCCGAACCCTGGGCGTCCATGGAAAACACCGGCTCCTGGTGACCCTCAAAAGTCGGTGGCGAGGCCTTTGACCTCCCAGTCGCCGTAGCGCACGGGCTCGGGGCCGTCGCGGCCGCCTTCTTCGGCGGGTCGCGGCGGCCCTTCTTCGTGTTGGCGGCGCCGCGCCTCGGCCTCTGCGCGGGCCCGGGCGGCGGCGGCTTTGATGCGGTCGTGCTTTTCTGTGTCCATGGGAGGCACATGGCCGGGCAAAGGCCGGCGGGCAAGCGTTACAGGAATGATTGCGGGTCAATGTCGACGGTTCGCCGCACCGTGCCGTCCACGGGGACGCGGTGGAGCCAGGCGGCCACCGACGGTTGCAGAGGCGTGCCGCGGGGGGCGCGCGCCAGAAGGCGAAACCGGTAGCGCCCGCGCAAGAGCGCAAGGGGCGCCTCGGCCGGGCCCAGCACCTCAAGGGGAGCCTCGGGCGCGTTGCGGGCAAGGGCGAGGGCGTGGGCGTAGGCCTCGCTGCGGTCGGCGGCGGAGACCACAACCGCGGCAAGCCGGGCAAACGGGGGGAGGGCGCCAAGCTCGCGCGCGGCGGTCTCGGCGGCGTAGAAGGCGGCCTCGTCCTGGTTGACCATGGCATGAAGGGCAGGGTGTTCGGGCGCGTAGGTCTGGAGGAGGGCGCGCCCGCCGGAGCGCACGCGCCCCGCCCGCCCCGTCACCTGGGTGAGCAGTTGAAAGGTGCGCTCCGCCGCGCGCGGGTCGGCATTTTCAAGCCCAAGATCAGCGTCCACCACCACCACGAGCTGGAGGTTGGGAAAGGTGTGCCCCTTGGCCAAAAGCTGTGTGCCAACAATGATGTCGACCTCGCCCGCCGCAATGGCGCGGAGCGCGGCCGACAGCGCCTCGGGGCCCACAAGGTCGGACGACAGCGTCATGATGCGCGCCTGCGGCCAAAGGGCGAGCGTCTCTTCGGCGACGCGCTCAACGCCCGGCCCGCAGGGGGTGAGCGTGTCGGTGGCGCCGCAGGAGGGGCAGGTGTTGGGCTTTGGCATGGTGTGGCCGCAGTGGTGGCACATCAGCGTGCCGCGCAGGCGATGCTCCACCAGCGTTGCCGTGCAATTGGGGCAGGCCATGCGGTGCCCGCAGCGCCGGCAGACCGTGAGCGGGGCATAGCCGCGCCGGTTGAGAAAGAGGAGCGTCTGCTCGCCCGCCGCCAGCGTTTCGCCGATCGCCGCCCGCACGGGTGGGGACAGCCACTGCCCCGTCTCAGGCGGGTCGGCGCGAAGGTCGACTGCCTCAACCCGCGCCAGCGCAACATTGCCGTGGCGGGCGGGAAGGTCGAGCCGGCGGTAGCGCCCACTTTCCGCGTTGAGCCGCGTTTCCAGCGATGGGGTCGCGGAGACGAGCACCACGGGCGCCCCGGCGTCCCGCGCGCGGGCAACCGCCATGTCGCGTGCGTGGTAGATGACAGTCTCGTCCTGCTTATAACTCTGGTCGTGCTCCTCATCGACGATGATGAGCCCAAGGTCTTGAAAGGGCAGGAAGAGCGCGGAGCGGGCGCCCACCACCACCGGGCAGGTGCCGTTTGCCACATCGCGCCACACCGCGGTGCGTGTGGCCGGGGTGAGGCCGGAGTGCCAGGCGCCGGGCGGTGCGCCAAAGCGGGCGTGAAGGCGTGTCGTCACCATGGGGGTGAGCGCGATTTCGGGCATCAAAACAAGGCATTGGCGGCCGTGTGCCAGAGCCTCGGCAATCGCCTCAAAATACACCTCGGTCTTTCCCGATCCGGTGACGCCCGCGAGCAGGATGGGGGCGAAGGCAGCGCCCTCCACCGCCGCGCGAAGGGCTTTTGCAACACGCGCCTGCCCGTCCGACAGGTCGGGGCGGGTGGCGAATGGGTCGAGGGGTTTTCGCCGCGCGCGCGCCTCGTGGGTGAGGAGTTGGCCCGCCTTCACCATGGCCGCCACCACGGCAGGGCTGACGCCGGCGGCCTCGGCAAGCGCTGTCTTGCGCAGCGGGCCATCGGCAAGGGTGGCCAGCACGCTGTCGCGCTTTGGTGTGCGGTTGGCAGCGTCCGGGTCGCCGATCGCCACCATGATGTCGGGCTTGGGGGGCGCCAGCGCCTCGGGGGCGCGCAGGAGGAGCCGCGCCACCGCGCCCCGCGGGGTGAGGGTGTAGCGGGCGAAGAAGTCGGCAAACCGGCGCAGATCCTGGGGGATGATCGCGTCTGTGGCGATGGGCGTCACGGGTTTTAGGCGCGCAGCATCGAGGGTTTTGTCGGGCGGGTCGTCCCACACGATGCCGAGGAGGGATCGCCCGCCCAGCGGCGCGGTGCACAGGGTGCCGGGCGCGAGCGGCTCTGCGGCGGTGTAGGTGAGGCAGCCGAGTTTATGGGGCAGGAGGACCGATAGGCGGGTTGTCATAGCGTTTTCCCGCGCGATGTGCTGGAAGGCGCTGCCAGAACGACGCGGGAGAGGGCGATGCAGTTTTTTGTGGACACGGCGGACGTTGCCGAGATCGACGCGCTGGTCGAGACAGGCATGCTCGACGGGGTGACCACAAACCCCTCGCTCATCATGAAGGCGGGCCGGCCGATGGCCGATGTCATCGCCGAGATTGCCGAGCGCGTGGAGGGCCCGGTGAGCGCGGAGGTGACCGCCACCGAGACCGAGGCGATGATTGCCGAAGGGCGCAAGCTTGCCGCAATTGCGAACAACATTGCCGTCAAACTGCCGCTCACCTGGGACGGGCTGAAGGCGTGCCGGGCGCTCACCGGCGACGGGCACATGGTGAATGTGACGCTGTGCTTTTCGGCCGCCCAGGCGCTGTTGGCTGCCAAGGCGGGGGCCACGTTCATCTCGCCCTTTATCGGCCGGCTCGACGACCTCGGGCTCGACGGCATGAAGCTGATTGCGGACATTCGCTCCATTTACGACAACTACGACGATCTGCAGACCGAAATTCTGGCCGCCTCCATCCGCACCGTAAACCATGTGCAAAACGCGGCCATCGCAGGCGCCGATGTGGCAACGGTTCCGCCGGCCGTGTTGCAGGCGCTCGTCAAACACCCGCTCACCGACAAGGGGCTCGCCCAGTTCTTGGCGGACTGGGAGAAAACCGGCCAGTCGATCCTTTAAGAGATTGTTTGAGCCGCGGCGCCAAGGTGCCCGCCTATGGATATCGTTGCGTGCACAGACGGCGCCTTGCGCGCTGCACGGGAGGATTGGCTGGCCGCGCTCACCCGCACAGGCCGCTCCCCCCACACGGTGGCCGCCTATGAGCGGGACAGCCGGCAATTTTTGCACTTTTTGGCCGGCCACACGGGCGCGGTGGTGACGCTGGCGGCGCTATCGGCGCTGCACCCGCGGGATGTGCGGGCGTTTTTGGCCGCGCGCCGGGCCGCGGGCGCGCAGAGGCGCAGCCTGGCGCGGGGCCTTGCGGGCGTTCGGGCGATGATGGCGGCGTTTGAGCCGCTGGGTGTCAACACGGCCGCGGTGCGGGCGGTGCGCGCGCCCCAGCGGACGGTGGCGCTGCCCCGGCCGGTGCCGGCGGAGGCGGCGGCCGCCATGGTCGAGCCCGAGGAGGGCTGGGTGGGTGCGCGCGATGCCGCCGTTCTCGCGCTCCTTTATGGCGCGGGGCTTCGGATCAGCGAGGCGCTCGGCCTTGATGGGCCGTTGCCCCCGCGGCCCGACCGGCTCGACATTCATGGCAAAGGCGGGAAGGCGCGGCGGGTGCCTGTGATTGATGCCGTTGCCGATGCGTTGGCGCGCTATCAGGCGGAGGCGCCGTTTGACCTGTCGTCCGGTCCGCTTTTTCGCGGGGTGCGGGGCGGGCGGCTTGGGGCGCGGGCGGTGCAAAAGATGGTGGAGGCCTGGCGCCACGCCCTTGGCCTCCCGGAGAGCGCAACGCCCCACGCGCTGCGCCACGCCTTTGCCACCCACCTTTTGGCAAACGGCGCAGACCTTCGCGCGATCCAGACCCTTTTGGGCCACGCGAGCCTTTCCTCCACGCAAATTTATACGGGCATCGAAGAGCGCCAGCTTTTGTCGGCCGTGCGGGAGGCGCACCCGCGGGCCGGCCGGTGAGGGCGCCGCCCCGCCTCATCCGGCGTGCGCCGCTGATCCGCGAGCCGCTGCGCCGCTTCATGAAGCGTCACGCCCCGCGCGGGCCCCTGACGCGCACCGTGGAGGGGCTGACCTTTGAACTTGCGCCGCGGGACAACAAGGTCGACTTCGACATTTGGTACAAGGGCCGCCTCGAGGAGGGCGTGGAGCGGCGCTTTCTGGCCAAAGCGCAGCCCGAAGGCGGCGTTTTTGTGGATATCGGCGCCAACATCGGGCTCTACACGCTCGCCCTTTTGCGGGACCGGCCGGACGCGCGCGCCATCGCCATCGAGCCCTTGGCGCGGTTGCGCGCGCGCTTGTTCAAAAACCTTGCCGCGAATGGGCTGTCCGCAACAATCCGCGCGGAGGCGGTGGGCCCGGCGGGGGAGGCGGACCTTTTTGAAAGCCTCAATGCGGGGGCCTCCAGCCTTTTGTCCGCAGGGCAGCAGGGCGGCGTGCAGCGGGTGACGGTGCGCCCGCTTGCCGAGATTTTGGCGGACGAGGGGGTGCGGGCGCACGCCATCAAAATCGACGTGGAGGGGTTTGAGGACGAGGCGTTGATGCCCTTCTTCGACACGGTGCCGCGGGAAAACTGGCCGGTGGCGGTTGTGATGGAGACGCTGCACCGTGCGGCTTGGCGACGCGACTGCCTTTTAGAACTCTTGGAACAGGGTTATCAGATAAAGGAGCAGACGGCGGAGAACGTGTGTCTGCGTCGCTGGGGAAATTGAGGGATCCGACGAATGGCGCAGCTGACGCTACCCAACAACTCGCGCGTGAAATCGGGCAAAGTGTGGGACAAACCCGAAGGCGCGAAAAACCTTCAGGAATTTCGCGTCTACCGCTGGCAGGAGGAGGGGGACGAGAACCCCACCATGGACACCTACTTCGTCGATCTTGACGATTGTGGGCCCATGATCCTCGACGGGCTCTTCTATATTAAGAATAAGATTGATCCGACGCTCTCCTTCCGTCGCTCGTGCCGGGAGGGGATTTGCGGCTCCTGCTCCATGAACATCAACGGGCTGAACGGTCTTGCCTGCACCACGGGCATGAATGAGGTGAAGGGCGCTGTCACGCTGAACCCGCTCCCCCACATGCCGGTGGTGCGCGACCTCATCCCCGATCTTACCAATTTTTACGCCCAGCTGCGCGAGATCGAGCCGTGGCTGAAAACCGACACGCCCCAGCCCCAAAAGGAGTGGCGCCAGAGCCATGACGACCGGGAGAAGCTGGACGGGCTTTATGAGTGCATTTTGTGCGCCTGCTGCTCCACCTCATGCCCCAGCTATTGGTGGAACGGGGACCGGTATCTCGGCCCGGCCGCGCTTTTGCAGGCGCACCGCTGGATTGTGGACAGCCGGGATGAGCGCACCGGCGAGCGGCTTGATTCGCTGGAGGACCCGTTCCGCCTTTATCGCTGCCACACCATCATGAACTGCGCCAACGCGTGCCCCAAAGGGCTCAACCCGGCAAAGGCCATTGCCGAGATCAAGGCCTTGATGGTGGAGCGCCGCGTTTAGAGGACGACGCGGAAGAAGGCGGTCGAGAACATCAAGAGGGCGACGAGGGCGTGGAAGATGAGCGTCATCGTCGTCTGCACCGGGAGCATGGCGGAGTGGGTGATGTGGGCAAGGCCCGCCGCTGCACCGTCCGCCTGGATCGCGCGGTGGAGGCTGATGGCCTCACGCACGGCAAACCCGCTCAGCGCCGCAAAGCCTGTGGAGACCATGCCCGGCACAATCATCAAGATCAGCGACAGCGCGAAGGGCGCAAAATAGGCCCCCGCGATGAAGCCGCCAAGGACTGGCGCATAGGCAATGTTCGCATAGACCGACAGGCCGATGTAAAAACGGAAGGTGCGCATATGCGCTTCGTAGCGGGCTTCGTAGCAGGGGGTGGGATCGGTCACGGCAGTCTTTACACAATTGTGACGGGAGGGCGTTGGCGCTCGGCCAGCCCCGGGGCTACCTTCGTAGCATGGTTGTCCCGCCGTTGAGCCCGTTCATGGTCCGCGTTTTGGTGTGTCTTGTGGCGCTTTTTGTCGCCACGCCCTCGTTCGCGCGCGCAATGATCGAGACCGATCATCTGCGTGCCGAGCTGATCCCCCGCAATGCGGCCACGGCACCGGGCGAGGCGACCGATGTTGCGATCCGTGTGCGCGTTGCGGACGGCTGGCACACGTACTGGAAGAACCCCGGCGATGTGGGCGAAGCACCCCGCGCCACTTGGACGCTGCCGGAGGGCGCCTCGGCCGACCCCCTCCGCTTCCCCGCGCCCGAGCGATTGCCTTATCCGCCGTTTGTCAATTTTGGCTATAAATCCGCGTTTACGCTGATGACGCGCATCACCGTGCCGGCCGACTGGCGGCCGGGCGCCCCGCTGCGCGTCCCCGTCCAGATGGACTTTTTGGTGTGCGAAGAGATTTGCATCCCCGAAAGCGGTGTCACCCTCGTGGAAATTGCGACAGGCGCGACCACGACGCCGGACAGCCAGGTGGCCTTCACCTTCGTCCAAGCGCAATGGGCGATGCCTGAAGAGGCGCCCGCCCCCCTCAGCTACGCCCGCGACGGGGACGATCTTTACCTCACCGTCCCCTTCGGCCAGGGCGCGGAGGCCGCCTTCTTCCCCGTCACGCCGGGCCTCATCGACAATGCGGCCCCCCAAACCGCGACCCCCGCCGCCGATGGCGCGGGCTTTACACTCAAACTGATGTCGGGCGCCGGCCGGCTCGATGGCACGATGGCCGGCGTCCTCACCACAAGCGAGGGCGCCTGGCAGGTGGCGGCGCTTGGCGATCCGGACCCCGCTCCGGACCCCGCTTCGGACCCTGTGGCCGCTCCGCCGCCAGCGGCGCCCGTTGCCGTCTCAGCGCCCGCGCCGCCGCCCATCGGGGTTGCCGAGGCGGTGCTCTTTGCGTTCCTCGGCGGGCTGATCTTGAACCTCATGCCCTGCGTCTTCCCGGTGTTGGCGCTCAAAGTGTTTGGCTTGGTGCGCCATGCGGATGCGCCCATCAAAACCCGGGCGACCATTGGCGCCGCCTACGCGAGCGGCGTCTTGACGATGTTTGCAGTGCTTGCGGGCGTGTTGTTGGCGCTGAAGGCGGCGGGCGTTGGGGTCGGCTGGGGCTTTCAGCTCCAAAGCCCCGAATTTGTGGCGGTGATGGCCGCGGTGGTGACGCTGGTGGCGCTCAACCTTTCGGGCGTTTTTGAGGTTGGCACCAGTTTGACGCGGGTTGGCGGCGGCTCCGGCGACGGCGTCCTGGGCGCCTACGGCACGGGGGTGCTTGCGACGATCGTTGCGACGCCTTGCACAGCACCGTTCATGGCGGTGGCGATTGGGGCAGCGCTTGGCGCCTCGCCCACCATGGCGCTTGCCGTCTTCGCGGCGCTCGGGGCAGGGCTTGCGGCGCCGTTCGTGGTGTTGTCGCTGCTGCCGGGGCTCACGAAGATTTTGCCCAAACCCGGGGCGTGGATGGTGCGGCTGAAACAAGCGCTCGCCTTTCCGCTTTATGCGACCGCCGCGTGGCTCATCTGGGTGTTGGCGCAGTTGACGGGGCCGGGGCCGTTGCTGGCGGCGCTCCTTGCGCTTGTGCTTGTGGCGACGGCCGCGTGGGTGTTCGGGCTCTCCCAAGGGGTGACGGGGGCGCGGCGCAAGGTGGCGCTGGGGCTCGCGGTGGCGATTTTTGCGGGCGCGCTGGCGGTCGGGCGGCCGGTGGCGGATGCAGCGCCCCCCCAAACGGTGGCGGTTGCGGGGCCGGCGCCTGTGGTGCCGTTCACGCCGGCCGCACTTGCGGCGCTTGAGGCGGAGGGGCGGCCGGTGTTTTTGAACGCCACGGCCGCCTGGTGCATCACCTGCAAGGTGAATGAGGAGGCCGTCTTCGCCGACGAGGCTTTCGCCGCGCTGCTTGCGGACAATGACGTCACCTTCATGGTGGCCGACTGGACGCGGCGCGACAACGATGTGAGCGCGCTGATGGACCGCTTTGGCCGGGCGGGCGTGCCGCTTTACGTGTTCTTTTCCGGCCGCGGCGAGGCGACCGTTTTGCCGCAAATCCTCACCTTTGCGCGCCTCAAGAACACATTTGCGGGGGCCTCGCGCTCCCTCGCCCTCACGAAAGCGCCCCAATGATCCGTTCCATACTTGCCGCAGCGCTCCTCGCGGCGCCCGTGCCTGCCGTTGCCGCCGACCCCACCGATTGGCCGGCCGTTTTGGAGGAGGCCAAGGGCGAAACCGTCGACTGGTACGCCTGGGGCGGGGAAGCGCACATCAACGATTTTATCGCCTGGGTGGGCGGGGAGGTGTCGGCCCGCTACGGCGTCACCATCAACCACGTCAAACTCTCCGACACCGCTGAGGCCGTAAGCCGTGTGCTTGCCGAAACCGCGGCCGGACGCACCGAGGGCGGCGCGGTGGACCTCATCTGGATCAATGGCGAGAATTTTGTCGCCATGAAGGAAAACGGCCTCCTCCACGGCGACACCTGGGCCGAAAAACTCCCCAACTGGTCGCTGGTGGATCTGGAGCAGTTTGGCCCCGCGATCCTCACCGATTTTGCGGTGGCCGTTGAGGGGCAACAGTCGCCCTGGGGCCGCGCGCAACTCACCTATCTTTATGACAGCGCGCGGACCACGCCGCCCACCTCGCTGGAAGGCTTGCTGCAGTTCGCTGAGGCGAACCCCGGGCGCTTCACCTACCCGCAGCCGCCCAATTTCTTGGGGACATCGTTCCTCAAACAGGTGCTCCTTGACACGGTGCCCGACCCTTCGGTGCTGTTGTCGCCGGCGGGCGAGGACGGGCGTGCCCTCGTTGAGGCGCACATGGTGCCGTTTTTGGAGGCGTTGCACGGCCACGCGTGGCGCCGGGGCGAGGCGTTCGCGCAAAACGTTGCAGAGCTTCGCCGGCTGTTCGCGGATGGTGAAATTGCGCTCGCCCTCACCCACAACCCCAGCGATGCGGCCGCCGCCATCAACGACGGGCTCTTGCCGCCAAGCGTGATGGTGGGCGCGTTCGAGGACGGCACGCTCGGCAACGTGCACTTCGTCGCGATCCCCCACAATTCCAGCGACAAGGCTGGCGCGCTGGTGGTGGCGGACTTTTTGCTCTCGGTGGAGGCGCAGGCGCGCAAGGCGGACCCCGCCGTTTGGGGCGACCCGGCGGTGATTGCCATTGAAGCGCTCCCCGAGGCGGACCGCGCCAAATTTGGCGAGGAGGTGGGCGTTGCAGCGCCAACGCTGCAAGAGCCCCACGCCTCGTGGACGCCCATCATCGAGGCGGTGTGGAACGACGCCTTCCTGCGGTGAAGGCCAAAACGCTCAAACGCCCGCGCTATACCAAGGCGGAGACGGCGGCGCTCTTTGCAGCGCTCGCCGATGCGCTGCCCGAGCCAAAGACCGAGCTTGAATACACCAACCCGTTCACGCTGTTGGTGGCGGTGGTGCTTTCGGCGCAGGCGACCGATGTGGGCGTCAACAAGGCGACCCGAAAACTGTTTGCCGCCGCCGACACGCCCGCCGCGATGGTCGCGCTTGGCGAAGAGAAGGTGCGCGACTTCATCAAAACCATCGGCCTTTTCAACACCAAGGCAAAGAACGTGATTGCGCTCTCGCAAACCTTGGTGACGGACTATGGCGGCGCGGTGCCGGCCGACCGTGCGGCGCTCCAGGCGCTGCCGGGGGTGGGGCGAAAGACCGCAAACGTTGTCCTCAATGAAGCCTTTGGTGAGCCGACGATCGCTGTCGACACGCACATCTTTCGCGTCTCCAACCGGCTTGGCCTCGCGCCCGGCAAAACGCCGGATGACGTGGAAAAGGTGCTGGAACGGGTGGTCCCGGACGCGTTTAAGCTTGGCGCGCACCACTGGCTGATCCTGCACGGGCGGCACGTGTGCAAGGCACGGCGGCCGCTGTGTGAGGCGTGCGTCATTTACGATCTTTGTAAGGCGCCCGATCGCAGGCCGCGCGTGGAGACGAGTTTGGCCACCTAGCGCTTGCCGGCACGGGGGAACTGTGTCCAGTGTGCGGCGCCTGAATGGCGTTTTGCCTTTGGCCGCAAGGGTTTTGCCCCATGACACCGCCTGTCCCGGCCAAGCCGGCGCTCTTCCTGGATTTTGACGGGACGCTCGTGGACATTGTCGACCGTCCCGATGGGGTGACGGTGGCGGCCGCTGTCCCAAAAATCATTGAGGGGTTGCTGGCCCGCCTTGATGGCGCCGTCGCAGTGGTGACCGGACGAAAGGTGTCGGAGGTGGACAGCTTTTTGAAGGTGCCCATTGCGGCCGCCGGCATGCACGGGTTGGAGCGGCGGCCGGGGCCCGGCGGCGCGGTGGAAAACGCCGTCCCCCCTCAAGAAATTGCCGTGTTGCGCGCGCGCATCTTGGCCTGGGAGGGTCTTTCCGGCGGCGTGAAGCTGGAGGACAAGGGCGCGGGCCTTGCCGTTCACTATCGCGCCGCGCCGGAACGGGAGGTGGAGGTTAAAACCGCCATGACCGGTTGGGTGCGCGATCTCACAAACCTTAACCTCATTGCGGGCAAGATGGTTGTGGAGGCCAAGGGGGCCGGGCACGACAAGGGCGTTGCGGTGGAAAAATTCATGGCGGGGGCGCCCTTTGCCGGCCGTACGCCCGTTTTCATCGGCGATGATGTGACCGATGAGGATGGCATTCGCGTCGCCGAGGCCATGGGCGGCTTTGGCATCAAGGTGGGGGAGGGGCCAACGCTTGCCACCCATCGGCTGGCGAACGTTTCGGCGGTGCACGCCTGGCTCGCCGCAATTTCAGAAGGTTAAGACAATGGCTTCGGTTTGGGGGATGCCGGCATGACGATGGCGTTCGGCATCATCGGCAACTGTTCGATCAACGCGCTTGTGGACGACAAGGCCCGCATCCTGTGGTGGTGCCTTCCGCGGCCCGATGGGGACCCTGTGTTCCACGCGCTGCTCGGCTCCAATGGCGCGCCGGAGGATGGCGCCTTCGCCATTGAAATTGAAGACTATTCCCACACCGAGCAGCGCTACATCGAGAACACGGCCATCCTGCGCACCCGCCTTGTGGCAAGCGACGGCGCGGCGGTGGAGATCGACGATTTTTGCCCGCGCTTCCTCTCCCGCGGCCGTGTGTTTCGCCCTGCGCAAATTGTGCGGCGCGTGCGGCCGGTGGCGGGTCGCCCGCGCATCCGCTTTGTGCTGCGCCCGCGGTTCCACTGGGGCAAGATGAAGCCGCAGATCACCTCAGGCTCCAACCATGTGCGCTTTGTCTCCGATGACACGGCGCTGCGCCTCACCACCGATGCGCCGGTGACCTACATCCGCGACGAAACATTCTTCGTGTTGGAGCGCGAGTTTAACCTTTTCCTCGGCCCGGACGAAAGCTTGTCCGACCGGCCGGGCACCATCGGCCGCGAGTTCCAAGAAGAGACCGAATACTATTGGAAGCGCTGGACGCTGCGCCTCGCGCTGCCGCTCGAATGGCAAGAGGCGGTGATCCGCGCGGCCATCACCCTCAAATTGTGCACGTTTGAAGAAACTGGCGCCATTGTCGCCGCGGTCACAACGTCACTGCCCGAAGCGCCGTTCTCCCAGCGCAATTGGGACTATCGCTATTGTTGGCTGCGGGACGCGTTCTTTGTGGTCCGTGCGCTGAATGCTCTATCCGACCTTGAGACGATGGAGCATTACCTCACCTATATTCGCGATATCATCAGCCTCACCAAGGGCGACCACGTCCAGCCCGTGTTCGGCATTGGCCTCGAATCAGACCTGGTCGAGACCCATTCCGACCTTCCAGGCTACCTCGGCATGGGCCCGGTGCGCGTGGGCAACCAGGCCCATGAGCACCACCAGCATGATGTTTATGGCAACATCGTGCTCGCCGCCGCCCAGGCCTTTTTCGACAAGCGCCTCCTGCGCCAGGGCACGATGGAAGATTTTCGCCACCTCGAGGTGGTCGGCGATCGCGCGTTCCAGTTGCACGATCAGCCGGATGCGGGGATTTGGGAGCTGCGCACCAGAGCGCGCACGCACACATCATCCTCGCTGATGTGCTGGGCCGCGCTCGATCGGCTCGCAAAGATTGCGAACCAGCTGGGCCTTTCGCCAAAACACTGGCGCGCCCGGGCGAACGAAGTGCACGCGCGCATTTGCAACGAGGCGTGGAACGAGAATGTCGGCGCGTTCGTGGAAAGTTTTGGCGGCGAAGACCTCGACGCCTCGCTGCTTTTGATGGCCGAGGTGGGCTTTGTTGACGTCAACGACCCGCGCTTTGTGGCGACCGTTGAGCGGATCGGCGACAAGTTGCGCCGCGGCAACCACCTTTACCGTTACCACGCCGCTGACGATTTCGGCGCGCCAGAGGTCGCGTTCAACGTGTGCACCTTCTGGTATATCGACGCGCTCGGCCGCATGGATCGCCGCGAGGAAGCGCGCGAAATTTATGAGACCATGCTCTCGTGCCGCAACCACCTTGGCCTGTTGTCCGAAGACGTGGATCCGCACACCAATCAACTGTGGGGCAACTTCCCGCAAACCTATTCGATGGTGGGGATCATCAATGGCGCCGTTCGGCTGTCCCGCCGGTGGGACAAGGTGATCTAAGAAAAAATTCGGGCAGACGATCCGGCCGTGGATGGAACGGGTCGACGGCGCGCGCTCTTTCATATGACAATGTCGTAAAGAACTGGAGCCGACAGGGCGCCTTAGGGGCCCGTGGAAGACTCCGGTCATTGGAAAACGAGCGGCCCGAACGTTTGCGCGCGCAAACGTTCGGGCCGCTCGTTTTCCAATGACCGGAGTCTTCCACGGGCCCCTAAGGCGCCCTGTCGGC
>JBCCBM010000009.1:0-131297 GCA_039034015.1 Pseudomonadota bacterium | reverse complement strand
TGGCGAGAGCCCTCAGGCTCTCTTGACTATCTTGTATCGCAGGGCGGATTGCCGGCGTCGTTCGGGCGCACCCGTGGAGAACCTGGCCCATAGCGCATCCTTCAATTCTTGCGTCAAAGGTGCACCATCAAAGCTCGGGATTAAACATCTAGATGCGGGCGCGGGGCTCTGAACAATCCGCTCGCCGCGAGCTGTAAGACCTTCGCGCCGCCATCAACCATGCGTTCAAGCACCGGGTCATCGCTGCCGTTGTGCCGGTTGAGCTGCCCCCAAATGCAGAACCGCGCGAGCGGTGGCTTACCCGCAACGAGCTTGCCCGGCTCATCTGGCATTGCTGGTGATACAGGGAGGCACAAAAAGGGGGCGCCAGGGCGCCACACGCGCCGCCATGTCGCCCGCTTTCTTCTCATGGCCCGCGACCGGCTCCCGCGCTGGAGCGCTCTGCGCGGCCTCGTACGCGCCCCAGGCCGGCCGCGGCTAAGTGGACCTCGCCGGTGGCCTTTCCTACCGGGCTGCCGACACGGAGGTGCCCACCGCAAAGCGTAAGCCGACCATCCGCAATCCCGCACCCCTCCTGGCGCATCTTCGCCGCTGGCGCGCGGCCGGCGCGCATCATGTGGCGGAGTGGAACGGCAAGCCGGTCGGGCGGGTCAACAAGGCACTCGCGCGTTCCTGCGAGGCGGTCGGGTTTGAGGGTGTCAGCGCTCAGGCGGTCACGCACGCGTTTCAGGGTGGCGCGGACGAGTGGGAGGCTATGGGCTTTTTCGGGCTGTCGACAGAAACGGCGCGCCGCTACGCGCACCACCACCCTGATTTTCAGGGATCGGTGCATAAGGCGCCCACCGGACCCAAAACCGGTCCCGACTGAAAGTCGTGCAAGGGGGAAGGCGTTGAATTCATTGGTCGGAGTGGGAGGATTCGAACCTCCGACCCCCTCGTCCCGAACGAGGTGCGCTACCAGGCTGCGCTACACTCCGCCAAGGCGCCTCATGTAGCTGGGGGCGGGCGGCAGAACAAGGGGTTAATCGAAGGCGATGCGCAGGGGCTGCGCGCCGTCCCACAAGGTCTTGGTGCCAAGGGCGTGGAGGTTCTCAAGGCCGCCGGTGATGGTCAGAAAGTGGTTGCCGGCGAGTTGGCCCATTTTGCACGCGAAGTGGACGCCGCCATAGGCGAGGAGGATCTCGGTTTCGGAAATGCCGCCGGGGTAGAGGATCATCTGGCCGGGGGCGGGGTAGCTCGTGTGGTTTTCGTAGGTGACGCCAAAATCGCGCTCGCCGAGCGGCACCCACACGCCCTCGCCGGACCAGCGCACATGGACCACCTGGCTTTCGAACGGCATGGCGGCGCGCATGGCGGCGACGGTTTTGGGCGCAAGCTCATCCTCAAGCTGCGCGGCGAAGGTGAAGGGGCCGGCAATGAGGCGGCAAGGGGTGGGCATGGCAAACCTCCGTTTCCCCCCCGTGTAGGAGCCGGGCGGCGGTGCGTCAAAGGCCGTGTTGCGCCGCGTGGGCGTGGAGGACGATGCCGCTGGTGGTGGCAACGTTGAGGCTGTCAAAATCTTGCGCGATTGGGACGGTGAGGCGGGCGCACCGGTCGAGGATCGCGGCTGGCAACCCCGGGCCCTCGGTGCCGAAGAGGAAGGCGGCGCGGGGGGCAAGGGGGGCCGGCAACGTGGTGCCGCCGGCCGGGGAGAGGGCGTACGGCGTGATTTCTTGGGTTTTGAGCGCGTCAAACAGGGTTTTGGGGTTGGCGAAGGTGGCGCGCGGGACGGTGAGGGGGGCGCCGACGCCAACGCGGATCGCTTTGCGGTAAAATGGGTCGGCGGTGGTGGGGTCGGTGGCGACGGCGGCAGCGCCAAAGGCGGCGGCGTTGCGGAAGATGCCGCCCACATTGTCGTGGTTGGAAAGGCCGATGAGGACGGGGAGGCGCAAGGGGCCCTCTGGCAGCGCGTTCAGCGGGAGCGGGGCGGGGATGCGGCCGGCGCCCAAAATGCCGCGGTGAAGCGCGTAGCCGGCGATCTGGTCGAGCACGTTTTGGGGGGCGACGTAGAGCGGGGTGTTGCCGCGGGCCTCCAGGAGGGGGAGGCGGGGGAGGCGCGCCTCGTCGATGAGGATCGCGAGGCGTTTGATCGGCGCGCGCAGAAAAACGGCGAGGACTGTGACCCCTTCGGCAATGAAGATGCCGTCGCGGCCGATGCGGTCGCGCTCCTTGAGGGCGGTGAAGACGGCAATGCGCGGGTCTTGCGCATCGGTGATGGGGATGGGCGGCGCCACGCTTAAGAGGCGAGTGCTTCGCGCTTCAGTTCCAGTTCGAGCCAGCGTTCTTCGGCGGCGTCACGCTCGGTTTGGCGGGCGGCAAGGTCGGTGGTCACGGCGTCGAAGCGTTTCGGGTCTTTGGCGTAAAGGTTGGGGTCGGCGAGCGTTTTGGAAAGTTTTGTGATCTCCGCTTCCAGCTTGTCGATGGTGGCGGGCAAGGTTTCAAGGTCGTGCTTTTCGCGAAATGAGAGTTTTGCGCGCGAGGGTTTTGGTTTTGGTTTTGCCGTCTTTGGCTTTTGGGGGGCTGGCGGTGGGGCGTTGATGGCGGCAAGGTCGGGGCCGCCTTGGGTGAGCATGTCGGAATAGCCGCCGGGGTAGTCCTGCCAATGGCCGTTCCCTTGGGAGACGAGGGTGCTGGTGACGGTGCGGTCCAGAAAATCGCGATCGTGGCTGACGAGGATGAGGGTGCCGTCAAAGTCGGCGATGACCTCGGCGAGGAGGTCGAGGGTTTCAAGGTCAAGGTCGTTGGTGGGCTCGTCGAGCACCAAGACGTTGCAGGGTTTGGCGAAGGCGCGACCGAGCAACACGCGCGCGCGTTCACCGCCGGAGAGGGCGCTGACGGGGGTGTTGAACTGTTCGGGCGTGAAGAGGAAGTCTTTGAGATAGCCGGCCACGTGTTTTGATGTGCCGCCGATGGTGACCATGTCGCCGCCCGAAGGGTTGATGGCCTCGCGCAGCTTTGTGTTGGGGGCAAGATCTTCGCGCTTTTGGTCGATGATGTTGACGGCAAGGTCGGTGCCGAATTTGACGGTGCCGGCGTCGGGCGTCAGCGCGCCGAGGAGCATTTTGACGAGCGTTGTTTTGCCGGCGCCGTTTTTGCCCACGAGGCCGAGGCGGTCGCCCCGCATGACGGTGAGCGACACGTCGTTTGCCACCGGCGCGTCGGGGAAGGTTTTTGAAATGCCCTCCGCCACGATGAGGCGTTGGCCGGAGCGGCTGGCGCCGGCCATGCCCATTTCTGCCGTGCCGAGGGCCTTTCGCGCGTCGCGGCGCTCTTGGCGCATGGTCTGGAGGTTTCTGAGGCGGCCCATGTTGCGCTTGCGGCGGGCGGTGACGCCATAGCGCAGCCACTCTTCTTCCTGGGCGATCTTCTTGTCGAGGCGTCGGCGCTCTTCATCCTCGGCGGCGAGGATGCCATCGCGCCAATCTTCAAAGCCGGAAAAGGCGCCCTCCATGCGGTGGGAGCGGCCGCGGTCGAGCCAGACGACGCTGGTGCCAAGGGCGTTCAGAAACGCGCGGTCGTGGCTGATGAGGACGAGGGCGCCGCGGCGGGCTTTGAGAGTTTGTTCGAGCCAGCCGATGGCGGCAATGTCGAGGTGGTTGGTGGGCTCATCGAGGAGGAGAACGTCGGGCTCGGGCGCAAGGGCGTGGGCGATGGCCGCGCGACGGGCCTCGCCGCCGGACATGGTTTTGGGCGACGCGTCAGGGTCAAGGCCAAGGGCGGTGAGGGCGCGCTCGCCGGCGTGGTCGGGCAAGGTGGCGGGGAGGCCGGCGCGCACGTATTCGCCGACGGTGGCGTAGGCGGAAAGGTCGG
The DNA here is from genome assembly GCA_039034015.1 of Pseudomonadota bacterium. Taxonomy (GTDB): domain Bacteria; phylum Pseudomonadota; class Alphaproteobacteria; order Rhizobiales; family Amorphaceae; genus Acuticoccus. The sequence continues at coordinate 127,448 of JBCCBM010000009.1, read as the reverse complement.
GCTCTTGGGCAAGGTAACGCACAGTGGCGTCCGGTTGTTGGAAGCGGGTGCCGCTGTCGGGGAGAATGTCGCCGGCGGCAATTTTGAGGAGCGTTGATTTGCCGGAGCCGTTGCGGCCAACGAGCGCAATGCGCTCACCCGGGGCGACGAAAAGGTCTGCGCCGGAGAGGAGTGGTGTGCCGCCGAAGGTGAGCGACACGTCTTGCAAAGAGAGGAGGGGGGGCCGGGCCATGGGGACAACTTGGGGTCTTTGATCACCCGCGCAACGGGCGTTTAGAGCTGATTAACCAAGCGGGCTCACGGTTCGGCAAGGATATAAATTTTGGGGAGAGATGCCATGGCGGTCCATTGCGTGTTCATCAGCTCGCAGGCCAAAGACGGCGCGGCCATCGACACGGCGCTGCGCGAGCGGTTTGACGCGGTTTATCGCGTGGGTGTCGAGTTTTGGTTGGTGGACACGGCCCATGATGCGGAGGAGCTGGCGGGCGCCATGCGCGCGGTGCTGTCCGCGCGGGACAAGCTTTTTGTGGCGGCAATGACGCGGGACTTTGTGCCCATTTTGTCGGACGCGGCAAAGGTTTGGTTGACGGCGCCGGGCCGTTCGTTCCGCGTTCCGGCGCGCGGGCGGGGGCTTGAGGAGGGTGGGCCCTCGCTCTTTGCCAAAGCCGCATAAGGGGTTGCGCTGGGGCGCCCTCGCGTTTCACATGGCTGTGAATGCCGGAAACCGGCCCCGCCGTTGGCGGTGAATATGGAGGAAACCCCATGACGTTGTCTTTGCTTTCGCGCGTGGCAGCCGCGGCGGTGATTGCGGCCGGCGCGCTTACGACGGGCGCGGCGTTCGCGGCCGACACCACGCTGCGCATCACGCTTCAGTTGCCGCTAAAATCGCACCTTGGCCAGAACTTGGTGCTCTTTCAGGAGAAGCTTGAAGAGCTGTCCGGTGGCACGATCGCGGTCGAGATTTACGATTCGGCGCAGCTTTATAAGGACAAAGAGGTGCCGGAGGCGGTGGGCTCCGGGCAAATTGAGATGGGGGTCGCCTCGCTCACCCGTTATGTGGGTGAGATCCCGGCGGTGGACGTCTTTTATATGCCCTTCCTCCTCAACACGGAGGACAAGGTGCGGGCCGCCGTTGCGCCCGGCAGCGAGGTGCGCCGCCTTTTGGACGGGGCGATCGCCGAGACCGGCTCAAAGGTTCTGTGGTGGCAGGCCTATGGGACAGTGATCTTGCTGTCGAACGGGGAGCCTGTGGCAACCCCGGATGCCATGAAGGGCAAGAAGGCGCGCGTGTTTGGTAAGACGCTCGGCACCTGGGTCCAAACGGTTGGCGGTGTGCCGACGTTGATCTCGGGGTCTGAGCAGTTCTTGGCCTACCAGCGCGGGACCGTCGACATTGGGATGACCGGTGTTTCGGGCGTGCAAAGCCGTTCGCTTTGGGATGTGATGGACACGATTACGAAGGTGAACGTTGCGGACATTGAGTTCATCGTGGTGATCAACGCCGACACGTGGGAAGGGCTCACCGAAGAGCAGCAGATGTGGGTGAATGAGGCGGCGCTCCAGGCCGAGGCCGATGTGCGCGACCGGGTGTCTGAGATTGAGGCGACGGCTTATGCCGAGGCTGAGGCCAACGGGATGAGCGTTTATGAGCTCTCCGCCGAAGAGATCGATGCGTGGAGCAAAGCGTCGGCCCCGGTGATTGACCAGTGGCTGTCGGAGGCGGGCGAACTCGGCGAAGCGGTCTACAACGCGGCGAAGAAGCTTTAACGTGGCGCGCTGGCTGGGGCGGTTCACCGCCGCCCTCAGCACAGTGTCGGCGTTCCTGCTCTTTGCGGTGGGGGCGATGCTGACCTACGAGGTCGTGGCGCGTTACTTCTTTAACGCACCGACCATCTGGGCCGAAGAGCTGTCCCGTCTTTTCATGATCTGGGCGGTGTTTGTGGGGAGCGCGGGGCTGTTGTCCGGCTGGCACCACATCCGCGTGACGGTGGTGGTGGAGCGTTTGCCCCTCCCCGTGCAGCGGTTTTTTGAGTGTTTTGCGCTGTGGTTTGTGGCCGTCATCGCCGCCTTTGTGGCCTGGAATGGCTTTCCGATTGCCGCCGGCAGTTTTGATGTGGGGCGCACCACGGGGTCGATGCTCGACATTCCGTCCTGGTGGATGCAGGCGGCGGTGCCTGTGGGTTTTGGGTTGATTGCGCTGCAGGCTTTTGTGGTGGGGCTTCGCGTGCTTTGGGACCATGATCGGCCGGTGCCCGGCAGCGCCGCCCACGCGGACTGACGGCATGGAAACGCTTCTCATCCTCCTTTCGCTCTTTGCGTTGCTTTTGGCGGGGGTCCCGGTGGCGTTTGCGCTCGGCGGGCTGGGGGTGCTGCTGCTCGCGTTTGCGGGCTTTTCGGACCTTATGGCGCCGGCGGGCTTTTTGTCGGCGATGGACAATTTTGTCCTGGTGGCGGTGCCGCTCTTCCTCCTGATGGCGAATGTGATGCTGAAGGGGGGCGTTGGGCGCGATCTGTTCGCCGCCGTGCAAGCGTTTGTGGGCCATTGGCCGGGCGGGCTTGCGGTGGCCACAATCATCTCGTGTGGGGTGTTTGCGGCGATTTCGGGCTCATCGGTGGCAACGGCTGCGACCATCGGGACGGTCGCGATCCCGGAAATGACCAAGCGGGGCTATCCGCGCGCCTTCACCTTTGGCGTGTTGGCGGCGGGGGGGACGCTGGGGATCCTCATTCCGCCCTCGCTGATCATGATCATTTATGGGGTGATTACGGAAGAATCGGTGCTTGCGCTCTTTATGGCAGGCGTTGGGCCGGGGCTTTTGATGATCGGGCTCTTTGTTGTGTTCTCGATCTTTTATGCGCGGCGCGTGCCCTCGTTGGAGGCGGTGCCGCGGGCTTCTTGGGGCGAGCGGGGGCGCACGGGGCTGCGCGCATTGCCCACCGTGGCGCTGGCGGCCGTGGTGATCACGGGGATTTACCAGGGGTGGTATACGCCGACCGAAGCGGCGGCGATTGGCTTTGCGGGGGCGCTTTTCGTGACCGGGGTGGTGCTGCGCACGCTCACCTGGCGCGATCTTTATGATGCAACGGTGGAATCCATGCGCACCACCGTTGTGATCTTGTTGATTGTGGCGGGCGCAAAGGTGTTTGGCAAAGCCATCGCGCTTTATCGGATCCCGCAGGACGTGTCCTCGTTCATCTCGGCCAACATTGAGACGGCGGGGCTTTTCATCCTTGTGGTGGCGCTGGTGCTCCTCTTGATGGGGCTTTTTATGGAGGCGCTGTCGATGCTCCTCATCATGGTGCCGGTGTTGGCCGGGTCGTTGGTGGTGTTGGGGATCGACCCGATTTGGTTCGGCGTGTTCTTCGTGATCATGGTGGAATGTGCGCTGATCACGCCGCCGGTGGGGCTTAACCTTTACGTCATCCAGGCGGTGTCGGGCGGGACGCTGTTGGAAATATCGCGCGGGGTGTTGCCGTTTTTGGCGCTTATGCTTTTGACGGTGCTGTTGATTTCCCTATTCCCTCAAATTGCGCTTTATTTGCCGTTCCACGTGTAAACGGCAAACGCTTAACCTTTACGGCGCAGTTTACTATTGCTTTAGCCTCGCTTCACTTAACCTCTCACCAACACGTCCTGGCCCTGTAGTGTTTGGGCTGGGCGCTGGTCGGCCTCAGTCAAGCTGGGTCGGCTAACCTCTTTGTGCCTGTGGCGCGTGTGTTGTGTTGGGCGGTCAGGGTGACGATGGAAGCGGTTCAGTGGGGTGGCGCGGCGACGCTACCGGAAGACGTTGGTGAGACGCGTGGCCGGGCGAGCGAGCGGTTTGCCGCGCTAGGGCCGCTCTACGTTGATCTCAATAACAGCTTGATCGGCACCGATCTTTTGCTTGAGAATGCGCTGGGCATCTTGCGCTACGAGCCGCAAGCGCTTGTGGCGGCGGCGTTTGATCTTGGTCGCGGACGTCAGGCGCTCAAGATGCGCCTTGCGGAAAAGTCCACTGTGGATGTGACGACGCTGCCTTATCGCGAGGCGGTGTTGAAGGAAATTCGTCAGGCGCGGGCGGACGGGCGGCCTGTGGTGCTGGCAACCGGCGCGCCCCTTGCGACGGCCGAGCGGGTGGCCGCGCACCTTCGCCTGTTTGATGGGGTTTTGGCGTCCAGCGAAGCGGTCAACCTTGTGGGTGAGGCCAAGCGCGACGCGATTGTGGCGGATGCCGCGCGGCGCCGGCGCACGGCGGGGCTCACGGGCGAGACGTTCGGCTACATTGGCGATGCGCGGGTGGATCGGCCGATTTTTGAGGCGGCGGCAAAGGGCCAGGCGATTGCGCCGGGTGGGGCGATTCCCCAGGCGCTGGCGGCCCATGCGGAGCCTCTGGCGGTGCCGGCGCGCACGGCAAAGTCGGCCATCAAGGCGCTCCGGCCCCACCAGTGGACCAAAAACGTCTTCGTCTTCACGCCGCTTGTGCTCTCCCACGGGTTCCCGGCGCTGGAGGCCATTTTTGCCTCTGTGCTCGCCTTCATCGCGTTCTCGGCCATCGCGTCCGCCACCTACATTTTTAACGACCTTCTGGATCTTCGGATCGACCGGTCGCACCGGTCCAAGCGGTTTCGGCCGTTGGCGGCGGGGAAGGTTTCGATCCCAACGGCGTTGTGGTTGGCGACGGGGGTGTTTGCGTTTGGGGTTGGGGTGGCGCTGACGCTGCCGCTGCTCTTCCAGGCGCTCCTTGGGATTTATGTGCTCTCGACGCTTGCCTATTCGCTGGCGCTGAAGCGCATGTTGATGATCGATGTCATCACGCTGGCGGGCCTTCATACGTTGCGCATTTTGGCGGGCAGCGCGGCGGCTGAGATCGACGTGTCGTTCTGGCTCCTGTCGTTCTCGCTGTTCCTGTTCCTCTCGCTGGCGCTGGTGAAGCGGTATATGGAGCTTGTGCACATTGGCGATCGGGCCGGGCGCAAGCGCACCGGGCGCGGCTATCGCGAGGCGGACCTTGAGACGATTGCGCTGGGGGGCATGTGCTCGGCGTTTTCCGCGGTGCTGGTGCTGGCGCTTTACATCAACTCTGACATCACCCTTGCGACGGTGGCGCACCCTTGGGTGTTGTGGCCCATCTGCCCCCTGATCCTCTACGTTTTGATGCGCATCTGGATCCTTGCCCGGCGCAAGGAGATGGATGACGATCCCGTCGCCTTCGCGCTGACGGACTGGCGCAGCCAGATCATGTTTGCGCTGTCGGGGATCATCTACTTGGCCGCACCCCATGTCTGAGCGGCGGCGGTATCAGCCTTGGGGGCTGCCGGGGCTTGGCTCGGCGGCGGCCGCGCGGGAGCCGGCCGCGCTTTTGCGCGGGGAAGAGCCGGTGCTCCCGTTTGGGGCCGGGCGCTCCTATGGCGACAGTTGCACGGTGGCGGGCGGCTGGCTGCTTGACGGGCGGGACGGGGCGCGGGTGCGCGCCTTTGACCGCGAGTCGGGGCGGGTGACGGCGGATGCCGGCGTGTCGCTGGCGGCATTGATTGCGGCGGTTGCGCCGAGCCACATGCCAGAAGTGTTGCCGGGGACGCAGTTTGCGACCCTTGGCGGGGCGATCGCCAACGATGTGCACGGCAAAAACCACCATCGCCGGGGGAGTTTTGGGGCAGCGGTGGAGGCGATCACGCTGCACCGCTCGGACCACAAGGGCGCGCTGCGGCTTTCGCGCGGGGACCCGCTGTTTGCCGCCACCATTGGCGGGATGGGGCTGACGGGCCGCATTTCGAGCGCGACGGTGCGCGTGATGGCGGTGCCCGGGCAGGGAGTTGCGGAGCGGGCAAGCCGTTTCTCGTGCCTTGAGGAATACTTTGAGCGGGCGGGCGCGGCGGATGCGGCCCACGAGTATGCGGTGGCGTGGATTGATAGCCTTGCCACGGGGCGCGCGACCGGGCGGGGGCATCTGATTGTGGGTGACCACGTGGCGGGGGCCGATCAGCCGGCGCGCGGGGCGCTGGCGCGGGTGCCCTTCACGCCGCCGATTTCGGCGCTGAACGGGCTCTCGCTGCGGGCGTTTAACGCGCTTTATTTGCGCAGTGTTTCGGCGGCGGGGCGGGCGCGCACGGTGCCGTTCGATGCGTTCTTCTTCCCCCTTGACAGGGTCCTCGAATGGAACCGGCTTTATGGGCCGCGGGGGCTGCACCAGCATCAGAGCGTGATCCCACTGGAGGCGGCGCCCCGCGTGGTGCCGGCGCTTCTCAGGGCGGGGCAAAAGCACGGGCAGGCCTCGTTTTTGACGGTGCTGAAGCGGTTTGGGGAGACACGCTCGCCGGCGGTCATGAGCTTTGCGCGGCCCGGGTACACGCTCACCCTTGATGTGCCCGATCGCGGCGCGAAAACGCTGGCGCTGCTGGGTGAGCTGGACGCCATCACCCTGGACGCTGGTGGCGCGATCAACCCTTACAAAGACAAGCGGATGGCGGCGGCGACCTTCAAACACTCTTTCCCGCGGTGGGGGGAGGTGGAGGCGCTGCGCGATCCGGCCATTGTGTCTGATTTTTGGCGGCGCACGGCGCTCGCCTTGCCCCAAACAAAGAGTGTTGCCGCATGACGATGATCCCGTTCATCCTGTTTACGGTGTTTACCAATGCGCTGGCGCAGCTTCTTCTCAAGAAGGGGATGTTGTCGCTGGGGGAATTGTCGTTCGCGGGCGTCAACCCGATCCTCAAAGTCTTTGAGGTGGTGTTTCAACCCTTTGTGTTTTTTGGGTTGGTGGTGTTCGTGATCTCGATGGCCTCGCACCTTTATGTGTTGTCGAAGGTGGAGCTGTCGTTTGCATATCCGTTTTTGTCGTTGGCGTATGTGGCTGTTGCGGTGGCTGCGTGGTTCTTCTTTGACGAGAACCTGAATGCGCTGCGCATTGTTGGGATCGGGCTCATTTGTGCGGGCACGGTCTTGATCGCCCAGGGGGGCGAGGCGCGGGCGGACAAACCTCAAACAGTCGCCGAGGAGGGCGCACGATGAAGCACATCCTGATGGGCGGCGACGGTTTTGTCGGCGCGGAACTTGCCCGGCGCTTGGTGGAGGAGGGTGAAGAGGTGGTTGTTGCCGATATCCAGCGCAGCAACCACGCGCACTATGGCCAAGCGACCTTCATCCACTGCGATGTGCGGGATGCGGGGGCGGTGGAAAAACTCCCGATTGCGCAAGATGATGTGGTGCACAACCTTGCGGCAAAAATGTTGTCGCCGATCCAGAAGCGGCGGGATCGGTATGATTTCTTTTGGCCGGTGAACTTTTTTGGCGCGCGCAATCTGTTGCGGGCGACCCAGCGGGCGGGCGCGTCAAAGTATATTCAGTTCACCACCGACATGATCTATGGGCACACGGTCCAATCGCCGCAGACAGAAGATCATCCCGCAAAACCCATTGGTGAATATGGGTTTTCGAAGCGCGCTATTGAAGAAACGGCGTTTGCCGCGCGGGCGGAGGGGATGAACGTTTCAATTTTTCGGCCGCGGTTGATCATCGGGCCGGGGCGGCTCGGGATCTTGGCAAAGCTGTTTAAGTTGATCGACATGAACCTTCCGGTGCCGATGATTGGATCGGGCAAAAACCCTTATCAGTTCGTGTCGGTTTATGATTGTGCGGAGGCCTCGCGGCTGGCGGCGAAGCATGGCTGCCCCAACGGCGAGTATAACCTTGGGAGCCGCAACCCGCCCTCTGTCCGTGCGCTGCTCGGAAGTCTTATCCAGGCGGCGGGGTCAAAGTCGATCTTGGTGCCGACGCCGGGTTCGCTCGTAAAGCTTACGCTTGAGGGGCTCGACCGGGTGAACATGCCGCTGATGGACCCGGAACAATATAAAATTGCGGACGAATACTGTGTGCGCGACACCAAGGCGGCGGAGCGTGACCTTGGTTGGGTGCCGCAGCACAACGATTCGGACATGTTGAACGCGGCCTATGCGGAGTATCGCGCCGCGAAGGGTGCGCCCGTTACTGCCACGACGTCGCCGGTTCCGGCCAACAAGTAAGGTACAGTCAATGTTGACCCGCCCGCAGGCCGCGCCCATCGAGGTGCCGGCGATCGAAAAGCCCGACCTCATCACCGTTGACGGCGCCAAATCAATGCCGCTCAGCGAGATGACATCGCTGTTCGTGCAACACCTCAACCCTGGGCAGCTTCACTTCATGAAGTTGCTTGGGTTCGACAAAATCAAAGTCGTCCGCGCTGAGGGGATGCACTACGAGACCGAGGACGGCACAAAAATCCTCGATTTCTTCGGCGGGTTCGGCTCGCTGGCGTTTGGGCACAACCACCCGCGTATTCTGGGCGCGCGTACCGCGTTTGCCGATGAAAAGCGCCATGAAATCGCAATGGCATTCCTGTCCCAATACGCGGCGGCGTTGGCGAAGAACTTGGCGGCCGTTTCGCCCGACGACCTTGATATGGTGTTCTTGGGCTCGTCGGGCTCGGAGGCGATGGAGGCGGCGCTAAAACTGGCCGAGCGGGCGTCGGGCAAGAAAAACGTCAAGGTCGTTTACGCGCAAAACGCCTTTCACGGGAAAACCAAAGGCGTTTTGTCGATCACTGACTCGCCGCTTTACCAAGCGAAGTTTCCGCTGGTCGAAAATGTCGTCAAGGTGCCGTTTGGGGACCTTGACGCGATCCGCGCGGCGGTGAAGGCGGACCCGGATATTGGCGTCATCGTCCTGGAGACGGTGCAGGGGGGCGGCGGCATTGTCGGCGCGCCCACCGAATTTTGGCAGGGCCTCCGTAAGTTTTGCGATGAAACCGGCATCCTTTGGGTGGCCGATGAGGTGCAGTGCGGGCTTGGCCGTACGGGGCGCTTTTATGCCTTTGAGCACCATGGCGTGGTGCCGGACATCACCGCGCTCGCCAAATCGCTTGGCGGCGGCAAGTGCGCAATGGCGGCGATGATCGCCAAGCGCGATGTCTATATGAAAGCTTATGGCAAGCCCAAGGATGCTTTGATCCACGGGCCGGCAACCTTTGGCGGCATCGGCGAAGCGTGTGTGACGGCCATTGAAGGCCTCAACATTCTTTACGACGAACAGTTGATGGAAAACGCCACCCGCACGGGCGAGCATCTTCTGGCGCGGCTCAGGGAGATCCAGGCGAAATATCCGAAACTCATCAAAGATGTGCGCGGGCAGGGGCTGATGATTGGCCTTGAGCTCCAGGATATGTCGCGCGCGATGCCCCTTGCGGTGCGGCCGATGCTTTCGGTGCTGGATGACAAGTTGAAAGGTTCTTTGGCGGGCTTCTTGGGGGCCGCGTTGCTGCGCGAACACCAGATTTTGGTGGCCTTCACCGAGTACAACCGCAACGTTATCCGGCTGGAGCCGCCGTTGATTGCCTCCATCCGTGATGCGGACACCTTTGCCGATGCGTTGGATGCGACGCTGTCGGGCGGTGTGATGGGGCTCGTTAAAGGGTTTTTGGCATCCAAGCGATGAACCAAGCCGGGCGGCCGCCGGTTGCCGCCTTCCTCGCCTTGATGGCAGTGGCGTTGGCGCCGCTGTTCATCACGGTGCCGATCCCGCTCATTGACCTTCCGACCCATGTGGCGCGGGCGCTTCTCATCGCAAAGCTGGATGAGATGCCCGCGCTCCAGCCCTATTACGCCATCGAGTGGCACGCGCTGCCCAACCTTGGGGTGGACCTTTTGTTGCCGCCACTCTTGTCGGTGATGTCCCCGGCGGCGGCCTCGATCCTGTTTGTCTCGATCATCATGGTGGGGGTGGCGACGGGGGCGGTGGTGGTGCATCGCCAGCTTTTCGGGCGGTGGTCGCTCTTTTCGCTTCTGGTGTTTTTTTTGCTTTACCATGGGCCTCTACTTTGGGGCTTCTTGAACTACGCGCTCTCCATTGCGCTGGCGCTGTGGGGCTTTGCGCTGTGGCTTGCGCTGCGGGAGCGGTCGGTGGCGGTGCGCCTTCCGGCCCTTGCGCTTTGGGCGAGCGCGACGGCCATTGTCCACCTTTATGGCTTTGGGATCCTTGCGGTTTTGGTTGGGACGTCAGAGTTCAGCCGCGCGGTGTTGCGGCGGGGCGGGGCGGGGCGATTGGCGTTGGACGCGCTCCCCTTCGCGCCGGCAATCGCGTTCACGTTTTTCAGCCAGACGGCGGGGGATGGGGAGATCGTCTGGGGCTCGGTGCGGCACAAGGTGGGGTACCTTGTGGAGGCGTTCCACACGGTGTTTTTGCCGCTCGACCTTGTTGTGATGGTGGTCTTCGGGCTTGTGATGGCGGGGCTTTTGCTCACCCGGCGGTTGGTGGTGGCACCGGTGATGGTGCTTTCGCTCGCCACGTTGTTTGCGGTCTACCTTGCGATGCCAATCATGATCTTTGGGTCGGGTATGGCGGACTGGCGGTTGTTGCCGGTGGTGGGGATTGTGTTTTGCGCGGTGGCGGACTGGCGTGTGTCGGCCGCAGCGCTGCGCCGCGCATTGGTGGCGCTGTTTGGCGGGCTTTTGGCGCTGCGGTTCGGGGCGATTGCGGTGGCATTTTTGGGCGCGGGGGAGGTGAATGCCAGCCTGCGCTCAGCGGTTGCCACCGTGGAGCCTGGGGAGCGGGTGGCGGTGGCGGTGATGCGCGAACGCCAGCGGCTCGGCAATTTTGGGCTCCACAACCACCTGGCGGCCTGGGCGCTGGTGGAGCGGCAGGCGTTTGTGAATTCCATGTTTCACAACCCGGGCCACCAGCCGCTGCGCATCACGTTTGACGAAGCGCCCGAGTGGCGGGGGTGCTGCAATCATGAGTTCGTGTTTGCGCCGGGTGAGGCACCCAAGAACCCGTTTGTCGAGATTCCCCTCAACGCGTTTGATTATTTGATTGTTTTTGGGGTTGAGCACCTGCCCCAGCCTGCGCCCCCCGGGGTTGCGCTTGTGGCAGAGGCGCCGGCGTTTTCGCTCTACCGGGTGGCTGATCCGGCCCTTTGATCAGGGCGCAGGAAGGGCGGCAAGCCCATCGCTGAGGCGGGTGCCGGGCAGGAGGCCAAGGGCGAGCGCGTGGGGGTTGGCGCGGCTGATGAGGCCGTGAAACGTCTCGTGGGCAAGGCCGATCTCGGCGCTTTCGTGGGAGACGGTGACGGCGGCAATGCCCCGGCCCTCCAGCACGGGGAGGCGGGCAGCGCCGGCCTCCTCAGCGCCGAGCCCGGCATCATTGTAGGCAAAGAGGAAGGCGTCGGCCCGGCCGGCGCTCGCCGGATCGTCGCCCACCAATCCACCGTGGGAGCCGGAGATGACGAGCGCACCTTCGTCCTCCGGCCGCACGAGGGACACACTGTCGATGAGGACAAGGCGGCGGCCGGCGATCATGCGCTCGGTTCGATGCTCTTCCCCCATGGTGATGGTGGCGGACGGGGGCGCGGCGGCGGCGAGCGTTTCGGCGGCGGTGAGGGCAGCGTCACCCTCCCTGACGCCAAGGGCGCGGGCGGGGGCGTTGACGGTGGAGAGGACGCCGGTGGCGGCGGCCGAGTCTGCGTTTCCGATGCGGCAGCTTGCGTGGGAGATGGCAGCGGCTGCGATGCCGTGCTGCTCCAAAATGGCAAGGCCTGCGACGCCTGCGCGGTTTTTTCCAATTCCGGCATCGTTGAGGAGGATGGCGGCAACGCCGGCGGCGGCCGCCGCTTCCCCTGCGTAGGTGCCGCCGTGGGAGCCGCAGATCACGACGTGGCCCCGCGCGCCAGCCAGTTTTGTGACCGTGTGGGCAAGGATCGGTGACATCGGCGTCCCTCCGGTTGATTGCGGGGAGTTTGGCGGGCACGCTGGATGAAGCCAAGAGCGGTGCGGAGCAGTGCCCAGGTGGCGGGGGAGTTTCATGCAAACCAACATCGATGTGGCGCGGCTGACGGATCATTTTCGCCTGATGCACCGCATTCGCGCCTTTGAGCGGGCCGCGATTGCGGGGGCGAAGGCGGGTCGTGTGCTTGGGGCGATCCACCCGTCCATTGGCCAGGAGGGGGTTGCGGCGGGGATTGTGGCAAACCTTCGGGGCGATGATCGCTTGCTCTCCACCCACCGCGGCCATGGGCACACGCTCGCCAAAGGGGCCGATGCGCTTTCCATGATGTGCGAGCTTTTTGGCCGCGAGGGGGGCTCTTGCGGGGGCAAGGGCGGCTCGATGCACATTGCCGATTTTTCGGTGGGGATGTTGGGCGCCAACGGCGTGGTGTCGGCCAACATCACGATTGCGGCGGGGGCCGCCCATGCGATCAAGCTTTTGGGGGATGATCGGATCGTGTGTTGCCTGTTTGGCGATGGGGCGATCAACCGCGGGCCGTTTTTGGAGGGGCTGAACTGGGCGAAGGTCTTTGATCTTCCTGTGCTTTTTGTGTGTGAGGACAATGATTGGGCGGCCACCACGCGCACCTCAACGATGACGGCGGGGGATGGGGCAGCGGCCCGCGCCCGCTCGCTCGGCCTGCCGGCGGAGGTGGTGAATGGGAACGATGTGGCGGCTGTGGACGGCGTTGCGCGGGAGGCAATTGCGGCGGTGCGCGGCGGGGGTGGGCCGCGGCTCATCCATGCGGTGACGTTTCGGCAAACGGGGCACACGTCGGTGGATCCGGGAGCCTATCGGCCGGCGGAGGAGGTGGCGCGGCGCACGGCTGAGGAAGACCCCATTGCTGCGTGCCGTTCCGCGTTGGTGCTGGCGGGCGTTCCCGATGACGCGCTCGACGCTATCGCGAACGCCGCGGACGAGGAGATGGCGGGGCACGCCGCAGTTGCGGCCGACCGGCCCTATCCGGAGGCGGCGGGGGCGTTTGACGATGTGCAGGATGTGGGTTCGCCGAAGGTTGCCGCATTTTGAGTGGGGCGCCGTTTGAGGCGATGCTCACCGGCGGGCATCCGAATTCGTTGGGGCAGACGGTTGCGGTGGTGGAGGCGGTGCTTGGTGAGCCTTCGCGGGTTGAGGCGCTTTTTCGCTGCTATGAGAGCGATGACGCTGTTGTGCGGCTGCGCACATCCAACGCGATGATGCGGGTGGAGGCTGTGCGGCATGACCTTCTGGTGCCGTACATCGACCGGTTTTTGGCGCTGGGGTCGCTTGACCAGGCCTCGGCGCAGTGGACGCTGGCCAAGCTCTTTCACCGGCTGGCCGATGACATGACGCCGGCACAAAAACAGCGGGCCGCGGCGCTGATGAAGACGAACTTGGCCCAGCATGGGGATTGGATTGTGTTGATCAACACCATGGAAACGCTGACCGCGTGGGCGGCGGGGGACCCGTCGCTGCGGGCGTGGTTGCGCCCTGAGCTTGCCCGGCATTGCGGGGATCGTCGCAAGAGCGTTTCGGGTCGGGCGGCCAAGCTCTCGGCAGCGCTTTCATGAGTGATGTGACGTACATGGAGGCCGGGCGCCTGGCGGTTGCGGCGGAGATGGCGGCCGACCCCACGGTGTGGTGCGTGGGGGAAGACCTTGGGCGGGGCGGGGTGTTTGGCCAGTATAAGGGGCTTGTGGACACCTTTGGGCCGGGCCGGATTTCGGACGCGCCGATCTCTGAGGCGGCGATCATGGGCGTTGCGGTGGGGGCGGCGATGACCGGCACGCGGCCGGTGGTGGAGATGCGCTTTTCCGACTTTGCCCTGTGTGCCATTGACGAGCTTATCAACCAGGCGGCGAAGGCGCGCTTTATGTTTGGCGGGCAGTCGACGGTGCCCATTACGGTGCGCGAGCCCATTGGCATGTGGCGCTCGTCCGCCGCGCAACATTCGCAGTCGCTGGAGGCTTGGTACACGCACATTCCGGGGCTCGTGGTGGTGTGCCCGGCGACGCCGCAGGACAATTATGCGCTGCTTCGCGCGGCAATCCGGTGCGATGACCCTGTGGTGTTTATGGAGCACAAGGGGCTTTGGCCGCTGACGGGGCCGCTGGATGAGGGGGAGAGCGTGCCCCTTGGCAAGGCTGTGATGCGCCGGGAGGGGGCGGATCTTACGATCGTGACGTGGTCGGCGATGGTGCACCGCGCCATCGAGGCGGCGGATGCGCTGGCGGCGGACGGGGTGTCGGCGGCGGTGATCGATCTTCGCACGCTTTGGCCTTGGGACCGGGATTTGGTGTTGACCTCGGTGGAGGAGACGGGCCGCGCGCTGGTGGTTCACGAGGCGGTGCAGGTCTCTGGTTTCGGGGCCGAGATTGTGGCGACCATCGCGGAGGAAACCGGCGCGCGGGTGGCGCGGTTGGGGGCGCCGCGCGCGCCCATTGCCTATGCGCCGACGATGGAGCGTGAGGTTTCGGTGCTGGCCGAGGACATTGCGGCGCGGGCGCGGCTGCTCACGGTTTAGCGGCGGTCGTCAAACGTGTAGTTGAAGGCGTTGATCTCGCTTTTGTACCAGCGGGCGATGAGGTCTCGCGTTTCGTCGGAATAGTATGTGGAGTAATGGGGGCGCTCGCCGGAATATTGGCGAAGGCGGGGGAGGTGGGCGGTGATGTCGGGCCACCCGCGTTCAGTGGCGAGGGTTTTGAGGTCGTCGTGGAGGGTGGCGTAGTCGAGCACACGGTCGCAGACGACGGCTCCATCGATGGCGTACATGGCAAAATTGTTGAGGCGGCAAAGCTCGGTTGATCGATAGAGGATGCTTTGCATGTCCTTGTCGAAGTTCTTGTTGTCTTTGCCTTTTTTCCACTCGCGGTGGGTGTAGAGCGAGATCTGGCGGTCCCACGGGTTCCGCTCGACGGCGAACTTGAAATAGCTGTCGAACACGGATTTGCCGAGGACGGCTCTGGCGTCGGCGGCGGTGGCGTGGGGGTGAAGGCCGAAGAGGCGCGGGGCCCTTCGCTGGAGGCCGCCGTAGCTGAAGGGCAGTTTTTTGGACCAGCTGGGGCGGACTTGGCCGGGGAAGGTGATGCCCTCGTCGAAAACCGCGCGCAGGGCCGCATCAAGGCTGGTGCCGCCGGTCTTTTCGGTGCGCAGGAAGATGAAGCGGTGGGCGTGGGAAACGAACATGGTGTGGGCGGGTCCGGGGGTGCCTTTGCGTTGGGGGTTTAACGTGCCACAGTCCTGGCAACCAACAAGAACCGCTCGGGAGGGTTCATGAAGACGTTCCACGCAACGGTTGCGGCGCTGGCCGCACTGTCGATGGTGTCGGCCGCAAAGGCGGAGACGCTGGTCATGCAATCGATCTATGCCGGCACGTTGCCGCTTTTGGGGGATACGGGCCGGGCCCTTGGGGAGCGCGTGTCGCTGCTGACCGGCGGTGACCTTGAGATTGAATTCAACGATCCTGGCGCGATTGTCGCCTCGAATGAGATTTGGGACGCTGTTTCCACCGGCGCGGTGGACGCGGGCTGGTATTCGCCGGGCTTTGCGCAAGGTGTAATCCCGGCGGCGGGGCTCTTTACGGCGGTTCCCTTTGGGCCGGACGTGAAGGAATACGTCGCCTGGTGGTATAATGGCGGCGGCGGTGAGAAATGGAACGAGATTGGCGCCCGCTTTGACATCCACTCCGAGCTTTGCGCGGTGTTGGTGCCGGAGGCGTCCGGCTGGTTCCGCGAGCCGATTGAGAGCGTTGAGGACCTTCAGGGCCTCAAAATGCGCATCTTTGGGCTTGGCGCGCGGGTGTTGCAAAAACTTGGCGTGCAGGCGCAGTCGCTGCCGCCGGCGGACACGATGACGGCGCTTCGGCTGGGGACGATCGATTCGGCGGAGATCAGCTTTCCTGCGATCGACCTGAACCTTGAGATGAACACCTATGCCAACAACTATTACTTCCCGGGTTGGCACCAGCAGACCTCGTTGATCACGTTCATCGTCAACAAAGACCGGTGGGAGGGGCTGTCGGACCAGCACCGGGCCGTGATCCAGGAGGTTTGCGCCGCGAACGTGACGCGGACCATGGCGCGGGGCGAATCCATGCAACTGGCGCCGATGGCGACGTTGCGGGAGGCCGGCGTGGCGTTCCAGCGGTGGAGCCCCGAGATGCTGGACGCGTTTAAGGGCGCTTGGGACGAGGTTGCCGCGGAGATGAGCGAAGAGGACGAAGAGTTCGGCGAGGTCTGGGCGAGCTTTTCAGAGTTTCGCGAGCAGTACGCGGAGTGGGCCAGCTACGGTTACCTGAAGTGATGGCGTGTGGCGGGGCGTTTTTGCGCTCCGCCATCTTTGGCGTTTTCCATGCGTAAGCTTTTGCGGATTGCGGACGTTTTGGCGATCCCGTGCCGGGCGTTTGCGGTTCTGTGCGGGGCGCTCTTGTTCGTGCTCGCCGCGGTGATCCTTTACGATGTGATCGGGCGGCGGTTTTTCGCCACCGGCTCATTCATGTTGCAAGAGCTTGAGTGGCACTTGCACGGGGCCATTGCGGTGCTCGCATTCGGGTATGCGTATTTGAAAGATGCGCACGTGCGTATTGATGTGTTCGCGCTCAACCTTTCCAACCGAACGCGGCTTTGGATTGAGGTTTTTGCGGTTCTTCTCTTCCTGGTCCCGTTTATGACCTTTGTGGCAATCTACGGCTATGAGTTTGCCGAGCGTGCATTTGTGCGCGGGGAGGGCTCGCCGGGGGGAATTGGTCTTTCAAACCGGTGGATCATCAAGGCAGCTGTTCCGGCATCTGCGGTGTTGACCATCTGCGGCGGGCTGTCGGTGGCGCTGCGGGCCATTGTTGCGCTGCGGGCGCCGCACCTCATTGAGACGCCGTTTGAGCGGTCGAAAACACTCGTGTCGAAGAACCGGCCCTATGGTTGAGATGTTTGCCGATCTTTTGCCGGGCTTGATGTTTTTGGCGCTCATTGTGGCGCTGTTTTCGGGCGCGCCGGTGGCGGTCATGTTGATGGGTGTGAGCCTCATCTTTGGCATTATTGCTATTCTGATTGGCGAGATGCGGCTCATCCACGCGACACTCATCCCAAACCGGATTTTTGGTGGGACCATCGAAAACCCGGTCTTGGTGGCCGCGCCCATGTTCATCTTCATGGGGCTGGTGATGGAGCGAACGCGGATCGCGGAAGATCTGCTTTTGACGCTCCAGCGGCTTTTGCGTGTGGTGCCTGGCGGGCTCGGCCTTGCGGTTGTGCTGATGGGGACGATCTTGGCCGCCGCCACCGGGATCATCGGCGCATCGGTGGTGATGCTGACGGTGTTGGCGCTGCCCACAATGCTGTCGGGCGGCTACCGGCCGTCGCTCGCGGCAGGCACCGTTGCCTCGGCGGGGACGCTTGGCATCTTGATCCCCCCCTCGATCATGCTGGTGTTCATGGGGGACCTTTTGTCGGTCTCCATCGGCCGGCTCTTCATGTCGGCGCTCCTTCCGGGGTTGGTGCTGTCGGCGCTTTATGTCCTCTTCATCACGCTTTACAGCGCCGCGCGGCCTGAGGTGGCGCCAAAGGCCCCGCCGCTGCCGCCCGAGGAGCGTGACGGCCTCTTCCTACAGACGGTGGTGGCGCTTTTGGTGCCGATCGCGCTGATCACGATGGTGCTCGGCTCCATCCTGGGCGGCATTGCAACGCCGACGGAGGCGGCCGGGGTTGGCGCGGTGGGGGCGCTGCTTTTGGGCGCGCTGCGGGGGCGGCTCACACCAAAAGTGTTGTTTGACAGTGCGGATGGGTCGGTCCGCACTGTTGCGATGTTGTTCTTCATCTTTGTGGGGGCGACTGCGTTTTCATATATCTTCAAGAAGATCGGCGGTGACGCGTTTCTTGTGGAGACGGCGCAGTCGTTGGCCCTTGGCGACTGGGGCTTGCTGTTTGCGATGATGGTGATGATCTTCGCCATGGGCTTTTTCTTCGATTGGATCGAGATCACGCTGATTGTGTTGCCGATCTTTGCGCCCATTGTCGCGATCATGGACCTTGGCGACCATGTGGCGCGGGGTGACCTTGTTTATTGGTTTGCCGTTCTTGTGGCGGTCAATCTTCAAACAAGCTTTTTGACGCCGCCGTTTGGGTTTGCACTCTTTTACCTCAAAGGCGCGGCGGGGAACCTTGTGTCCATGGGGGTGATTTATCGCGGGATTATTCCGTTTGTGGTGCTTCAGTTGATCGTTCTTGCGCTTGCGATCACCTTCCCAGACCTTGTGTTGTGGTTGCCGCGGGCGCTCTCAAACTGATGGGGCGGCTTGCGACCAAGCGTGCGGTGGTGTTTGGCGCGGGCTCCATCGGGGCGGGCTGGGGCAATGGGAAGGCGGCGGCGGTGCTCTTTGCGCGGGAGGGCGCGGCGGTTCTGTGTGTGGACCGCAACCCTTCGGCCGCGGAGGAGACGGTGGCGCTGATTGCGGCCGAGGGGGGGCGCAGCGCCCCGTTTTGCGCCGATGTGACCGAGGAGGGCGCGGCGGCGTCTGCCGTTGCGGAGGCGACCCGCCTGTGGGGCGGGGTTGATGTGGTCCACTATAATGTTGGCATGAACGCGCCGGGCGGGGTGATGGACGAGGCGCTGGCCGACTGGCGGCGCGTCTTTGCCATCAACCTTGATGGGGCATTTTTGGCGGCCAAGGCGGCGATCCCGGCCATGGGGGCCGCGGGCGGAGGGGCGTTTGTGTTTGTCTCATCGGTGGCCGCGGTTGCGGCGGGCGGCTACGCCTACGCCTCCTATGAAGCCTCGAAGGCGGCGCTCAACCGGCTTTGCGCGACCATTGCCGTCGCCCATGCTGCGGACGGGATCCGCGCCAACGTTGTGATGCCGGGGCTCATCGACACGCCGCACGTGGCCCACGCCATAGCCGGCAAGGTGGCGGACGCGCAAAACCTTGCCGCCCGCCGCGCCGCGATCCCGCCCATGAAGCGGCAGGGCACGGCGTTTGATGTGGCGCAGGCCGCGCTTTTCCTGGCGTCGGACGAGGCGGCCTACATCACAGGGGCGGTGCTGCCGGTGGATGGGGGGCTGACGCTGATGGTACCGTCCCAATGAGTGTGCCGCGGTCCGTTTTGGTGACGGGGGGCGCGGGGGCGCTGGGCTTTGCCATGGCCGCCCGGCTGTGTGAGGGGCGCAAGGTTGTGTTGATCGACCTTGGCTCGGCGGTGGCGGACCGGGCAGCGGACCTTCCCGATGCTCTGGGCCTTTCGTGCGATTTGGCCGACCCTGCGGCGCTGCGCGACGGCTATGCCGAGGCGGCGCGCTTTGCGGGGCCCTTCGGCATTGTGATCCACGCGGCGGGGATTGCGAGTGTGACGCCGTTTTTGGACACGGAACGGGCCGTCTTTGAGCGCACGGTGGCCATCAACCTTGTGGCCGCGTTTGACCTTTTTCAGCTCGCCGCGCGGGACCTTGTGGCGGCCCGCGCGCCGGGGCGGATGGTGGCGATCTCGTCCATCTCGGGCTCGCGCGCGGGGTTTGGGCGGACGGCCTACGGGGTGTCGAAGGCGGGGCTCACGCACCTTGTGGCGCAGATGGCGCTGGAGCTGGGGCCCTATGGGATCACGGCGAACGCGGTGTCGCCCGGGCCTGTGGACACGCCCCTCTCGCGCGCAAACCACACGGCCGAACAGCGGGCGGACTATCAGCGGACCATCCCCGCGGGGCGCTATGGCACGGCGGCGGAGGTTGCCGACACCGTGGCGTTTTTGGTGAGCGATGAGGCGGGCTATGTGTCGGGCCAAACGCTCTTTGTGGATGGCGGCTACATGGCGTCCGGCATGGGTGTGACGATCGCGCAGAGCCAGGCGGCAATCCGGCGGGGCAGTTGAGATGCAAAACGAGATGACCGGGGGCGAGGCGCTCGCCCGCACGTTAAAGGCCGCGGGTGCGGGGCCGATCTTTGGGATGGGCGGCTTTCAACTGCTGCCGTTTTATGACGCGTGCCGGCGGCTTTCGCTCTCCCACCATCTCATCAATGATGAGCGGTCGGCCGCGTTCTTGGCCGATGCCTATGCCAAGGTTTCGGGCCGGGTAGGGCTTTGCGATGCGACGCTGGGGCCGGGCGCCACCAACCTTGTGACGGGGCTTGTGGAGGCGCTGAACGCGGGCTCCCCTGTGGTGGCGATTGTGGGCGATGCGAACCGCGACCATGCGGGCAAGAATATGACGCAGGAGACCGACCAGGCCGCCATTTTGCGCCCGGCGGTGAAGGCGTTTTTGCGCGCCGAGAGCGTTGCGCGGGTGCCGGAGCTGGCGCGCCGGGCCTTTGAGATTGCGACCAGCGGCCGGCCGGGCCCGGTGGTGCTCGACATTCCGGAGGATGTCGCCCACGGCACCCATGGGTTTGATGAGGATGCGTTTGCGATCGACGCAGCGTTTGAGGCCGCGCCCGCCGTGCGCTGCCGGCCGGCCGCGGATGGGGTGGAGCGGGCGGCGGCGCTGTTGGCGGGCGCCAAGCGGCCGGTGGTTTTGGCGGGCGGTGGGGTGCACCTTTCGGGCGCGGCGGAGGCGTTGACGGCGTTTGCGCGGGCCCATCACATCCCGGTTGCGCACACGCTGACGGGCAAGGGCGCGATCCCTTGTGTGGACGGGCTCTCGCTGGGGCTTTTTGGACGTTACGACCGTGTCGCCAACGCCATGATTGAGGCGGCGGACGTGATTTTGGTGGCCGGCTGTAAGCTGGGCGAGATCGCGACCAAGCGGTATGTGGTGCCGGCGGCGGGCAAGACGGTGATCCACCTTGATATCGTGGCGGAGGAGATGGGGCGGACCTATCGGCCGACGGTGCGGCTTTGGGGGGATGTTCGGGAGGGTCTTGCTGACCTTCATGCCGCCCTTGGGGTTGGGCCTGGCCGGCCGCATTATCTTGATGAGATTGCGACGGCGAAGGCGGCTTGGTTTGAGACCGCGCGGGAGCGGATTGAGGATTCTTCGACGCCCATTGGCATGGGCCGGCTGATCACGGAGCTGCGCGCCGCGCTTCCCGACAACGGAATTTTTGTCGCCGATGGTGGGTTTGCCGCGCACTGGGGCGGGCTTTTCTTTGACACGCGGGTGCCGGGGCGCGCCTTTGTGCCCGATCGGGGGTTTGCGTCCATCGGCTATGGGTTGCCGGGCGCGATGGGGGCCAAGCTTGCCGCGCCCGAGCGCACGGTGGTGGCGCTCACCGGGGATGGCGGCTTCAACATGGTGTTGGGGGAGCTTGAGACGGCGATCCGCATGAACCTTGCGATTACGATTGTGGTGGTGAACAACGCGGCGTCCGGCTACGTGAAGGCGCTTCAGCACCTGATGTACGGCGAGGGGGCGTATCAGTCCTCTGACCTTCGGCAGACAGATTATGCCGCCGTTGCCCGCGCGATGGGGGCCCTTGGCGAGCGGGTGAGCGCGCCGACGGAGCTTGCCGGCGCGTTTGCCCGGGCGTTTGCCCCCGGGGACCGGCCGACCGTGCTTGATGTGATGGTGACCCGGGACGCTGCAAAGATGTTGCCGGCGGCCGACAGCCGGGCGGTCACCGTGAAGAAGGGTGACCGCGTCGCCTAAACAGCGGCTATGCGCCGCGGAGGCGGCGTACGATGTCGGCGACGTCTGAGGATTTTGCGGATTCGGCGAGGGATTTGAGGGTGGCGTCGGCTGCCTCGCGGCGGGGGGCATCGTAGCGGCGGGCCTCGCCGAAGGTGGTGGCGAGGCGGGCGGCGAGTTGGGGGTTTTCGCCGTCGAGGTGGGCGATGATCTCGCCGATGAAGCGGTAGCCAGAACCGTCGGCGGCGTGGAAGGCGGCAATGTTGGCGGTGAAGGCGCCGATCAGGGCGCGGGTGCGGTTGGGGTTTTTGAGGCTGAAGCCGGGGTGCGCCATCAGCGCCTTCACGCGCACGAGGGGGGCGCCATCGTCCCGCGCGGCCTGGAGCGCAAAGTATTTGTCCATGACGAGGGGCTCGGTGGAGAAGGCCGTTTCGAAGCTTGCGAGCGCATCGTCGGTTTCGGGCGCGCTGTGGGCAATCAGCGTTGTGAGGGCCGCGAGGCGCTCGGTCATGTTGGGCGCGGAGCGGGCGCGGTCAATGACAGTTTGGGTGACGGCGTAGCGCTCGGCAACGGTGTTGAGGGCGCGGGCGCCGGCGGCTTTGGCCGACACGTCGTCGGGGGCGGGGCGATCGGCCTCCGAGAGGGTGAGGAGCGTGGCGGCGAGGGACTTTGCGAGCGCGTCGCGGACTTTTGTGTGGGCGGTGACGATGCGGGCGGCGTCCACATCGCTGCCGACGGCGCGGACCAACTCGCCGCGGGTGGGGAGGGTGAGAAGGAGGGCGCGAAGGGCCGGTTCCAGCGCGGTGTTGGTGATGGCGGTGTGGAGGGCGTCGCTGAGGGCGTCCGTTGCGAGGGGGGTGCCGTCGTAGGCGTCGCGCATGGTGGCGGTGAGGACGCGCTGGGTGGCGTCCCACACGCTAAATGGGTCGGATTCCAGCGCGATGAGGGCAATGTCGCGCGCCTCGTCCCGCGGGCGCTCGATGAGGACGGGGGCGGAAAAGCCGCGCAGGACTGAGAGGGTGGGGGCTTTGTCCACCTCGAGCGTGAGCGTTGCGGTGTCGGCGCCAAGGGTGATGCAGTCGCCGTTGGTGGTGGCGCCGGTGACCGATGGGAGCGGGGCCTCTTTGCCGTTTATGAAGAGGGCGGTGCGGAGGGGAATTGGCTTCGGGCTCGCGCCGTCGGCGGGGACTTGGGTGAGGGTCGCAATGTAGGTGCCGTCTTCAAAAACCTCGTCGACGCGCACGGTTGGAGTGCCTGGTTCGTTGTACCAGGGCATGAAAGCGGCGTGGTCGAGGGTTTTGAAGCTTTTGAGGAAGTCTTCGACCGTGGCGGCGGTGCCGTCGTGGGTGTCAAAATAGTGGGTGCAGCCGGCGGCGAAGGCCTCGTCGCCCACGATGGTCTTGACCATGCGGACGAGTTCGGCGCCCTTTTCGTAGACGGTTGCTGTGTAAAGGTTCGAAATCTCGGCGTATTTTTGGGGGCGGACGGGGTGGCGCAGGGGCGACGCGTCTTCCCGGAATTGGGCAAGGCGCAGGCGGCGGGCGTCTTCCACCCGTTTGACGCCGCGGGAGCGCACGTCGGCGGTGAACTCTTGGTCGCGGAAGACGGTGAACCCTTCCTTCAGGCAGAGTTGGAACCAGTCGCGGCAGGTGATGCGGTTGCCGGTCCAGTTGTGAAAGTATTCGTGGGCGATGACGGCTTCGATGCCGTTGTAATCGCTGTCGGTGGCAAGGCGCGGGTCGGCGAGGACATAGGCATCGTTGAAGACGTTGAGGCCCTTGTTCTCCATGGCGCCCATGTTGAAATCGCTGACGGCGACGATGTTGAAGACATCGAGATCGTATTCGCGGCCGAATCGGGTCTCGTCCCAGCGCATGGAGCGTTTGAGAGCGTCCATGGCGTAGGTGGCGCGCGGGGTTTTGCCGGGTTCGACGTAGATGGCAAGGTCGACGGATCGGCCGGATGCGGTTTCAAACGTGTCGTTGAGGGCGTCGAGGGGGCCGGCGACGAGGGCGAAGAGGTAGGGCGGTTTGGGGTGCGGGTCGTGCCAGTGGGCGGTGGGGCGGCCTTCACTGGTGCCGCGGCTGATGAGGTTGCCGTTGGCCAGGAGCGGCACGTCATCGGTGCTGTCACCGACAATCCACACATCGTAGACGGAGAGGACGTCGGGGCGGTCGTAGGCGTAGGTGATGCGGCGGAAGCCTTCCGCCTCGCACTGGGTGCAGTAGATGCCGTTGGACCGGTAAAGGCCCATGAGCTCGGTGTTGTCGTCGGGCGCGAGGACGGTGGTGAGGGTGAGCGTGAAGCGGCGCTGGGGCGGGGTTTTGAGGGTGAAGCTGTCGGGGGTGGCTTCGATGTCGGTGTCGGTGAGGGAGACGCCGTCGAGGAGCGCTTCGGTGAGGGTGAGACCGTCACCGTCGAGGGTGAGGGGGCCGGCGGCCTCGCCCCGCGGTTCGAAGGTGGTTGTGGTGCGGACCACAGTCGCCTTGGGGTGGAGGGCGAACATCATTGTGATGTCGGGCGCGGCATAGGGGGTGGGCGCGTAGTCGGTGAGGCGGATGGTGGTTCCGGTGTCGGTGCGCACGGGCGCCTCCCGTTGATGGCTGCTCTGCGTTGAGTGGCAAGGGTGGGCACCGGGCGCAAGGGCCGCAAGGGCGCCCTTTGCGGAACGGGGCCGCGCACTCTATAGTTTAGGTCTCAAGGAAATTTTGGGGAGAGAGCCGATGGCGGCCGTTGCTGAGGTTCAAGGTGTTGCCAAGAAGGTGCCGTTCCAGTGGGACGACCCGTTCCGGCTTGACGACCAGCTGAGCGAAGATGAGCGGATGATCCGCGATACGGCGCACGCCTATGCGCAGGAAAAGTTGCAGCCGCGGGTGATGGAGGCGTTCCGCAACGAGACCACCGACCGCGCGATTTTTAACGAGATGGGCGAGCTTGGGCTTTTGGGCGTGACGGTGCCGGAGGAGTATGGCGGCGTTGGCGCGAACTATGTGTCCTACGGGCTTGTGGCGCGGGAAGTGGAGCGGGTGGATTCAGGCTATCGCTCGATGATGAGCGTGCAGTCTTCGCTGGTGATGTATCCGATCTATGCTTATGGGGATGAGAGCCAGCGCAAGAGGTGGCTGCCAAAACTTGCGAGCGGAGAATTTGTGGGCTGCTTTGGGCTCACGGAGCCTGATGCGGGGTCGGACCCAGCGGGGATGAAGACGCGTGCGGTGAAGGTTGACGGCGGTTTTAAGATTTCGGGCGCGAAGACTTGGATTTCCAATTCGCCGATCGCCGACGTTTTTGTGGTTTGGGCGAAGAGCGACGCGCACGATGGGGCGATCCGCGGCTTTGTGCTTGAAAAGGGCATGGCGGGGCTTGAGGCGCCGAAGATTGAGGGCAAAATTTCGCTGCGCGCGTCCGTCACTGGCATGATCATGATGGGCGATGTCTTTGTGCCGGATGAGAACCTTTTGCCCAATGTTGCGGGGTTGAAGGGGCCGTTTGGGTGCCTCAATCGCGCGCGGTACGGGATTTCGTGGGGCGTGATGGGCGCGGCGGAAATGTGCTGGCACGCGGCGCGGCAATATACGCTGGATCGCAAACAGTTCGGCAAGCCGTTGGCGGCGACGCAACTTGTGCAGAAAAAGCTTGCGGATATGCAGACCGAGATTGCGCTGGGCTTGCAAGGCTCGCTGCGGGTTGGGCGGCTGTTTGACGATGGCGAGATGGCGCCGGAGATGATCTCGATCGTGAAGCGCAACAACTGCGGCAAGGCGCTCGACATTGCGCGGATGAGCCGGGACATGCACGGCGGCAACGGAATTTCTGAGGAATACCATGTGATCCGGCACATGGTGAACCTTGAGACTGTGAACACCTATGAGGGCACGCATGACGTTCATGCGTTGATCCTGGGCCGGGCGCAGACGGGGCTGCAGGCCTTTTTCTGAGGCGCGCCGGCGGCGTCAAAAGAGCAAGAGTGTGCGGCGCATCACAGCGCGCCGCACCTTGGCCGCGTTGTGATTGCGTTCCGAACGTGTGACTACTCTTACTGAGTGTCATATCCTGCTGTGGGACGCCGATGGCCGTATTGAGCGTTGAAGACCTCGTGGTGGAATACCGGACCGACGGCGTGATCCGCGCGGTCGACGGGGTGTCCTTCGAGGTGCCGCGGGGCAAGACCGTTGCCGTGGTGGGCGAATCAGGCTCCGGCAAGTCGACCATCAGCCAGGCGGTGATGGGGCTTTTGCCCAAAGTGGCGCGGGTGTCCGGCGGGAAACTCGTGTTCCGCGATCCGGATGGCGGGGATCCGGTGGATCTGGCCGCGCTGCCGGCGGACGGGAAGGCGATGCGCCGGATCCGTGGCAACCGCATTGCGATGATCTTTCAAGAGCCGATGACGAGCCTTTCGCCGCTCCACACGGTGGGCGACCAGATTGGCGAGGCGGGGCGGCTCCACCGGGACATGGACCGGGAGGCAGCGCGCGAGGCCACCAAGGAGATGCTGGCGCTGGTCCAGTTTCCAGACCCGTCGCGGGCGGTGGACCAGTTTCCGTTTGAGTTGTCGGGCGGGCTTCGACAGCGGGCGATGATTGCAATGGCCATGATGTGCCGGCCTGCGCTGTTGATCGCGGATGAGCCGACAACGGCGCTGGATGTGACGATCCAGGCGGAAATCCTCAAACTTTTGCGCGATGTGCAGGAAGAGGTGGGGATGAGTATTTTGCTCATCACCCACGATTTTGGCGTGGTCGCCAACATGGCTGACAGCGTGGTGGTGGTCTATCAGGGGCGCACGATGGAGCGGGGCGGCGCGCCGCGGATTTTTGGGGCGCCGGAGCACCCTTATCTGAAGGCGCTGCTCCACGCGGTGCCGACCTTTGACATGGATGAGCGGTTGGCGCCGATCCGGCCGATTGCGCCGAAGCTTGAGGCGTTTGGGGCGCCGTGTGCGGTGGAGCGGGGGGCGCCGCTCCTCAAGATTGAGAACGTGACGAAGCGGTTTCGGCTGAAAAAGGGCGGCTTTTTCGGCGCTGGAAAGGTTTTGACAGCCGTTGACCAGGTGAGCCTCACGCTGAATGGCGGTGAGTGCATGGGGCTTGTGGGGGAGTCAGGGTCGGGCAAGACGACAGCGGCGCTGATGGCGATGCGCGCCTTTCCGCCCAGCGACGGGCGCGTTTTGGTGCGCGAGGGTGAGGCCTGGCGTGACCTTGCCGACCTTGAGGGCGAGGCGCTCAACGCCTACCGCCGTCGGGTGCAGATGGTGTTTCAGGACCCGTTTTCCTCGCTTAACCCGCGCATGTCGATCAATGAGATCATTCGCGAGCCCTTAGTGATCCACCAGGTGGGGGACAGCGCCAGCCGCGACAGCCATGTGCGCGCGTTGATGGAGCTTGTGGGGCTCGATCCCAAATTTTTGCGCCGGTATCCGCATTCGCTGTCGGGGGGGCAGCGGCAGCGGGTGGGGATTGCGCGGGCGTTGGCGCTGCGGCCGGACATTTTGGTCTGCGATGAGCCTGTGTCGGCGCTGGATGTGTCTGTGCAGGCGCAGGTGTTAAACCTGTTGTCGGACCTTCGGACCGAGCTGGGGCTCTCCTATTTGTTTGTGAGCCACAATCTTGCGGTGGTCGATTACTTGGCGGACCGTGTGGCGGTGATGTGCAAGGGGCGCCTTGTGGAGGTCGGGCCGACGCGGGCCGTGATCGACAATGCGCAGCACCCTTATACGAAGGCGCTGCTTGCGGCGGTGCCGGACGCGAACTTGGATCGGCCGCTCGATTTCTCAAAACTGTCGGCGGACCGGGCGTCGGACCCGTCGGCTTGGCCGGAGCCCTACCGGCTTGCGCCGGGGATGGCGCCGGTGATGATATCGGTTGGCGAGGGGCATGAGGTTTGCGCGCCCGGGACGGCGCCGTCGGTGAAGGAAGCGGCTTGATGAGACGATTGATGCTGGCGCTTGGCGCGGTTGTGGCAGGCGCAGCGCCCGCGTTGGGGCTGTCCCTCACCGAGACGGCGACCCTGTCGCGCACCCACGAGACTGTGCCGCCCATCGAAGCGCGGGTGCCGGCCGAACCGCTGGTGGTGGACCTTGGCGAGAAGGGGCGCACGGTGGGCCGCCATGGGGGCGACATCGGCACGCTGATCGGCCGGGTGAAGGATGTGCGCCTCATCAATGTGTGGGGCTATGCGCGCCTTGTGGGGTACACGGCCGACCTTGTTCTGGCGCCGGACCTTTTGCGCGATGTGACGGTGGAGGAGGGGCGCATCTTCACAATGCACCTTCGCGAGGGGCACAAATGGTCGGACGGGGCGCCGTTCACCGCGGAAGACTTTCGGTACTATTTTGAAGATGTTGTCACCAACACGGAGCTGACACCGACGCCGCCGCCGTTTTTGCTGTCGGATGGGGCGTTGCCGACCTTTGAGGTGATTGACGAGACCACGGTGCGGTACAGTTGGGACGCGCCCAACCCTCGCTTTTTGCCAACGTTGGCGCAGGCGCGGCCGCCGTTTATCTATCGGCCAGCGCATTATTTGTCGCAGTTCAATCCGAAATATGGGGATGCGGCGGCGATCTCTGCGATGGTGGAGGCGGCACGCGTGCGCTCGTGGGCGCCGCTCCACAACCTGCGCGATGAGATGTACGACGCGACGAACCCGGATCTGCCCTCGCTGCAGCCCTGGGTGCCGACGCGCAACGCCACCGACCGCCGGTTTGTGATGGTGCGCAACCCCTATTTTCACCGGGTGACGAGCGCAGGGCAGCAGCTGCCTTATGTGGATCGCGTGGTGATGAGCGTTGTGGATGGGAGCCTGATTGCCACCAAGGTGCAGGCGGGGGAGGCGGACCTTCAGGCGCGCGGGCTGGTGTTTGGCGATCTCCCGGTGTTGAAGCGGGGGGCGCAGAAGCGGGACTATTCGGTGCGGCTTTGGCCGCAGTCGAACGCGTCGGCGATGGCGATTTACCCGAATTTGACGGTGAATGACCCGGTGCTGCGGACGCTCTTTCGCGATCGGCGGTTTCGGCTTGCGCTGTCCCACGGGGTGGACCGCAACCTTTTGAATAAGGTGCTTTATTTTGGGTTGGGGCAGCCGTCTGCGAATATTGTGCTTCCCGATAGTCCGCTGTCGGATGCGGCAGCGCCCGGGGCGATTGCGTACGACCCTGAGCGGGCGAATGCGCTGCTTGACGAAGTGGGGCTGACGGAGCGGAACGCGGCCGGGATCCGGCTTTTGCCCGATGGGCGGCCGCTCGAATTGATTGTGGAGACCGCCGGGGAGGCGGCGATCCAGATCGACGCGCTGGAGCTTGTGAAGGACACCTGGCGGGAGATTGGGATCGATCTTTATCCGCGGCCCTCCCAGCGGGATGTTTTGCGCAACCGGGCGTTTTCGGGCGATCTTGCCATGAGCGTTTGGCTGGGGTTCGACAATGGATTGCCTTCGGCCAACATGCCGCCGGACGAGCGTGTGCCGGTTTCCACCATGTTTTTGAGCGGCCCGGCCTGGGGCGCCCACGCCATGAGCGGTGGGACGAGCGGTGAGGCGCCGGACTTCCCGCCGGCCGAGCGGTTGCTCGCGCTTTTTGACACCTGGCTCACCACCGCCGATGAGTCTGAGCGCCTGGCCGCGTGGGAGGCCATCCTCGATGTGCACAAGGACGAGGTTTTGTCCATCGGCACGGTTCAGGGGGTGGTGCAGCCCGTGGTGGTGCGCGGTGGGTTGAAGAATGTGCCCGATAAGGCGGTGTACGGGTGGGACCCTGGGGCGCATTTTGGACTGCATCGGATGGATGAGTTCTATTTCGATACTGCACAATGATGGTCGTTCGGGCGGGGGTCTAACGAATGGCCGTCTATCTCATTCGCCGAACACTGGGCATGATCCCGACACTGTTCGTGATCTCGTTCTTGATCTTCTTGATCATCGAGCTGCCGCCTGGGGATTATTTGTCCAACCAGATGGAGCAGCTTCGGGCGCAAGGGGAAACGGCGTCCATCGCCAAGCTTGAGTTTTTGCGGCAAGAGTTCGCGCTCGATCGGCCGTTCTTTGAGCGGTATGCGGTTTGGGTCGGCATTTGGCCGGGGCCCAACGGTTTTAGTGGCATTCTCCAGGGCAACTGGGGGTGGTCGTTTGAGTTTCAGAAACCTGTTGGTGAGGTTGTTTCCGGGACGTTGCTTCTGACGGTCGTGCTCAACTTCGCGACGATTTTGTTTGTTTATATCGTCTCGTTCCCCATCGGGATTTACTCAGCAACCCGGCAATATTCTTGGGGGGATTATGGGTTCACCTTCTTAGGCTATTTGGGTTTGGCGATCCCTAATTTTCTCTTGGGGTTGGTGCTGTTGTTTTTGATGAATGAGTATTTTGGGGTGTCCATTGGCGGGTTGATGGCGCCTGAATTCATCGATCAGCCGATGAGTGTGGACAAGTTCCTGTCGATCCTGTCACACTTGATTGTGCCCACCATTGTGATTGGCACGGCGGGAACGGCGGCGATGATCCGCCGGTTGCGTGCAAACCTTTTGGATGAATTGCACCGGCAGTATGTGACGACTGCACGGGCCAAAGGACTGCCGGAAAACCGTGTGGTGCTGAAATATCCGCTGCGGATGGCGCTTAATCCGTTCATCGCCGATATCGGCAATCTCATTCCATCGTTGGTGTCGGGGTCGGTGATTGTGTCGGTCGTGCTCAACTTGCCGACTGTGGGGCCGATCTTGCTGTCTGCGTTGCAATCGCAAGATCAGTATTTGGCTGGATTTATTCTGTTGTTCGTGGCGGTTCTGACGCTGATCGGGATGTTGATTTCGGATCTTCTTTTGGCAATGCTGGATCCGCGCATTCGGCTCGGGCAACAGGCCGCAACATGAGCGACCCCGTGAACGAGGATACAGCCCGCCGCGCCGACCACTTTGTGGACCATGCGCCGTTTGATCCGGCGGAGGCGGAACGATTAACGCCGGAGCAGGAGCGGTATTTTCAAGCCTCACAATGGCGCATTATTTGGTGGCGCTTTCGGCGGCACAAGCTCGCCGTTTGGTCCGCGGTGATCTTGGTGCTGTTTTACCTTTGTGTGCCGTTTGCGGAACTGATTGCGCCCTACGACCCCAATGAGCGGCATCCTGATTATCTTTATGCGCCACCCCAGGGGATCCATCTCTTCCATGACGGGTCGTTTGTGGGGCCGTTTGTCTATCCGATGCGCTCGGAAATTGATCTT
Source organism: Pseudomonadota bacterium (assembly GCA_039034015.1). GTDB lineage: Bacteria > Pseudomonadota > Alphaproteobacteria > Rhizobiales > Amorphaceae > Acuticoccus. The sequence continues at coordinate 96,942 of JBCCBM010000009.1, read as the reverse complement.
GAAACCCTGCAGTGGGTTTATGAGCAAGATCGGACGACACCGCAAAGACTTCGGTTCTTTTGTCTGGGCGACAATTATGAGTTTTGGGGCATGCTTCCGGGCCGGTTCCATCTGGTTTGTGCGCCGGAGGGGGGCACATTCTTCCTCCTGGGCACGGATCGGCTTGGGCGGGATGTGTTGTCCGGGCTGATTTATGGGGCGCGGATCTCGCTGACGGTGGGGCTGGTGGGGGTCACGATCTCCATTGTGCTTGGGATGTTCTTTGGCGGTATTGCCGGTTATCTCGGTGGCATTGTTGATGCTGCGATCATGCGACTCATCGAGATCTTGCGATCGCTGCCCGAATTGCCGCTGTGGATGGCGCTGTCGGCCGCACTTCCGGTCACCTGGTCGCCCCTTTGGATTTATTTTGGGATCACCATTATTCTTGGGCTGTTGGATTGGCCGGGGCTCGCGCGCGCGGTGCGGTCAAAGTTGTTGTCACTGCGGGAGGAGGATTATGCCCGGGCCGCAGTCTTGATGGGGGCAAAGCCGCGCCGCATTATTGGAAAACACCTTTTGCCGGGCTTTTCGAGCCACATCATTGCGTCGGCCAGTCTTTCGATCCCGACGATGATTTTGGGGGAGACGGCGCTTTCCTTTTTGAACCTTGGCTTGCAGCGGCCGGCAATCTCTTGGGGGGTATTGCTGAACGAGGCGCAAAACATCACCGTTGTTACAATCTACCCTTGGCTGATGGCGCCGGTGATCCCGATCATCATCGTGGTGTTGGCGTTCAACTTCTTGGGTGACGGGCTGCGGGACGCGGCGGACCCTTACAAATCCTGATTGGCTTGCGCGGCGGCGGTGCGGGTGATACGCGCGGCGCGACGGATGAGGGGGGCCAATGTCGGTCACGACTGAGACCGTGCGCCGCGTGGCGCACCTGGCGCGCATCAAGGTGGATGAGGCGGAGGCAGACCGGCTGACCGGTGAGCTGAACGCAATTTTGGGCTTTGTGGAGCGGTTGAACGCCGTCGACATTGAGGGCGTGGAGCCCATGACGTCGGCCGTCGACACGGCGCTGCGCCAACGGGCCGACGGGGTGAATGACGGGGGCAACCCGGACGCTGTCCTCAAAAACGCGCCCGATGCCGACGACGGCTTCTTCCTTGTGCCGAAGGTGGTGGAATGAGCGCGCTCACCGCCCTGCCGCTGAGCGACGTTGCCGTAGGGATCAAGAACAAGACCTTCACCGCGCGAGAAGTGACGGACGCTTATCTTGGCGCGATCGACGCCTCGTCGCTGAACGCCTTCATCACCGTGACCGCGGATGCGGCGCGGGCGATGGCGGACGCCGCCGATGCTGCGGTGGCGCGGGGCGAGGGCGGCGCGCTCGCCGGCGTTCCCCTTGGCATCAAAGACCTTTTTTGCACCAAGGGTGTGCGGACGACGGCCGGGTCGAACATTCTTGGGACGTTCGTGCCGCCTTACGAATCCACCGTCACGCAGAACCTTTGGGACGCGGGGGCGGTGATGCTGGGCAAGCTCAATCTTGATGAGTTTGCCATGGGCTCGTCCAACGAGACGAGCGCGTTTGGGCCGGTGGGCAACCCGTTTGATGAGGCCCTGGTGCCGGGTGGCTCGTCGGGCGGGTCGGCGGCGGCAGTGGCGGGGCGTTTGTGCGCGGCCGCGACGGGGACGGACACGGGCGGCTCCATCCGCCAGCCTGCGGCGCTGACCGGGACGGTGGGGCTCAAACCCACCTACGGGCGGTGCTCGCGCTGGGGGACGGTGGCGTTTGCAAGCTCGCTCGACCAGGCGGGGCCCATCACGCGGACCGTGCGGGATGCGGCGATGATGCTGGGCGTGATGGCCTCGGTGGATTCTAAAGATTCCACCAGCGTGGACCGGCCGGTGGACGATTATGTTGCAGCGCTCGAAGGGGGCGTGAAGGGCAAGCGCATCGGGATCCCGAAGGAGTATCGGGTGGACCCGATGCCGGAGGCGCTGGAGGCCCTGTGGCAAACCGGCGAGGGGTGGCTGCGGGACGCGGGGGCGGAGATCGTGCCGATTTCGCTGCCGCACACGGAGTATGCGCTGCCCGCCTACTACATTGTGGCAACGGCGGAGGCCTCGTCGAACCTCGCGCGGTACGACGGCGTGCGATACGGGCTTCGCGTGCCGGCGGACGAAATTGTGGCGCAGTACGAGGCGACGCGGGCGGCCGGCTTTGGCGATGAGGTGAAGCGCCGCGTGCTGATCGGGACGTATGTTTTGTCGGCCGGGTACTATGACGCCTATTATTTGCGGGCGCAGAAGGTTCGCACGCTGATCAAGCGGGACTTTGAGACGGTGTTTGCGGGCGGGGTCGATGCGATCTTGACGCCGACGGCGCCTGGGCCGGCGTTTGCCCGCGGGGCGACTCTGGATCCGGTGGAGATGTACCTCAACGACATCTTTACGGTTCCTGTGAACATGGCGGGCTTGCCTGGTATCTCGGTGCCGGGGGGCGTGTCGGGCGGGTTGCCGCTTGGGTTGCAGCTCATCGGCCGTCCGTTTGACGAGGCGGGGTTGATGCCGCTCGCCCGGGCGTTGGAGGAGGCCGCCGGTCACTTTGCCGCGCCCGGATTGTGCTGACAGCGCCTACCCATCAGCCCCGGGCAGGGTCGGCGCGTAGACTGCGCTAGGAATGATTGACGTGCGGTGGCTTGCGTCGGATCTGGTGTAGGCCGCCGTTGGAGCGCGCCGATCCTTGACAGTGCAGGAGAGGCGGATGACTGATGGGTGCGTGGCATGCCGCGAGGGCCGGGCGTTTGCGCCCGAGTTTAGCTTTGCGTTTCAGCCAATTGTGGACGGCCCCGCCGGCAAGGTTTTCGCCTACGAGGCGTTGGTGCGGGGGCCAAATGGTGAGCCGGCCAACACCGTTTTGGATCTTGTGACGAACGATGATCTTTACGCGTTCGACCAGAAGGCCCGCAAAACGGCCGTTGCACTTGCCGCGCGGCTTTTTCCGGCCGGGGACGACGGGCCGAAACTGTCGATCAACGTGTTTCCGAACGCGGTCTATGACCCGGTGCGATGCTTGCGCACCACGCTGCGGGCGGCTCAGGTTTCGGGCTTTTCGCTGCGCCGGCTGATGTTTGAGATCACCGAGCACGAGCGGATCGTGGACACGGATAAGCTGCAAGCGATCGTGAACCACTATGCCGCTTGTGGGTTCACCGTGGCGTTGGACGATTTTGGCGCGGGGTTTGCGGGGCTCGGATTGTTGGCGGAGTTCAAGCCGAACTTTTTGAAGATCGATATGGCGATTGTGCGCGATGTGGATCTTGATGAGACGCGCCGGGCCATTGTGGCGGGGATTTTGACGACTGCCTCTGCGTTGGGGATCGACGTTGTGGCGGAGGGCGTTGAGACGGTGAGCGAGTATCACGCGCTGTCCGAGCTCGGCGTGCGGTATTTTCAAGGTTATCTTCTTGCCCGGCCGGCCTTTGAGGCGCTGCCGCCGCTGCATCTGCCGGCGCCGGTGACGGTGGCGCCGGACGCTCACGCTGCTTAGAGCGGGGTTCGGGCGGCGGCGCTGCTGCGGATCTCGTCAATCATGCGCTGGACGGTGGAGCCGCGCACCTTTGCAATATCGTCCTGGTATTTGAGGAGGACGCCGAGGGTGTCGTCGGCAACGCCGGGCTCCAGCACCATTTGGTCAAGCTCGGCAAGGGCTTGGGCCCAGTCGAGCGTCTCGGCCACGCCGGGGGGCTTGAAGAGTTCGCCGGAGCGAAGGCCCTGGACGAAGGCGACGATGTCGTCCGCCAAACGCTCGCCGGCGCCGGGGACTTTTTTGCGCACGATCTCGCGCTCGCGCTCCAACGTTGGATAATCGACCCAGTGGTAAAGGCAGCGGCGCTTGAGGGCGTCGTGAATTTCGCGCGTGCGGTTGGTGGTCACGATGACGATGGGGGGGTCTGTCGCGGTGATCGTGCCGCGCTCGGGGATTGTGACCTGGTAGTCGGACAGGACCTCTAGGAGGAAGGCTTCGAACGCTTCGTCGGCGCGGTCGAGTTCGTCGATCAGGAGGATGGGGGCGCCGGATGCGGGAGTCTTGAGGGCGCGCAAGATGGGGCGCTCGATGAGGAAGGCTTCATCGTAAAGGTTGGCGGCGGTGCTGCCGGCCTCGGCCTGGCGAATGGCGAGCATTTGAGCCGGATAGTTCCACTCGTAGAGGGCGGCTGCGGTGTCGAGGCCCTCGTAGCACTGGAGGCGGATGAGGTCGCGGCCAAGGGCGCTGGCGAGCACCTTTGCGATCTCGGTTTTGCCCACGCCCGCTTCGCCCTCCAGGAAGAGGGGGCGCTTTAGTTTGAGCGCGAGGTAGAGGACGGTGGCGAGAGAGCGGTCGGCGACGTAATGTTGCCGCGTCAGAAGGGCGAGGGTGTCATCGATGGAGGCGGGCAGGGTCACGCGGGGCCTTTCGCTCGTGTCTTTTGATGGGGTAGCGCACTCGCCGCGCACATCGCAATTCGGGAGAGGGTTATGGACGGGATTTGGATGCGCTCAGCCTGCCCGCACGACTGTCCGTCTACCTGTGCGCTGGAGGTGGAGGTGGAGGGCGATACCATTGGCCGCGTCCGGGGCGACAAAGCGAACACCTACACCGATGGGGTGATCTGCGCCAAGGTTGCCCGGTATCGCGAGCGGGTGGCGCATCCTGATCGCGTGCTGCATCCGATGGTGCGCACGGGGCCGAAGGGGAGCGGGCAGTTTTCGCAGGTCTCGTGGGATGAGGCGCTGGACCGGGTGGCCGAGGCGTTTTTGGCGGCCGAGGCACAGCACGGGGCGGAGGCGGTTTGGCCGTATTATTACGCGGGGACCATGGGGCTTGTGCAGCGCGATGGCATCCACCGGCTGCGTCATGCGAAAAAGTATTCGCGGCAGTTTGATACGATCTGCACCAATATGGCCTGGACCGGGTTCATTGCCGGGACGGGGCGGCTTGCGGGGCCTGACCCGCGGGAAATGCGGGTGGCGGACTGTGTGGTGATTTGGGGGACGAACGCGGTCTCCACCCAGGTGAACGTGATGACCCATGCCGTCCACGCGCGCAAAACGCGGGGGGCGAAGGTCGTTGTCGTCGATGTTTATGAGACGGACACCGCAAAGCAGGCCGATCTTGCGCTGATTTTGAAGCCTGGGACGGATGCAGCGCTGGCCTGCGCGGTGATGCATGTGGCGTTCCGCAATGGGTATGCGGATCGGGCGTTTTTGGCGCGCTTTTCGGATGATCCGGAGGGGTTGGAGGCGCATTTGTGGGGCCGCTCGCCGGAATGGGCGGCGGGGGTGACGGGGCTGCCGGTCGCCGCGATTGAAGAATTTGCAGCGCTGGTGGGGCGGACAAAGCGCACGTTTTTCCGGCTGGGTTATGGGTTTACGCGGCAGAGGAATGGCGCTGTTGCGATGCATGCGGCCTCCTCCATCGCCACCGTTTTGGGGTCTTGGCAGCATGAGGGGGGCGGGGCGTTTCACAACAACGGGGCGATTTATGAATTGGATAAATCGCTGGTGGAGGCGGCGGAACTGAAAGACCTTTCAGTGCGGGCGCTTGATCAGTCGCGAATCGGGGCGGTTCTGACCGGCGACCCTGAGGCGCTGAAGGGTGGGCCACCGGTGACGGCAATGCTCATCCAGAACACCAACCCGATGGTTGTGGCGCCCGAGCAAGACCGGGTGCGCGAAGGGTTTTTCCGCGATGACTTGTTTGTGGTGGTTCATGAGCAGGTGATGACGGAAACCGCGATGATGGCGGATGTGGTTTTGCCGGCCACGATGTTTGTGGAGCATGACGACGTCTATAAAGGGGGTGGGCATTCGCACCTTCTTTTTGGGCCAAAGCTTGTGGAGGCGCCTGGGGAGGCGCGGGACAACCACTTTGTGCATTGTGCGCTCGGCGCGCGGGTGGGGGCGTCCCACCCGGGGTTTGAGATGTCGGCGCGGGACCATGTGCGTGTCATGGTGGAGCGCTCAGGGCTGGATTGGATGGCGCTGGAGCGGGAGGGGTCGCTGGATATGCAGCCTGATTTTGCGACCGCGCATTACGTTGAGGGTTTTTCGTATCCTGATGGGAAATTCCGGTTTCGGCCGGATTGGGGGGCGGTGGCCGCGCCCAACGACGGGCCGATGGGGCCGATCGAACAAATCCCGACCTTCCCGGATCAGTGGGATGTGATTGAGGGGGCGACGGAGGCGGAGCCGTTGCGGTTGGTGACGGCGCCGGCGCGCTCGTTCTTGAACTCATCGTTCAATGAGACGCCTGGCTCGCAAAAGCGGGAAGGGCGGCCGACCGTGATGGTGCATCCCGATGATGCGGCGGCGGCGGGGGTGGCCGATGGGGCGCTTGCCGCGCTTCAGAGCGCGCGGGGGCGCGTGCGGCTCCACGTGGCGGTGAGCACGCGTGTGCCGCGGGGGACGGTTGTGGCGGAGGGGCTCTTTCGCAACGCCGATTTTGTGGACGGGGTTGGCATCAATGTGCTGACGGGGGCGGACCCTGTGGCACCCTATGGGGGCGCAGCGTTCCACGACAATCGCGTCAAGCTTACGCCGGCAGAGGCGGGTTGAAGAGGATCGTGTCGCCGGCGGCTGCCGCGCGGCCCTCGATGAGGGTTTTGAGCGCGGCGGGGTAAAGGGCGTGCTCGGCGGCAAGGACGCGGGCGGCGAGGGTGTCGTGCGTATCAAACGGGCGCACCGCGATGGCCGCCTGGGCGATGATGGGGCCTGCGTCGAGCTCCGGCACCACATGATGCACGGTGGCGCCGTGAATTTTTGCGCCGTCTGAGAGGGCGCGGGTGTGGGTGTCGAGCCCCTTGTAGGCCGGCAGGAGCGAGGGGTGGATGTTGATGATCCGCCCGCTCCACCGCGTCACGAATTCTGGGCTCAGGATGCGCATGAAGCCGGCAAGGGCGATCCAGTCGGGCCGTGCGGCGGTGAGCGCGGTGGCGAGCGCGGCTTCGAACGATCTCTGCGAGCGGTACTTTTTGCGCGCGACGACGAAGGTCTGCAGGCCCGCGGTGGCGGCGTGGGTGAGGCCGGCCGCGTCGGGCCGGTCGGCGATGACGGTGACGACCTGCGCAGGATAGTGCGGGTTGATGGTGGCCGTTGCGAGGGCGGCCATGTTGCTGCCGCGGCCGGAAATGAGGATCGCGAGGCGGGCTTTGGTCATGCGATGACGCACGCGGAGCCTGAGCGCGGGGTGATGGTGCCGATCATAGTGGGAGTTTCGCCAGCGGTGGTGAGGGTTTGGGCGACCGCATCGGCAGTCTCCCGGGCAACGACCAGAGCAAGACCGATGCCGCAGTTGAAGGTGGCTTCCATCTGGGTGTCGGTGAGGGCGCCGGCGGCCTTGACCGCGTCAATGATGGGGTGGGCGGGGAAGGCGCTTCGTTGGAGGGTTGCGGCAAGGGTGTTTGGCAACACGCGGGGGAGATTGCCGGTGAGGCCGCCGCCGGTGATGTGGGCAATGGCGCGGATGCCGTCGTGCGCGGTGAGCGCTTTGAGGACGGGTCGCACATAAATGCGGGTGGGGGTGAGGAGGCTTTCGGATTGGGGGAGTTTTCCCTCTGCGATGAGCTTTCGCACGAGGGAATAGCCGTTGGAATGGAGGCCGCTGGAGGGGAGGGCGAGGATGGTGTCGCCGGCGGTGACGTGTTGCGGGAGCACGCGGGTGCGGGGGGCAGCGCCGACGGCGAAGCCTGCAAGGTCGTAGTCCTCGCCGGCGTAGTGGCCGGGCATTTCGGCGGTTTCGCCGCCGATGAGGGCGCAGCCGGCCTCGATGCAGCCGTCGGCGATGCCTTTGATGACGGTGGCGGCGTGGTCGGGGCGGAGTTTTGCGGTGGCGAAATAGTCGAGGAAGAAGAGGGGCTCGGCGCCGTTGGCGAGGAGGTCGTTGACGACCATGGCCACAAGGTCGATGCCGATGCCTTCGTGGCGGTCCATGTCGGTGGCAAGGCGCAGCTTTGTGCCGACACCATCGGTGGCGGCGAAGAGGAGGCTGTCGGTGTGGCCGGCGGCGGCAAGGTCGAACGCGCCGGCGAATGCGCCGATGGCCGCGTCCGCGCCCGGGCGGCGGGTGGCGGCGACCATGGGTTTGATGCGCTCCACCAGCGCGTCGCCCGCTTCAACGTCGACGCCGGCGGCGCGGTAGGGGTCGTTTGCATCGTTCATGGGCCACTCCTTGGGCGCTGTTTGGCCGCTTGTGAAGGTGTTGTCCACGCGGGGGTGTGGGGAAGGGGGAGAAGCGGGCGACGGCGCTCTGTGGGGCGCGGCGTTGGGCTAGAACTTTGGCGTCGGAGAGGGAGCTTGCCGTGGAGCAGTTGGCGCTTGCGCTGGAACTTCCCGTGTCGCCGCCGAACACAGTTTTGTCGCGCTCCAACGGGGCGGCGTACAAGATGTTGGCGGGGTGGCCGGATTGGCCCCATCCGGTTGCGCTGGTGACGGGGCCTGAGGGGGCGGGGCGCAGCCATCTGGCGCGGGTGTTTGCCGAAGGATCGGGCGGGGTGTTGCGCGATGGCGCCTCGGTGGGGCTTGAGGATGCGCTGACGCTGCCGGCCGATGGGGTGCTGGTGGTGGATGATGCGGACCGGGCGAGCGACCGGATGGTGTTTCATCTCATCAATGCGGTGCGGGCAAACTCTGGGACGATGCTTTTGACGGCGCGGCGGCGGGCGGTGGGGGGGCTTGCGGATTTGGCCTCGCGGCTGAGGGCGGTGCCGGAGGTGGCCTTGGAGGCGCCGGACGATGGCTTGATGCGGGCGGTGATGGCGGAGGCGTTTGCCCGCCGGCAGCTGATTGTTGACGAGGCGGTGGTGACGTTTTTGCTCCACCGAATGGAGCGGACGCTGCACGCGGCGCTCTCGTGGGTGGAGGCGCTGGACCGGCAGGGGCTGGTGGAGCGGCGGGGGGCGACGGTGCCTCTGGCGGCGCGGCTGATGCGGGCGGGCGGGCCGACTCTTGTTTAACCGATCAGCTTGTCCAAACACTTGAGTGTCTAGGCCGAGACGTCACGCCCGCGCCGGCGGGCCTCAAGTGTTTGGGCCGATCTAGATCATTCAAACCGTCACAAACGTGTGCCATAGGCGGCAAAGGATTTTTTGTGCTGGAGGGTGGCCATGGCGGACGCTGGAGTGAAGACGGCGCACGATGGGGCGGCCCTGCGACACAGTGTGACGCGGTTTGTGAACCGGGAGCTTTCTTGGCTGGGGTTCAACGAGCGCGTTCTGGAGGAGGCGGATAATCCGAACCATCCGCTGCTGGAGCGGCTTCGGTTTTTGTCGATCTCGGCCACCAATCTTGATGAATTTATGATGGTGCGGGTGGCGGGGCTGATTGCGCAGCAGCGAGCCGGCGTTGACACACGAAGCGCCGATGGGCTGACGCCGGCCGAGCAGCTTTCGAAGATCAATGCGCGGGTTTTGGCGCTGCACGCCAAGCAGCAGCGGCAGTTGAAGGGGCTGTTTGGGGAGCTTGCGGCGGCCGGGATTGAGGTGGTTTGGCCGGAGGACCTCACGCAGGAGGAGCGGCAGGGGCTGGAGGCGACGTTCCTTGCCCATGTGTTCCCGGTGTTGACGCCGCTGGCGATCGATCCGGCGCATCCGTTTCCGTTTATTCCCAACCTTGGGTTTTCGCTGGCGTTGCGGCTGAAGGGGCCGGATGGGGACGCGCGGTTTGCGCTGGTTCGTATTCCCGAACAAGTGCAGCGGTTTTTGTCGGTCAGCGGCGGGGGGCGGAAGGAGCGGTTTATTACGCTGGGGTACGCGATCCGGGTGAATTTGAAGCATCTGTTCCCCGATCATGAGATTCTGGGGACCGGGTCGTTTCGGGTGATCCGCGACAGTGATTTGGAGATTGAGGAGGAGGCGGAAGACCTTGTGCGCACGTTTGAAAGTGCGCTGAAGCGGCGGCGGCGGGGGTCGGTCATCCGCCTTGAGATTGAGGGGTCGACGCCGGCGGATTTGCGCGCGTTTGTGGCGGATGCGCTGGGGGTTGATGCGGCCAATACTGTGGTTGTGGACGGGCTTTTGGCGCTGAAAGACCTGTCGCAGCTGGTGTCGTTGGAGCGGCCGTCCTTGAAGTTTGAGCCCTATACGCCGCGGTATCCGGAGCGGGTGTTGCAGCAGGGGGGGGATATTTTTGCCGCCATCCGGGCGAAGGACATGGTGGTGCACCACCCTTATGAATCCTTTGATGTGGTGGCGCAGTTTGTGGCTCAAGCGGCCAATGATCGCGATGTGGTGGCGATTAAGCAGACGCTCTACCGCACGTCGAACAATAGCCCGATTGTGGCAGCGCTTATTGCGGCGGCGGAGGCGGGGAAGTCCGTCACCGCGGTGATTGAGATTAAGGCACGGTTTGACGAAGAAGCCAATATTCGCTGGGCGCGGGATTTGGAGCGGGCCGGTGTTCAGGTGGTTTATGGGTTTTTGGAGCTGAAGACCCACGCAAAATTGCAAATGGTGGTGCGGCGTGAGGGGGGGCAGCTTGCCAGTTACGTCCATCTTGGGACGGGGAATTACCATCCCATTACGGCGAAGATTTATACGGATCTTTCGTATTTTACGGCCGATCCGGTGATTGCGCAGGATGTGGCGCGGGTTTTTAACTTTGTGACGGGGTACGCGGAGCCGGCGGAGCTGTCGCGGCTTGCGGTGTCGCCGCTCACGATGCGCACGCGGATTTTGGATCACATTGATGGGGAAGTGCAGCATGCGCTGGCGGGGCGGCCGGGTGCTGTCTGGATGAAGATGAATTCGCTTGTGGATCCGCAGATTATTGATGCGCTTTATGATGCATCGATGGCGGGGGTGAAGGTTGAACTGGTGGTGCGGGGGATTTGTTGTTTGCGGCCGGGGGTGCCGGGGCTATCGGACAACATTGTGGTGAAGTCGATTGTTGGGCGATTTTTAGAGCATTCTCGGATTTTTTGTTTTGGGAACGGGGCGGCGCTGCCCTCGCGGCAGGCGGTGGTTTATATTGGGTCGGCGGACATGATGAACCGCAACCTGGACCGGCGGGTGGAGACGCTGGTGCCGATTGATAACGAAACTGTGCATGAACAGATCCTCGATCAAATCATGGGCGTCAGTTTGCGCGATACTGAGCAAAGTTGGTTGGTCACCCCTGATGGGGGTCATCGGCGGATTGAGGCCGGCGAGGGTGAGGCTGTGAACGCGCACGACTATTTTATGACGAATCCCTCGCTCTCGGGGCGGGGGAAGCCGGGGCAGACGGCAAAGTCTGAACCCTTCCGCCTCGATTAGATGCGCGCGGCGCAGGCGGAGGCGGCCGTCCACGCGGTGGGCCGGCGCATGGGCGACGGCGCGGTGGGCGTTGTCGATGTGGGGTCGAACTCGGTTCGGCTTGTGCTTTATGAGCGTGCCTCGCGGGCGCCGACCGTTTTGTTCAATGAGAAGGTTTTGGCGGGGCTTGGCGGCGACTTGGCCGAGCACGGGCGCCTTTCGGACGAGGCGATGGCGCGGGCGCTTGCCGCAATCAGCCGGTTTATGGCGGTGGCGCGGGCCGCGGACGCGGACGAGTTGACGATTGTGGCAACCGCTGCGGCGCGGGTGGCGGCGAACGGGCCGGACTTTATTGCGCAGATTGAGGCGTTGACCGGGGTTTCGGTGCGGGTTTTGGCCGGGCGTGAAGAGGCCGAGATGGCCGGGCGCGGCGTGCTTTGTGGGTTTTGGCGGCCGGATGGGGTTGTGGGGGACCTTGGGGGCGGCTCGCTGGAGCTGATTGATGTGGCTGATGACCGGCTGGGGGCGGGCGAGAGTTTTGAGCTTGGGACGCTGCGCCTGATGGGGGATGCCAAGGGGGACATTTCGGCGGCGCGGGAGATTGCGGCGAGGGCGCTCAAAGGGTCGAAGCAGCTGCCGTTGTTGGCGGGGCGCTCGCTTTATGCCGTTGGCGGGACGTGGCGTTCGCTGGTGCGGCTTCATATGGCAACCGGCGACCATCCCATTGCGGTGATGCACCATTATGGGATTCCGGCGAGCGAAATGGCGGCGTTTTGCGATGCGTTGCTGTCGGAGGGGTTGGAGGCGTTTGCGGCGGCCTCGGTGGTGTCGAAGAACCGGCGGGCGCTGCTTCCCTGGGGGGCGGCGGTGTTGCGGGAGCTTTTGGAGGTGGGGCGACCTTCGGAGGTGGTGGCGTCCTCGCTGGGGGTGCGCGAGGGGCTGATTTATCACGGGCTTTCGCAGGAGGAGCGGGGGCGGGATCCGCTGTTGCTGGCGTGTGCGGAGATTGCGGTGTTGCGCGCGCGGTCGCCGAAATTGTGTGCCGAGCTGGTGGAGTGGACGGCGGATGTGTTTGCCGCGGTTGGTATTCGCGAGAGTGAGGATGAGGTTCGGCTGCGCGGGGCGGCGTGTTTTTTGTCGGACATTGGGTGGCGGGCGCATCCGGATTATCGCGGGGATCAGGCGATCGCGGTGATTTCGAACGTTGGGCTTTATGGGGTGGATCACCCGGGGCGCGGGTATTTGGCGGCGGCGGTTTTGGACCGTTATGGGGGCTTTGCGGATGGGGCCTCCCGGCCGGCGGCGGAAGCGCTTTGTCCGCCGCGGTTTGCCCAGCGGGCCAAGGTTTTGGCCGCGGCGTTTAAGGTGGCCTATGTGGTGGCGCCGGGGGTCGCGGGGATTTTGCCGCGCACGCGGGTTGTGCGCGATGGGGATCATCTTGCGCTGGAACTGCCGGGTGAATTGGGGGCGCTGGAGGGGGAGCGGCCGCGGCGGCGCATGCGCAATCTTGCCAAGCTTTTGAACCTTAAGGGGTCCGTGATCGTTCGTTGAGCTGGCCGCGCAGGTGGCATTTGGCCATCGGATCGGCGTTCATGCCACCTCACGCGCTCAAGCAGCCCGAAGGGCGGTAGCGCAGACAAACCGCGCTCAAGCAGCCCGAAGGGCGGTAGCGCAGACAAACCGCGCTCAAGCAGCCCGAAAGGGCGGTAGCGCAGAAAAAGACTCGCGGTAGCGCAACAAAGGATGGTGCGGGCGGCGGGACTTGAACCCGCACGGCCGAAGCCTCCGGATTTTAAGTCCGGTATGTCTACCATTCCATCACGCCCGCGGGACCTTGGTGCTGGTATCGCGCGTTGGGTCTTTCAGCAAGGTTCTGGCTTTTGCGTGGGCGGGGGCCTTCGCCTATGACGGGCGCGAGGAAGGTGACTTATGTGCGGCATTTGCGGTGAGATTCGGTTTGACGGGGAGGCAGCGTCCCTTGGCGCGGTGAGCGCGATGGCGGATGCGATGGCGCCCCGGGGGCCGGACGGGGCCGGGATTGTGGCGCGGGATCGCGTGGCGTTCGGGCACCGGCGGCTCACGATTATTGATCTTTCGGTGAAGTCGTCGCAGCCGATGGTGGACCCTCAGCTGGGGCTGACGATTGTTTTTAATGGTTGCATTTATAACTATCCGGCGCTGCGGGAAGAGTTGATTGGGCTTGGGTATTCGTTCTTCTCGAGCGGGGATACCGAAGTTATTTTGAAGGCTTATCATGCTTGGGGGCTGGACTGTGTTCAGCGGTTTCATGGCATGTTTGCGTTTGCGATCCATGAGCGGGACACTGGGCGGGTGGTTCTGGGGCGGGATCGGTTTGGGATTAAGCCGTTTTATTTGTCGAAGGTTGGGGCCCGGCTTCGGGTTGCGTCGTCGTTGCAGGCGATCCTTGCGGCGGGGGAGGTGGATACGTCCATCGATCCGGTGGCGCTCAACCATTACATGAGTTTTCATGCGGTGGTGCCGCCGCCGCGCACGATGTTGGCTGGGGTGCGGAAGTTGCCGCCGGCGACTATTCGGGTGATCGAGCCGGATGGGGCGGAGACGGATCGCGTTTATTGGCGGATTTCATACAATCGGACGGCGGCGGATGTGGCGACCGATGCGCGGGAGTGGCGCGACCGGGTGGCAGCGGCGCTGCGGACGGCGGTCGACCGGCGCATGGTGGCGGATGTGCCGGTTGGGGTGCTTTTGTCGGGCGGGGTCGACAGTTCGGTGATTGTGGCGCTTCTGGCGGAGGCGGGGCAGAAGGATTTGAAGACGTTTTCCATTGGGTTTGAGGATGCCAATGGGGAGGTGGGCAATGAGTTTGAGTATTCGGACCTAATTGCTGAGACGTTTTCAACCGATCACCACAAGATTTATGTGCCCTCGGTGGAGATGATCGAGGCGTTGCCGGCGACGGTGGCGGCGATGCCCGAGCCGATGGTGTCGTATGACAATGTCGGCTTTTATTTGCTGTCGCGGGAGGTGGCGAAGCACATCAAGGTCGTGCAGTCGGGGCAGGGGGCGGATGAGGTGTTTGGGGGGTACCATTGGTATCCGCCGATGGCCTCGGCCAATGACCCGCTCGCGGCCTATGCGGGGGCGTTTTTTGACCGTGATTTCAGGCGGATGGGGGAGGAGATTTCGCCTGGCTACCGGGCCGATCATGATGCGGCGCGGGCGTTTGTGGAGGCTGAGTTTTTGACGCCGGGGGCGGATGACCCGGTGGATAAGGCGCTGCGGATCGATAGCACCGTGATGCTGGTGGATGACCCTGTGAAGCGGGTCGATGCGATGACGATGGCGTGGGGGCTGGAGGCGCGCGTCCCGTTTTTGGACCATGAGCTTTGTGAGTTGGCAGCCACGATCCCGCCGGCGCACAAGCTGGCGCAGGGCGGGAAGGGTGTTTTGAAGGACGTGGCGCGGCAATTGGTGCCGGCGGCGGTGATTGATCGGAAGAAGGGGTATTTTCCTGTGCCGGCGCTGAAATATATCTCTGGGCCGGTGTTGGAGATGGTGAAGGACGTGCTTCACGCGCAAGGGGCGCGGGAGCGTGCGATTTTTCAGCCGGCTTACGTGGAGAAGCTGCTAAAGGACCCGGAGGCGCACATCACGCCGCTTCGCGGGTCGGAGCTTTGGCAGGTGGCGCTTCTGGAAATGTGGTTGCAGACCCATCGCGGGTGAGGGGGCCTGATGAGCAAGTCATCGGGAGCTTTGGCGGACCGGCTTCGGCGCAAACGCGAGGGTGCGTTTCGCGCTGAATGGGACAGTGCGCCCTCTGACGCGGTGAATGTGGGCCTCGACTGCGGTTGGGGCACGCTGCACTTTGCGCACACCTATGAGAGTTCGGAGGCGTTGGCGTCGGCGATGCGCCGGGAGGGGCCCGGGCGGCGGGACATTGCGTTTTATGTGGTTGAGCCGCACGTGATGTTGTCGGCGGCGCCGTTAGAAATGTTTTTGGATCCGAGCCATACGTTTCGACTGGATCTTGCGACCTATCGGGCGGCACGGGAGAAGCGGGATGGGTTTACCGTCCGGCGAATGACGAACCTTGAGGATGCTGAGGCAGTAAATACCATTTATGCCTCGCGGGGGATGGTGCCGGTGCGGCCCGATTTCTTTTGGCGGAAGCGGGATTCGCGGGCATTTCTTTACCTTGTTGCCGAGGATGACAATACTGGGCAAATTGTTGGGACGGTGACGGGGATTGATCACGGGCGGGCGTTTGGGGACCCTTATAAGGGGAGCTCGCTGTGGTGTTTGGCGGTGGCGCCCCAGGCGCGCACGGGCGGTGTGGGCGAGGCGCTGGTGCGGCGGCTGGCGGAGGTGTTTTCCGCGCGGGGCGTTGGGACGCTTGATCTTTCGGTTTTGCATGACAATGACTTGGCGATCCAGCTTTATGAGAAGCTGGGGTTCCGCAAGGAGCCGATTTATACTCTGAAGCGGAAGAATCCGATCAATGAGAGGCTGTTTGCGGGGCCGGCTTTTGAGGAAAAGCTGAACCCTTATGCGATGATTGTTGTGGAGGAGGCGCGGCGGCGGGGGATCGACGTTGAGCTTTTGGATGCAGCGCAGGGGTTCTTTCGGCTGACCTATGGAGGGCGGTCGATCCGGTGCCGGGAGTCATTGTCGGAGCTGACGTCGGCGGTGGCCATGTCGATTTGTGATGACAAGGCGGTGTCGCGCCGGGTGGTGGAGGCGGCCGGGGTGTTGGTGCCGGACGAGCGGGAGGTTGGCTCGGCGGACGACATTCGGGCGATGCTGGACCAGCACGCGCAGGTGGTGGTGAAGCCGGCGCGGGGGGAGCAGGGGCGTGGGATTTCGGTCGGGTTGACGGCGGATGACGATCTTGACGCTGCGTACCGGATGGCGCGGGAGGTTTGTGACCGTGTGCTGGTTGAGGAGTTTGTGGAAGGGGATGACCTTCGGCTTGTGGTGATTGACCATCGGCTGGTGGCAGCGGCCGTGCGGAAGGCGGCGCATGTGTTTGGCGATGGGTCGTCGACCTTGCGGGCGTTGATTGAGGCGCAGAGCCGGCGGCGGTCGGCGGCGACGGGCGGGGAAGCCAAGATCCCGCTGGATGATGAGACGGTGCGTTGTTTGCGCGTGGAGGGGTTTTCGCTGGAGGATGTGCCGGAGGAGGGGCGCCGGGTGGATGTGCGGCGGACCGCGAATTTGCACACCGGCGGGACGATCCACGATGTGACGGACCATGTGCATCCGGCGTTGGTGGATGCGGCGGTGCGGATCAGCCGGGCGATCGACATTCCGGTGGTGGGGGTGGATTTGATGGTGCCGTCCCACCGGGGCGCGATCTATCGCTTTATTGAGGCGAATGAGCGGCCGGGCCTTGCCAACCACGAGCCGCAGCCGACGGCGGAGCGCTTTGTGGACCTTTTGTTTCCGCTTTCGGTGCCCCACGCCGTTCGCAAGGCGTGGCGCCGGCAGGATGATGAGGCGCCGTGTCCCGCCTGAGTATTGATACGATTTACTTGAAAGATACTTTGGCGGAGCTTTTGTCCATCGCCTCGCCGACGGGCTATACCGATACGATCGTGCGGGCGGCGGTGGGGGAGCTGCGGCGGCTTGGCGTGCCGATGGAGGTGACGCGGCGCGGGGCGATCCGGGCAAAGCTGGCAGGCAAAAGCTCGCGCGGGGCGCGGGCGATGATTGCGCATTTGGATACGCTGGGCGCGCAGGTGAAGCGGCTTAAGGCGAACGGGCGGCTGGAGTTGGTGCCGGTCGGGACCTGGTCGTCGCGGTTTGCGGAAGGGGCGCGGGCGACGGTTTTTACGGACCGCGGGGCGTATCGGGGGACGATTTTGCCGCTGAAGGCGAGTGGGCACACCTTCAACGATGAGGTGGATACGCAGCCTGTTGCTTGGGACAATGTTGAGCTTCGGGTGGATGCGCTGATCAAGTCTGAAGCAGATCTTGCGCGGCTGGGGTTTGCGATTGGCGATCTTGTGGCGATCGACCCGCAGCCTGAGTTTATGGACAACGATTTTATTGTCTCGCGGCACCTTGATGATAAGGCGGGTGTTGCGGTGTTGTTTGCGACGGTGGAGGCTTTGCTTCGGGAGAAGGTGGCGCTTCCTGTTGATTTGTTTGTGATTTTTTCGGTGTCGGAGGAAATCGGGATCGGCGGGGCCTCGGTGTTGACCGACGATGTGGCTTCTCTCATCACGGTCGATAATGGGACGACGGCGCCGGGGCAGGCGAGCCAGGAGTTTGGTGTCACGCTTGGGATGGCCGATCAGTCGGGGCCGTTTGACTACCATTTGACGCAAAAGTTGGTTCGGCTCTGTGAGGCGAACGAAATTCGTTACCAGAAGGACGTTTTTAAGTATTATCGGTCAGACAGCGCCGCGGCGTTGCAGGCGGGGTACGATGTGCGGACCGCACTGGTGACGTTTGGGGTGGATGCTTCGCACGGGTATGAGCGCATTCATTTGCATGCGTTGCGCTCGCTGGCGGAGTTGTTGACAGTTTATGCGCAGTCGCCCGTGGAGATTGCGCGGGATCGGGAGCATCTGGGGTCGCTGGCTGGGTTTCCGTCCCAGCCCATGGAGGATGCGGACGTGTTTCCGCGGCCGGAGAAGCCCTTGTTGTGACCGTCGACGTGATACGAGAGACCGATGCGCTGGCGGCCCTGTGCGCCCGAATGGCGGGGGCGCCGTTTGTCACCGTAGACACCGAGTTTATGCGCGAGACGACGTTTTGGCCAAGGCTTTGCCTGGTTCAAATAGCGTCGGCCGATGAGGCGGTGGTGGTGGATCCTCTGGCCGAGGGGATTTCGCTGGAGCCGTTGTTTGCGCTGATGGCGGATCCGTCAGTGCTCAAAGTGTTTCATGCGGCGCGGCAGGATATTGAGATCTTTCATCATCTTTCGGGGCGGGTGCCGGCGCCGATTTTTGACACGCAGGTTGCTGCGATGGTCTGTGGGTTTGGTGAGAGTGTCGCCTATGACCAAATTGTGGGGAAGGTGACGGGGGCGGTTGTCGACAAATCGTCTCGGTTTACGGACTGGTCGGAGCGGCCTTTGTCTGATGCGCAACTGGCCTATGCGCTCGCGGATGTGACGCATTTGCGCGATGTTTATGCGCATTTGGCCGCGATGCTTCAGGACAATGGGCGGGAATCTTGGGTGAAGGAGGAGATGTCGGTTTTGTCGTCCCCCGGCACCTATGAGCAAAAGCCTGAGGATGCGTGGCGGCGGCTGAAGGGGCGGGCGCGGCAGCCGGTGGAGCTTGCGGTGTTGCAGGAGGTGGCGGCGCTGCGGGAGCGGGAGGCGCATGCGCGCGATGTGCCGCGGAACCGGGTGATGCGGGACGATCTTATTTATGAGATTGCGATGCAGCGGCCGGTGCGGCCTGAGGCGCTCGGCAAGTTGCGCACGGCCAGCAAGGGGTTTGAGCGCTCGCGGTTGGGGCAGGCGGTGATTGGGCTTGTCAAAGAGGTGAATGCGCGGCCGCCTGAGGATCTGCCCACGTTGCAGCGGCGGCGGGCGAGCATTGATGGGGCGCAGTCGGCGGTGGAGCTGATGAAGGTGCTCCTCAAACTTTGTGCGGAGGCCCATGGGGTGGCGCCGCGGGTGATTGCGACATCGGACGAGTTGGAGACAATTGTGTCGGGCGGGGAGGCGGCGGCGCTTTCCGGCTGGCGACGTGAGGTGTTTGGCGAAGAGGCGCTGCGGCTGCGTGCGGGGGAAATTGCCATCGCGTTTGATGGGCAGGCGCTGAAGACGATTGATTGCGAGCGGCCGGTGAACCCGATGCCGCCGCCTTCGAAGCGGCGTCGGCGCAAGCGTCGGGGCGAGGCGCCGGATGCGCCGGTGGTGGCCGACTGAAGGGCTATTCGCGGCCGCGGATTGGGGGCTGGAAGGAATAGCCAAGGTCCCACGGGAAATAGATCCAGGTGTCTTGGCTGACTTCGGTGACGAACGTGTCCACCTGGGGGCGGCCTTTTGGCTTGGCGTAGACCGTTGCGATGTGCGCCTCGGGGAGTTTGGCGCGCACGAGTTGGGCGGTTTTGCCGGTGTCAACCAAATCGTCGATGACGAGGATGGATTTTGGGTCGATCTCTTCGGCGGTGGGGGCGAGGTCCTTCAAGACCTTGAGGTCTTCGAGCTGTTTGAATTCGCCGTAGGACACGATGCAGATTGTGTCGATGATTCTGAGGCCAAGTTCACGCGCGACGATGGCGGCGGGGACGAGGCCGCCGCGGGTGATGCACACCAGCTGGGTGAAGGGGCCGGCGCCGTTGAGCCGCCAGGCGAGGGCCCGGCAGTCCCTGTGGAATTGGTCCCACGAGACGGGGAAGGCTTTTTCGGGAAGTCGCGGTTCGTCCATGGCTGGGTGGGTGCGGGCCGGAGCCCGGCTTGTCAAGGGGTGGGCTGCTTTGTGAGGACGGTGTTGGCGTCGTGGGTGGCGATCGCAGGGGCGAGGGTGCGGTCGTCGGCGGTGAGGCTGTCTTCGGAAAGGTCGTCGGCAAGGGAGCGGAAGGTGGCGGCGACAATCTTTGCAAGGTCGCGGCCGACCTCTGCGGTCTGGCGGCAGGTGTCGGGCTTGCGCTCGCAAAAGCCGGAGAGATCGTCGACGGCGGCGGAGACGATGTGGCCGACGGGGCTTTGGGGCGTCAGGATGGGGACCGCGATGGCCACAACCAAAATGAGCGCGAGGATTTTGAGGAGGAACGTCATGGCGCGGCGTCCGTCGTTGGGAGCGTTTTGGAGAGACTAGCGGGGGCGGTTTAACGGACCGGTGGTTTCATGGCCGCAATGCGGCGCGTTCGCTTGAGCGGGGATTAACGGGGTTTTCAGTGTTTGCGGCCATGGTGGCGCCGTTCGCTCGGGGGACCTTGTGGTGCGTTTGTCATCCTGGATCGAAACTTTGCCTGTTGAGGCGTGGGCCGCATTCGTGGGGCGGTCGGGCCGCCGAACGGTGCGGCGGGTGCGGCGGCGACCGCTGCAGATGGCGTTGCTTTGTGTGGGCGTGGGTGCGGTGGCGGTGATTTCGTCCAACGCGCTGTTTGACCAGAGCGAGCGGCATCCGGCGCCCATCTTTGGGGCAGCTGAGGAGCTGGCGGTGCCGGTGCGGGCGGAGGCGCCGTTGGTGGCCTCGCACTCGGCGGCGGACCCTGGGGATGAGTTGGTGCGCAAGATTCAAGCCGGGTTGCGGGCCAAGGGGCTTTATGCCGGGGCGACCAGCGGTGTTTTGGACGATGAGACGCGCGCGGCGATCTCAGCGCTTGAGACGGAGCGCGGGTTGCCGGCGACGGGGGAGCCGAGCCTTGGGCTGTTGGCGGCGGTGTCTGCCCCGCGGCCAGCGGACGTGACACGGGTGCGGGAGGTGTCGACCAGTTCGCCCTCTGTGGTGCTTTCGGTGCGCGATGTTCAGGCGGTTTTGAACGACCTTGGCTATGGGCCGCTGGCGGTGGATGGGGTGCTTGGGCCCCGCTCGCGCAAGGCGTTGGATGATTTTGCGCAGTCGAAAGGGATTTCGGAGCGCGGAATGGTGCCCAGCGTGTTGCGCGCGCTTGCGGAGGCTCGCGGCTGAGCCTACCGTTTCAAAATGTTTGCCGACGACCCTGAAACGGCGTTGCCGCGGCTGCGCTCTTATTTTTGGACGACGGCCTATTTGCGGCGGGTGTCTGAGGCGGGGGCGTTTGGATCGGTGAGCCGGCGGGGGGACCCGAGCGCGGGCACCGTTTTCATCGAAGTGTTCCACGATGAGGGTGTTGACCTTTGGGCGCCTGCGGCGGGCGCGCTGGGGCGGCGCTTTGATCGGGTGCTTGCGGGGGCGGCATCGTTCGAGGTGTCAGAGCGGATGGAGCGCGAGGTGGCGTTTGACACCGATCTGTGGCTGTTGACGGTGGAAGACCGGGCGGGGCGCGTGTTTTTGACCGCGGATGAGGTTGGCTGAGCCGTTTTGGACCCGAAATTCGCTGGAGGAGATGTCGCCCGAGGAGTGGGAGGCGCTTTGCGATGGCTGCGGGCGGTGTTGTCTGAACAAGCTGGAAGATGCCGACACGGGCGAGATTGCGCACACGAATGTGGCGTGTGCGCTGTTCGATGCGGGGACCTGCCGCTGCAAGGATTATGCGCGGCGGACCGAGACCATCCCTGATTGTGTGCAGCTGACGCCGGAGGACGTGCGAACGCTGCCGTGGCTGCCTGCAACTTGTGCGTACAGGCTTTTGGCGGAAGGGGAGCCGCTGCGGTGGTGGCATCCTTTGGTGTCGGGGGATGCGCAAACCGTTCATTTAGCTGGGGTTTCTGTGCGCGGCCGGACGGTGAGTGAGGAGGACGTCGCGGTTGAGGACTATGAGCGTTTCATTGTGGATTGGGTTGATGAGGAGCCGGATTAAATTTGTGGTTGATTTGCGTACGGTCGTTTGATAGAAGGGTGTCAACGTCGCAGAGGTGGGCGACGCGGCGCCGGGCTCGAGAGGATCGAGCGAGCGTCCGGGTATGAGGCCCGACACGACAACGGATGAAGCGCTGGTGGGGGACACCGGCGCTTTTGTCGTTTGGAGGCACGATGAGCGACACACCCGGGGCGACCGACCGAAAGGGGTTGGTAGAGCGGCTGTTTTTCGCCTTTGGCGAACAGCTTTCGGACAATGAGGCGCGCAGCGCAAAGGCGCGGCTTGATGGGGTGAGTGAGGATCCGCGCCATTTGGGGGCGCTGGCAAAGACGTTGGACACGCTGTTGTCGCTGGAGAAGCGGTTTGTGACGGAAGAGGATGGCGTGACACTTGACCTTGAGGCGCTGCGCACCGAGCTTGCGGAGCGGCTTTCGAAATTGCGCGGGGGCGATTTGGCCCCGCAGGAGGGGTGAGCCGGAAGCGGGCGACGACGGCTTACAACTTAAAGCGTGCGCTTTTGGCGGCGGTGAAGGGCGGATATTGGTCGCGGTTTTTGGCGGATCTGTCGCCCCTTGAGTTGGAAGGCTTGATGACGGACTGGCCGGTTTGGGCGCGGAAAGAACAATTGCCGCCGGCCGGGCGCTGGATGACGTGGCTTGTGATGGGCGGCCGCGGCGCGGGAAAGACGCGGGCGGGCGCGGAGTGGGTGCACGCGATGGCGCTCGGCCGCGCGAAGGCGCCTGCGGTGGGGCGCATTGCGCTGATTGGCGAGACGTTTGCCGATGCGCGGTCGGTGATGGTGGAGGGGGTTTCGGGGCTTTTGTCCGTCGGGCGGCGGGCGGAGCGGCCGAAATTTTTGCCCTCGCGCAACCGGTTGGAGTGGCCCAATGGGGCGGTGGCGCAGCTTTTTTCAGCCGCCGACCCTGAGGCGTTGCGCGGGCCGCAGTTTGGCGCCGCGTGGAGCGATGAGGTGGGCAAGTGGCCGGACGGTGAGGCCGTTTGGGACATGTTGCAGTTTGCGCTGCGGTTGGGGGACCGGCCGCGGCAGATGGTGACGACGACGCCGCGGGCGGTGCCGTTGGTGAAGCGCTTGCTGGCGGACCCGAAGGTTGTGGTGACGCGGATGGCAACGCGGGAGAATGCGGCAAACCTTGGCGGCGGGTTTTTGGACGCTGTGATGGATCGCTATGCCGGGACGCGGCTTGGGCGGCAGGAGCTGGATGGCGAGCTGATTGAGGATGCGGAGGATGCGCTCTTCAATCGGTCGGTGATTGAGGGGTCACGCGTTGTGGCGCCGCCGCCGATGGTTCGTGTGGTGGTGGCGGTGGATCCGCCGGCCTCCAGCGGGGCGCGGTCGGCAGCATGCGGGATTGTGGCGGCGGGGCTTGGCGAGGACGGGGTTTGTTACGTTTTGGCCGACCGGACGATTGCGAAGGCAACGCCCACAGAATGGGCGGGGCAGGCTGTTGGGCTTTATCGATCGCTGGAGGCGGATGCGCTGGTGGCTGAGGTGAACCAGGGGGGCGAGATGGTCGCGACCGTGGTTCGTGAGGCCGATGAGGGGGTGCCTGTGAAGGCGGTTCGCGCCTCGAAGGGGAAGCGTGCGCGGGCGGAACCTGTGGCGCTTTTGTATGACCAGGGGCGGGTTCGGCACGTTGGGGTTTATGCCGCCCTTGAAGATCAGATGTGTAATTTTGGGCCGGATGGGACGTCTGGCGGGGTGTCGCCGGACCGGATCGATGCGTTGGTTTGGGCGGTGACGACGTTGATGTTGGAAAAGGAGGCTGGGGCGCCTGCGCCTCGGGTTCGGCGGCTTTAGCATCGGGGCAGGGGGGCAGGGGGGCAGCCTCTCCCGCCGACGGGTGAGGGTCTCGTGGCGGCGGGGACGCGTCAAGGGACGCTTCGCTTCTGCCCTTGACCCGTCCCCGCCGCCACGAGGTTCTGAAGGTGTCGGCTCCGGAGGAAGGTCGGGCTTTCGTCTCACCAGAGGAAGGTGAGGGGTGGAGGTGGCCGAGTTCGGGGTTTTGGTCATGAGCGCCGCGTTTGCGGCACGTTTTTAGGGGTCCTTCGGGGCCCCTTTTTCTTTGGGCCGTCTTGGCCGGAGGGAGCGCGATGGGTCTTTTCGACAAGAAAGAGGCGAAGGCGTCTCGGGTGGGGCGGCTGATGCAGCTCGAAACCCTGGGGCGTGCGGCTTGGACGCCGCGGGACTACGCCTCGTTGGCGCGGGAAGGGTTTGCGAAGAACCCGATCGTGTTTCGCTGTGTGCGGATGATTGCGGAGGCGGCCGCGTCGGCGCCTTGGCTCCTTTATGACGGGGATGCTGAGGTCGACCGGCATCCGTTGCTTGCGCTGCTTGCGCGGCCGAACCCGGCGCAGTCGGGCGTTGCGCTTTTGGAGACGCTTTATGGGCACCTGATGGTGGCCGGGAACGCATATTTGGAGGCGGTGGCGCTGGATGGGGTGCCGCGGGAGCTCTTTGCGCTGCGGCCGGACCGGATGACGGTGGTGCCGGGGCCAGATGGGTGGCCGCAGGCGTTTCAGTATAAGGCGGGGTCGCGGACGGTGGAGTTCTTGCAGGTGGGGGATGTTCCGCCTGTTTTGCACCTTTCGTTGTTTCATCCACTCAATGATCACTATGGGTTTGCGCCCATTGAGGCGGCGCAGACGTCGCTGGATATTCACAATGCGTCGGGGGCTTGGTCGAAGGCGTTGCTGGATAACGCGGCGCGGCCGTCTGGGGCGCTTGTTTACACCGGGGAGGGGAACCTTTCTGATGAGCAGTTTGAGCGGCTGAAGTCAGAGCTTGAGGACGGGTATACGGGGTCGCGTAACGCTGGGAAGCCGATGCTTCTTGAGGGGGGTCTTGATTGGAAGACCATGGCGATGTCGCCCCGGGACATGGACTTTATTGAGGCGAAGAACCAAGCGGCGCGGGAAATAGCGCTGGCGTTTGGTGTTCCGCCGATGTTGCTTGGTATCCCGGGTGACAATACTTACGCGAATTACCGCGAAGCCAATCGCGCGTTTTGGCGGCACACGGTTCTGCCCATGGTGAACCGGACGGCTCAGGCGCTTTCGGGCTGGTTGTCGCCGGCGTTTGGGGCGGCGCTAAAGCTTTCGTTCGATGCCGATCAGATCGAGGCGCTGTCCGAGGAGCGGGAGGCGCTTTGGGCGCGTGTGGCGGCGGCAGACTTCTTGACGCGGGACGAGAAGCGGTTGGCGGTCGGTTATGGGATCGATGAGTGCGGGGACGCCTGATGGATCCTTTGACACAGAGCGTTGTGGAGCGAGGTGACTTGGCGCATCTCGCTCTTTTTCTTTGGGCAACGGCATCATCTGGACTTCTTGTTTGGACGATGCGGGAGCTTGCTCGTTCGAACAGGCGATTTGGCGACTTTGTCTCCTCGATCGCGAAATTGAATTCTTTGTTTGAGAGAAGCTGATGATGCCGTTCTTGAAACGGGTCGCGGAACCAGTGGTTCGGCTGACCACGATGCATGATCAAAAGCATGAGCCGGTGTTCAACGACTTTGCGGGGCATCTGGGGCGGGCGGTCATTGAGCGGACGGTGAAGGATCGGCCGCGGGTGGTGACCTTTCCTGTGAGGGTCGCGAAATGAGGGCGCCGGAGACGAAGTTTGCGCGGGCGATCTCGTGCGTGTCGGGGGATGGGCTCTTTTGCGGGTACGCGTCACTCTTTGGGCGCATGGACCTTTCTGGCGACATTGTGGAGCCGGGGGCGTTTTCGCGATCGCTGGAAAAGCATGGGCCTTCGCGGGTGGGGATGCTGTTGGAGCATGACCCGGAGGCGGCGATCGGCTTTTGGCTGAGCGTTGAGGAAGATCATCGCGGGCTCTGGGTGGAGGGGCGCTTGGGCGCCTCACCCAAGGCGCGGGATGCGGCGCAGCGAATGGCGGAGGGGCGGCTCGATGGGCTGTCGATCGGCTTTCGCACAGTGCGCGCTGCCGAGGGTGATGGCCTGCGGCGGCTTCAAGAAATCGAGCTTTGGGAGGTGTCGGTGGTGATGAGCCCGATGCTGCCTGAGGCGCGAGCGCGGGCGGCTGGTGCCGACCGCAGGGGGCGGGCCGGGCCCGCAGACGTCAGCGATGCGGGGCTTTTGAGCCGGATGAACCGCACCGCGACTTTTCTTCGTCAGATGAGGTGATCATGGACAATGTGACGGGCGCGCCCGAAACCAAAGCGGACCTTGCGCGGGCAATGGACGAAATTCAGCGCGCGTTTGAAGCGTTCAAGGAAAGCAACGACCAACGTCTTTACGAGATCGAGCGTCAGAGCGGCGCTGATGTTGTGACGACCGAGAAGGTGTTGCGCATTGAGGCGGCGATTGAGGCCAATCAGCGCCGTGTGGACGAGATGGCCATTCGCGGCCAGCGTCCGGCCCTTGGTGGGGCGCCGGTGGCGGCCGCCAGCGAGAAGAAGAGCGCGTTTGACGGTTATGTGCGCGCTGGTGACGAGGTGGGTCTGCGCCAGCTGGAGAAGAAGGCGCTGACGGGCGGCGTCTCTGACGCTGGCTTTACTGTGCCGGATGAAGTTGAGGCGCAGGTGATGCGTCGTCTTGCAGCGATTTCGCCGATCCGTGCGATTGCTGGCCTTCGCACGGTGTCTTCCGCCACCTATAAGAAGCCTGTGGCAAGCCAGGCGGCGGCGACGGGTTGGGTCTCGGAGACCGCCACGCGTCCGACCACTGACTCGCCCGTGTTGTCGGAGCTTAAGTTCGACACCATGGAGCTTTATGCCATGCCTGCCGCAACGTCGACGCTGCTCGACGATACGGCGGTGGACATGGATCAGTGGCTTGCTGATGAGATCGAGACCGCGTTTGCTGAGCAGGAGACGGCGGCCTTTATTGGTGGGTCGGGCTCTGGGCAGCCCAAGGGTTTTACGACCTATACGGATGTTGATGAGGCGTCTTGGTCTTGGGGCAATGTTGGCCGCATCAATACTGGTGTTGCGGGTGCGTTCCCGGCTGCGTCGCCGCAGGATAAGCTGATTGATCTCGTTTATTCGCTGAAGGCTGGGTATCGCCAGAATGCGACCTTTGTGATGAACCGTAAGACACAGGCTGCGGTTCGTAAGATGAAGGACACGGATGGGGCCTACATTTGGGCGCCGCCGAGCATTCCGGGGTCGAACGCTTCGCTTCTGAACTTCCCGGTGGTGGAAGCAGAGGATATGCCTGGGATTGCCAACAATGCGCTGGCCATTGCGTTTGGTGATTTCCGCCGCGGCTATCTGATTGTGGATCGTCAGGGTCTCAAAATCCTTCGTGATCCTTATTCCTCCAAGCCTTACGTCTTGTTCTATACGACCAAGCGTGTGGGTGGTGGTATTCAAGACTTTGATGCAATCAAATTCTTGAAGTTCGCGGCCTAATTGGTCGGGTTTTCGATGATTTGGGGGGCCTTTGGCCCCCTTTTTTCGTTGGAGGTGGACGATGGTGGCTGTGCTGCTCAGCGGGCCTGCGGGCGAGCCCGTGACGCGTGACGAGGCGAAGGCCCATGCGCGCATTGATGGGACGGATGAAGATGCGCGGGTGGATGCGCTGATTGCAGCGGCCCGGGCGGACGTTGAAAACCGAACGGGGCGGGCGTTGATGACCCAGTCCTGGCGGATCGTGAAGGACTGTGTGCCGCGGGGGGGGATCGTGCGGCTCAATCCTTCGCCGGTGATCTCGGTGGATCAGGTGACGGTTTATGGGCCTGATGGGGCGGCCGAAATTGTCTCGCCGAGTGAATATTTGGTGGACCTTGTGTCCTCGCCTGGGCGGCTGAAGCTGGGGCTTGGGCGGTTTTGGGGCACGCGGGCCATGAATGGGCTCGAGGTGGATGTGACGGTGGGATACGGCGCAACGGCGGAGCTGGTGCCGGCGCCGTTGAAGCATGCCATGCAGATGCTGGTTGCCTATTGGTTTGAGCAACGTGAGGCGGGGGCAATTGCGGCGGTTGCAGGACCGGTTGCGCACTCCGTGGCGGCGCTTTGTGCGCCTTATCGGCTGCCGAGGCTGGCGTGAGCGTGATTGGGGAATTGCGCCGGCGGGTGAGCGTTGAAAAGGCGTCGGACCTTTCGGACGGGGCGGGCGGGTTCATCCGGGTTTGGAACCTGGTGGACACCGTGTTTGCCGCGATCCGCCCGCGGCGGCGCCGGGAGCGCGTGGATGATGGGCGGCGCGTTGGGGTGGTGACCCATGTGGTCACTGTGCGCCGCAACTCTGTGTTTTCGGGGGACATTCGGCTGCTGGCGGGCGGGGCGACCTACCGCGTTTTGGCGGTGGAGGATGCGGATCCGCGGCGGCGCTTTTTCGACCTTTGGTGTGAGGAGGAGCAGGCGTGAGCGATGCGCGGCATGCGCTGATGAGCGCGGTTTTTGCAGCTCTTTCGGGAGACGCGACGCTGTCGGGTCTGATCACCGGGGTGTTTGATCATCCGCCGCGGGGGGCAAGCCATCCCTTTGTTTCGTTTGGGGCATTCCGATCCAAGGTGTTGGATGGGGATGACGTTCCGGATGTGGAGCATCGGTTTGAGGTGCTCATCCATTCGCGCGATGCGGGGCGGCGGGAAGCCTCGACGATCGCGGCGCGGGTGGAGGCGCTGCTTGATGGGGCAGCGCTCAGTTTGACGGGGTTTCGGCTGATTGGGCTGCGGCACCGGGAAAGTGATGTGGCGGGGAGCCGGGACCAGCGCGCGTATCGCGTGCGGGTGTCGTTTTCCGCGGTGACCGAGGCGGTCTGAGGAGGGAACTTTGGCAGCGCAGATGGGCAAGGACCTTCTTTTGAAGGTCGATGAGACGGGTGCGGGCGCGTTTGTGACCGTGGCAGGATTGCGGTCGCGCCGGATTTCGTTTGGTGCGGACGCGGTGGACGTGACCGATCAAGGCTCGGCCGGGCAGTGGCGCGAGCTTTTGGATGGTGCGGGCGTCAAGAAGGCCAATGTGGCGGGGTCTGGGATCTTTAAAGATCAAGATTCTGATGGGACGGTCCGGGCGATTTTCTTTTCCGGCACTGTGCGCAATTGGCAAATTTTTGTGCCTGATTTTGGGACCATTGAGGGGCCGTTTCAGGTGACGGCGCTGGAGTACGGCGGAAACTATGACGCGGAGGTTGTGTTCGACCTTGCGTTGGAATCGGCCGGACAACTGACCTTTACGGCGCTTTGAGGGGATTTGACATGGCCAATCGGTATCGTGGTGAAACGACGGCTGTTTTGGATGGCAAACAGTGGACGCTTTGCTTGACGCTTGGGGCGCTCGCTGACTTGGAACAAAGGTTTCAGGTGGGTGATATGTCGGCGCTGATTGATCGCTTTAGTCGTGGGACGCTTTCGGCGCGTGATGCGATCGCGATTATTGGCGCGGGGCTGCGGGGTGCTGGCAACTCGGTTGATGATGACCAGGTTGGGCGGATGACGGCCAAGGGTGGTGCGGCCGGTTTTGCTGAAGTTGTGACCGATCTTTTGACGGTGACCTTTGGTGAGGCGGAGACTGACGACCCTTCTTGAGGCGCACGGCTGCGGGAGGGAGCCCGCAGCCGTTTCCGTGGCGGGAGCTGATGGGGCACTTCCTGGGGGAGCGTGGGCTCTCGCCGCGGGACTTTTGGGCACTGACCCTTCCTGAAATTGCGGCCGTTGTTTCACCCGTTCAGTCGACACCGACGCGGCGGGGGGATTTGGCGCGTCTGATGGAGGCCTTTCCGGATGGCCGATGATTTTGAACCGAACGATGCGGTTGATGTTGCGGATGACTTGGCGAAGACGCTGACGGTGTCAGCGTCGACCTTTTCGCGGGTGATTTCGCGGGGGCTCAAGGACGCCATCATCCATGGCAAGAGCCTTGAGAGTATTATGAAGTCGGCGGCACTGTCGATTTCGTCCAACGCGTTGAACTCGGCGTTGCGGCCGCTTTCGGGGCTGCTTGGGAACGGGATCAACGCCGGGATTTCTGGGATTTTTGGCGGGCTTTCTGGGGCGCTGAAGGCGGTTCCGTTCGCGGAAGGCGGCGTTGTGGGCTCGCCGACCGTGTTTGGCATGAACGGCTCGCGGGTGGGGCTCATGGGGGAAGCGGGGCGGGAGGCTGTGTTGCCGCTTGCCCGGGGGACCGATGGGCGACTTGGCGTTGCTGTGGAAGGTCAGTCTGCGGGCGGCTCTATTACTGTGAATATTTCGACGCCGGATGCGGACAGCTTCCGGCGGTCTGAGGCGCAGGTGACGGCCGTGTTGGCGCGGGCCGTCGGGCGCGGGCGCCGGGGGCTTTGATGACGAACTTCCATGATGTGCGCTTTCCCTTGGCCGTTGCGCTGGGCGCGACGGGGGGGCCGGAGCGGCGGACCGAGATCGTCACGCTGGGGTCGGGGCGCGAGCAGCGCAACCAGCGGTGGGCGGAGAGCAGGCGTCGCTGGGACGCCGGAACAGGGGTGAATTCCAATGACGATCTCCAAAATGTTGTCGAGTTTTTCGAAGAACGCCGCGGCCGTCTTTACGGCTTTCGGTTCACAGACCCGCTTGATCACAAAAGTTGTGCGCCAAGTGATCAGCCGGGTGAAACAGATCAGCTCCTGGGTGTCGGCGACGGTGTCGGCACAGATTTCGCGCTGATCAAGACTTATGGCGACCAGTTTGCGCCCTACACGCGGGCAATTGCGTTGCCTGTTGTGGGGTCGTTGCTGGTGGCTGTGGGTGGTGTGACGCGCACGCTGGACGCCGACTACTCGGTGTCCGGCGGGGTGTTGACGTTTTTTGCCCATGCGGTGCCCCCGTTTGGGGCGGCGGTGACGGCGGGGTTCGTGTTCGACACGCCCGTCCGGTTCGATGTGGACCGGCTTGAGGTGAACCTTTCAAACTTTTTGGCCGGCGCCGTGCCTTCGGTGCCGGTGGTGGAGATTGCGTTGTGAGGACCTTGCCGGCCGGGCTTTCCGATCATCTTGCAAGTGGGCTTACCACCGTTTGCCGTTGCTGGCGGCTTGTGCGGCGGGATGGGACTGTTCTTGGTTTTACGGACCATGATCTTGAGATTGCATTCGAGGGCGTGACGTTTTCGGCCGTTGATGGGCTCGATGCGTCGGGGGATGTGACGAAGGCGGGCTTTGGGGTTGGCGGACTTGAGGTATCGGGGGCGTTTGCGTCTTCGGCGCTGACGGCGGCCGACCTTCAGGCGGGGCTCTATGACGGGGCGGCGGTCACGCTGTGGCTGGTGAACTGGGCGGATATCTCGGAGCGCGTGGTGCTACGCGAGGGGACGCTTGGGGAGGTTCGCCGGGCTGACGGGGCGTTTGAGGCCGAAGTGCGCGGGCCGATGCAGGCGCTGGAGACCATCCGCGGGCGCGTGGTGACGATGACGTGCGACGCGGACCTTGGGGATGCGCGGTGCCAGGTGGCGCTCTCCGCGCTTGCCGAGACCGGGACCGTGACGGCGGTTGATGGGGCGCGGGTGACGGTGAGCGGCGTTTCGCGGCCTGACCAGTGGTTGGCGGGCGGCGTTTGCGTTGTGGCGAGCGGCGATCAGGCCGGCGTGCGGCGGGTGATTGTGGGGCACTCGGTGGTTGGGGGTGTCTCGGTTGTGTCGCTGCGGGAGGCGGTGGTTGGGCTTTTGGTGGGGGATGCGCTGACGCTGACGCCGGGGTGCGACAAGCGGTGGGCGACCTGCCAGGAGAAGTTTTCCAATCAACTAAATTTTCAAGGGTTTCCGCATCTTCCGGGTGACGATAAGGCGTTTCAGTACGCCCGGGAGGGGGCAGCGTGAGGCGGGCTGAGATTGCGGCGGCCGCGCGGGCTTGGGTGGGGACGCCCTACCACCATCAGGCCTCGGCGCGGGGTGTGGGGTGCGACTGCTTGGGGCTCTTGCGCGGGGTTTGGCGGGGGCTTTTGGGCGCGGAGCCTGAGCGGGCGCCGGCCTATTCGCCGGACTGGGCGGAGGCGCATGGGCGCGAGACGCTGCTTGAGGCGGCGGGGCGGCATTTTGTGCGCACGAAGACTGTGCGGGCGGGGTCGGTCTTGGTGTTTCGGTGGCGGGCGGGATCGCCGGCGAAGCATGTGGGAATTGCCGTTTCCGATCAGGCCTTTGTCCACGCTTACGATGGGGCGGGGAAGGCTGTGGAGGGGGCGCTGTCGCCGGTGTGGCGCAAGCGTCTGGTGGCGGTCTTTGACTTTCCGGGGGTGGTTGACTGATGGCAACGCTGGTTTTGTCCGCGGCCGGTCAGGCGGTCGGCGGGTTTTTGGGGCCTGTGGGGGCGATTGTGGGCCGGGCCGCGGGGGCGCTGGCGGGCCATGTGATCGACCAGCGGCTGTTTGGTGACAATCGCACGCGATCGGTGGGTCAGATTGATGATCTGACAGTTCAGACCTCTTCGGAGGGGAACGCGATCCCGCGGGTTTATGGGCGCATGCGCCTCGCGGGGACGGTGATTTGGGCGCGGGATTTTACGGAGCATTCGCGCACGCACACCGGCGGGAAGGGCGGCGGGCCCTCGGTGCGCGAGTATGCGTATACGGCCGATTTTGCGGTTGCAATTTGTGAGGGGCCCGTTGCGCGCATTGGGCGGGTTTGGGCCGATGGGGAGCCGCTGGACCTCACCAAGATTGAGATGCGCACGTATTTTGGCACCGACGATCAGGCGGCCGATCCGCTGATTGAGGGGGTTGAGGGCGTGGCGCCGGCCTATCGCGGGTTGGCGTATGTGGTGTTTGAAGGGTTGCCGATCGGGGTTTTTGGCAACCGGCTGCCGCAGATCACGTTTGAGGTTGTGCGGCCTGTGGGGCGGGTCGAGGCGGGGCTGCGCGGGGTGACGATGATCCCCGGGGCGACGGAATTTGGCTATTCGCCCACTGAGGTGAAGCGCGTTGTGGGGCCTGGGGAGCGGGCGTCGGACAATCGGCACCTTGGGGTGGCGGCTTCGGATTTTGAAGCCTCGCTCGATGATCTTGTGGCGTCTTGCCCGAACCTTGAGAGCGTGGCGCTGGTTGTTTCGTGGTTTGGGGATGACCTTCGAGCGGGGTCGTGCACGCTGCAGCCGGGCGTGGAGGCGCGGGACCGGGTTTTGGATGCGAGTTGGGCGGTTGCAGGGGAGACCCGGGCGACGGCGAAGCTTGTGTCGGCCGATGACTTTGACCGGCCGTCCTATGGGGGGACGCCGTCGGATCAGTCGGTGTTTGACGCGGTCAAAGCGATCCGTGCGCGGGGGCTGAAGGTCGTTTTTTACCCGTTCATTCTGATGGATGTGCCTGAGGGGAATGGGCTCCCCGATCCTTATGGGGGGGCGGAGCAGGCAACGTTTCCCTGGCGGGGGCGGATTACGGTGTTGCCGGATGGGACGGCGGCGGCGGACCAGGATGTGGCGGCGTTTCTTGGCGATGCGGCGGCGGCCGACTTTTCGGGGGCTGGGGCGTCGGTCGTTTATTCGGGGCCGGCGGAGTGGTCGCTGCGGCGGATGGTTTTGCACTATGCGCGGCTTTGTGCGCAGGCGGGCGGTGTTGATGCGTTTTTGATTGGGTCGGAGCTCCGGGGGCTCACGACTGTGCGCGGGGCGGCGGGTTATCCGGCGGCGCAGGGGCTTTCTGATCTTGCTGATGATGTTCGGTTGCTTGTGGGCGGCGGGACGAAAATTTCTTATGCGGCGGATTGGTCGGAGTTTTTTGGGCATCAGCCTGGGAACGGCGATGTTTCGTTTCATTTGGATGGGCTTTGGGCCAATCCGAATGTGGACTTTATTGGGATTGATAACTATTGGCCGCTTTCGGATTGGCGGGATGGCGCGCATCTTGATGCGGCGGGTGCGGCCTCGACGTATGCGCCTGATTATTTGCAGTCGAACGTTGCTGGCGGTGAGGGGTTTGACTGGTATTATGCCAGTGATGGGGACCGGGTTTCGCAGATCCGCACGCCGATTACCGATGGGGCTTATGGGAAGGACTGGGTCTTTCGCTACAAGGATCTGAAAGGGTGGTGGGAGAACCAGCACTTTGACCGTGTGGCGGGTGTGGAGCTTGCGCAGCCGACGGGGTGGGTGCCGCAGTCGAAGCCGTTTTGGTTCACTGAGTTTGGGTGCCCGGCGGTGGACCGGGGGGCGAACCAGCCGAATGTTTTTGTGGACCCGAAGAGCTCTGAATCGGCGCTGCCTTACTTCTCGTCGGGGCGGCGGGATGACCAGATCCAGCGGTCTTACCTTGAGGCGATGCTGTCGGCGTTTGATCCGGCGTTTGGGGACGTGGATCAGTCGAATCCACAGTCTTCCCAGTATGTTGGGCGGATGGTGGATCCTTCGGGGATGCACGCTTGGACGTGGGACGCGCGGCCCTGGCCGGCGTTTCCGCAGCGCAGCGATGTTTGGTCCGACGGGGCGAACTGGGCGCGCGGGCACTGGCTGACGGGGCGCATTGGGGGCGCGCCGTTTGGTGAGCTTGTGTCGGCGCTGTTTGCCGATTGGGGGGCGCCGGCGCCGGATGTTTTGGAGGCGGGCGGGCCGACGCTGGATGGGTTTGTGGTGAGTGCGCCGCAGAGCCTTCGCTCGGTGTTGGAGCCTTTGACGGCGGCGGTTTCGGTCGTGGGGGCGGACACTGGGGTTGGGGTCCGGTTTGTCAGTCTGACGCGGGAGCCGACTGAGGTCATTGATACGGATCGGATGTTGGATCCGGGGGAGCGCGGGGCGCTGCTTGCGGAGACGCGGGATGAGGAGGGGGCGCTGCCAATTGAGCAGCGGCTTCGTTACTTTGACTCCGGGCGCGAATACAGGGTGGCGGCGGCGCGATATCGGCCGCCGGAGGGGGCGACGCGGCAGATTGAGGAGATTTCGCTGTCGGGCACGCTCAATGATGGGCTGGCGGCGGAGCTTTGTGAGATTGCGCTGGCGGCGCGGTGGAGCGGGCGCACGACACTGAAATTTGCGTTGGCGCCCAATGAGATCGCGCTGTTGCCGGGGGATGTGGTGACGGTGCGGGCCGATGGGCGCGACCGGGACGTGATTGTCGAGGAGATCGAGGATCTTGACCGGCGGGAGGTGACGGCGCGCTCGCTGGATCGGACGGCGTTGTCGCCGACGGTGACGCCGGGCTCGCCTGTGCCGCCTGTGGCGCCGCCGACGAGTGCGCCGCCGGTGGCCTTTGGGCTGAACCTTCCGATTGTGGATGAGGGTGTGGCGGCGCATGCGCCTTGGATTGCAGCGTTTGCGCGGCCGTTCCCGCAGATGGGGGTTTGGCGGCAGGCTGGGACCGGGGCGTTTGAGCTTTTGCGGACGATTGATGCGCCGGCGACCGTTGGCGCTGTGGTGGGTGCGCCGGGGGCGGGGCCGACGAGCCGCTGGGATTTTGGCAATTCCATCGACGTGCAGCTGTTCCGGGGGGCGTTGCAGTCGAAGGAGCGGCTGGCGGTTCTGGATGGAGCGAACGCGGTTGCGGTGGCGACGGCCAATGGCGGGTTTGAGGTCTTTCAGTTTCGCGATGCGGCGCTGATTGGGCAGCGGACCTATCGGCTTTCGGGGCTGTTGCGGGGGCAGATCGGGACGGAGGATGCGGCAGCGTCCGGGATCTTGGTTGGGGCGTCCGTGGTGGTGTTGGACGGGACGTTGGCGGTCTTGGACCTGCCGCTTGCGCAGGTGGGGCAGACGCGGACCTATCGCGTTGGGCCGCTGGCCGATGGGATCGGCGGGGAGGACACCACGACATTCTCCTTTACGGCGACGGGGCGGGGGCTTTTGCCGTTTTCGCCGGTGCATGTGCGGGCGCGGGCGGATGCTGGGGGGGCGCTTGCGCTCACATGGATCCGGCGCACGCGCATTGGGGGCGATCAGTGGCCCGATGGCGGGGATGTGCCGCTGGGGGAGGCTGATGAGCTTTATCGCGTTGAAATTCTTGATGGTTTGAACGTGGTGCGCGCAGCTGAGGTGAGCGTGCAGGGATTTGATTATTCGCTGGCCGATCAGACGGCCGATTTTGGCGGTGCGCAGAGCCAATTGACGGTTCGCGTGGCGCAGATTGCGCCGGGGTTTGGCCCGGGCGTGCCCACCGAGGTGACGGTCGATGTCCAACAGTCTTAACCTTGAACTGCCGTACGTTGAGGGGAGCCAGTCGCAAAAACATGTGACGGTGAACGAGGCGTTCCGGCGGATCGATTCCGTGGTGCAGCTTGCGGTGCTGGACCGGACGTTGACGGCGCCGCCGGTGTCTCCTGTTGAGGGGGACCGGTACATTATTGCGGGCTCGCCGACCGGGATTTGGACGGGGCGGGCGACGGAGATTGCCGCGTTCCAGGATGGGGCCTGGGTTTACTTTGCGCCGCGGGCGGGGTGGACGGCTTATAATGAGGCTGAGTCTGCGCTGCTTTACTTCGATGGGGCGTCTTGGGAGATTTTGACCGCTGTTGGCGAGCTGGAAAGTGTTGCGAAGGTGGGCGTGAACTCCGCCGCGGACGTGACGAACCGCCTTGTGGTGCAATCGGAATCGGCGCTGTTTACGGCCGATACGACGCAGCCTGTGCCGACCGGCGATATGCGGGTGAAGGTCAATAAGACGGGCGATACGGATACTGCGGCGCACCTTTTTCAGCGTGGGTATTCGGGGCGGGCTGAGTTTGGGCTTTTGGGGTCGGATGACTTTTCGCTGAAGGTTTCGGCGGATGGGTCGAGCTTTAATGAAGTTCTTCGGGCGGATCGGTCGTCGCTGCGGCTTGACTTGGCGGCGGTGCCGCTGGTCGGCGGTGGTGAGGGGCTGGTGCACAGCTTTGCCGATCGGGGTGCAGCGGGTGCGGCGGCGATCGATGCCGGTGTGCAGCGCATTGAGGTGCGCGGGTACGCGGCGGAGAACGATGGGGGCGCGGCGGTTTTTGCGCGGGCCGGGTCGTTGCCGGCGGATGGGCTGGGCTTCCAGGATGGGGCCGGGGGGTTTTGGTCGCTGGTGGGCGATGCGGTCTCGCTGAAGCAGGCGGGGGCTGTTGGGGATGGGACGACCGATGACACGGTGGCCGTGCGGCGGGCGTTTGCCTCGGGGCGAAATATTTCGGTGGAGGAAGGGGCGTTCTTCATCACCGATGACTTGGTGACTTCGGCCGATGCGCAGCGCGTGATTGGTGTGGGGCGCCAGCGGGCGGTGTTTGTGGTGGACGCGACGTTCCGCCTGGCGGCGACTGCGGTGTTTCGGATCGTGCACAACAACGTGACGTTCCAGGACTTTACGGTTCGATTTGATCAATCGGCGGCCTCGTCACGGGCGACGTTGGTTCAGTATCCGCCGGTGGTGGACCTTCAGGGGATGACGCGGATCCGGCTGACGGCGCTGCGGTTTGAGGCGGCGTTTGATGGGGTGATTGCCACTGGGAACGCCGGCGGCGCGATCTTTGAAGACCTTGAGATTGGGACGTTTAATCTCGGACTGCAGCTTGGCGGCTCACTGGATACGGTGGAGATGCGGAACTGCCGCGTCTGGCCCTATGGGTTTGCGTTCGATACCGCGCTTGTCAATATTTACTCTGATGGGACGAATATTGGCTTTCGCATCGGGCGAGTCGACGACTTTAAGATGACGAATTGCACGCCGTTTCGTTCAAAACTGATCTTTGAAGCATCGAATGGGTTCAAGCCGTTTGGGACGGTTCAGGGGTTGGCGCTGGACGGGTCGTTTTCCAGCATTGAGTTTTTGGACGGCGAGATCGCGATTTCATCGCTTTATGCGACGACGGCTGAGCCCAACGATGTGTTTATTCACCAGACGGGTGGGACACTTGTTGTCTCCGACTTCAGCTTTAAGGTGAATAACCTTGCGAACGTGCCTCTTGTGCAGGTGGATGGGGCGAGCGCGAACTGCTTGATGCAGAACGGGCGCGTTTTGATGGGAGCGAACCCTGGGCTGAACGCCTTCCAGGTGGACAGCGGTGTGATGACCGTGTCTGCGGTGGACTTTCAGATGGACAATTCGGGCGTGCGGACCGGGGCGGCGATCCGCCAGACCGGAGGGCGGCTGATTGCCTTTGGCAACCATGTGAACGCGCGGTCGATCGGGCAGGGGTCGTTCATCCTGGTTGATACGGATGATGACCATCTGATTTTTGGCAATGATTCCAACGGGTGGGACTTGACCTTTCCCACCAGCCCGACAAGCGGGGGGTATGGGCCGAACCACAGCGACGGGCGGATGCTGTTCCACTCTCAGCTTCAGATTGGGCCGCGCAACACGGCCAACAATGGGGGCTCGCTGCTGCTTGAGGGGGCCGGTGTTGGGAACACGGACATCACCTTGGAGAACCAGTCGGGTGAGCTTCGGGTGACGACGGATGACGGGTCATCCGTGCTGACGCCGAGCGTGCTTGAGTTTTTGAACGGTGACAACAACACCGGGCTGGGGCGCAATGCGCTTTTGGGGGCGCCGGGGGGTGTTTCGAACGTTTCGGCGCTGGGCAATGGCGCGACAGTGACGGGGTCGAACCAGGTGCAGTTGGGGAACTCTGCGACCACTGTGTTTGCTTATGGCGCGGTGCAGAACCGCTCGGACGCGCGGGACAAGGTGGATGTGCGTGAGACCCTTTTGGGGCTCGACTTTGTGAATGCGCTGCGGCCGGTGGATTTTCGCTGGAACTATCGTGAGGACTACTCTGGCGGGGAGCCGGATGATCTTGGGAAGGTGCGGGGGCGCTTTCACCATGGGTTTTTGGCGCAGGATGTGGCCGCGTTGATTGAGGACACTGGGCTCGATTTTGGTGGTTACCAGGATCACCAGATTGCGGGCGGGTCGGATGTGAAGTCGCTCGGCTACAGTGAGATGATCGCGCCGCTGGTGAAGGCGGTGCAGGAACTTTCGGCCCGCCTTTCGGCGGTGGAGAGCGGCGCGGCTTAAGGCCGATCGCGGACGACCAATCCGACACACAGGGGGCGATGGGCGCGCGGTTGCGCGGGCCCTGTCGCTTGCCCTTTTGAAAGAAGGAGATGGCGATGCCAGAGCGTGTGCCGTGGCTCGACTATCTGACGCGACATATTGGGCTGCGGGAAATCCCGGGGCCGACCCACAACCCGCTGATTGTGGAATGGGGGCGACAGGCCGGGATCGACTGGTGGGGGAACGACGAGGACGCTTGGTGCGCCGTTGCGGTGAACGGCTCGCTGGTGAACTGCGGCTATCCCTCCACGCGGTCTGCGCTGGCTCGCTCATTCACGCGGTACGGGACGCGGCTTTCGTTGCCCGTTCCGGGGGCGATTGTGGTGTTTCCGCGCGGAACCAACACGCTTTATGGGCATGTGGGGATCGTGGAGAACGTGCACGGGAACGGCACGATCACTGTGATCAACGGGAATGTGTCCAACAGCGTGAAGCGGTCGGTGTTTCGGACGGCTTCGATTTTGCCTGATGGCATTCGGTGGCCGCCGGGGGCAACGCCGCCCATTGAGGCGCTTCCCGCGCTCAGCGATCAGCCGCTGGGGCAGCGCGTGTTGCGCTTGGGCTCGCGGGGGGCGGATGTTTCGGCGCTTCAGCGTGATCTTAACGTTCTGAACTATCGCCTTGATGCGGATGGTGTTTTTGGCGGCCGTACGCGGGACGCTGTGATGCGGTTTGAGGCGCGTCGGGGGCTGAGCGCGGATGGGACGGCGGATGCGGCGATGTTGGCCGCGCTTGAGACCGCGGTGACGGCCCGCAAGGCGCGCAACGAGCGGCGCAAGAACGCCAAGGCGGCAACGCCGGTGGCCGGCGCGGGCGCGGCGGTCACCGCGGGGGCGGCTGTGACGGCGGCGGCTGAGGTGGCGAAGAACGCGCAATCGCTGAACGATGGGACGGTTTTGGGGCTTTCGCTGGCGCTGGGGCTGATTGTGGTCGTGGGGGCGGTTCTGGTTTGGCGCTTTGCCGTTTCGCGGGCGGATGGGCCTGTGGCGGAGGACATGTTGTGAGCGCGCTTTTGTCGATGATTTCGGCGCTGGGCTGGCGTGGTGGCGTGGCGGCGGTGGTTGCCGCCACCGTTGCGGCGGGCGCGGCTTACCCGGCGGGGCGCTTGGTCGGCGCGGCGGTGTGTGGCGCGCGGGTGGACGAGGCGCTTTCGGCGCGCGACGTGAAACGGATTGAGATGGAAAATGCAGCTCTTCGCAAGGCTCACGAGGCGCGCCATGCCGCTGATCGCAACTCTGATACTCACGATGCTGGGAGCGTGCCAGACGACGGCTTCCGACGGGACTGACGTGTCATGCCGCGCGTTTTCGCCCATCACCTGGTCGCGGGACGACACTGAAGCCACGGTGCGGCAGGTTCGTGGTCACAATGCGGCGTGGGGGAGCGTTTGTCCTGGAGGGTGAGGCGGTGATGGCGTTTGGTGTTCAGATCGAATTCATTGCCGAAAAGTATTCATGACGCCATGAAGCAGATGATTGCCATCGCCCTTTTGCTTGTGACGAGCCTGTGGGTGCCGGGCGTCGTGCCGCAGGCGGCCGCGCAGGCCTGCCTGTCGCAAAGTGCGCAGCGGGACGCCATTTCGTCCGGCAGGGCCATCCGGCCGCGCCTTGTGCGCGACCAGATTGGTGGGCAGGTGGTGGGCCTTCGGCTTTGTGAGACATCCGCTGGCCTGGTTTGGCAGGCAACGGCGGTTTCGGGCAATGGCGAGGTTCGGGCGCGCGTCTTTGATGCGCGCAGCGGCCGGCAGATTCGGTAGGGGCTGAGGTATGCGTCTTCTGGTGGTCGAGGACGATCGCGATCTGAACAGGCAGCTGTGTGAGGCGCTGAAGGCGGCCGGTTTCGTGGTCGATCCAGCCTTTGATGGCGAAGAGGGGCATTTTTTGGGCGACACGGAGCCCTATGATGCTGTGGTCCTTGATCTTGGCCTTCCCGAGATGGACGGGATTTCGGTGCTTGAGCGCTGGCGGGCGGACAACCGTACGATGCCTGTGTTGGTTTTGACGGCGCGGGACCGGTGGAGCGACAAGGTGGCCGGGATTGACGCCGGTGCGGACGACTATGTTGCAAAGCCGTTTCACATGGAGGAGGTGCTGGCGCGGTTGCGGGCGTTGATCCGCCGGTCGGCTGGGAATGCAAGCAATGATCTGAGGTGCGGGCCGGTGCATCTTGATGTGCGGGCAAGCCGGGTGAGTGTCAGCGGGGCGCCGGTTCGGCTGACGTCCCATGAGTATCGGGTGCTTGCGTATTTGATGATGCACAAAGGGCGTATTGTTTCACGCACGGAACTCACCGAGCACCTTTATGACCAAGACTTTGACAGAGACTCCAACACCATCGAAGTCTTCATCGGGCGGCTCCGCAAAAAGCTCAAGGCGGACATCATCGAAACGGTCCGCGGGCTCGGGTATCGGGTTGCGGTGGGGTAGACTTCGGCCGCGGTCGCTTTCGGCGCGGTTGGTTATGTCTTCGGTGATTTGGAGCGCGTTGGCCCTTGTGGGGATCGCGCTGGTGTTGTCGTTCGCGTTTCGTGAGGTGGTGGAGAAGCGTTTTGACGAGACGCTGAACGTCTATCTTTCGATGTTGATCGGGCAGCTTGCGGATGGGTCGGACGGGGGGCAAGTGCCGACCGAGGAGCTGGTGCCGGCGCTGAGCGACCCGCGCTTTTTGTTGCCGCTGTCGGGCTGGTATTGGGCGGTGCACGATGTGAAGTCGGGCGAGACGGTGCTTGCCAGCGACTCGCTGGCCGGGGACCGGATTGCGGTGCCGCCGGCATTTTTGTCGATGGATGGCGGCCAGTTTCGGGACGGGTACTCGGAAGGGCCTGGGGGCGATGCGCTGCGGCTTGTGGCGCGGCAAATTACGATCACCGATGACCGTTG
Source organism: Pseudomonadota bacterium (assembly GCA_039034015.1). Taxonomy (GTDB): domain Bacteria; phylum Pseudomonadota; class Alphaproteobacteria; order Rhizobiales; family Amorphaceae; genus Acuticoccus. Next base: position 55,552 of record JBCCBM010000009.1, on the reverse strand, counting down.
GCTGCTGGTGATCGTAAGTGGGGATGCGGCCACCATTGAGGGGGATACGGCCCAGTTCACGGCGCGGCTCGCGGTGCTTTTGGGGCTCTTTGCGGTTATTTTGGTCGCCATTACGTTCATCCAATGGCGGACGGCGCTCCGGCCGCTGACTGCGCTGCGCAAGGATCTTTCGGCAGTGCAAGAGGGCCATGCGCGGCGGGTGGGGAGCGCCTATCCGAGCGAGATTGCGCCGGTGGCCGACGCGCTGAACATGATGATTGAGACCAACCAGGCGACGCTGGAACGGGCGCGGCGGCATGTGGGGAACCTTGCGCACGCGCTGAAGACGCCGCTCAGCGTGATGGTGAATGATGCAGCGGGCGAGGAGACGGGGCTTGCGCGCTCGGTGCGCGAGCAGTCGTCCACAATGCAGCGGCAGGTGCGCTACTACCTTGAGCGGGCGCAGATGGCGGCGAAGGAGCGCATGATTGGCGCTTCGACCGATGTGGGCGGGGCGCTGGAGCGGCTTCACCGGGCGATGGCGCGGCTCGGCGAGCGGCGGGGCATTGATGTGCGCCTCACGATTTCGGAGCCGTTGCGGTTTGCGGGGGAGCGTCAGGATTTTGAGGAGATTGTGGGCAACCTTGTCGACAATGGGTTGAAGTGGGCCGTCTGCGAAGTGGCGATTGCGGTGGAGCCGGCCCGGGCGACGGCGCTGGGGCGGGCGGGGATGCTGCGCGTGACCATCGATGATGATGGGCCGGGGCTGACTGTGGAGCAGCGGCGCAAGGCGCTTTCCAGGGGGCAACGACTCGACCAATCTAAGCCTGGCAGTGGGCTCGGTCTCTCGATCGTGTCCGAGCTTGTTGATCTTTACGGCGGAACATTGGTGCTGGAGCGGTCTCCGAAAGGGGGCTTGCGCGTTGCGGTGGTGTTGCCGCGGAGTTGATTGCGAACGATGGCTCAGGCGTTGGCACGCGCGATGTTGGTTTTGGCCTGCGGGGGGCTCTCGGGCTGCTTGTCGCTTGGCGATGAGACGCGGCCGGCGCTGATGGCGGCGCAGAACGGGCCGCCGCAGACGGTTGGGCTTTTGACGGTGCTGGGCGAGGACGCGCAGACGGCCGCGTTTGCCGCGCAGTCGGAAGCGTTGCGGGCGCAGGAGGCGGGCGTCCCGGTGACGTGGCAAGGCGGCCGCGCCAGGGGGAGCGTGACCCCGGGGCCCGTCCACAGCGTGAACACGCAGGTGTGCCGGGATGTCACCCATCAGGCGCAGAAGGATCGCCAGCAGCTGCGCGGTCGGCTGACCCTTTGCCAAAACGCGGATGGGGCTTGGGAGCCGTTGAGCTGACGCGTTTTGCGTCGGTTTGTTGACGGGGGCCGGAGAGGCGCCTAACGCACCCTGTGACGGGGTGGTTTCAATGTTCGACAAGACCTACGACGCGCGGGAGATTGAGCCGCGCATCCGAAACGTGTGGGAAGACGCGGGGGCGTTTGCCGCGGGCGCTGGTGCGTCGCGGGATGCGGACGCGTTTTGCATTGTGATCCCGCCGCCGAATGTGACGGGCTCGCTCCACATGGGCCACGCGCTGAACAACACGCTGCAGGATGTGTTGGTGCGGTACCAGCGCATGCGGGGCAAGGACGTGTTGTGGCAGCCGGGGACCGACCATGCGGGCATTGCCACGCAAATGGTGGTGGAGCGGCAGCTTGCGGAGGCCGGTGAGCCGAGCCGGCGGGAGATGGGGCGCGAGGCGTTCCTCAACCGGGTGTGGGACTGGAAGGCCCAGTCGGGCGGCACGATCAAGGCGCAGCTCGATCGGCTGGGCGCGTCGTGCGACTGGTCGCGCGAGCGCTTTACAATGGACGATGGGCTGTCGGACGCGGTGCTGACCGTCTTCGTTCGGTTGCACAAGCAGGGGTTGGTCTATCGCGACAAGCGGCTTGTGAATTGGGATCCGAAATTGTTGACGGCAATTTCGGATCTTGAGGTGGAATCGAAAGAGGTGAAGGGCGAGCTTGTTCACTTCCGCTATCCGCTGGCGGATGCGACGTTTGATCCGGCCGACCCGTCGACCTTTATTGTTGTTGCAACGACGCGGCCCGAAACGATGCTGGGCGACACAGCCGTTGCGGTCCACCCGGAAGACCCGCGCTACACGGATCTCATCGGCAAGGAGGTGGTGTTGCCGCTTGTGGGGCGTCGCATCCCCATTGTGGCCGACGCTTACTCTGATCCTGAGAAAGGGTCGGGCGCTGTGAAGATCACGCCGGCCCATGATTTCAACGACTTTGAGGTCGGTAAGCGGCATAAGCTCCCCGTCATCAATATATTTGATGAGGAGGCGGCGGTTCGTCTTTCAAGCAACGATGCGTTCTTTGACGGTATCGAGCGCGAGGCTGTGTCGAATCTTGTGGAGACGCTGGAGGGGGCCGATCGGTACGCGGCGCGCAAGGTCGTCAACGCGCTGATGGACGAGGGCGGCTTTCTCGAAAAGGTCGAGGCGAACGTTCACCAGGTGCCCTACGGGGACCGGAGCGGGGTCGCGATCGAGCCGTTCTTGACCGACCAATGGTATGTGAATGCCAAGCGGCTTTCTGAGCCCGCCATCGATGCCGTGCGCGAGGGGCGCACGCGCTTTGTGCCCGACAATTGGTCGAAGACGTATTTTGATTGGATGGACAACATCCAGCCCTGGTGCGTGTCGCGACAGCTATGGTGGGGGCATCAGATCCCGGCGTGGTACGGGCCGGGCGATCGGATTTTTGTCGAGCGAAACGAGGAGGATGCGCGCCGGGCGGCGGAGGTCCACTATGGCGTGACCGTGACGGTCGCCGAGCGGGCTGAAGCGCTGGCCGCGTGGGAGCGCGCGGATGACGGCAGCATCGTGCTCTACCGCGATGAGGATGTGCTCGACACTTGGTTTTCGTCAGCGTTGTGGCCGTTTTCCACGCTTGGGTGGCCGGACCGCACGCCCGAGTTGCGCAAGTATTACCCCACGAGTGTTCTCTCCACGGGCTTCGACATCATATTTTTCTGGGTCGCCAGGATGATGATGATGGGGCTTCACTTCCTCAATCGGGAGCCGTTTGAAACGGTTTACATTCACGCCCTCGTCCGTGACGAGAAGGGGGCGAAGATGTCAAAGTCAAAGGGGAACGTGGTCGACCCCCTTGACTTGATGGATGCTTACGGCGCCGACGCGTTGCGCTTCACGCTGGCTGCCCTCGCCGTCCAGGGGCGTGATGTGAAGATCGCGAAGGCGCGGGTTCAGGGCTATCGCAACTTTGCGACGAAGCTTTGGAATGCGACGCGATTTGCGGACATGAACGCTTGCCGCATCGACCCGAGGTTCGCGCCCAGCGAGGCGAAGACAACGCTCGGGCGATGGATCCTCACCGAAGCCTCGCAAACGGCCGAGAAGGTTGCCGACGGGATTGAGACCTACCGCTTCAATGACGCCGCCGCGGCCCTTTATCGCTTCACCTGGAACACGTTTTGTGACTGGTATCTGGAGCTCGTCAAACCGATCTTGATGGGGCCGGACGGTGACGAGAAAGATGAAATTCGCGCGGTCACCGCCTTGGTCATCGATGATATTGTGGCAATGCTGCACCCGTTTATGCCGTTCATCACGGAAGAGCTTTGGGCCATCACCGCGGCCCAGTCAAATGTTCCGCGGGAGACGCTGTTGATCCATGCGGCCTGGCCACAGGAGCGGTTGATCGATGAGGGAACGGCGGCGGAAATCAACTTCGTCGTGGACCTGATCGCCACCGTGCGCTCCGTGCGCGCGGAAACCAATGTGCCGGCGTCCGTTGAGGCACCGATCGTGCTTATTGGGTCGAGCGCGACCCACGAGGCGTTCGTGGTGCGCCATGAGGCGGCCATCAAGCGCCTGGCGCGGATCGGGGAGATCACGGTCGATGCCGTCGCGCCGCCGAACGCGGCACAGGCGGTTGTGGGCGAGGTTGTGGTGTGTCTGCCGCTCGCCGGGATTGTGGACCTTGACGCCGAACGGGCGCGTCTTTCCAAAGAGGTGAACCGGCTTGAAAAAGAGCTGGGCAAGATCGACGGGCGCCTGTCAAACCCAAAATTCTTGGACAAAGCGGATGCGGCCACGGTCGACGAGCAGCGGCAAAAACGGGAGGACGTGAGTGGGCGCCTCACAAAAATGCGCGCGGCGCTCGACCGCCTGGAACCGATAAGCTGAGTGTGAAAACGTCCGCCTTGTGCGGACGGCGTGGAGACGAGTGATGGAGACGACTGAGGCCCAGGTCTGGACCGCAAAGGTTTACGATGCCAACGCACGCTTTGTGTCCGACCTTGGCGCGGACGTGGTCGCGTGGCTTGCCCCGCAGGCGGGCGAGCGGATCCTTGACCTTGGCTGTGGCGACGGGGCGCTCACCGCGGTGATCGCCGCCACCGGCGCGGAAGTCATGGGCGTCGACGGCAGCGCAGATTTTGTGGCCGCCACGCAGGCGCGGGGCGTGCGCGCGGAGGTGATGGACGGGCAAGCACTGACGTTCGACGGCATGTTTGACGCGGTCTTCTCCAACGCGGCCCTGCATTGGATGACCGATGCAAAGGCGGTGATCGCGGGGGTGCACCGGGCCTTGACGCCGGGCGGGCGGTTTGTGGCCGAATGCGGCGGCCACGGCAACGTTGCCTCCATCGTGACGGCCCTGCGCGCGCTCGGCGATCGCCACGGGATTGACGCGGCATTGGCCGACCCATGGTTTTTCCCCAGCGTGGACGAGTATGAGGGGCTCCTGACGGCTGGTGGCTTTGTGGTCGACGAGATTGTGCTGATCCCCCGGCCGACGCGGCTCCCCACCGGCCTTGCGGGCTGGCTTGAAACCTTCCGCGCGCCGTTTTTCCACGCCGCCGGCGACAAGGCGGATGATCTGCTGGCCGAGGCGGAGGCGCTTCTTGCCCCCGCGCTGCGGGAGGCATCGGGCGTCTGGACGGCCGATTATGTGCGCCTGCGGTTTAAGGCGAGGCGGGTGTGATGCGGCGCGCTATCGCCATCCTCGCCCTCGTTGCGGCCGGCAGCGCCACCGCCGCGCCCATCAAAAACCCCGTTGCCACCTTCTCCGGGCTCGACAAGGTGACCGGCCGGATCATCGCGTTCGATGTCTACATCAACGAGACCGTGCAGTTCGGCGCCCTCAGGGTGACCCCGCGCACCTGCCTCACCCAGCCGCCCACCGAAGAGCCCAACACCATGGTCTTTGCGGAGGTCGACGAAATCACCCTCGACAGCCGCATCCGCCGGATCTTTACCGGCTGGATGTTTGCCGCAAGCCCGGGCCTCAACGCGGTGGAGCACCCGGTGTACGATGTGTGGCTGAAGGACTGCTCGCTCACATCCGCCGTTGCGCCGCCCACCGGGTTTGATGCTGACGCATTCGCGCAAGATCAGATTGGTGTGTTGGAGCGTCCCGCCGGTTGGCAGCCGATCCCCCCGCGAAAACCCTTTGTGGAAGCGCCCGAGGCGATCGACCCCGACCTTATCGAGGATTAAGCCGCGCCAGCGCGTCAGCCCCGCTCATGGCGGCGAGGGGGAAGGTGGCCTCCATCTGGAGCGCCTCTTCCAGCGCGGCTTGATAGGTGCGGCGGCTGATTTCTTCGGCGCCGAACTGCGACAGGTGATCGGTCACGAATTGAGCGTCGAGCAGCCCAAACCCGCCCGCCGTCAACCGTGCCGCAAGGTGCACCAGCGCGACTTTGGACGCATCGCGCACGGTGGAAAACATCGATTCGCCGAAAAACGCCCCCTGCAGCCGCACGCCATAAAGCCCGCCGACCAGCGCATCCCCCATCCACGCTTCGATCGAGTGGGCGTGCCCCATCTCATGGAGCGCGGTGTAAAGCTGGCGAATGCGCCCGTTGATCCAGGTGTGGCGCCGGCCGGGTGCGGGGGCTGCGCACCCATCAAGCACCGCGCCGAAGGCGGTGTCGACGCGAACGTCAAACCGGTCCTGCCGCACAACCCGCGCCAGCCGCTTGGGGATGTGGAAGGTGTCGAGCGGGAGAACGCCGCGCCGCTCCGGCTCGATCCAGAAAAGGCCCGGATCATCCGCAGATTCGGCCATCGGAAAAATCCCGCAGGCATAGGCCTTCAGGAGCACCTCCGGCGTGATCTCCAGGACGATGTTGTCCGGCGCGCTCACCCTCACCCCTTCAGATAATTTTCCAGCCAGTGAATGTCGTATGCGCCGGCCTCAATGTCTGGTTCCTGAATGAGACGGCGAAACAGGGGAAGCGTCGAGTGGACGCCGTCCACCACAAACTCGTCGAGCGAGCGTCGAAGCCGTGTCAAGCACTCGGCCCGGCTGTTGCCGTGAACAATCAATTTGCCGATCAGGCTGTCGTAATAGGGCGGGATCCGATAGCCCTGGTAGGCGGCCGAATCGACACGAACCCCAAGCCCGCCGGGCGGGTGATAGTGCGAGATCACGCCGGGGGAGGGCACGAACGTCTCCGGATGCTCCGCATTGATCCGGCACTCGATAGCATGGCCGTGGAAGCGCACGTCCGACTGGGAAAGACCAATCGCGCCGCCCGCAGCAACCCGAAGCTGCGCGTGCACAAGGTCAAGCCCGGTGATCATCTCCGTCACCGGGTGCTCCACCTGGAGCCGCGTGTTCATCTCGATGAAGAAGAACTCGCCGTCGTCGTACAAAAACTCGATGGTGCCGGCGCCACGATACTGCATCTTGCGCATGGCATCAGCGCAGGTTTCGTAGATTTTCTGGCGCGCTGCCTCGTCGAGCGCCGGGGAGCGGGCCTCCTCCCACACCTTCTGGTGACGCCGCTGGAGCGAGCAATCCCGCTCGCCAAGGGCGATCGCATCGCCCCGCCCATCGCCCAGCACCTGGATCTCGATGTGCCGCGGCTTGCCCAGATACCGTTCGACATAAATGTCATCATTGCCGAAGGCGGCCTTCGCCTCCGCGCGCGCCTTTGCCGCCGCCTGGACCACCTCATCGGCCGAGCGGGCAACGGTCATCCCGCGGCCGCCGCCGCCCGCGCTCGCCTTGATGAGAACGGGGTAGCCCACCTCCGCGGCCACCGTCCGCAGCTCTTCGTTGGAGCGGACCGCGCCCTTGGAGCCTGGCACCACCGGGAGGCCCAGCGCCTCCGCGGTGCGCTTGGCCTCGATCTTGTCTCCCATCACGCGGATTTGGCGCGCCGTTGGCCCGATGAAGACAATCCCGTGCGCTTCCAAAATGTCGGCAAAGCGCGCGTTCTCAGACAAGAAGCCGTAGCCTGGGTGGACGGCATCGGCCCCGGTGATCTCGCAAGCCGCCACAATGTGGGGGATGTTGAGATAGCTGTCGGCGGCGGCGGGCGGGCCGATGCACACCGATTCGTCTGCAAGCCGCACGTGCATGGCGTCCGTGTCGGCCGTTGAGTGGACCGCGACGGTGGCAATGCCAAGCTCTTTGCACGCGCGAAGGACGCGCAGCGCAATCTCACCGCGGTTTGCGATGAGCACCTTGTTAAACATTAGGAAATCGCCAAAAGCGGCTCGCCGTACTCCACCGGCTGGCCGTCCTCAACAAACACATCGCGCACCTTGCCCGTGGTCTCGGCGATGATTTGGTTCATGGTCTTCATCGCCTCCACAATCATCACCACTTGGCCGGGACGGACCATGTCGCCCACCTCCACGAACGGGCGGGCGCCGGGCTCGGGCGCGCGGTAGGCGGTGCCCACCATGGGGGAGACGATGGCGCCCTGGAGCGGGGTCGCTGCCGGCTTTTCAACCTCAGCAACGGGCACGGGGATGGGTACGGGAGCCGCAGCAACCGGCGCCACGCTCACCTGCCGCGCCACGCGCAGCGTTCGCCCTCCGTCCACGATTTCGATCTCCGAGAGGTCGGTCTCGTGCAAAAGGTTCGCCAAGGTGCGGATGGCCGCTTCGTCGATCTTTGTGTCGCTCATCGATAAAGGCGCGGCGGCCGCGCAACTCCCTTCTTCGTGGCGGCCAATGGACCGCTTGTCATGGCGGCCACTGGGCCGCTTGTCATGGCGGCCAATGGGCCGCTTGTCACGGCAGCCAAATGTCCGCCTATTTGGGCGGCCAATGGTCCGCTCTCTCCGGCGGCAAAAGTGCCGCGCGTCAGCTTTGCGCGAGCCGCTCACACAAGGCAAGCGTCGCAAGCCGGTAGGACTGGGATCCAAACCCCATGATCACCCCCGTCACCGCCGGCGCAATGGCCGAATGGTGGCGAAAGGCTTCCCGCCGGTGCGTGTTCGACAAGTGTGTCTCCACCACCGGAACGTCCAGCATTTTTAAAGCATCATGAAGCGCAATTGACGTGTGGGTGTACGCGCCCGCGTTCAAAATGACGCCCAACGCCCCCTCATCGATGGCGTTGTGGACAAAGCCAACCAGCTCGCCCTCTACGTCTGATTGCCGCGCCACCAGCCCGTGCCCAAATTTTGAGGCGATCGCGCGGCAGGAGGCCTCGATATCGCTGAGCGTGTCAGCGCCATAGACCGCGGGCTCGCGCGTGCCGAGCCGGCCAAGGTTCGGCCCGTTCAGAAGGTGAATGTCGCCCAAGGACGCCTCAGCAGGTGTCGCTGCCGCAGCGCGCCCGGTTCACCCGCGCCTTCAGCATGTCATAGCCCACGGCGCCAAACTCGATGGAATCGCCCACCACGTAGGACGGTGTGCCCGATAGCCCCAGCGCCTGCGCAATCTCGTAGCTGCCTTCCACCACCTCGCGCACGCGGGGCGATTGGGTGGCCGCCTCAATGTCCGCCCGCGGAAGGTCAAGCGCGTCCACCACACGCAGCGCCGCCGCACCGTCCACCCGGCCCTCAGAGGCCATCAACGCGGTGTGAAACTCGCCATATCGCTCCGGGTGATTTTCGTTCACGACAATGGAGATCGCCGCCGCCTCCATGGACGCTTGGCCGAGCACCGGGAACTCTTTGAGGACGATTTTGAGGTTCGGGTCGCTTTCCACAAGCCGCAGCTTGTCCTCCATCGCCCGCCGACAAAAGCCGCAATTGTAGTCAAAGAATTCGACCAGCGTGACGTCCCCGTCGGGGTTGCCGAGATAGGGGTCGCCGGCATTGTTGAAGAGCGCATCGCGAAAATCCTCCAGCGAGGCGACGCGGGCCGCCGCTTCCTCCGCCTGGCGAACCTCCTGAAGCTTGGTGAAGGCCTGCTCCAGAACCTGCGGGTTTTCCAGAAGATACTCCCGCACGATCGTCTCCACCGCCGCGCGGTCGAGGGTCTCGGCAACGACCGGCCCGCTGATCGCCGCCGAGAGGGCAAGCGCGAACGCCACACGCAAACCAACCATCTTGCTCAACTCCATCCCGTTGCGGGCCCATGACGCCCGCCCATTGGCTCTAACCCCTGGGCGGCGGGGGCAGAACCCCCCGCGTCAACGGCCCGCTCACATTCCCTTGATCCGGGCCTCGGTCAGAAGAACGAGCGCCGCTGCCACCACCCAGCGCGGCGGGGGCGGGCGGGCTCGGCCGCCTTTTGCTCTGGCGCGGGCACCGGTGCGCTGGCGTCCTCGTCCTCGGGCGGGGTCTCGTCCTCATCCTCCGCCGCCACAGGCGCGCTGGCAACAACCGGCTCGTCCTTCTTCAGCGGGATGGATGGCACTGTGCTTTCCGCCTTCAAAGGGGCAGGGGGCGCCGGTGCGTCGCCGGTCGCCTCTTTCGGCGCCGGTGCGTCAGGTGCGGCGGCTTCTGGGCTTGCGTCAGCCTCTGTGGAGGCGGCCTCCTCGGCGGCAAGCTCATCCTCCCGCCGGTGACGCCGGCCGCCGCGGCGACCCCTGCGACGGCGCCCACGCCTGCCATCATCGGCCTCGTCGTCGGCCCGCTCGCTGTCGGCCTCCGCCTCATCTGCGTCGCTGGCTTCGGCCTCAGCCGCCTCGTCCTGGCGCGGCCCCTCATCCCCGGCAGAGCCCCCGCGGCGACGGCGCCGACGCCGACGACGGCCTGACCGCTCACCGCCCTCCGGCTCCTCCGCCTCCTCGTCCATGTCGAGCGCGTCGGGCGCCAATTGTGTGGTCGGCGGGGCGGCGGCCTCCTCGTCCCGCGTCACCGGTTCGCCCGCCTTAATCTCCATCAGCTGGCCCTGCAGCGTCTCATCCGCGTGGACGCCGACTTCCAGGCCAAAGCGATCCTCAAGGTCGTTCAGATGGGTCCGCTTCTGGTTCAAAATATAAAGCGCGACCGCGGAGGATGTGCGGATCGTCACATGCCGGTCGGCGTGCTTCAAAAGGTGCTCCTCCAGCGCGCGAAGGCAGAAGAGCGCCACCGATTGGGTGGAGCGCACCATCCCCGTCCCCTGGCAGTGGGGGCAGGGCACCATGGAGGTTTCCACCATCCCCTGGCGGATGCGCTGGCGGCTCATCTCCATGAGGCCAAACGGCGAAATGCGCCCCACCTGGATCCGCGAACGGTCCATTTTGAGGGCATCCTTCAGGCGTTTTTCCACCTGCCGGTTGTGCCGCTTGTCGTCCATGTCGATGAAATCGATGACGATCAGCCCCGCAAGGTCGCGCAGGCGAAGTTGCCGCGCCACCTCATCGGCCGCCTCAAGGTTGGTTTTGGTGGCGGTGTCCTCGATGTTGGATTCTTTATTGGATTTGCCGGAGTTCACATCAATCGCCACCAACGCCTCGGTGGGGCTAATCACGATCGAGCCTTTGGACGGCAAGGTCACCGTCGGTGAGAACATGGAATCCAGCTGCCCCTCCACCTGATAGGCGGTGAAGATCGGCGTCACTTCCTTATAGAGCTGCACGTTTTTGGCGTGGCTCGGCATCAGCATCTTCATAAAGTCTTTGGCTTCGCGGTACGCCGCTTCACCCGAGACCAAAACCTCGTCAATCTCCTTGGAATAAAGATCCCGGATTGACCGTTTGACGAGGTTGCCTTCCTCATACACCAGCTGCGGTGCGATGGATTGCAGCGTCAACTCGCGCACACTTTCCCAAAGCCGCAAAAGATACTCAAAGTCGCGCTTGATCTCGGTCTTCGTGCGCGAGGCGCCGGCCGTGCGCAGGATGATCCCCATCCCCTCCGGCACATCCAGCTCTGCCACCAGCGATTTCAGGCGCTTGCGATCGGCATTGTCCGTAATTTTGCGCGACACGCCCCCGCCGCGGTTGGTGTTGGGCATCAACACCGAGTACCGCCCCGCGAGCGACAGATAAGTGGTCAGCGCGGCGCCCTTCGTGCCCCGTTCTTCCTTCACCACCTGAACAAGAAGGATTTGCCGCCGCTTGATCACCTCTTGGATCTTATAATTGCGGCGCGGCGCCCGGCGTTTGCGCTCCGGAATTTCTTCCATCGCGTCCTGGTTGCCGTGGGCGGTGACGGTGTCGTCCTCGTCCTCGTCGTTCACCGCAGGGTCGGCCAGGCCATCATCGGACTTTTTGGTGGTCGCCCTGCGCCGCCGCTTGGGTTTTGCGGGCGGCTCCTCCGCCGCCGGTTCCTGCGCAGCAGGTTCCTCAGCTGCGGGCGCTTCTGCGGCGGGCTCTTCTGCGGCGGGCTCTTGGGCCGCCGCCTGAACCTCAGGTTCCTCCGCCTCGGCAGCAGGGGCCGGCTCATCGTCGGCGGCGTCAGCCTCCACCGCGCTCGCGCTCTCATCCGCTTCCGGCGCGTCAGTCACAGGCGCACTCTCGGCGGCCTCCGCCACCGGTGCCTCGTCCTGCGGCGCCGCCTCAACTGTTTCGGACGCGGCCTCCGCGTCCGCCGCCTTTGCGCGGCTTGCCCGTTTGCGCCGGGCCGGCTTTGCGGGCGCCTCGGCCTCGGCGGCCTCTTCTTCCATCTCCGCAATCAGCGCCTGTCGGTCCGCTTGCGGGATCTGGTAGTAATCCGGATGGATCTCTGAGAACGCCAGAAACCCATGCCGCCCGCCACCATATTCGATGAAAGCGGCCTGCAACGAAGGCTCAACCCGGGTCACCTTCGCAAGGTAAATGTTGCCACGCAGGGGCCGCTTACTGGCCGCCTCAAAGTCGAAATCTTCGACGCGCTTATTTTTCAGGACAACGACGCGGGTCTCTTCCGGGTGGACCGCGTCGATGAGCATCTTGTTGGACATGTTGGTGCTCCTGGGTCCGCGAGCAGGGGGCGCACAAACGCCGAGCGTCTGCATCGGAGCGGACCGGGAAAGTCAAAATGGGCGACCAACGCGTGTCGGCCGCGGGGCTGGGGCGGACCATCACGCCGCAGCGCGGCACCGGCACAGGCGACAGCCGACGGCGACGCGGGGCGCGAAAGGCGCGATCCGCAAAGCCAAACACCGGCTGAAACATGAGCCAAACGATCCTAAAAACACCGCCGGGATCGGCGGAAACGGGCGCGGCGGCCTGTGGCCGGGGAAGACGCGCGGGGACAAAAGTCACCCGTGCCGCGCTGCCAGGGGCATTTCACCCGCGCAAAACACCGCCGCGAGTGCACCCGTACTAAGAAAACCATCCCCAGACAACTTCAATTGTGGTGCACCATCCACGGTTGCAAGTCTTTTCCACGGCAAAGGCCCATTAAGCGGCTGTTCAAGGCCCCCGCCACCCTATAGCCCTCACTCAAACGGGGGTCTTATGCGCGCCTTTGCCGTCCTCGCCTTCATCATCGGCCTTGTCGCCCTCACACGCCCCGCCGCAAGCGCCGATGCGCTCGCCGCAGCCTTCTCCGGTGACACGCGCGAAACCCGCATTGTCCTTGAACTGTCGGATGCCCCAGGCGCGGTGCGCATTTTCGCCGCCGACGGCCCCCCGCGCCTCGTCCTTGACCTTGACGGCGTGCGCTTCCGCTTGGGCGCCGACACCGCTGCGCTGGGCCTCGTCACCGATTGGCGCCACGGCCCGCTCGACCCCCAAACCGGCCGCGTCGTCCTCGACCTTGCGGCCCCCGCACTGGTCGCCCGCCAATTCTTCCTGCCCGCGCTCGCCGGCCGCCCGGGCCGCCTTGTCATCGACCTCACCGCCGTCAGCGCTGAGCGCTTTCAAACTGCGGCCGCCAGCGCCATCGCCACTGCGCCGCCCGCGCCCGCACCCACCCGTGCCGCCGTCACCGTCGTCCTCGACCCTGGCCACGGCGGCATCGACCCCGGTGCCGTCAGCCCCGATGGCGTCCCCGAGAAAACCGTCGCCCTCGCGTTCGCCGAGCGTCTCAAGGCTGACCTTGACGCCCTTGGCGGCATAGAAACCCGCCTCACCCGCGAAGATGATCGCTTCCTCTCCCTCAACCGCCGCATTCGCATCGCGCGGGCCTATGGCGCGGACCTCTTCATCTCTCTCCACGCCGACACCGCCCCCCAAGACTACGTCCAAGGCGCAACCGTCTACACCCTCTCCCAACGGGCGAGCGACGCGGACGCCGCCGCCCTTGCCGCCCGCGAAAACCTTGCCGACGAAATCTCCGGCGCCGTCGAGCCGGAGGCGGCCGAAAACGTCTCCAGCATCCTCGCCGACCTGTTGCGGCGCGAAACCAAAACCCTCTCCCACCGCTTCGCCGAGACCCTTGTCAAATCCCTCGGCGACGCGGTCACCATGAACAAGCGGCCCCATCGCTCCGCCCGCTTCCGCGTGCTTTTCGCCCACGACTTCCCGTCCGTCCTGCTCGAGCTTGGCTATCTCACCAACGCCGAGGACGCTGCCCGCCTCAGCGACCCGGCCTGGCAGGCCCGCGCGTCGGCCGCCGTTGCCAATGCGGTGCGCGATTTCGTTGCAAATGACACGAACACGCACCACACGGGATTGAGCGCGGCAGAAAGGTCACAGTAGCGGGGAAAGCCCCGCGATCGCTTGAAGGGTTTTCGCGATTCCATTACCGCATAGACATTGTGGGAGACGTGCACGCGCCGCTGGGGGCGCAACCGGCACACAACCCTCACCGTGCAAAGTGCGCACGGGCGAGAACCCATACGGAGGCGTGTAAACCGTGTTCAGGCTCTTTTTCGGTTTTGTGGGTTGGTGCTTTTCCATCGGCTCGGTTTTAGGCCTCATCGCCGCAGCCGGAGTGGGCGTCTACATTGCCCGCCTGTCTGACGATCTCCCGTCCATCGACGTCCTGCGCAACTACGAACCCCCGGTGATGACGCGCATCCACGCCGCCGACGGTTCGCTCGTCGCCGAATACGCCCGTGAACGGCGCCTCTTCCTGCCGATCCAAGCGATCCCCGTGCGCATCCGCGACGCCTTCCTCTCCGCCGAAGATTCGGGCTTTTACCAGCACACCGGCCTCGACGCCCAAGCCATCGCCCGCGCGATGATCACGAACCTGCGCAACCCCTCCCGCCGCAAGGTCGGCGCCTCCACCATCACCCAGCAGGTGGCCAAAAACTTCCTTCTCACCAACGAGGTGAGCTACGAGCGGAAAGTCAAAGAGGCGATCCTGTCGCTGCGCATCGAGGCCGCCTTCTCCAAAGACGAGATTCTTGAGCGCTACCTCAACGAAATTTACCTCGGCCTCGGCGCCTACGGCGTTGCCGCCTCCGCCCTTGTCTATTTCGATAAGTCCGTCCACGAACTCTCGCTCGCCGAAACCGCCTACCTCGCCGCGCTCCCCAAAGCGCCCAACAACTACCACCCGTTCCGCCAGCCCGAGCGCGCCATTGAGCGCCGCAACTGGGTGCTGGAACGCATGGCGATCGACGGCATCATCACGCAAGAAGAGCTGCGCACGGCGCAAGCCGAACCCCTGCGCGTCAAACCCCGCGCCCGATCGCAATATCTTTTCGCCTCCAACTACTTTGCTGAAGAGGTCCGCCGCGAGCTGATCGACCTTTACGGCGAAGAGAACCTTTATGGCGGCGGCCTCTCGGTCCGCACCAGCCTCGACCCCAACCTTCAAAAAATGGCCCGCAAGGCGTTGATGGACGGCCTCCTCGCCGTCGACGTCCAGCGCACCGGCTGGCGCGGCCCCATCGAAAGCCTCGAACTCACGCCCGGCGAAGACTGGGGCCCCAAAATCGCAGCCGTCCGCGATCTTGACGATGTGCCCGAGTGGAAGGTCGCTGTCGTGCTCTCGGTAGACGGCAACGAAGCCATCATCGGCCTTCGCCCCAAGCGCGAGGTGTGGGGCGCGCTCTCCACCGAGCGTGAGCGTGGCCGCATCCGCTTCGAAGACGTTGCCTGGCGCCGCGGCGACCGGGAAGGGGGCACCAGCTACCGCCAAATGCGCCGCCTCTCCGACGCCATCCAGCCCGGCGACGCCATCTATGTGGAAGAGATCGAGGGCGACCGCTGGCGCCTTCGCCAAGTGCCCACAATCCAGGGCGCAATCCTCGCCATGGACCCCCACACCGGGCGCATCCTTGCGCTCCAAGGTGGCTTCAGCTTCGCCCACTCCGAGTTCAACCGCGCCACCCAAGCGCGGCGGCAACCGGGTTCCTCGTTCAAGCCCTTCGTCTACGCCGCCGCCCTCGACAATGGCTACACGCCCGCCTCCATCGTCATGGATGCGCCCATCGAGATCATCGCCGGCCGCGAAGTCTGGCGCCCCAAAAACTACGGCGGCAAATTCTACGGCCCCTCCACCCTGCGCCTCGGCATCGAACGCTCCCGCAACGTGATGACCGTGCGCCTCGCCAAAGACATGGGCATGCCCTTGGTCGCCGAGTACGCCGAACGCTTCGGCATCTACGACGATCTTGGCCTCTTCCTCCCCATGTCGCTCGGCGCGGGGGAAACCACCGTCATGCGCATGGTCGGCGCCTACGCCATCATCGCCAACGGCGGCCAGCGCATCCTGCCGACCCTCATCGACCGCATCCAAGACCGCCACGGCAACACCGTCTTCAAGCACGACAAGCGCCGCTGCGATTCCTGCATGGTCACCCAGTGGGACGAGCAAGCCCCGCCCACCATCATCGATGAGCGCGAATATGTGCTCGACCCCATGACCGCCTTCCAAATCACCTCCATGATGGAAGGCGTTGTCCAGCGCGGCACGGCCACCCGCGTCAAGGCGCTGGGCAAACCCGTTGCCGGCAAAACCGGCACCACCAACGAAGAAAAAGATGCCTGGTTCGTCGGCTTCACGCCCGACATGGTGGCCGGCGTTTTTATCGGCTACGACGACCCCAAACCCATGGGCCGCGGCGCCACCGGCGGCCAACTCGCCGCCCCCATCTTCCTGGAATTCATGAAGAATGCGCTGGGCGACAAGTCCGCCGTCGACTTCCGCCCGCCCGAAGGCATCAAGCTCATCCCCATCGACCGCTCGTCCGGCCGCCAGGTCTCCGGCGCCGGCGCCGGAGTCATCTTGGAGGCGTTCAAGCCCGGCACCGCGCCGTCCGACACGTTCTCCATCATCGGCCTCAACGACAACCGCCCCTCCGGCCGGCGCATCACGCGCGAGAGCCAACGCGCAGTCCTCTCCGGCACGGGCGGCCTCTACTAGGGCGGTTCTCGATCAAATGGCGTCATTTGATCGAGAAAAACCGCCCGCTTTTCATAGGCTCGGTCGTTTTATTCGCGCCGTATGCGGCGCGAAACGCCCGGGCCCCGTGCGAGCGCTCGTCGCGCTCCTCATCCTCTCGGTTCCGGCCGCGGCCACAGCGCCGCCGCCGGCCACCCCGCCCGCCACCCCATTCGGCCCCATGTCCCGCGCCGACATTGAGAGCGATCTCTTCGGCCGCACCATCGAGGGCCACTACGCAAGCGGCGAAGCGTTCGCCGAGACCCTCAGCCGCGACCTCACCAGCCACTACACCGACCCCGACGCCACCACGACCGGCGTCATGTCCTTCGACGGCAACGCCCTGTGCTTTGCCTACCCGGAGGTCGGCGACATGTCCGGCGGCTGCTTCCGCGTGTGGCAACGCTCCCAAAACTGCTTCGACTTTTATGTCCACGACGATGCCGGAAAACCCCGTGCCGGCTTCGCCGCCCAGCTGATCGGCACCGACTGGACCGCCCGCGTTTGGCGCACGGATGCCGAACCCTCATGCCCCATCGCCCCCATCTCTTGAATTCGTCCCGGCCCTCGGCCTATCTACGGCGGAGCACAAAGAGAGCGCCGTGAAAGCAGAATCCCAAGCCCTGGTCGACGAAATCAAGCAGGCCGTAAGCCTGCTGAGGAGGCATCTTTGACTGGGACAACGCCACAAAACGCCTGGAAGAACTAAACGCTGCCGCAGAGGACCCCTCCCTGTGGAACGACGCCGCGCGCGCCCAAAAGCTGATGCAAGAGCGTCAACACCTGGAAACCTCCATCAACGCCATCAACGGCATCGAGACCGAGCTCAATGACACGCTCGACCTCATCGAGCTCGGCGAAATGGAAGACGACGCTGACGTGGTCGAAGAGGCCGAAGCCTCCCTCTCCACCCTCAAAGCCGACCTTGGCAAAAAGCAAATCGCCGCGCTCCTCTCCGGCGAGGCCGACCGCAACGACGCCTACATCGAGGTCCACTCCGGCGCCGGCGGCACCGAGAGCCAAGACTGGGCGTCCATGCTCCTTCGCATGTACATCCGCTGGGCCGAGCAAAACGGCTTTAAGGTCGACACCCTCGAATACGCCGACGGCGAAGAGGCCGGCATCAAATCCGCCACCCTCGAGGTGAAGGGCGAAAACGCCTACGGCTGGCTCAAAACCGAATCGGGTGTTCACCGCCTGGTGCGCATCTCCCCGTTCGACAGCAACGCCCGCCGCCACACGTCGTTCGCCTCCATCTGGGTCTACCCCGTGGTGGACGACACCATCGAGATCGAGATTGCCGAAAGCGATGTGCGCGTTGACACCTACCGCGCATCCGGCGCCGGCGGCCAGCACGTCAACACCACCGATTCAGCCGTCCGCCTCACCCACACCCCCACCGGCATCGTGGTCGCCTGCCAAAACGAGCGGTCCCAGCACAAAAATCGCGCGACCGCCTGGGACATGCTGCGCGCCCGCCTCTACGAGGCCGAGCTCAAAAAGCGCGAGGAGGCCGCCCAAGCCGAGGCCGACTCAAAGACAGACATCGGCTGGGGCCACCAAATCCGCTCCTACGTCCTCCAGCCCTACCAGATGGTCAAAGACCTTCGCACAGGCGTCCAATCCACCGCCCCCGACGACGTCCTCGACGGCGAACTCACCCCCTTCATGGAAGCCACACTCGCCCAACGCGCCTACGGCTCCGACGCAGACGTGTCGGACGTGGACTGACGGACGACGCCCCCCACAGAACCGCCTCGTTCACCGGCAGTAGGTCCCGCCGCGGCGGCGCTGGGCAAGGTCAAAATGCAGGTGGTCGCCATGGGCCGAATCCGAGCCCGGGCCGAGCACGGTCTTGAACGGGCCGCAGGCCCCGGCACGCACCGCCTTTTGAAACCGGTCCTGCCCGCGCGGGCGGCCGGAGCCGGCAAACTGCACCGAAACCGTCTTGCCGTTGGCAAAGGTGAAGGCGCGGATGTCGATGGCGTTGGCGAACCCGTGCTCGCTGAGCCGCCGGTTGCCGCGCCGCCCGTTGCGGCGCACGCGGCAGTGGTAGCTTGCCGCCACATGCAGCGTTTTGGGGGCGGAGCGCATGTGCCGCCGGGCCGCAGGCTTTAGCACATCAGCCACCCAATCGGCCGTCGCGCTCGCAACCCCGCAGCGCAGCGTCGCGGCCGGCGATAGGGCAACGCCCTTGATGGAAGTCACCTTCAGGGGCCGCTTTGCCCCGCACGCGCCTTCCGAGATTGCCGGGAGCCGCGTGAAGGTGACGCCCGCCCGCGCAAGCCGCCCCTCGCACCCACGCCCTGCCGCAGGCGCCGATGCGCGCCGCACCACGCGCTGTGGCGCGGCAGGCTTTGCGGTCGGCTGGGCGATCAGCTCCGCAATTGGGTCAAGCGCCGGCCGCGCTGCGGGCACCGGCACATCCGCCACCGCGGGCCCGGCAAGCGCCAGGAGGACCAACAACACCCTCACGTGCGCACCACCTCCAGCGGGCGATAAAACCCCGGCGTGAGGCAGGCGGAGGAGCGGGCAAGGTCGTTGAACGGCGGCTTCAACTGCCCGCGAAAATGCTTCCGCACCAGCGCGTGAAAGGCGGGTTCTGGCGCAAGTCCCCGCCGATCGCAAAGATACCGAAACCAGGAGGCGCCCACGTAAACGTGCCCCTTCTCGTCCTCATAAATCCGGGAGAGGACGGCCGCGGTCGAATCATCATCCAACGCCCGAAATTGGACCACCATCGACGGGGTCACGTCCAGCCCCCGCGCCTCCAAAACCAGCGGGACGATGGCAAGGCGGGCCAAGAGATCGCCCTCGGTCGCCTCCGCCGCCTGCCACAGGCCGTCATGGGCCGGGCAGTCGCCATAGCGGGCGCCATAGGCCGCGAGCCGGTCCGACAACAGGCCAAAGTGCGTTGCCTCCTCAAAGGCCACCGTCACCCATTGGTCGAAGAACGAGCGCGGCATCGCTTCGCCCGCAAACCGGCCCACAATGTCCCACGCGAGATCGACCGCGTTGAGTTCAATGTGCGCAATGGCGTGGATGAAGGCGACGCGCCCGGCAGCCGAGCCGAGCCCCCGCCGCTTCATGGCCTTGGGGGGCAAAAGTTCCGGTTTCGCCGGGCGGCCAGGCCGGGCGGGCATCGGCGGGTCGAGCGTGCCCGCGCGCAGCGACAGATGGCGCGCCATCCATGCCTTGCGCGCCAAAAGCGTGAGGCGCGCCTTCTGGGCCGGTTCCGGCGTGCCAAGGATTGTGGCCGCGGCCGCTGCGAGGGACGGGAAGGCCGTCAGAGCGCTTTCGCTGCGGCCAAGACAGCGTCCACATGCCCCGGCACCTTCACCTTGCGCCACGCCTTCACAATGGTGCCGTCCTTGTCGATCAGGAAGGTCGACCGCTCCACGCCCATGTACTTCTTGCCGTACATGGATTTCTCCTTCCACACCCCATAGGCCTGAGAGACCGCCTGCTCCGTGTCCGCCCCAAGGGCAAAGGTGAGCGAGAATTTGGCCTTAAACTTATCATGGCTCGTCACCGGATCGGGCGAAACGCCGATGATCGAGACGCCCGCCGCTTCAAACTCGCCAAGGGCGGCCTGGAAGGCTTCGGCCTGTTTGGTGCAGCCGGACGTGTTGTCTTTCGGGTAAAAGTACAACACCACCGGGCTCCCGCGGTGCGCGCTGAGGGAAACTTCGCTAGCGTTGTCGCCGGGAAGCGTGAAATCGGGGGCAAGATCGCCTTCGGTGGGTTCGCTCACAAACGTTTCCTTCGCTCGTCGTTCATCGAAGGTCCATATGGGGCCGTCAACGACAGGGAAAGAGGAGGGCCGACCCCGGCCCGCGTCCAGTCCGGAGGCCGCCCATCGCGCCACTGCCCGCCCTTTTGCCAAAACGGCGCGCCCCCTGGCGGCGCAAGCGCGTGCTTTGTCTTGCCGCGCTCGTTTTGCTGGTGGTTGGCGTTGTCGTGCGCATCAGTGTCGCACCGCTGACGCTGCCGCTGTCAGGCCTCATTGCGGGGCGGGTGGAGGCGGCGGTCGGCGCGCCGGTGCACATCGGCGCCATCGGCGTGCGGCTGGAGTGGGGCGCGGTGGCGCTCACCATGGACGGCGCCCGGGTGCGGGTGGATGGCGCATCGGTGTCGGTCGGCCGCATCAACGTCCTCCAAAGTCTTACGGGCCGCCATGTGCGGCTTGATGGTCTTGCCGCACGGCTTGACCCCACCCTTGGCGGCGGGGAGGCGATGGCGCTGCCCCACCCCGATACGATGCTCGCCGGGCTTGACGGCGCGCTGCGCACCCTTCTGCAAACCGCCGCCGCCCATCAGCTCGACCGGTTTGAGATTGCCGGCGGCCGGCTCGACCTTGTCACCCCCGGCCGCGCCATTGACGCGGTGCGCGTGTTTCAGTCCATCTTCGCCGTCATCGATGTGACCGACCATGCGGCGGTGGAGGCCTCCATCGCGATGGTCGGCGCGAACGGGCCCATCACCATCGAGATGGCTCGCCGCGTCACCGAGCCGGGCATTGCCATGACCCTCGCGGCCAAGGGCATGACGCCAAAGGACTTTGCCCCCGTGCGCGCCGTCCGCCGCGGGTTTGAAATGGCGCTCGATCTCAGCGCCCGGCTCGACCATGAGGCAACCGTCCTTGCCACCGACATGTCCATCGATGTGGGCGAGGGCACGGTGGTGTTCGCCCGCGATCCGGCGCGCACCCTCACCAGCGCCCGTCTCACCCTCTCGCGCACCGAGGCGGGCGCGTTTGCGCTGCGCGATTCAAGCATCATCGCAGGCCCCACCACCGCAACGCTCAGCGGCAACATCACCCCCGCGCGGGACGAAACCACCCCCTGGGCCTTCGCAATCGCCAGCGAGGACGCGCTCTTCGTCGCCGCCGATGCCGAACGCCCCGTTGCGGCCGAGCGCATCAGCGCCACCGGCCGGATCGATGTGATCGGCCGCAAACTCCACGTGGATGCCTTCACCGCACTCTTCGAAGACGCAACGTTTGACGCCGTCTTCACCTTCGACTTTGGCGCCGCAGGCCCCACCCTTGCGGGCGCTGCAACCGTTGGCCCCTCCAGCATTGCAACGCTGATGGGCGCCTGGCCCCCCGTCGCCGCCTTTGAGCCCCGCAAGGCCATCCTCGACACTGTCCGGGGCGGCACCGTCTCAAGCGGCGCCCTCCAATTCGCGCTCACCCCCCTAGAACTCGACGGTGACCCCGAAACGTCCGACATGATCGACGGCGGCCTTTCGGTGGACCTTGCCTTCCACGATGTGACCGCGACGACGCCCGACGTGCCCCTTGCCGTCCAGCGCGCCCGCGGGGCCATGCGCCTGCGGGACAAGGCGCTGTCCGTGCGGCTTGATGGAGGCGTGGTCGCGGCCGGGGAGGGCGGGGCAATGGCGGTGAGCGCCGGCGCGCTCTCCATCCCGCAGCTTGGCGCGCAGCCGGCCCGTGCGGCGCTCAACGCCACGGTGGAGGGGCCCGCCTCCGCGGTCGTCGTGATTGCGGAGCGGTTGAAGGTGCCGCAGCTTGCCGGCACCGACCTCTCGCCCGCCGACGTCACCGGCGCGGTGAGCGCCACGGTCGCCCTCCAAACCCCGCTCGGCGCCGATGTGCCCGACAGCGCACGCGATTGGTCCATCGATGCAACGCTCACCAACGCGGGCGCCACAAAACCCATCGGCGGCCAGCGGGTGACCAACGCCAACGTGGAGGTGTTGGTGAACCGCCGGCGCCTCGCCGCCCGGGGCCGGGCCGAGCTCAACGGCCTTGCCATCGACATCAACTATTCTGAAGTTTTCGATGGCGAACGCAGCGGCGCCGCCCGCTTTGTGCTGACCGAGAAGGACCGGCGGCAGCAAGGGTTTGACCTTGGCGAGGCCGTCGGCGGGCCCATCGTCATCACCGTGGAGCAGGGGCCGGACGGCAAACGCCTCTTCACCGCCGACCTTGCTCAAACGGTGATCGCGATCCCCGGTCTTGAGAAGGCGGCCGGCAAATCCCTCACCGCGGTGGGCGCGGTGGAAGGGGAGCCGCCCGCCCTCACCATCTCGGGCCTTGAGGTGGTCGGCGGCGGCATCCAGGTGGAGGGCACTGTGGAGACCTCGCCCGCGGGCCTGGAGCGCGCGGACCTTCGCCGTTTTGCCCTCTCCGCCGGTGATGATGCCCGCCTCACCGTGCGCCGCAACGGCAAGCGCTATGATGCAACGCTCGCCGCCCGGCGGTTCGACGCGCGCCGCTTCCTCGATCAAGCCAAGGCCAGCGGCACCAACGACAACGAGAGCCAAAAGCCCGGCGTCCCCTTCTCCATCGACGCCTTGGCCTCCAGCGTGCGCATCAGCGATGAACATCGCGTGGCCGACTTTGCCTTCGCCCTCCAATCGGATGGGACGACGGTGCGCCGCCTCTCCGCCTCCGGCAAGGTGGACGATGTGAACGCCGGCTCCTTCGCGGTCGAACTCGGGCCGGCGGAAAACGGCACCCGCCGCCTCCAGGCCGACATCACAGCGCTCGGCCGCGTCCTTGGCGCGCTGGATGTTTATGGCCGGATGCGGGGCGGCCGCACCACCGTGGACGCGCGCATCGACGTTGACGGCCTGGTGACGGGCCGTGTGCGCACCAGCGACTTTGTGCTCGCCAACGAGAAGACGCTGGAGGATCTCATCCGCCGCAGCCGGCAAGAGGCCGACCGCCTGCGCAGCGAAACCGCCCCCCTCAGCTTTGCCCGGCAAAACGGCGTGGACGGCATGTCGTTCGACCGGCTGGTGGTCGACTTCACCAAGCGCAATGAGCGCGTGCGCATTGATGAGGCGATCTTGTCCGGCCCCATCCTGGGCGGCACGGCCACCGGCGCCATCGACCTCAAACGCCGGACGATCCTCCTCAACGGCACGCTCATCCCCGCCTATGGGGTCAACAACCTTTTCGGCCGCCTGCCACTGTTTGGCGAAATTTTGGGCGGCGGGTCCAAGGGCGGGCTTTTCGGTGTCACGTTCCGCATGGTGGGCACGCTCGACAATCCGCAGCTCATCGTGAACCCCATGTCGGCCATCGCGCCCGGCATTTTCCGCCGCATTTTTGAGTTCCGCTGATGACCGAATGGGTCCCCGAGACCATCAACGACCCCCAAGGCTTTCGCACCGCGCTCTGCGCAGAGGGCCCGGTGGAAACGCTGGGCAGCGCCCAAGACCTGATCGCCTTCCAAAACGCCACCTTTGGCCGCGTCATGATGATTGACGGCGCCATCCAAGTCACCACCGCGGACGAGTTCATCTACCACGAGGCCATGAGCCACGTGCCCCTGGTGGCCCATGGCTCTGCAAGGCGCCTCCTCATCATCGGCGGCGGCGACGGCGGCATTTTGCGCGAGGTGCTGCGGCACCCCGTCGCCGCCGCGACGCTGGTGGAAATTGACGCCGCGGTGATTGCCCTTGCGCGCGAAAAATTCCCAGAAATCTGCGCCGGGGCGTTTGACGACCCGCGCGCCACCGTCACCATCGCCGACGGCGCGCGTTTTGTCGCCGAAACGCCAGAACGGTTCGATGTGATTGTGGTGGATTCCCCCGACCCCGTCGGCGCGGGCGCGGTCCTCTTCGAGCCGGCGTTCTACGAAAACTGCGCCAAATGCCTCGCCCCCGGCGGCCTGATGGTGACCCAAAGCGGGATGCCGTTTTTAACGCCCGATTGGTTTCGCGCCCACATCAAAACGCTGCGCACGGTCTTTTCTGAGGTGGACGTTTTTCTCTCCACCGTGCCGAGCTACACCGGCGGCCCGATGGCGCACGCCCTTTGCCGCGCCGTCGCCAGCGCGGCCGCGACCCCGGCGCCGCTGCCGTTCGCCACGCGCTATTGGACGCCCGCGCTGCACGGCGCCGTGTTCCAGCTCCCGCAATATGTTGCAGAGCTCACCACATAAAAAAGCCGCCCTCCCGGAAGAGGGCGGCCTGCTGTGCCAGCTTCAGCGTTAGCCGAAGAGGGCGAGCACGTTCTGCGCGGAGGCGTTGGCGATCGACAGCGACTGGACGGCCAGCTGCTGCTGGGTCTGAAGCGCCCGCAGTTTGGTGGACTCTTCTTCCATGTTCGCGTCGATCAGGCCGCCAATGGCGCGATCATTGGCGTCCATCAACGCGGAGATGAACATGCGCTGGCTCTCGGCCCGGGCAAGGTTCACACCCACGTTGTTCTGCGCGGTGATGACGTTCACGAGAACTTCGTCAACGCCGGAGATCATGTTCTCCAGCGTCGTGAGGTCGGCGGCCGAATCGGTGAGGTCACCGATGGGGGAGGCCATGTTCACGCCGTTGGTGGAGTCTTCCCGGTCATAGCTGCGCAGCGCCATGATGCCGTTGCGTTGAAACTCCACAGCGGCCGCACCGGTGGGCGCGGTCGTGTTGGCGCCATCTTCCACCTGGATCTGCGCAATGCCCGTGGTTGCGCTGTCCAAAAGGCCGGCGTGGCCGTCATCGTCGCTGTCACCGTCGATCAGGATGATGTTCGTGATATCAAGATCGATGGTGGAGACAGAGATTGTCCCACCGGCGGCGCGCTCAAAGGACGCAACGATCGCCTTGGTGGCGTTGAAGTCCGCATCATCCGTGTCGGTGGACAGGTAGTTCTGTTCGTTCAGCACCGACGCGTTTGCTTTGTTGACCATGTCGTCGATGAGGCCGTCCACCTCGGCCTGGACGTTGACGCGGTCAACGCCCGGCTGGCGGGCCGACACCAGAAGCTCTTTCAGCTTCTGGAGGTTGTCACGCACGGACTCCAGACCCGCATAGGTGACGTCGAGCGTGGACTCGCCAATGGCGAGCGCATCGCGGACCGTCGCCAGCGCGCCGTTGTCGGAGCTCGTGGTGGTGGCAATCGACCAGTACGCCGCCGAATCGGACGCCTGCGCAATGCGAAGGCCCGTGGAGACGGCGTTGTTGGTCTTGTTGAGGTTGGTGTTGATGTCGGTGAGCGTCTGCAGCGCAACCATCGCCGCAGTGTTTGTCAGAAGGCTCGTCATTTCTACGCGTTTCCTTAACGGTACTCAGAAGGAAACATGCCGGTGACCGGCGGGTACAAGGGCATCATGCCAGGGAAGGGGGGCCCGACGGGCCCACCCAAACGTTAGCCGAAGAGCGCCAAAACGTTCTGGGCCGAAGCGTTGGCGATCGAGAGCGACTGAACGGCCAGCTGCTGCTGGGTCTGAAGAGCCCGCAACTTGGTGGATTCTTCTTCCATGTTCGCATCGATGAGGCCGCCGATGGCGCGGTCGTTGGCATCCATCAACGCGGAGATGAACGTGCGTTGGCTCTCGGCCCGCGCAAGGTTCACACCCACGCCGTTCTGCGCCGTGATCGTCTCGATCAGCGCGGCGTCCGCGAGCGTAATGATCTGCTCCAGACGGCCAAGATCATCGGCCGAATCGGTGAGCGCGCTCACATCAATATCAAGGAAGGTGTAGGTCGCATCGGCAGCAAGGCCGCCGGACGCTGCCACACCGCGCGCCTGGTCAAGGATGCCGATGCGCGAGGCGGCGGTGCCGTGGGCGTCGGTGAGCGTGAAGTTGCTGATGTTAATGTCGATGGTGGACACCGAGACCGCCGTTGCCGAGCGCTCGAAGGAGGCCACGATCGACTTTGTGGCGTTCCAGGTCGCGGCCGAGCTGTCGACGGCCAGATAGTTCTGCTCGTTGAGCACCGAGGCGCTCGCCTTGTTGGTCATGTCGGCAAGAAGACCGGTGATTTCGGCCTGCACGTTCACCCGATCAACGCCCGGCTGACGGGCCGACACCAAAAGCTCTTTCACGCGCTGCATGTTGTCGCGCACCGCTTCAAGGCCGCTGTACATGACGTCGAGGGTGGATTCGCCGATCGCGAGCGCGTCGCGAACGGTGGAGAGCGCGCCATTGTCGGACGCGGTGGTGGTGGCGATCGACCAGTACGCGGCCGAATCGGAGGCTTGCGAGATACGAAGACCGGTGGAGACGGCGTTGTTGGTCTTGTTCAGGCTCATGTTGATGTCACTGAGCGTCTGAAGGGCGACCATGGCCGCAGTGTTGGTCAGAAGGCTTGTCACAGTAGTGTTTCCTACACGTTACACAAAAGGAAACATGCCGGAGGCCGGCGGACGAGACGGCATCATGCCAAACGGTGGGGCCGCCCATAGGACGACCCCGTCGTTACTAGTGGTCCGATCCATTCGGATCGAACCCCTAGCGCTCCTGTTTGATGGATCAGCTTATCCAAACATTTGAGTGTTTTAGCCGAGGCGTCACGCCCGAGCCAACGGTACTCAAGTGTTTGGGCCGATCCACTAGTTGAAGAGCGCCAAGACGTTCTGGGCCGAAGCGTTGGCGATCGAGAGCGACTGGACGGCCAGCTGCTGCTGGGTCTGAAGCGCCCGCAACTTGGTGGACTCTTCTTCCATGTTCGCATCGATGAGGCCGCCGATGGCGCGGTCGTTGGCATCCATCAGCGCGGAGATGAACGTGCGCTGGCTCTCCGCGCGCGCAAGGTTCACACCCACGTTGTTCTGCGCGGTGATGACGTTCACCAGGATCGCATCAACGCCCGAAATGAACCCTTCCAGCGTGGTGAGGTCAGCGGCCGAATCGGTGAGGTCACCCACAGGCTGGGCGTCGGGCGCAGTGCCATCATCATCGAACGAGCGCAGCGCCAAAATGCCGTTGCGCACCTCACCGCCGTTGTCGGTGGTGGCGGCAATCCCGGCCTGCACACGGTCCAGAAGGCCGTTGTGGCCATCATCAGCGCTGTCTTCGTCAATGAGGATGACGTTCGTGATGTCGAGCGTGATGGTGGAGACCGAAACGGCCGTCGCCGACCGCTCGAAGGAGGCCACGATGGCCTTGGTGGCGTTGTAGTCCGCATCATCGGCGTCGACGGACAGATAGTTCTGCTCGTTGAGGACCGAGGCGCCGGCCTTGTTGACCATATCGTCGATGAGACCGTCGACCTCGGCCTGGACGTTGGCGCGGTCAACGCCCGGCTGGCGGGCCGACACCAAAAGCTCTTTCAGCTTCTGGAGGTTGTCGCGCACGGACTCCAAACCGGCATAGGTCACGTCGAGCGTGGATTCGCCGATCGCCAGCGCATCGCGCACGGTGCCAAGCGCGCCATTGTCGGACGCGGTGGTGGTGGCGATCGACCAGTACGCGGCCGAATCGGACGCTTGCGCGATGCGAAGGCCGGTGGAGACGGCGTTGTTGGTCTTGTTCAGGCTCATGTTGATGTCAGACAGGGTCTGAAGCGCAACCATTGCCGCGGTGTTGGTCAAAAGGCTTGTCATTTCAAGCGGTACCTCGAACTTGCATGAAAGGGGACATGCCGGAGACCGGCGGCGGAAGCGGCATCATGCCAACGTGGGGGCCGCTTGGGCGGCCCCCATCGTGATTAGTTGAAGAGCGCCAAAACGTTCTGCGCCGAAGCGTTGGCAATCGACAGCGACTGGACGGCCAGCTGCTGCTGGGTTTGAAGCGCCCGCAGTTTGGTGGACTCTTCTTCCATGTTCGCATCGATCAGACCGCCGATGGCGCGGTCGTTGGCGTCCATCAGCGCGGAGATGAAGGAGCGCTGGCTCTCGGCGCGGGCAAGGTTCACGCCCACCGCGTTCTGGGCCGAAATCACCTCGATCAGCACCGAATCAACGCCAGAGATGAACCCTTCAAGGATGGTAAGGTCAGCGGCTGAATCGGTAAGATCCCCAACGGGCGAGGCGGACGTGTCGGCATCATCGTCTTCGTCGTTATAGGTGCGAAGGGCCATGATGCCGTCGACTTCAAACTCGGCGGTGCCCGCCGCGCCCGCCGCGCCGTCTTCCACCACCACCTGGGCAATGCCGGCGACCGCGCTATCCAGAAGGCCGGTGTGGCCGTCGTTGCCGCTGTCTTGGTCGATCAGGTAGATGTCGGTGATATCAAGGTTGATGGTCGACACGCTCACCGCGCCGCCGGCCGCCCGCTCAAACGAAGCGACGGTGGCTTTGACGGCGTTGAAGTCGGCATCGTCGGCGTCAACGGTCAGGAAGTTTTGCTCGTTCAGCACCGACGCGCCGGCCTTGTTGACCATGTCGTCGATGAGGCCATTGATTTCGGCCTGAACGTTTTGCCGGTCAACGCCCGGCTGGCGCGCGGACACCAAAAGCTCTTTCAGCTTCTGGAGGTTGTCGCGCACCGATTCCAAACCGGCATAGGTCACGTCGAGCGTGGATTCGCCGATGGCGAGCGCATCGCGGACCGTGGCCAGGGCGCCGTTGTCAGAATCGGTCGTCGTTGCGATCGACCAATAGGCGGCCGAATCGGACGCCTGCGCAATGCGAAGGCCGGTGGAGACCGCGTTGTTGGTCTTGTTGAGGCTGTAGTTGATGTCGGAGAGGGTCTGGAGGGCGACCATCGCCGCGGTGTTCGTCAAAAGGCTCGTCACGTTGCGTTTCCTTAAAAGTGCGCGGAAGGAAACATGCCGTTTGCCGGCGCTTTAAATGGCGTCATGCCCTCAAAGGCGAGCCGCTGGTGCGGCCCGCCCTCAAGACTAGTTGAAGAGTGCCAGGACGTTCTGGGCCGAGGCGTTCGCGATGGAGAGCGACTGCACGGCCAGCTGCTGCTGGGTCTGAAGCGCCCGCAGTTTGGTGGACTCTTCTTCCATGTTGGCGTCCACAAGACCGCCGATGGCGCGGTCGTTGGCGTCAACCAGCGCGGAGATGAAGGTGCGCTGGGTCTCGGCACGGGCGAGCGACACACCCACGTTGTTTTGCGCGGTGATCACCTCGATCAACGCTTCGTCGACAATGGAAATCGTCTCTTCCAGCGTCGTGAGATCCGCCGCCGAATCGGTCAGGGCCGAGACATCCACCGATTCCACCGCAACGGTGGTGCCGCCAACGGTGCGGTCTTGGTCGAGGATGCCGGCGGGCGTGCCGTTCCCGTCGAACAGGAAGACGTTGGTGATGTCGAGGTCGATGGTGGAGACGCTCACCGCGCCGCCGGCCGCACGCTCGAAGGAGGCAACGATCGACTTCGTCATATTCTCCGTCGCGCTGTCGGCGATGGAGAGGTAGTTTTGCTCGTTCAGAACAGCGGCGCCCGCCTTGTTCTGCATGTCGGCGATCAGGCCCGTGATTTCGGCCTGGACGTTGGCGCGGTCCACACCCGGTTGGCGGGCGGAGACGAGAAGCTCCTTCATTTTCTGAAGGTTGTCACGCACGGATTCCAGACCTGCATAGGTCACGTCCATGGTGGATTCGCCGATGGCAAGCGCATCGCGCACGGTGCGCAGGGCGCCGTTGTCGGAATCGGTCGTGGTGGCGATCGACCAGTAGGCGGCCGAATCGGACGCCTGGGAGATGCGAAGGCCGGTGGAGACAGCGTTGTTGGTCTTGTTCAGGCTCATGTTGATGTCGCTGAGCGTCTGAAGGGCGACCATCGCCGCAGTGTTGGTCAGAAGGCTGGTCATCCGTGTGTTCCTTAAAGACGAGATACGTGAAGAACATGCGCAAAATGCGCGTCACGGGCGTCATGCCGGGGGTCGATCCACCGACCCGGTCAGCGGGCCATCCCGAAGGATGGCCCACCGTTCATCATGATTAGCGGAAGAGCGTCAAAATGTTCGAAGCCGACGCGTTGGCAATCGACAGTGACTGAACCGCAAGCTGTTGCTGTGTTTGCAGCGCGCGCAGCTTGGTGGATTCCTCTTCCATGTTGGCGTCGATGAGGCCACCGATCGCCCTGTCATTGGCATCAATGAGCGCAGAAATGAACGAGTTCTGGCTTTCCGCGCGGGCAAGCGCGACGCCAACATTGTTCTGCGCCGTAATCACATCGATCATCGCCGCGTCCACAACGCCGATGGTCTCTTCCAGGTCGGTCAGGTCCGCGGCCGAATCGGTGAGCGCGGAGATGTCGATGGCTTCCACCGCCACCGTCGTGCCGCCCACTGTGCGGTCCTGATCCAAAATGCCCGTTGCCGCAGCGTCCGCGTCGTAGAGGATCACGTCGGCAATGTTGAGATCGATCGTGGAAACGCTCACGCCACCACCGGCAGCGCGCTCGAAGGAGGCCACGATTGACCTTGTGGCGTTGTAGCCGGCCGCACCCGTGTCCACGGACAGATAGTTCTGTTCGTTGAGCACCGATGCATCGGCTTTGTTGGACATATCGGCGAGGAGCCCGGCAATTTCGGCCTGGACGTTCGCGCGGTCCACACCCGGCTGGCGGGCGGAGACAAGAAGTTCCTTCACACGCTGAAGGTTATCACGCACCGCTTCAAGACCTGCATAGGTCACGTCCATGGTGCTTTCGCCGATCGACAGCGCGTCGCGAACCGTGCGAAGCGCGCCGTTGTCGCTTTCCGTGGTCGTCGCAATCGACCAGTAAGCGGCGCTGTCTGAGGCCTGGGAAATCCGAAGGCCGGTGGACACCGCGTTGTTGGTCTTGTTCAGGCTCATGTTGATTTCAGTGAGCGTCTGAAGCGCGACCATTGCAGCCGTGTTGGTCAGAAGGCTGGTCATCCGTGTTTTCCTTACGCAGAACTATGACAGGAAACATGCCGAATGGCGTCACACGGGCATCATGCCTTTGGTGGAAACCCCCACCAACGAGGCTGAGAATGGATATAGGATGGCATGCTCGCGCGTAGCTGTTGTGCGCATAGCTGCCAAAACACTCTCAGCCCAACTCCACACCCAATGGCGCGGAGGAGGGTGGCCGCACAGCCGCGCGACCACCAAACAGATCTTACCGGAAGAGCGTAAGAACGTTCGCCGCCGCACCGTTGGCGATCGACAGCGACTGAACGGCCAGCTGCTGCTGGGTCTGCAGCGCGCGCAGTTTTGTGGACTCTTCTTCCATGTTCGCATCAACGAGGCCGCCGACCGCGCGGTCATTGGCATCCATCAACGCGGAGATGAAGGTGAGCTGGCTCTCCGACCGCGCCAAGGTCACACCGACGTTGTTTTGCGCCGTGATTGTCTCCGTCAACGCCGCGTCGACGGCGGTGATGAAGCCTTCCAGCGTGGTGAGGTCGGCGGCCGAATCGGTGAGGTCGCCGATCGGGTCGGTGGCACCGTCGGTGATCAACGCGCGGATACCGCCGTTGGTGGCGGTGGCCGTGATGCCGGCCCGCGCCTGGTCCAAAATGCCCTCGCGGTCGGCAACGGTCGCCTCACCGTCCGTCAGGAAGAGGCCGTTGATGTCAAGCTCGATGGTCGAGACCGACACGGCACCGCCGGCCGCCCGCTCGAACGAGGCGAGGACAGACTTGGTCATGTTTTCCGTGTCGTGGTCCGCAATCGCGAGGTAGTTTTGCTCGTTGATGACCGACGCGTTGGCCTTATTGACCATGTCGGTGATGACGCCGTTGATCTCGGCCTGCACGTTCATGCGGTCAACGCCGGGCTGGCGCGCCGACACCAGAAGTTCCTTCATGCTCTGAAGGCCTTCGCGCGCGGCATCGAGGCCGTTGTACATGACGTCAAAGACGGAGCGGCCGATGGAGAGCGCATCGCGCACGGTCGCCATCGCGCCATTGTCGGAGCTGGTGGTGGTCGCGATTGACCAGTACGCGGCGCTGTCGGAGGCTTCGGCAATGCGAAGACCCGTCGAGACCGCGTTGTTGGTCTTGTTGAGGTCCATGTTGATGGAGTTCAGCGTCTGCAGCGCCACCATGGCCGCAGTGTTCGTCAAAAGGCTCGTCACGTTTCCATATCCTTACGCAACACAAGTGAGGGGAAACATGCCCGTGGATTGGTAGAGCAGGGCCTCATGCCGTGAGCGCCCCAACAAAGGGCGCTGCTTGCCTTAGGCCCCCCAGAAAGGGGGCGCGCGCACACGAACGGTGTGGCGGGTCAGGAGGGCCGGGCGCCCTCCATGGTCAGGCAAACGATCGAACCAGCGATCCCACAAGAAGGTTCCACCCGTCAATTAAGACGAAGAATAGCACTTTGAACGGAAGTGCGATGATTGTGGGCGGCATCATCATCATCCCCATGGACATAATGAGCGTGGCCACGACCAAATCAATCACAAGGAACGGCAACAGGATCAAAAACCCAATTTCGAACCCTCGTCGCAACTCTGATATCATAAAGGCTGGGATCAACACCCGCAGTTCAACCGCCTCATCCGCCGTCGGCTCCACGCCCGAAAGGTCGGCAAAAAGTTCCAGATCCCGCTCCCGCACGTTGGCGAGCATGAACTCGCGAAACGGGTCGGTGATGAGGACGAACGCCTCTTCCTCGGTGATTTCGTTTTGGGTGAGCGGTTGGACGCCCTGGCTCCACGCCCGGTCAAACGTCGGCCCCATGATGTAAAAGGTCATGAAGAGGGCGAGCGAGATCATGACAATGTTGGCCGGCGTCGTCTGCAGGCCAATGCCCGCCCGCAAAAACGACAGCGCCACGATGATCCGCGTGAAGCAGGTCACCATGATCAAGAGCCCCGGCGCCAGCGATAGGATCGTGATCAAAACCACGAACTGGACAATGCGGGCGCTCGCCGAACTTGCCCCCTCCGGCAACAGCGCGGAGAGGTCAAGGGGTGCCCCGGTTGTCTGCGCCGCGGCAGACCCCGAGAGCATGAGGGCCATCATGGCCCCCCAAACAACTGATTTCATTGCAAAACCATGGATGTGATCAAGAGTTCACGAACGTTGCCGTTGGTGGCGAGCTGCGCGCGCTCATTGAGATCATCGCGCAGGTGGTTGAGGGCGCTGGCGCCCTGGAGCTCGCCCACATTGAGCGTGCGCAAGAACGCCAAAACGTCCTGCCGCACCTCTTCGCGAAGGCGCGCCACATCGGAGACATTCTCCTCGTTGAAGACGAGCGCTGCCTCCAGCCGCACCCAGGTGGATGACGGTTGCGCAAGGTTTGTGAGTACTGGCTCAAGGGTCGCAACGGCCGTGCTGTCGTCCCACGCCAGCGCATCCTCGGCCTTCACGGGCTCCTCATTGGCCCGCTTTTCGGCAGCATCGGTGATGGTTTTGACTTGCATCAGCGAGAGCGCGCCGCCCCCCGCCGCGCCCACCAAGGTGAGCGCGAAAAGGGCGAGGATCAGGCCAAGGGGGCTCCCCTTCTTGGGTGCCGGTTCAACGACTTGGTTTTCTT
Source organism: Pseudomonadota bacterium (assembly GCA_039034015.1). Classification (GTDB taxonomy): domain Bacteria; phylum Pseudomonadota; class Alphaproteobacteria; order Rhizobiales; family Amorphaceae; genus Acuticoccus. The sequence continues at coordinate 22,061 of JBCCBM010000009.1, read as the reverse complement.
CATCCATCAGAACGGTGACACCCTGTCATAAACCTGCTGGCCCCAGCGCGGTGCCTGCACCTCCGAAATCCGGCCCCGACCGCCATAGGAAATGCGCGCCTCGGCAATCTTGTCGTAGCCAACGGTGTTGTTGCGCGTGACGTCGAGCGGGTTCACGATCCCCATGAGGCGCAGGACGCGCACCTCTTGGTTGATGCGAATTTCCTGCGTGCCCGACACGATGAGATTGCCGTTGGCGAGCACCTCGGTGACGATCACCGCAACGCGCAGCGACAGTTCTTCCGACCGGTCAATCTCGCCCTGACCGCGGGAGCTTGACGAGGAGTTCGTCGAAAGCTCGCCGTTGGCGGATGGGTTGATGTCGGGCCCCGGAAAGTTCGTGCCAAAAAGGTTGAAGAGGAAGCCGCCATCGGTCTCCGACTCCCGCTCCCGCTCGCTCTCGTTGGCGAACGAACCGGAATCGTCCAGCTCGATCACCACCGTCAGCACATCGCCCACATTGGAGGCGCGCACATCGGTCAAAAGCTGGCGCGATTGCCGGCCGTAGAGCGAGGTGTCGTTGGAGAGGCTGAGGGGGACGGCGGTGGGAATCGCGGTGCGCGTCACCGTCAGCCCTTGGCCGATGGGGGAAAGGGGCGGGGTGCCGAACTCGGTGTCCGAGCAGCCCGCGACAACCAGCGTCGTCAAAAGGGCAAGGCGCATCATCCCTGGTTCACCCGGTCGTTCTCGCGGCCCATGCCGGACATGATGGTGGCAATGCGGGCGGCCTTGTCGGTGGCCATCTCGTTCATCACCGCGCTTGCCGCCCGGGAGGGAAGCTTTGCGACAATGGCGGCGGCCGTGATCTCATCCATCGCCGCCAACTGCTCGGACGCTGCATCCGGCGCCATGGTGCGATAGATCGAGACGAGCCCGTCCTGCGCGCGTTCCAAAAACGCCTCGCGCCGCTGGAGCCAGTCTTGATACTCGGCGCGCTTTTGCTCCAGCGCCACAAGCCGTTCCTCCACGGCCATCTCCAGCGCCTCCAGCCGGGCTGCTTTCCGGGCAAAGCGCGCGTCGGCGGCCGCATCCGTGAGGTTGGTGCAGTATTGGAGCGCGGTGTCGACGCCATCGATCTGCGGCGCTTGGGCGATGGCCGCCCCCGTCGGCGCAAGGTTTGCGGCCACCAGCAACGCGCAGACCGAAAGCTTGCGCTTGACCTTTGCGGGGCGCGGCGGGCGCGGGCGATGGCCGGGGAAGGGTTTTGTCATGGGCGGCGGTGTGGGGCAGGGGGTCATTGGACGATGAGCTCCGCTTGCAGCGCGCCTGCTGTCTTGATGGACTGAAGGATGGAGATGATGTCGGTGGGCTGGAGCCCGAGGCGGTTGAGGCCGCGCACCAGGGTCTGAAGGTCGGTGCCATCCACAATGGCGAGCTGCCCGTCCTCCTCGTCGGCCTCCACGATGGTGAAGGGCTCCTCCGCCGTCACGCCCAGCGAGAACGGATCGGGCTGGACGATCTGGGGCCGCTCCGTCACCTGCAGGGTGAGGTTGCCGTGGCTGAGCGCAACGGTGGAGACCCGCACGTTCTGGCCAATCACAACCGTGCCGGTGCGCTGGTCCATGACCACGCGCGCCGGAATGTCAGGGTTCACCATCACCTGGCCGATCTCGGCCAAGAACCGCGCAGTGTTGAGCCCCTGGGGCTTGTGAAGCTCCACTGTGCGCAAATCCCGCTCGGCGGCGAGGCGACGGCCCCACCGGTCGGCGGCATAGGCGTTGATGGCGTCGGCAATCAGCGCAGCGGTGCGATAGTCGGGGTTTTTGAGTTCCAGCGCCAACCGGTCGAGCCCCTGGAGGGAGCCCGGCACGCGCCGCTCCACCAGCGCCCCGTTGGGGATGCGCCCCGCGGTCGGCACGCCCTGGGTGAGCGCTTCCGCCTCCCCCTCCACGGCAAAGCCCGAGACCTGGATGGGCCCCTGCGCCACCGCATAAACTTTTCCGTCACCCCCCGTGAGGGGCGTCACCACCAACGTCCCGCCCCGAAGGGACGAGGCATCGCCAATGGAGCCAATCAGCACATCAATGCGCGAGCCCACCGACACAAATGGCGGCAAATCGGCGGTGACGGTGACGGCCGCCACATTTTGCGCCCGAAGCGGCACGCCGCGCACGGCAACGCCCATGCGGTCGAGCATGGACTTGAGCGCCTGCTCGGTGAAGGGGGCGTTGCGCAAGCTGTCGCCGGTGCCCGGCAGACCGATGACGAGGCCGTAGCCGATCAACTGGTTGTCGCGCACCCCTTGGACGGAGGTGATGTCCTTGATGCGCACATCGCCGGTGGCGGCGAGCGCGGGGGTGGTGAGCGCCAAAAGGCCGAGCGTGGCCAGGCGGGTGAGGGCGCGCCGCAACGGGCGCAGGAGGCCGCTCATTGGAGGCTCATTTCAATGACGCCATCGCGGGCGACAAGCCCGGTGACGGTGCGGCCCGAATCCATGTTGCGCGCGCGCACAAGGTCGCCCGTCCCCCCATCGTCCAGCGGCATGACGGTGGCGGTGATGGTGAGGGTGCCGGCGCGAAAGCGTGCCTCCGCCGGCCGCCCCCGCCGCACCAATTCCAGCCGCCGGAACGAGTTTTTGGGGATGGGCTCGCCCGCCGAAAGCCGCCGCCGGGCGGTCTTTCCGAGCGCATCGCGCGGGTCGGTGATGACGGAAAGCGGCCGATCGGGGTCGTAGTAAAAATGCTTTTCGGAGAGCATTGCGGCAACGATGGTCTGCCCCCGCTCGATCTGAAGCGCCGGGACCGGCAACAGCCCGCCCGACGGGTCGGCCATTGCGGGCGCGGCCCAAAGGCCAAGCGCCAGCACGCCAAGGCGAAACACCCCCATCAGCGAATGCCTTGGCTGACAACGCCGGCCATGTCGTCCGCCGCCTGAATGACCTTGGAGTTCATCTCATAGGCGCGCTGAGCCGAGATCAATTCGGTGATTTCCTTCACCGGGTCGACGTTGGAATCTTCAAGAAAGCCTTGGTTGATGCTGCCCAGCCCGTTTTGCGCCGGGAAATCCACCTGCGGTTGGCCGGACGCCTCAGTCTGGCGGAAATAGTTGTCGCTCAAGGGTTCCAGCCCGGCGGGGTTGGCAAACACCGCCAGCGAAATCTGGCCCAGAAGCTGCGGCGGCTGGTTGCCGGGCATTTCGGCAAAGAACTCGCCCGACTGGTTCACCACAACCTTCGTGGCATCCTGGGGCACATCAATGCCCGGCTGCACGATGTAGCCGTTGGGAGTGATCAACTCGCCATTGGGGCCAAGGTTGAAGGCGCCGGCGCGGCTGTAAAGCACCTCGCCATCCGGCCCATCAATTTGAAAGTAGCCTTCACCGTTGATGGCCAGATCCAGCGGGTTGCTGGTGAGCTTCATTGCGCCCTGTTCGTGAAGATTTCTGACGGCGATCGTCTTCACGCCAAGGCCGATGCGCACACCCTCCGGCACCGGCAACTCGCCGCCAACGGCGGGCGTCCCCTGTGCGCGGTCCACCTGGTAGAGGAGGTCGGAAAACTCCGCCCGGGCGCGTTTGAAGCCGGTCGTGTTGATGTTCGCGACGTTGTTGGCAATGACCTCAAGGTTGGTCTGTTGCGCGCTCATGCCGGTTGCGGCGATGGCAAGGGCCTTCATGGGCACCTCCTCACTCTGTCACGCGGCGATGCCGCTAGATTTGCATCCGTGAAATTTCCTGGTAGGCGGCGACCACACGGTCCCGCACCGCAATGGCGGCCCGAAGCTGTTGCTCGGCCCCCATCAGCGCCTGGACGACGTCCTGCACGGCCGTCTCGCCCGAGACGCCGGAAATGGCCGCCGCCTCGCCGCCCCGCAGCGCATCGCGCGCATTGGTGGCAACCTGGGACATGGTGTCCGAAAACGAGGTGGGCTGTGGGGCCGTGACCCCGATCGCGGCCCGAACCGCGTCCGTTGCTTTTACCGGTCCGACGGGATCGATCATGATCCACTCCTCAGAAGATCAATGGTGGCGGTGATCATCGAGCGGGCGCGCTTCATCATTTGGAGGTTCGCCTCGTAGGAGAGGTTGGCCTCGCGCATGTCGCTCATCTCGACGAGAAGGTTGACGTTCGGCAGCTTCACCTCGCCCTGCGCATTGGCGGCGGGGTGGGCCGGGTCGTATTCGACAGTGAAGGGCGCATCATCGACCGCGGTCTTCTTCACCTCCACCGAGAGCGCGCCGATTTCCCGGTCGAGCTCGGCGGAAAAGACCACGGTTTTGCGCTGATAGGGGTCGGCGCCGGGCGTCCCGCCGGTGGAGCGGGCGTTGGCAATGTTTTGCGCCACAATTTTGAGGCGGTGGGTTTGTGCCTCCATTCCGGCGCCCGACAGGCGCGAGATCATGGAGAGCGGATCGGGACCGGCCACAGGCGTCATTGCGAGCTCACCGAGGAGAGGAGCATGCGGTGAAACGCGCCCATCACGGAGGTGGCGAGGGTGTGGTGGCGCCCGGTCTCATCCGCCTTCATCAGCTCTTCATCGAGGCTGACGGTGTTGGCGGAGTGGGTGACGTCCCACGCGTTGCCCTCGCGCACCTTTTCGGCGTGCATCTCGACGGCGCCGAGCTGCATGTGGCGCGGGTCGTGGCGCTCAAGGTTGAGGCGTGTGCGCGCATAGTCCGCCTCGAAGGCGGCAATGTCGCGCGTTTTATATTGCGGCGTGTTCGCGTTTGCGATGTTGCCAGCAATGGCGGCCTGGCGGATCCCGGCCCACTCGGCCCGGCGCGCGGCCAATTCGGTAACGTACAGGGGCGCATTGCCCACTGCGGTGACATTCCCAACGGTCATGTCGGCCCCTCACGAGATAAAGGTCATGGCTCGAACAGGGGCGACGATACGGGGACCGGCTGGTGTCAGGCTGGCGGTGCGAAAGCTGCTATTCAATCCATGAAGGGGCCCGCGATGGCGCAGCGCATGGCCCGAAGGAGGCGAACGAACAATGTTTGGCGAAAACGTATTGGTTGCGGTGGTGCTCGTCGTGGCGTCGCTCTTGGGCAGCGCATTGTTGGTGCTTGCCCTCCAATGGGGGACGCGCCGGCGCGCGGCGCTGAAAAATCTGGCCGCTGCAAACGGCTGGCACTATGAGTACCAAGGGGCGAACGGCGGGCGCGGCAGCACGGTCAAACTCTTCGACCCGAAGGCGCGCTGGACCGTCACCATCTATAGCAACACCGCCAACGACCACGGCGGCTCCACCACCCGTTGGACACGTTTCGAGCGGCAAGACCTTGCGATCGACAAAGGCGCTGCGATCCTGGGGCCGTCGTTGCCGCCGCAAGCCATCAAATTTGCCGCGATGGTGATGGAGAACCTGGTCGGGCGCTTTCTCGGCAAGCTTTTGATGGGGATTGACGAGGCGGGCGCAGACCTCTCGCGCCTTGCCCATGTGGACCATGTGGATCCGACCAGCGGCACCTTGTTTGCAACGCCTGAGGCCGAGAACGCCCTTGACCCCATCCTCGGCCACGGCGCCCTTGTGGCCGCGCGCGAGGGCAAGGACGAGATGAAGCAGCCCATCGTGTCGCGCACCGCCGGCGGCTTTCGCATTCGCGTGCGGCGCGCGCTTTATGATCCGGCAGCGCTTGCCGCCCTGGTGACGCTGGGCGAAGTGCTGGCCGCCGCCATCGCCGACGGGGCCGACGGTCCCGACGAGGTCGACGAGGCCGACGGTGCCTATGACAACGACGCCTGACGCGGTGGTCAAGCGGCGCTGCGCGGCGCATCCTTTGAGTAAATGTAGTAAAGCACTTGGGCAACGGCGCGGAAAAACTCTTCCGGGATTGCCTTATCCACCTGCACCGCCGCGTGGAGCGCGCGGGCGAGCGGCGGGTCTTCCACCACCGGGATGTCGTTTTCGGCCGCAATTTCGCGGATGCGCAGCGCCACAAGGTCGAGCCCTTTGGCGACCACCATGGGCGCGCCGCCCGCGCCGCGCTCATACTGGAGGGCGACGGCGTAGTGGGTGGGGTTGGCAATCACCACCGTCGCCTGGGGCACGTTGGTGAGCATCCGGCGGCGGGCGCGGCCCTGCTGTGCCGAGCGCATGCGCGCCTTCAAAATCGGGTCGCCCTCCGATTGTTTGAGCTCGTCCTTCACCTCGCGGCGCGTCATCTTGAGGTCGCGCTTCCACTTCATGCGCGTGTATACAAGGTCGATCGCCACCAAAATGATGGTGGCAACGCAGACCGCCGCCAAAAGCCGGGTGGCGATCGCAAGGATTTGGCCCGGCAACAAGGCCGGGTCGGTGAAGACCGCGCGGATCAGCGTTGGCAACTCACCCTGGAGGATGAAGAAGGCCACCGCCGCCACGATCGTGAATTTCAAAAGTGCACGCAAGAACTCCATCCACCCTTGGCTGCCGAAGATGCGTTTGGCGCCTGCCTTGGGGGAAATGCGCTCAAGCTTGGGTCGGATCCGTTCGCCCACGATCCGCGGCGGCGTTTGGCCCAGCGACGCGATGACGCCAAACACCGACAGTAAAGTAACGATGGGCAGAAGGAACCACGCCGAGGCGCTATAAACGTGTCCAAACAAGGCTGTAACGTCTTCGCCGGTGTTGAGGGACACGCCGGCGGCGTGATCGTGGAGCGACGATAGAAGGTCCATGAATGGACTGATTTGCTCATCCAGCATGAGTCCGAAGACGATGAGCATGCCGATGAGCGAGGCGAAGATCGGGGCCTCCTTGGAGAAGGGGGTTTGCCCCTTCTTGAGGGCGTCCTCGATCTTCTTCGGGGTGGCCTCTTCTGTCTTTTCGGAACGATCCGGTTGGTCGGCCACCCGCCTTCTCCGCCGCTACTGGAGAAGTTCGCCGTCGTCGTCGCCGGTCGACAGGTCGATCTCGCCCCGCTGACCCATCGAAAGCGCCAGATCCGTGATCTTGCGCCGCGCCTCGGCCACCTCGCGTGCGGTGGAGGGCTCGCCGCCGGAAAGCTCCTGCTCGACCATCTTGCGCGTTCTGGAGGCAAGGCACGACAGCACCTTGTCGCGGAACTTTTCGTCCGTGCCCTTCAGCGCCGTCACCAGCTGGTCGTTGTCGATGGCGTCGAACAGCGTGGTGAGCGAACGCGGGTTCAGCTTCACAATATCGTCGAAGGTGAAGAGCAGCGAACGCAAAATCTCGGCCGACTTCGGATGCGTCTCCGTGAGCCCTTCCAAGACATTTTCCATCTGGTCCAGCTCCATCTTGTTGATGATGTCGGCCATCCGGGCGTGACTGTCGGACCCTTTGTTTAGGGTGAGGTTCACCATAAAGTCTTCATGGAGCGCGGTTTCGACAATCTTGAGCGCATCATCCACCACCGCTTTGCTGGTGAGCATGCGCCGGGCGACATTGTCCCGCAGCTCATTGGGAAGCTCGGACATGACGCGCGCCGCCGTCACCGGGTGCAGCTTTTGCAACACAAGCGCCGTTGTCTGCGGGTGCTCGTTGGCAAGGTACGGCGTGAGGCTTTGTTCTGAAATGCCGGAAATCCGGTCCCAGATGGATTGGCTGACGCGCCCCTCCATCTCGGCCAGCACATCCGCCACCTGGTCATCCGGCAAAACGCCCATGAGCATCGCCTTCACCTGGTCCCGGTCACCCGACAGCGTGGTGCCGCCGCCGAACTGATCGACGAACTCATCCACCACCTCTTCAACCTGGGTGGTGGCAACCGGGCGCAGCTCTGACATTGCCATCGTGGCCGACTTAATGTCGGCCGGGGCCATGTGCTTCATCACGCGGGCGGCCGAATCCTTTGACATCGTCATCAGGATTGTCGCCACCTTTTCCGGCGCCGAGAGGGTGCGCACACGCACCGCGGGGGCGGGGGGCATGGCTTAAGCTCCCGCCGCGGCGCCCGTGGGGCCCACAATTTCGGTGAGCGAGACGCCAAAGCGTGATGTGTCCTCGTCCACCACAACCACCTCACCCCGGGCAATCACCCGGCCGTTCACCACAATGTTGACCGGCTCGCCCACCCGCTGGTCGAGCGCCACCACCTGGCCGCGGCCAAGCTTCATGAGGTTCGACACCGGCATCGTTGCCGAGCCCAACACCACCTGAAGGTCCACAGGGATCCGCAGGATTGTGTCAAGGTTGGCATCCTTGCCGTTTTCCTTCTCTTTGCCGCCCTCATCCATGCGGGCGGCAAAGGAGCGGGCGCGGCTTTCGCGGTCGTTTTCGCGGGAAGCGCCAAGCGGGCGGCGGGTCTCGGTCTCGTCTTTATCGGCCATCATGTCCTCTCAAAGATTTTTTCCAGCGTGCAGCAACGGGGGTCAGGCGTGCCGGTGGGCAGCTTCTGCAAGGGCGCGCCAGGTGGGCACGGGCTGGCCGTCCACCGGGGCAAAGGCGACAGGCATGGCTTCCGCGTGCATGGAGGCAAAGTCGCGCTCCCAGCCCCTTGCAATATCGGGCACCGTCATCTCCTCGGGTTCTGGCGTGCGGGACCGGCGGGGGCTGATCCCCTTGTCGATCTCGTTGATGACGAGGCGCGCCTCGTTCAGCTTTTGCGCCAGGGAGACCGCCATTTCGCCAGAGTTGGCGTTCAGATTGTCGAGCGCGCCTTTGGCATGCTCGAGCGCGGCGGCCGAGCGGGCAAAGGCCGCCGCCGCCTCGTTTTGCAGCGCGTCAAAGCGCTGGAGCCTGCGATACATCAAGAGGACGCACACAGAAGTGGCGGCAAGCGCGGTTAAAAGCACCGCGTCAATGATTGAGGATATCACCCAAGAACTCCTCTTGCGGGTTGAACACGGTTTCAATTTTCAGCCGGAACACGCCCTCCGACTGCCCAAGCTGGGCCCAGAACACGGGCTGGTCGTTGGCCGAGAGCTTGACCTTGGAGCGCGGTGTGGCGTTGAGCTCGATGAGATCGCCCACCTGCAGCTCCGACAGCTCGCCAAGGGTGAGTTGCGTCTTATCGAGGATGGCGTCGAGCTTGACCTCGGCCCGCGTCGCGCCGGCCTTCATCTGGCTCACCCAGCCCGGGTCGCGGGTGCCAGGCTCATTCTGCCCGGATTTGGACAGCGACTGGCGGATCATCTGCAGGCACGAGTGGGGCAAGATGATGAACATCTCCCCGCCGCGGTTGATCGCCTGCACGAGGAATTTGGCCGCCGCGGCCTGGCCGTTGCGCCGGCCCACCACGGCAAAGTGCATGCGCGTTTCAAGCCGCTCCACCGAGAAGGTGGCCTTGCTGGTGGAGGCGAAGGCTTGCGTCAGCACCGTGCACATCATTTCGGCCAGGCGCTGGCAGATCTTCATCTCAATGTTGGAGAAGACGCGGCCGTCCTCTTCCGGCATTTCAGAGCCGTCCGCGCCGAACATCGTCTCCACGATGGTGAAGATGAAGTCCCGCTCAAAGCCCACCACCACCTGGCTGTCCCACTCGGGAACATCGAGGATCGCGCAGACCGCGTTTGCCTCGTAGGCTTCAAGAATGTCGGTGATCTTTTCCTGCTCGATGTGGCTCATGGAAAAGAAGCACGGGGAGGGGGCAAGCAGGCGCATCTGATCGACGCACATGTTGGCCACCCGGTCGAAGATGACCGGCAACATCGGAAGCCGGTCAATCTGAATGCCCGCCGCGTCAAGCAAGCGCTCGGTGACGGAGGGTTTGGTGTCCGCATCCGCCATCGTTTAGGCCGCCTCTTTTTCGGCGCCGCCGGTGCCAAGGGCTTCCGATTCCACCTCATCGATGGTCGGCCGGGCGCTGGCGCCGATGGTCTTGCGCCCATGCTCCAGGGCAATTTGCGGCATCGCGCCGTTGATGTAGGCGAGCAGCGCTTGCTTGGCGATGATGTAGGGCTGCATCTGCTTTTCGCGGATGGTCTTCACCTTGCCCGCGAGCGGGCTGAAGATCGCGTAGGCCGCAAAGATGCCCAGGAACGTGCCCACCAGGGCCGCCGCAATGTAACCCCCCAGAATTTCAGGCGTTTGGTCGATGGCGCCCATCGCTTTGATGATGCCAAGGACGGCCGCCACAATGCCGATGGCGGGGAGCGCATCGGCAATGTCGCTCAGCGCAAGGGCCGGCTTTTGCTTGTCCTTGCGGATGGTGGCGATCTCCTGATCCATCAGCGCCTCGACTTCAAAGCCGCGGGCGTTGCCGATCAGGATGAGCCGGACATAGTCGCAGATGAATTGGAGCAGCTGCTTGTCCTTCATGATGAGGGGCGCGCCTTGAAAAATCTTTGATTCTTCAGGGTTGTCGACGTGCGCCTCCACCTCGCTGCGCGGCTTTGACTTCAAGTCCCGCATGAGGCCGTAAAGGACCCGGAGCACCTCCAGGAACACCGCCCGCTTTGGCGCGCGGTTGCCGACGGCATCACCGATGGCCACACCCGTCTCTTTCAAGACGGGGATCGGGTTCGCCACCATAAAGATGCCGAGCGCGATGCCGAAGATGATGACGTATTCGAAAGGCTGCCACAGGACGGACACGTACCCGCCCATCGCCATGTAGCCGCCAAGCATCGATCCGATGCTGATTATGATACCAAGAAAAACTGCCAAGAGATCATCTCCCGTTTCGCACCCGAGTGGGAGAGGGCCACACCCGCCTTGTCCGTGGCTGACGCGGCGATGATTTTTCGGGTTCCTTCCTTGCGAAAGCTTCGCACAAGCGGGTGGGCGCAATAGTCGCTGCACCCGCGCTAAGGTTCATATCGGAAGAGGCGCACAAGACTTCGGTGGGAGACGCCAAACATGTCTGTCGCAGTCAGTTATCGTTTGATCGCTCAGGATTTGGAGCGATCACTGTCTATCACCGCCGCGCAAGGGCCGGTGAAGCTCGAGACTGAGCATTATCGGAACGCCATCTCGGCGGTGACCTCCATTGACGAGTTCGTGGCGGACAGCCGCCTACTTCGCTACGCCATGACTGCGTTCGGGTTGGAGGATCTTGCGTTCGCCAAAGGCTATGTGCGCCGCATCCTGGAAGAGGGTGTGAGCGACCCCGACAGCCTTGCCAACCGCACCAACGACCCGCGCATCTCAGAGTTTGCCCGCGCGTTCGATTTTGCAAGCTTTGGCGAGACCACCACAACCCGCGCCGCCGCCGGCGAAGATGTGGTGAACCGCTACGTGCGCCAAACGCTAGAAGTGAATGCGGAGGCCGACAACGGCGAGGGCGTGCGCCTTGCCCTCTACTTTGAGCGTATGGCTCCGACCGTCACGAGCGCGTTCGACATCTTGGCCGATGCGGCGCTCGCCAAAGTGGTGCGCACGGTGCTTGGCCTGCCAGACGAGTTTGCCGCCGCCGACATCGAAAAACAGGCCGCGGTCATCGAAGACCGGCTTGACCTTGAAACCCTGTCGGACCCTGAGGAGGTGAACCGCCTTCTGGTCCGCTTCACCGCCCTTTGGGATGCGGTGGAGGCGCCGCGGATCGACCCGGTGCTCTCGCTCTTCCAGGTGGGCACCACAGAAACGCCCACCATCTCGCTGGACCTTGCTTTGTCCGTATCTTCATTCCGTCTCGGAGGCGCATGATTTGCCGTCTGACCTTTATGTGGCCCTGTCTGGCCAAGTGACCATGGACGAACGGTTGACCACGATTGCCAACAACGTGGCCAACATGCGCACCGCCGGCTTTCGCGCCGAGACGGTGGATTTCAAGTCGGTCTTCTCCGAAACGCGGTCGGAAAGCGTTGCGTTTGCCACCGTCGGCACGCAGCACATCGACCGCCGACAGGGCCCCATTGAGCGCACCGGCAACCAGCTCGACGTTGCCATCTCCGGCGATGGCTTCTTTGCGATCCAAACGCCGGAGGGCCTTGCCTACACCCGCGACGGCCGCTTCACCGTCAACGAGGCGGGCGACCTTTTGACCGTCACCGGCCACGCCGTCACCGACGAGGGCGGCGCGCCGATGGTGGTGGACCCCGCCCGCGGCCCCATCAGCTTCGGCACCGATGGCACGGTGAGCCAGGAGGGCGCTGTGGTGGGCCGCATTGGCCTCTTCGCCATCCCGGAGGCGGCCAATCTTTCCCGTTATGGGGATGCTGCGGTCCTCTCCGACCTCCCCGTGGAGCCTGTGGAGGACCGCGTCCTGAATGGGGTGCGCCAGGGCTACCTTGAGGGGTCCAACGTGAATGCGGTCCACGCCATCACCGAGCTCATCGAGGTGCAGCGCGCCTTTGAGTACGCCAACTCCTCCGTCAGCGACCGCAACCGCTCGCTCCAACAGGCCGTGCGCACGCTGGGCGCTGAATAACCGTTCGGCCGTGCCCTGCGCGGCCCTCCCGTTTCCGCGCGATGACTGCGCGAACAAGGAATTTGGCTTCATGAAAAGCCGCACCAGAGAAGGGTTTTGCGCATGACGCCCAACGCCCTTGACGATCTTGGCGCACGCCTCTCAAACCTGCCGCTGCCGCCCGTTTTGGTGTGCGGCACGGTGGATGAGGCCGCCGCCCACGAACGCTTTGTGCGCGGCCTTTCCGCCGACGCCTCCTTGGGCGACCAGCTCGAGATTGCCCACGGCGATGGCCATGCGCTCGCCGAAGTGGTGCGCATCGACGCCGAACGCTGCGCCGCCGCGCTCTACGATCGCCGGGCGAGCGCGTTCATTGGCGCGGAGGCGCGGCTCATCGGCCCCTTCGCCCTCAACATCCACGAACGTTGGCTTGGCCGCGCCATTGATGCGCTGGGCCGCCCCATTGACGACAAGGGCCCGCTGCCGGCGGGCTCCGAGGCGCGCTCGTGCGATGCCTCGCCGCTCCCACCCCTCCAGCGCCCGCCGCTCAAAACGCCGCTGCGCACGGGCGTGAAGGCGCTCGACATCTTTGCCCCCCTGGTGGAGGGCCAGCGGATCGGCATTTTCGCCGGCTCCGGCGTTGGCAAATCGACCCTTCTGGGGATGCTGGCCGCCTCCGCCTCGGTGGATGTGGTGGTGGCAGCCCTTGTGGGGGAGCGCGGGCGCGAGGTGGGCGAACTTTTGACCGGCCCCCTTGCGGCCCACCGCGACCGCACGGTGAGCGTCGTCTCCACCGGCGACGAAACCGCCCTCATGCGCCGCCAGGCGCTGCGCACCGCGATCACCGTTGCCGAACATTTTCGCGATGAGGGCCGGCGCGTCCTCCTCCTTGTGGACAGTTTTACGCGCGCGGCCCACGCCCTTCGCGATGTGGCCCTTGCCGCCGGCGAGCCGCCCGTTGCCCGCGGCTACCCGCCATCGGTCTTTGGTGAGCTTGCCCGCATTTCAGAGCGTGTCGGCCCCTCCAAAACCGGCTCCATCACAGGCGTCTTTTGCGTGCTCGTCGATGGGGACGACATGGAAGAGCCTGTGTCGGACGCTGCGCGCGGAACGCTTGATGGCCACATTGTGCTGTCCCGCGAAATTGCCGAGAGCGGGCGCTTTCCAGCCATTGACCCGCTTGCCTCCCTCTCGCGCCTTGCCCCGGTCGCCTTCACGGCGGACGAGGCGGAGCTTTCGCGCCAGTTGCGCCGGCTGATCTCACGCTATGAGGACAGCAAAGATCTGCGTCTGCTGGGCGGGTACCAGGCCGGCAGCGACCCCGAACTCGACCGTGCCGTTGCGCTGGTGCCGAAAATTCTTGAGGCGCTGGTGCAGCGGGCCGGGTCGCCCCCGTCCAAGGACGCTTTCGCCGAACTTGCCGCCGTCCTCACCAAACGGGGCGGGGACGGTGGACGGGCCGCGGTTTCAGCCTGACACAAGCCGTTTCCCACAAACTGTTTTTCGCAAAGCCGATGAACTGGCCCACGACGGGGCTTCGTTCCGGCCCCCGAAGAAAGGGAAGTGGATGAGCCTCTATAACGTCTTGCGCACCAGTGTTTCAGGCATGGAAGCGCAGTCTTACAAGCTGGCGACGGTGGCCGAAAACATCGCAAACGCCAACACGGTCGGCTATAAGCGCGCCGACACCCAGTTTTCATCGCTGGTTCTGGAATCCGGCCCGCAGAACTACAATTCTGGCGCCGTTACCCCCAACGTGCGCTACAACGTGTCCAACCAGGGCGCCCTGTCCTACACGCTGTCCCAGACCGACCTTGCCATCCAAGGCAACGGCTTCTTCATCGTGCAAGATGCCAACGGCGGCGACTTCTTGACCCGCGCCGGCTCCTTCGTGGTGGACGGGCAAACGGGCAACCTTGTGAACGCGGCCGGCTTCGCGCTGCTCGGCTTCCCGTCCACGGCGGGCGAAAATGTTGTCATCACGCTGAACGACACCACAGGGTTGGAGAAAATCTCCACCGACCAGATGAACATGCGCGCCACCGCGTCCACGTCCGGCATCTACCGCGCCAACGTTGACGCCGACGCGCCCGACATTCCCGTCCCCCGGGCCGCCGACAACGACCCGGCTTCGCAATTCTCGGTCAAGACGTCCGTCGTCTCGTTCGATGATCTGGGCCGCGAGATCACGCTTGATGTCTACTGGTCGAAGATCGGCTCCGAAGACTGGGAAGTTGCCATCTACAACCAGGCCGATCAGGACCCGGCGGGCGGCTTCCCGTACACCACCGGCCCGATCAGCCACGCCACGATCCAGTTTGATCCGACGACGGGCAGCGTGAACCAGTTCTCCACCGTCGTGCCCGCGGCCGGCGGCCCCACCGCGGTTGATCCGGCCGACCCCTCCATGCAGGCCATCATCAACATTGCCATCCCCGGCAACTCCAACAACGTGACCCTCGACGTCACCAACATGACGCAGCTTGCCACCGAGTTTGAGCCCCTGCAGGTGGCCATCAATGGCAACGCGCCCTCCACCATCACCGACGTTGTGATCGACACCCAGGGCCGCGTCTTTGCCATCTACGAAGACGGCACCGAGGTGGAGTTCTACCGCGTTCCCATCGCCAATGTGCCGAGTGCGGACCAGCTTCGCCCGCTCCCCGGCAACATTTACGGCATCACCAATGAAAGCGGCGATCTGCGCGTCGCGCTGCCCAACGATGCCGGCAACGGCGCCCTCGTGGTCGGCGCGCTGGAGCAATCCAACGTGGAGCTTGCCACCGAGCTCACCGACATGATCATCTCCCAGCGCTCCTACAGCGCGAATTCACGGACCTTCCAGACCGGCGATCAGCTTCTGGAAATCCTTGTGAATTTGGGCCGCTAAGGAGCTCCGTGAACCCATGGCGATGAGCCTCGACACGGCCAACAACATTGCGCGGCAAGCGCTGATTGCGTCGCAGTTTCAAATCAACCTGTCGGCCCGCAATGTGGCGGCGGCGGGGGATGAAAACCGCAGCCGCGTCTCGCCGGAGCTTGCCACCACCATCAACGGTGGGGTGGAGACGGTGGGCGTGCGTCGCACTGAAAATGCGGCCGTGTTCACAAGGCTCATCAACGCCACGGCCACGACCGCCGAGCGCGATGCGGTGCTGCGGCATCTGAACTCCATCTCCCAAACGGTCGGCGACCCGGAGGTGGAAACCTCCATCGCCGCCCGCATCGGCGAACTGCAAAACGCGGTCGCCGACTATGCCAACGCGCCCGATGATCCGCTCTTCGGCCGCACGGTGGTGGAGCGCGGGCGCGATGTTGCGAACGAGCTGAACCGCATCACGTCCGAAATGCTCGTCATCCGCGAGGAGACGGACCGCGAAATGTTCGAGGCGGTGGAGGACATCAACCGCCAGCTCGACCTGTTCCACAACGCCAACACCGCCATTGTGTCGGGCACGCTGCGGGGCGGTGACGTCACCATGGACCTTGACCGCCGGGACGCGGCGGTGAAGGCCATTTCAGAGCACCTTGGCGTCACCGTGTTGCGGCGTGAAAACAACGACATGGCGCTCTTCACCGACGCCGGCGTGACGCTCTATGACAAGCAGGCCCGCTCGGTCACCTTCGACCGCACCGCCATCTACACCCCCGGCGCCGTCGGCGGCGAGGTGCGGGTGGACGGCCTTGCGGTGACGGGGCCGAACACGCCCATGGCCTCCACCACAGGCTCCATCGTCGGCAACGCCTATGTGCGTGACACCATCGCGGCCACCTACCAGCTGCAGATGGACGAAATTGCCCGCGAACTCACCGACATTTTTGATGACCCGCCGGGCAGCCTCTTCACGTCCACGCCGCCCAATTCCGCGGGCACCATTGCGATCAACGCCGCCGTGGACCCCGCCCAAGGCGGCACCGTGGAGGCGCTGCGCGACGGGTCCGGCAATGCTGGCGGCAACGCGTTCTTTGCTGACCGGATGCTGACGGTGAGCGCCGCGCTCGACACGCCCACCACTTTCGACCCTGCCACCGAGCTGCCGGACAACGCCAGCCTCATGACCTTTGCCACCCAATCGGCGGGTTGGCTGGAGGGCCAGAGGCTCACGGTGGAGGACCAGGTGCTCACCGAGTCGGCGATTTTGCGCACGGCCTCCGACAGCCTGTCGCGCATCACCGGCGTCAACCTTGATGACGAATATGCCCAGCAGCTCGCCATTGAGCGCTCCTTCAGCGCCTCCTCGCGCCTCATCGGCGTGATTGACGAGTTGTTTGTCGAACTTCTGAGGATCGTCTGATGGAAGCCAGCTTCATCTCGACTGCGGCTCTGCGCAACCAACCCCGACTGGAAGTGAACCGTCTGCAAAATGAACTCGCCGATCGCACCGTCGAGCTTGCCACGGGCCGCCATGCGGACGTGGGGCTCGCGCTCGGCACGGAGACCGGGCGCATGATTTCGCTGCGCAACGAAGCGGCGCTGATGGAGACGCTCATCCGCTCCAACGGCACCGCCCAGGCGCGCCTCACCCTCATCCAGGCCGGCCTCACCGACATTCGGGACAATGCGTCCGACCTTTTGGCCTCCGCCGTCGCAATCCCCCCCGGGGAGGGCGCGGCACGGGTCCTTGAGACCGAGGCGCGGGCGGCGATGGATCGCCTCTCCGATCGGCTTAACGCGTCTGACGGCGGCAGCTTCCTGTTTGCCGGCATCAACACCGACGAGGCGCCCTTCACCCGCCTGGAAGACGGGCCGGAGGCGGCCATCATTGCCGCCTTCAACACCCGCTTTGGCCTCAACCCGGGCGACCCTGGCGTTGACGCAATTTTGCCGGCCGACATGACCGACTTTTTGCGCAACGAGTTTGCCGCATTCTTCGATGATCCGGCCTGGGGGACCACCTTCTCGGTCGCCTCGTCCGACAACATTGTGACGCGGATTGCAATCTCTGAGCGGGCGCCCACCGGCACCAACGCCAACGAACAGGGCATCCGCAACACCGCCGAGGCGATGACGATGCTGGCGGTGCTTGGCCTCGACACCTTGTCGGAGGGGACGCGCCAGGCCGTCATTGACGAGGCGCGCCTTGGCCTCGGCCAGGCGGTGAGCGACCTTGCCGGCATCCAGAGCGAGCTTGGCTTTTCGCAAAACGCCATTGAGCGCGCCAACGAACGCATGTCCCTCGCCAGGGACATGTTGGCCGGCATCATTGCCGAGGCGGAGGTCGTTGACCCTGCCGAAGCCAAGGTCCGCGTCGACCTTTTGACGACGCAAATTGAGATGAGTTTTGCGCTGACGGGACAGATCTCCCGCCTCAGCATCCTCAACTACGCGTAAGGAGTCTTTAGCGGTGCAGGCCGAAGCCTATGTTCAGGTGCATCAGATGGCGCCGGGGTTCACGCGGGATCAAGAGCGCCAAGCGTTCGATCATGCGTTGGACCTTCTGGAAAACGCACAGTCGCTGCCATCCACATCCAACGATGCGATGGAAGCCCTCCGCTTTTGCCAAAAGCTTTGGGGTTTTCTGATCAAAGACCTGTCCGACCCCGCAAACGACCTACCGGAGGACTTGAGGGGCAACCTCATTTCCATCGGCCTGTGGGTCTTGCGGGAAACCGACGCCATCCTGGCTGGCAAAAGCCAGAACTGGAAAGGTGTCATCGACATCAACCGCACGGTGCGCGAGGGATTGGCACAATGAACGGACCGCGGCACAGTAAGAAGCGGCGCGAGGACGACAAGACCGCCGGTCTTCGCCCCATGCATATTTCGTTGCGTTCCGGCGAACGCTTGTTCCTAAACGGCGCTGTCCTGCGGGTCGACCGCAAGGTGACGTTGGAACTCTTGAACGATGCAACCTTCCTGCTTGAAAACCACGTCATGCAGGTGGAAGACACCACAACGCCCCTGCGCCAGCTCTACTTTGTGGCCCAGGCGATGCTCATGGACCCGCAAAACGCGGCCGCCAGCAAAAAGCTGTTCGACGCGCTGGCGGTGGACCTTCGCGCAGCGCTCGCCACAGAGAGCCTCAAAACCGGGCTCGACGAGGTGTGTTCGCTCATGAACAACGAGCGCACCTTCCAGGCGCTCAAGTTCTTGCGCGGCCTGTTTGACGAGGAGGCGCGCGTCATCGCCGACGCGGGCCGCAAGGCGGGCCTTCCGGAGGAGCGCACGCCCGGCGAGGCGCGGGCCGCAACGCCCACCATGCCACCCCCGCTTGACCCGCGCGTGCCCTCCGCACGCCCCCCTTTGCAATGATTGTCTAGGAGACGACGATGACCGACGTCAGCGCCATCGGCGCCGTTTCGACCGCGACGCAGCCCACCGCCCAGCTCGACAACCAGACCCTCGACTATGACGCGTTCCTGCGGCTTCTGGTGGAGCAGATGAAAAACCAAGATCCGCTCGAGCCAGTGTCCGACACCGAATACATCGCGCAACTGGCGACCTTCTCCAACGTTGAGCAAAACATCATCGCCAACGACCGTCTCTTGGCGCTGTTGCAATCCAACACCTTGTCGGACGCGCAGTCGCTGATCGGGCGGGACATTGAAACCCCCGACGGCACCACCGGCGAGGTGGAGAGCGTCCAAATCGCCAGCGGCCAGACCTATGCCACGCTGACGGATGGCACGATCATCGTGGTGGGCGACGGCCTCATCGTCCGGTGATGAGCGAAGTCGACGCCGTCGACCTCGTTCAATCCGCCATCTGGACCGTTTTGATTGCCTCATCCCCCGCCGTCATCGTCGCGATGGTGGTGGGGATTGCGATCTCGCTGATGCAGGCGCTCACGCAAGTCCAAGAAATGACGCTGACCTTCATCCCAAAGATCGTTGCGATCTTGGTGACAGCGGCGCTCTCGGCCACCTTCATCGGCGCCCACATCTACGCGCTCACAGAAATCATCTACGGGCGCATCGAGACGGGATTCTGACGGCTGCGCCGGCTCTTCACTTGGAAGGCGAGACGTTCCCTCTCGCGCTCTCCCATCTCGCCCTCTCCCGTCTTTTTTGGGCGGCAGGGGTTCAGGCATAAAGATCAAAGATCTTTCTGTCTGAACCCCTTTGCCAGCGTGTGCAGGGCCGCACCGCCGTCAAGGGTGAAGGCTGCGCCCGCCCTTTGGGCGCCCTTGACAGCGCTGCGACCCTGCCCCCAAACGCGGGCCAATGAGCTATTTTGCGCATTCGGTTGAGGCGAACCTCGACCAGATCATTTATCCGGAAAAATATCGCTATCTTGTGGTGCGGGTGCCGGCTGCCTCGCTGCCGGCGGACGCGCCGGCAAAAGTGCGAATCAGCGGCGAACTGAACGACCATCCCGTCGACGGCGCGCTGGTGTCAGACGGGGAGGGCGGCCGCTACCTCCATGTTGCAAACCGTTTGGCCAAAACGATCGGCGTGGGGCTGGGTGACCCTGTGGCGCTCCGGTTCAACATTGTGGCCGACGATGTGGTTGTGTTGCCCGACGCGCTGGAGGCGGCGCTTTGGGCGCACGATGGCGCGCGCGAAAAATTTGATGCGTTGACGCCCGGCAAGCGGCGCGGGCTGGCGCACCGGGTGGCGAGCGCCAAGCAGGCCGCCACACAGGCGCGGCGGGCGGAGGCGATCGTCGCCGAACTCATGGCCGGCGGACAGGGCTGAAGGCAGGTTCGCCCAAGCTTGATTGGCCAAAACTGGTAGCGCGGCATTCTCCCCGCGGACATGTCCGTCCGCCCGCCGCGCCCGATTGACCAGCCATGAAGGCCGCACGATGTCGAGCGTTGATACCGCCCCAGCCGCGCCACGGTCGCTGCTGTCCCGCGCCATGCCCCAAAACATTCGCGACATCGCCTTTGCGGTGGGCGTCATCGCGATGTTGGGCGTCCTCATCCTGCCGATCCCCACCTTCCTGATCGACATTGGGTTGGCGTTCTCCGTCGCCCTCGCCGTCCTCATCCTGATGGTGGCGCTGTGGATCGAAAAGCCGCTGGAATTCTCGTCCTTCCCCACCATCCTCCTCATCGCAACCATGCTGCGCCTGGCGCTTTCCATCGCCACAACGCGCCTCATCCTCGCCGATGGCCATGAGGGGATCACCGCCGCCGGCCAAGTGATTGCCGGCTTCTCCAATTTCTTGATGTCTGGCGATTTCGTGATTGGCATCGTGGTGTTCTTGATCCTGGTGATCGTGAACTTCCTCGTCATCACCAAGGGTGCCACCCGCATCGCGGAGGTGGGCGCAAGGTTCACCCTCGACGCCATCCCCGGCAAACAAATGGCGATTGATGCGGACCTTTCCTCAGGTCTCATCAACGAGGCGGAGGCCCAGCGCCGCCGCCGCGAATTGGAAGAAGAAAGCGCCTTCTTCGGCTCCATGGACGGTGCGTCAAAATTTGTGCGCGGGGAGGCGATCGCCTCGCTGATCGTGATTGCCGTCAACATTTTTGGTGGCATCGTGATTGCCACCACGCGCCACGGGATGGAGCTTGGCGCGGCCGCCGACGTCTTCACCCGCCTTTCGGTGGGCGATGGTCTGGTGAGCCAAATTCCGGCGCTCGTCATCTCGCTGGCCGCCGGCCTTTTGGTCTCCAAGGGCGGCACCCGCGGCTCGGCCGAAAAGGCGGTGCTGGGCCAGCTTGGCGCCTATCCGCGCGCGCTGATGATGGCGTCGGGCATGATGGCGCTCTTTGCGATCATGCCGGGCCTTCCCCCGCTCCCCTTTGTGACCCTTGCGGCGATCTTCGCCTTTGTCGCCTACACCATTCCAAAGGCGCGAAAGGCGGCCGAGGCGGATGAAGCGCGAAAGGCGCAAGAGGCCGTCGACGCCACGGAAGCTGCGCAAAAAGACAGCGTGAAGGCCGAGCTCATGGTGCCTGAGCTGGAGCTTGTGGTGGGCAAGCAGCTCGCCCGCACGGTCCTGCGCTCCCCCACCGAGCTCACCCACCGCCTTGCCAAAATCCGGCGAAAGTTTGCCCGGGAGTACGGCTTCGTCGTCCCCGAAGTGCGCGTCACCGAAGATCTTGCCCTCACCGCAAAGGGCTATGAGGTGCGCGTCCACGGCACGGTCGCCGCCACCGAAACCTTGCGCGTGGGCGACTACATGGTCGTCATCGGCGATGGGCCAAAGCCGCGCGTGCCCTCCGACGAAGCGCGGGACCCCGCCTTTGGCATGAAGGCCGTTTGGATCAACGAAGCGTTCGTGGCCGACACATCCCGCGAAGGGTTCGTGCCCATCGACAATGCGTCCGTGGTGCTCACCCACCTTGTGGAGGTGGTGCGCAACAACCTCTCGCAGCTGTTGTCCTATAAAGACATGCGCGCGCTGCTCGACCGGCTCGACCAAGAGTATAAGCGCCTTCTGGAAGAGATCGTCCCCAGCCAAATTTCCAACAGCGGGCTCCAGGCCGTCCTAAAACTGCTGCTGGCCGAGCGGGTGTCCATCCGCAATCTCAACCTCATCCTGGAGGCGGTGGCGGAGGTCTCGCCCCACGCGCGGCGGGCGGAGGCGGTGGCCGAGCATGTGCGCATCCGCCTTGCCTCACAAATCTGCGGCGACCTATCCGAAAACGGCACGCTCCACGTCCTTCGCCTCGGCAACCGGTGGGACCTTGCCTTCCACCAGACCCTGAAGCGCGACGGCAAGGGCGATGTGATCGAGCTTGCCATGGATCCGCGCCAGGTGGAGGAGTTTGCCGACGCCGCCTCAAAGGCCATCAAGGCCGCGATGGCGAACCATCCAAAATTTGCCGTCGTCACCGCGCCCGATGCGCGGCCCTATGTGCGCATGATCATTGAGCGCATGTTCCCCTCCGTCGCGGTCCTGTCGCACCTTGAAATTGCGCGGGGTGCCACGGTCAAACCCATCGGCGCCATGT
>JBCCBM010000008.1:0-167432 GCA_039034015.1 Pseudomonadota bacterium | reverse complement strand
GCCGTTCGAACAGGCTTATCGAACCGCTTTCACGTTCCTCGCAAACCCTTGGAAACTCTGGACATCCGGGCGCCTCGACACCCAGCGCACCGTCCTCAGACTGGCCTTCGCCGATAAACTCACATACGCCCGAAATGAGGGTTATCGAACCGCTAAAACAAGCTGTGTTTTCAAGTTGTTGGAGGGGATTGCATCTCCAAAAAGAGAGATGGTGCGAGAGGGGGGACTCGAACCCCCAAGCCTTGCGGCGGACGATTTTGAGTCGTCTGCGTCTACCGATTCCGCCACTCTCGCGCGGCGCGCACAATAACGAACCGCGGCTGTGGCACAAGAGACACTTCCTTTCAATGCAAGGTTGCTTTATCGATTTCAACAAGGAGTTGGTCAGCGTTTGGGAGGCACGTTTAGGATGTATCGCGTTGCGATCCTCAGCCTCCTCGTGGTTTTTCTGGCGCCAGCGGCGTCGTGGGGTGATGCGTGGACCATCAAACGGGGTCGAACGCTCACCTTTGTGACGTCCACCTTCACGTATGGGAACCACTCGTTCGATGCGAACGGCAAGCTGGTGAAGGTCCCCGAATATAAAAAATTCAACCTGACGGCGAGCGGCGAGTATGGCGTTCGCGATTGGTTGACCGCCCTTGTCAAAACCGAGCTGCGGACCGAGCACGCTTATGGCCTGGTCTCGAGGGCATTCTTCCAAAATCCGATCTTCGGCGGCGTCAGCCAGGACGTTTTTGACCACCAGACGAAAACCTATGGGAGCCTTGCCGGCGGCGCGCGGGTGCGCGTTTTGGATGGGGGGCCGGTGGTGGCGTCCGTGGAGGTTTTGGCCGGCACGGGCGGGCTCGACACGTTGGGCGCGCAGGCGGCGTCTGATGGCCCGTTCGTCGAGGCGCGCGCGCAGATGGGCGTTGGGCGCGACATGTTCAACACGCCGTTTTTCGCCTCCGCCGCGGCGGCCTACCGCTACCGGATGGAGGCGGACGACAGCGACGAGATTTTGCTGGATGTCACCGTCGGCGCCGACGTTTTGCCCCATTGGACGCTGCTGGCCCAAAGTTTCACGACCATTGAGACCGAGGGCGACGCGTTCAACACCAAGGTAAGCGCGGGGGTGGTCCACCAAGTGAGCAAGCGGCTGAAGGTTCAGGCTTCTGGCCTTGCCACGGTTGCCGGCCGCAACACGATCCAGGAGTTCGGCGGCTCCCTCGGTTTCTGGTGGGCGTTTTAAACTGGATCCGCGCGCATGGCGCGCTCGGTGCCGCACTGCCGAGCCCGCGCTCAACCAGCGCGAAGCGCGGAAGCGTCGACAAAACCGCGCTCAAGTAGCCCGAAGGGCGGTAGCGCAACAAAGGCTCAAGCAGCACGAAGCGCAGTAGCGCCCAAAACACGCGCTCAAGCAGCGCGAAGCGCGGTAGCGCCCAAAACACGCGCTCAAGCAGCGCGAAGCGCGGTAGCGCCACAAAGATGGTGCCGCACGCCGGACTCGAACCAGCGACCCACGCATTACGAATGCGTTGCTCTACCACCTGAGCTAGTGCGGCAATCGCGTTGCGTTTACACGCAAACGCTGTGTGCCCGCAAGCGGCCGATCACGCCGGCGCCGCCGGCGCGGGGCGGGACAAAAATGGCGAAAGCGCCGCCGCTGCAGCGGCGAGAGCCGCGCAAACCACGCAGAGCGCCTGGAAGGCGGCGATGGTGGCGTCCGCCGCCGCCGCGCCATCGCGGGAGGCAAAGCTTGCGCCGGCCTCGCCCAGTGTGGCGGCAAACACCGCGCTTGCCACAAGGCCAAGGGCCGCGACCGCCAAAAGGCCGGCCACACGGGCAACCGCGTTGTTGACGGCGGAGGCAATGCCGGCGTGATCCTCGCCCGCCCCGTCGAGCACCACGGCGCTGAGGCTTGGGATCGCAAGCCCCATCCCAACGCCGAAGAGGGCCATTGCCGGCACCACGGCGGAAAAATAGTCCCCCACGCCCGCGGCCGCGCCAAGGGCGAGGAAGGCCACCGCCACCACCAGAGGCCCCGCAAAGAGCATCGCGCGGTGGCCGATCCGGTCCGCAACGCGCCCGGCAAGGGGCGACACGATGGCCATGGCGACGGTGAAGGGCAGGAACACCGCCCCGGCCTCGGCCGCGCGCCACCCGTGGGCCGACATCAGCGTGACCGGCAGGAAGAACAACGCCCCGCCAAGCGCGAAATAAATGAGCAACGTTTGCCCGTTGGCGACCGAGAAATTGCGCGCCCGAAAGAGCCCGAGGGGGAGCATGGGAGAGGCCGTCCGCCGCTCGTGGAGAAGGAAGAGCGCGCCCGCAACGGTGCCCGCCACGAGCGCGGCAAGGGCGGTGGGCGCGGTGAGCCCGCCGGCCTCGGCAAGGGTGAAGCCCAGCGCAACCGCCCCCACCGCCACAAAGGCGAGCGCTGCGCCCCAACCATCAAACCGGCCGGACGCGTGGCCGCGATCAGCCGGCACCTTCGCGTGGAGAAGCGCAAGGGTGAGCGCGGCCACGGGCACGTTGATGAAAAAGATCCAGCGCCAGGAGCCAAGGTCGATCAAAAGGCCGCCCAGAAGCGGCCCGAGCGCTGACGTCACCCCCGAGGCGGCCGCCCACACGCCCACCGCGCGCCCCCGCTCCGCCTTCGGAACGTTGACCGCAATCAGCGCCAGCGAGCCCGGCACCATCAGCGCGGCGCCCAACCCCTGGACCGCCCGCGCCGCAATCAGCGCCTCAACGTTGGGCGCGACGCCGCACAGCACCGAGGCGAGCGTGAAGAGCGCGACGCCCGCGGCAAACACGCGGCGCGTGCCATAGCGGTCGCCGGCAGCCCCGCCAATCAACAGGAAGGCGGAGAGCGTGAGCGTGTAGGCGTTCACCACCCATTGCACTTCGCCGAAGGAGGCGCCGAGTGCGGTGCGGATCGGCTGGGCCGCAACGGTGATGATCGTCCCATCGATGAAGCCCAGCGAGGAGCCCAGCACAGCAACGGCGAGCACATATTTGCGAAGATGTTTGGGGCAGCCGGTCTGCCGTTCGCCGGTCACCAAGCTTTTGGACAGTTCCGCCCCGGCGCGCATGGCAATCTCCCTCAAGCGTGCTGCCGGTGAACACGAAATCGTCGCTTTGCGCGACCCCCATGAGTGTGCAAAACCCTGTGGCAGAACAGACACACGTGAGGGACACCCATGAAGAAGACGCTTTTTGCCGCGCTGCCGGCGCTTTTGTTGTCCACGGGCGTTGCGGTTGCAGCGTGCGATTCGGGCGAGACGGTCATCAAATTCTCCCACGTCGTTGCCGAGCGTGGCCACCCCAAGGGTGAGCACGCTGCCCGCCTTGCCGAGCGCATCAACGCCGAGATGGATGGCACCGCCTGCATGCAGGTGTTCCCGTCCTCCCAGCTTTATGATGATGACAAGGTGATGGAGGCGCTCCTTCTGGGCGACGTGCAGCTTGCTGCGCCCTCGCTCTCAAAGTTCGGCGCGTACACCCGCGTTCTGGGCCTCTATGACC
Organism: Pseudomonadota bacterium; assembly: GCA_039034015.1. Classification (GTDB taxonomy): domain Bacteria; phylum Pseudomonadota; class Alphaproteobacteria; order Rhizobiales; family Amorphaceae; genus Acuticoccus. The sequence continues at coordinate 163,922 of JBCCBM010000008.1, read as the reverse complement.
TGCCTTTCCTCTTCCAGGACATTGCTTCGCTGGAGCGTTTTCTTGCCACCGAGGAAGGCCAGTCGACCATGACGTCGATGGAAGACGTGGGCTACGTCGGCCTCGGCTTCATCTACAACGGCCTAAAGCAGTTTTCGGCGGACAAGCCGCTCGTGGCGCCGACGGACGCCTCGGGCCTCAAGTTCCGCGTCCAAACCTCCGACATTGCCGCCGCGATGATTGAAGCGCTGGACGCCAATGCGCAAAAGCTCGCCTTCAAGGAAGTGTATGGCGCGCTGCAACAGGGCGTGGTGGACGGTCAGGAAAACACTTACACCAACATCTTTCAGCAAAAGTTCTTTGAGGTGCAAGACGGCATCACGGAGACCAACCACCAACTTCTGTCCTACCTCATCGTGACCACCGAAGAGTTCTTGGACAGCCTGGACGAAGACACACGCACCCAGTTCATCACGATTCTCGACGAGGTGACGGCGGAGATGAACGCGCGCGCCACCGAGCTGAACGCCGCCGCGAAGGAAAACATCGTGGCCAATGGCGGCGAAATCCGCACCCTGTCGGTCGACCAACGCCAGGCGTGGGTGGACGCGATGAAACCGGTGTGGGCGCAGTTTGAAGATGAGATCGGCAAGAACCTCATCGATGCGGCCGTCGCCGCCAACGACGCGTCGAGCTGAGGCGGTTTCGGGTCAGACGGGAACCGTCTGGCCCGGGAATTACCGCTCCGAATTAAAGCGAAGGCTCCATAAACACGGCCTGGGGCCCCCTCTCCAGGTACGTGGACAAGACGACGGTCGTGCGCGTTTGGCGCACGCCCGCAATGGCGTAAAGCCGCGCAAGGAGCGCCTCCAGCGCCTTTGCGTCCGCGCACCTCACCTTGAGGAGGAGGCACGCGTCGCCCGCCACGGTGTGCACCTCCTCCACGTCCCGCTCCGCCGCCATGTTGCGAAACGGCCCCTTTGCGCCCCAATCGTCGGTGGTGACCTCCACGAAGGCGAGGAGCGGCCGGCCCACCCCTGGCCCGTCAAGCTTTGCGACCGTCGCGGTCAACACGCCCGCTTTGCGCAGCCGCTTCACCCGCTCGTGCACGGCAGGGGCCGAAAGGTTCACCGCAGCCCCCAGCGCGGCGTAGGTTTGGGTCGCGTCCTCCGCCAAAAGCCTTAACAGCGTTCGGTCGCGCGCATCCAACCGCAGCGGCGCCCCCGCCGCCGACCGAACCGTGATCGCATTTTCGTCGCTGCCCACAGAACACCATTCCTCATCACGCGCCGCTCGCCATATGGTGTACGGAACACACCGGCATCACACCAGCGGCCTTTTCGGTGGGGCCGTCGTTTCGGGCGGCAATCAAGACATGTCAGAGACCATTACCCTTTTGTTTGTGGTGGCGTTGATGGGGGCAAACTCGCTCCTGTTGTCGCCACTGTTGCCGGACGTTGCGGCCGCCTTCGCCGTTGCGGACGGCAGGGTTGCGATCGCCATGTCCGTTTATGGGGCGGCCACCGCGGGCTCCGCCTTTGTGCTTGCGCGGACGGTTGACCGGTTTGGCGCCCGGCGCGTCCTGCGGGTGGCGGCCGCCATCTTTGCGGGCGCGATGGCGCTGGCGGCAACGGCGCCGGCCCTCCCGCAGCTCATTGTGGCGCAAGGCCTTGCGGGGCTTGCGGCCGGGGTCGCGCTGCCGGCTGCCTATGGCGCGGCGAGCACGTCGGGCGGCCCCAAAACCCTTGGCCGGGTGATGACCGGTTGGTCCGTTGCAATGGTCGCCGCGATCCCCCTTGGCGCCCTTGCGACCGACCTTTTGGGCTGGCGCTCCCCGTTTGTGGTGCTTGGCCTTTGCGCGGCCGCGCTCATCGTGCCGCTGGGCGCGTTGCCGGCGGGCGGCGACCGCGCGGCGGCCCCGGGGCCGCTCGCCGCCCTTCGCCTCGGCCCGGTGCGCTGGCTTCTCGCCGGCCAGCTCTTCTTCAGCGCGGGGTTTTATGGCGCCTACGCCCTGTTGGGCGCCGCCTATCGGGACGCGATGGGCCTTTCGGCCGGCGCCATGGGCGCGTTGGTGATCGCCTATGGCGTGGGCTTTGCCGTTGCCAGCGTTGGCGATGGGTGGATGGCCCGCCACAGGGTGGCGCCACCGCTGGCGTTTGCCCTTGCAGGGCTCACGGTGGCGCTGTTGCCGGCGGCATCCAGCGCGTTTGCGGCCGCAGCGCTCGCCCTCTTCACCTGGGGGGTGGCGAACCACCTTGCGCTGACCGCGCTGGTGTCGCGCCTTTCGGCCGCGGGCGGGGCCGCGCGGGGCGCAGCGCTCGGCCTCAACACCACCATCACCTATTGCGGCAGCGGCCTTGGGCCCCTTGCGGCCGCAGCGCTCATGGGGGCGGGCGGCTTCTCGTGGGTCGCCTTGGCGGCGGCATCCGCCCACGCCCTTGCCGCGGTGTGCCTCCTTTGGGGGAGCCTTACGCGGCCGGCCGCACACCCTCAGCCAGCATCGTGAGCCCCGGGATCATGGGCGAAACGGCCACCTCGCCAAACCCGGTGGCGGAAAGCTCAGCCCGCAAGGTCGCCTCGTCGAGCGAGCGGGCGCCGGGCGTGAACGCGGTGTGCTGCAGCTGCCAAAGCGCGGCGAGCGGCGGGCCGGTGCGCGCTTCATTCACCACAAAGTCGTGCACCAGATACCGCCCGCCCGGCCGCAAATGGGCAAACGCGCGCGCCATCAAATCCCCATGGGCGGGGCCCGGCACGCCCGAAAAAAGGTACGACATCAAGACCGCATCTTGCCCCTCGGGCCACACCGCCTCGCGCCCATCGCCCTCCACATAGCGGATCCGGTCCGAAAGCCCCTCGGCGGCCACATAATCCCGCCCCAGCGCCGCGACCGTCTCAAACTCCACCACCGTGACCGAAAGATCCGGGAACGCCTTGGCAAGGGTGATGGCAAACGCGCCCGTGCCACCGCCAACGTCCAACAGGTGCCGCGCATCCTCAAGGGGAACGCGCCGGGCAAGCTGGCGCGCCGGACCCAGCGACCCGGCGTGCTGGCTTTGCGAATAAAGCCGCGCCTCCTCGGGGTCAGAAAACCAATCGGCGTAGGAGTTTGTGCCCTCCGGGGCGGGGGCGCTGCGCACAACACCCTCCAGCTGGTCCATCAACGGCTCCATCTGCCGCCCCACCTGGAGCCGCAAATAGTCGCCAAAGTCGTACTTCGCGCCTTTGGTGAGAAAACTGTCGGCGGCGGGCGAATTCACCCAAACGCCGTCCTCCAGCGCAACCAGCCGCGCGGCTGACAGCGCGGTGAGCAGCGTTTCCAGCGGGCCCTCCGCCGCGCCAAGCCGCTCCGCCAGCGCGCCTGCGGTTTGGGGTTCGTCGGCGAGCGCTGTGAAAACGCCCAGCTCCAGCGCGCAAAACAGCGCTTTTGACGCCATGTATCCGAAGGCAATATTCGAAATCTCTTCCGCTTGGGTTGCAAGCGTCATGGGTCTCTCCAGTGGGGTGGACTGCGCCGGATTGACGCAAGCCCCATACCAACTGGCGCACCCCGTTGGGCGGATTGTGATCAACCGTCCACTTTCCTTTACGCACTCATGCGTCTAGCGTGCGCGACGGTCGAGCCGCACGGACCTTGCCGATGAACACCCTTCTCCTGAACTACCCCATCGGCGTGCTGGCCGTGTTCGTGGCGCTTTACTTTGCGCTGGACCGTGCGTTCCCCCGCTTCATGGCCGTGTTTGAGGAGGCGTTCATCGCGCTCATCCTCGCCGCGATGACGCTGGTCGCCTTCATCCAGGTGGTCTTGCGATACGGGTTCAACGCCGGCTTCCAGGGCGCGCTGGAGCTGAACCGCATCCTGTTCGCGTGGCTTATTTTGTTCGGCATGAGCTACGCCGTGCGCATCAACGCGCACCTGGGGATCGACAGTCTGATCCGCCTCTTCCCGCCCCGAGTCTTTCGCTTCTTTGCCGTTTTCGGCGCGTTTGCGGCCCTCGTCTACGCCATCGCCCTCCTTTACGCCGACTGGCTGCAGCCGCTGGGCGCCTCCACCCGCGGGGGCGGCGCGGTGGACTATTGGTGGAAGATGTACCGCGTCGGCATCGGCCTTGATGACCTGATGTACCCTGGCTTCCTGGTGGAGTTTGCCGGCCAGGAGCGGGTGCACCGCTGGGTCGCCTACATCATCTTGCCCGTCGGCCTTGGTCTTCTGGCCATGCGCTGCATCCAGGCGCTGGTCGACATTGTGCGCGGCAAGCGGGAATTGATCATCGCCTCCCACGAGGCGGAAGATCTTGTTGAAGAAAACCGTAACGTCCTGAAGGATTGACGCCCAATGGAATCGGCAATCCTGTTCGGCCTCGTCTTCTTCCTGCTCCTGTCCGGCGTCCCTGTCGCGATTTCTCTTGGCCTCTCATCGCTCATCATCATCGCGTTCTTCTCCACCGACAGTGTGTCCTCGGTGGCGCAGCAACTCTTCACAGCAAGCCAGAATTATACGCTCCTCGCGATCCCGTTTTTCATCCTTGCGGCGGCGTTCATGTCCACCGGCGGGGTCGCCCAGCGCATCATCCGGTTTGCGATTGCGTGCGTCGGCTCGTTTCGCGGCGGGCTTGCAATGGCCTCAGTGCTGGCCTGCATGCTCTTTGCCGCGCTGTCGGGTTCATCGCCCTCCACGGTGGTTGCCATCGGCACCATCGCCATCGCCGGTATGCGCCAGGTGGGCTACTCGAAGGAGTTTGCCGCCGGCGTCATCGCCAACGCCGGCACGCTCGGCATCCTGATCCCCCCCTCCATCGTGATGGTGGTCTACTCCGCCGCCACAGATGTTTCGGTGGGCCGTATGTTCCTCGCCGGCGTCATCCCCGGGATCATCGCCGGCCTGATGCTGATGCTTGCGATTTACATCGTCGCCCGCATCAGAAACCTGCCGAAGGGCGACTGGCTCGGCTGGTCCGAATTCTTCCACGCGGGCAAAGACGCCGCGTGGGGCCTCTTCCTGATCATCATCATCTTGGGCGGGATTTACGGCGGGGTCTTCACACCCACCGAGGCGGCCGCCGTCTCCGCGGTCTATTCCTTCATGATCGCGCTCTTCATCTACCGCGACATTGGCCCGCTCAAGAAAACCCGCTTCATCAAGGAGAGCGACAGCGTTTCGGCCCGCAACGGCTTCTTCGCCTGGGTCTACGGTCTGTCGCTCTTCTCGGTCGTGATGATCCTCTCCTACTTCGCGGCGGGGGAAGATCAGATCGAAACGCGCTTCCCCATCGCCGTCATCGTCGCGGCGTTGGGCGGGGTGGCCTACATCGTCCTCAAGCAGCGGGGCGCGGCGCTCATCGGCTCAGTGGGCGTCGGCTTCGTGATCCTTTTGCGCAACATTGCCGAATCGCTCCTGCGCGTGCCGGCCGCCGTCACCCACAAAGACACCCGGAAAGCCATGATGGATGCCGCGCGCACCGCCATCATGCTGATGTTCATCATCGTCAACGCGCTCATTTTCGCGCACGTCCTCACGTCCGAGCGCATCCCCCAAGCCATCACCGATTGGATGCTCCAGGCAGGATTTGACTGGTTCACTTTCTTGATTGCCATCAACATCTTGCTCCTGATCGGCGGCCAATTCATGGAGCCGTCAGGGCTATTGTTGATTGTGGCGCCGGTGGTCTTCCCCATCGCAGTCCAACTGGGGGTCGATCCGGTTCACCTTGGCATCATCATGGTCGTCAACATGGAAATCGGGATGATCACGCCACCTATTGGCCTCAACCTCTTCGTCACATCGGGCATCACGGGGATGAGCCTTGTCCAGGTGGTGAAGGCCGCGCTCCCCTTCGTCGCGGTCCTCTTCCTCTTCCTCATCCTGGTGACCTACGTCCCGATCCTGTCGACGTTCCTCCCCACCACGCTGATGGGCCCAGAAATCATCACCCGCTGAGGCCCGCTCAAACGCCGTCGCGAATGGTTTTGAGCGCAAGCCCCAGCCGATCGCGCGTGTCATCAAAGCGGGCGCTGCGGGTGACCGACACCTCGTCCATATAAAGGTCGCGCCGCACCTCGATCTGAAGGGCATGAAACCCCTCCGACGGCCGGCCGTGGGCCACCACAAGATCGGCCCCCTTGTAGGGCGCATTGACAGCGACCTCGAACCCCGCCGCCGTGAGCGCCTCCGCCACCAAACGGGTGAAGTTTGGCGCGCACGTGGTCCCGTCGCGGTCGCCGAGCACAATTTCGGGGCGGGGAAGGCCCGCGCCCTCCTCATGCATCGCGGTGGAGACCGACTGCATCGAGTGACAATCAAGGTAAAACGCCCGCCCGTGCCGGGCCCGCACGGCATGAAGCAGCGCGGAAAGCCGGGCGCGATAGGGCTGCCAATAGGCCGACAGGCGCGCCACCGCTGCGGCCGCCGGCAGGGGCGCCTCATAAAGCGGGGTGCGCGCCGGCGGGGGCGGCGCCTCCATCCAAATGACGCCCTTGCCCAGCGCCGCCTTTGCACTGGGCGCCGGCGCAAAGGGCAGCGCACCGGTGATGGAGGCGGGGTCGATGTCCGCCTCCGTGCGGTTCACATCCACATAAATCCGCGGAAACAGCGCGTGGAGCAGCGGCACGCCCAGCGCGGGCGCGGTGCCAAAAAGGGCGTGAACGTCAAAATCCTCTGCCCGGCGCACCTGTTCCATCGGCACCGCCGTCACAAAGTCGGCCGGATAGGCAGACCCGGAGTGCGGGCTGTCCAGCACCAGCGGCGTGTCGGCCGCCTCGGGCCCGAGCACTTCGAGGATGCTCACGCGACCGCCTCATTGAGGTGGCACGCGGCGCTGTGACCGGCGGCGACGGCCTTCAGCGCCGGGCGCTCCACACGGCAACGGTCAAACGCGGCCGGGCAGCGGGGGTGAAAGTGGCACCCCTCCGGCGGGTCGAGCGGGGACGGGATCTCGCCCTTGATGGGCGCAAAGGTGCGCTTGCGCTGGTCAATCCGCGGCACTTCGGCAAGCAGCGCCTTGGTGTAGGGGTGGTTGGGCGCGGCAAACAAATCATCGGTGGGCGCCATCTCCACCACACGGCCCAGATACATGATCACCACGCGGTCCGAAATGTGCTCCACCACACCAAGGTCGTGGCTGATGAAGAGGTAGGTGAGCGAAAGATCATCCCGCAACGCCATGAAAAGGTTGATCACCTGCGCCTGGATCGAGACGTCCAGCGCGGCCACGCTCTCATCGCACACCAAAAAGTCAGGCTTCACCGCAAGCGCCCGCGCAATGTTGATGCGCTGCCGCTGCCCGCCGGAAAACTGGTGCGGATAGCGGCGTTTGTAGGCCGGGTCGAGGCCAACGCGCTCCAAAAGATCGTCAATGTAGTCCGGCAGCGCGGCGGCCGTTGCAATGCCGTGAAAACGCGGCGCCTCGCCCACAATGTCCGCCACCCGCATGCGCGGGTTGAGCGCCGACATCGGGTCCTGAAAGATCATCTGAACCTTGAGCGCTGCCTCATGCCGCTCCGCCGCGCTCATGTCCGACAAACCCTTGCCGCGAAACAGCACCTCCCCGTCGCTGGCGCGATGGATCCCGGCCACCACGCGCCCAAGGGTCGACTTTCCGCACCCCGATTCGCCCACCAGCCCCACAACTTCGCCGGGCGCAATGTCCAGCGTGACGCCATCGACCGCGTGCACCACCTCGTCCTTCAGCCCCGCGCCAAGGAGGTTCGCCACCCGCTCGGCCGCATCGAGCCGCTTCACAAAACGCTTTGAAACGCCCTGCAGCGAGACAATCGCGCTCACGATGCCGCCCCATGGGGGTGGTGGCAGCGGGCGAGCGCGCCGGCGTTTTGGGCAAGGTCGGGCATTTGTCCGCACGCCTCATCCGCCCGGGGGCAGCGGGGGCGAAAGCTGCACCCGTCTGGCAAGTTCGTCATGGAGGGCGTCATCCCCGGGATTTGCGCCAGCGGCTTGCCCCGCGCGTTGTGGGAGGGGACCGAGCCAATCAGCCCCACCGTGTAAGGATGGCGCGGCCGGTCAAGCACATCGCTGGTCGCCCCCATTTCCACAATGCGGCCCGCGTACATCACCGCCACACGGTCCGCGAGGCCCGATACCACCGTCAGATCGTGGGTGATCCAGATGAGCGCGGTGCCGGTGTCCTGCGCCAGCTTTTGCACCTCATAAAGAATTTGCGCCTGGATGGTGACATCAAGCGCCGTCGTCGGCTCGTCCGCAATGATGAGATCCGGCCGGTTCAAAAGCGCCGTTGCAATCGCCACCCGCTGGCGCATCCCGCCGGAAAACTGGTGCGGATAGCTTTTGAGCCGCTCATCGGGCGAGGGGATGCCCACCGCAAGGAGCGCCTGGCGCGCCCTGTCGCGGGCGGCGCGCTGGCTCACCCTTTCGTGCGCGGTGACCGCCTCGATCATCTGCGTGTCGACCCGCAACACGGGGTTTAGCGTCATCATCGGGTCTTGGAAGATGATCATCATCTTGCGGCCGCGGATTGTGCGCCACGCCGCCTCATCAAGCCCCACAAGCTCCTCATCAAAGAGTTTTATGGAGCCGCCGACAATTTGCCCCGGCGCATCCACAAGCCCCATGATGGAAAATCCGGTGACGCTTTTGCCAGAGCCGGACTCGCCCACAAGGCCCAACACTTCACCCCGGTCGACCGCGAAGGACACACCGTCCACCGCCGGCAACACGCCCGCGCGGGTGAAAAAGTGGGTTTTCAAACCCTCCACTGACAGGACGGTCAACGCGACAGCCTCGGGTTCAAAACATCCCGCAAGCGGTCACCCACCAGGTTGATGGACATGATTGTCACCAGCAGCGCAAGGCCGGGAAAAATCGCGATCCAGTAGCTGCCCGACATCATGTATTCGAAGCCGTTGGAGATGAGGAGCCCAAGTGAGGGTTCGGTCGGCGGCATGCCCACGCCCAAAAATGAGAGCGTCGCCTCCAGCGAGATGGCCGACGCGGTCTGCACCGTCACCACCACAATGAGCGGGGCAAGGCAGTTGGGCATCACGTGGGAAAAGAGCACCCGCCGGTGGGGAAGCGCCAGGCACCGCGCGGCTTCCACATACTCCTTTGAGCGCTCCACCAGCGCCGACCCGCGCACCGTCCTCGCGTAGTACGCCCATTGGGAGACGACGAGGGCGATGATGATCTTGTCGACCCCCTTGCCCAGGAGCGCCAGCAGGATGAGCGCCACAAGGATCGCCGGAAACGAAAGCTGCACGTCGACAATGCGCATGATGATCGATTCGGTGCGCCCCCCCGCATACGCCGCGATCAAGCCCACCGACATGCCGACGAAGAGCGCAATGAACGCGCTCGCAACCCCCACCGAGAGTGAAATCCTGAGCCCATAGAGAATGGCCGAGTAAAGGTCGCGCCCCGCCCCATCCGTGCCCAGCCAAAACGTTGTCCCCTCAAAGGATTGGGCGCCCGGCGGCATGCGCGAATCCATGATGGAGACTGTCGCCAGATCGTAAGGATCTTGCGGGGTGATGAAAGGCGCGAAAATTGCCGCCAGGATAATCGAAACGAGGACAACGAGCGCGGCCACGGCGACTTTGCGCTCGGCAAACTCGGAGACAAAGCGGCGAAACGGGGTTTCCACCTTTGGAGGGGCGGCGGCCATGTCGGTCATTTGGACGCCCCTGAAAGCCGCACCCGCGGGTCGAGCACCGCGTAAACCAAGTCGACGATGAGGTTGATCACCACAAACACGAACACGATCAACATGAGATACGCCACGATCACCGGTCGATCGAGTGTCTGAATACTCTCAATCAAGAGTTTACCCATGCCCGGCCAGGCGAAAATTGTCTCCGTCACCACCGAAAATGCAATCAGCGAGCCAAACTCGAGGCCAAGAACCGTCACCACTGGGATCAAGATGTTCTTTAAAAGGTGAACGCCAATCACACGGCGCGGTGAAAGCCCCTTGGCGCGGGCAAACTTCATGTAGTCCATGTGCACCGCTTCGCGCACACCGGCGCGGGTGAGGCGGATGACGAGGCTGATCTTTAAGAGCGCAAGGTTGAGCGCGGGCAAGGCCAGGTGGCTCAGGCCATCAAGCGTCAAAAACGAGACTTCGACGCCAAGGACACTCACCGTGTCACCCCGGCCGGTGGACGGCAAAATGCCAAGCTGCACCGCAAAAACCAGGATCAGCATGATCCCCACCCAGAAGGTGGGGAGGGAAAAGCCAAGGATCGAGCCCGTCATGATGGCCTTGGAGGCAATGGTGTCAGGCTTCAGCCCCGCATAAAGGCCGAGCGGAATGCCCAAAACCACCGCGAGGAACAGCGCGGCAAACGCAAGCTCCAGCGTTGCGGGCATCCGCTCCAAGATGAGCCCGATGGCCGGCTGCCCAAACACATAAGAATTGCCAAGATCCCCCGACAATGCGCCCTGGACGAACAGAAGATAGCGCTCATAAATCGGCCGATCGAAGCCGAATGTGCGGATAACGCGCTCAATCTCTTCTTGGTCAGCGTCGGGGGAGACGAACATGTACGTGGGGTCGCCAATCAGCGAAACGCCCACAAACACGATCAAACTCATCGCGACGACAACGAGGAACGACTGCATCAGCCGCCGGATGATGGTGACGGTCATCAAAGGCTCCGCGCCAAACGGCGAGCGAAGGGTCGCGCGCGCACCCCTCGCCGTCAAGCGCGGACGTTTAGTGCATCATCGCCAACTGAACCATCGGCTGAAGCGCGGGGGCGGTGGCGGCCGCCACAACGGCAGTGAGGGCAAGGGACGCGGCGGCAAACACTGTGCGAAGGATCGATGTCATGGCGTCTCTCCAGTTCCCCGACGCGACTGCCGCGCCGGTGAACGAAAAGGTGGCAACGCCCCCGCCACCCCTTTGTGACGCGCATCACAATGGCCGAACACACCCCCTCACGTTGCCGCGAGGGCGCCGCGAGCGTTAAATTTTCCCAAGCACACCAAAGACATACGCCAAAATCGCCTTCTGGGCGTGGACGCGGTTCTCCGCCTCGTCAAACACGGCCGACTGGGGGCCATCCATGACGCTGTCGGTCACCTCCTCGTTGCGGTGGGCCGGCAGGCAATGGAGAAAGATCGCGTTTGGCCGCGCCAGCGCCATCAGCGCATCATTCACCTGGAAAGGCGAAAGCAGCGCCTTGCGCCGCGCCTCATCACCATCGCCCATGGAGGCCCAGGCATCGGCAATCACAACGTCAGCATCCGTTGCGGTGAGCTGCGGGTCGTGGCTCACCACAATGTCGGCCCCGTCGGCGCAGGCCGCCACCACAAGGTCCTGCGGCAACGATAAGGCCTCAGGCGTTGCGACGCGAAACTGGAACGGCAAGTGCCGCGCGGCGTCCATGAAGGTCGCCGCCACATTGTTGCCGTCACCCACCCACGCCAGAATGCGCCCATCAAGGGGGCCAAGCCGCTCCTCCACCGTCATCAAATCGGCGATGATCTGGCAGGGGTGACAGCGCCGCGTGAGCCCGTTGATCACCGGCACGCTGGCATGGTCGGCAAACGCCAGCAGCCCGTCATGGTCCAGCATCCGGATCATGACGGCATCCACATAGCGCGAGAGCACGCGCGCGGTGTCCTCCAGCGATTCGCCCCGGCCAAGCTGCATCTCTGAGCCGGCGGCCACAATCGTCTCCCCGCCCAGCTCGCGCATGGCAAGGTCAAACGAGAAGCGCGTGCGGGTGGACGGCTTTTCAAACAACATCGCGAGCGTTTTGCCGGCCAAAAGATCGCGCTTGCCCCGCCCCGCCGCCTTCAACGCGTGGCCAGCGTCCAGGATCGCCCGCAAGGTTGCGGGCGACTGGGCCGTCAAATCCAAGAAGTGACGGGTCATGCGGGGTTGAGCGCCGCGCGCGCCACCGACACCGCCGCAGTTTCCAAACGGCGCGCGGCCTCGGCGCACTCCTCCTCGCTCACCACCAGCGGCGGGATGAAACGGGCAACACCCTCCCCGGCCGGGATGATGATGAGCCCCGCCTCTCGCGCGGCGGCCACCACATCGCCCACCGGCGCACGGCATTTGACGCCAAGCATCAGCCCCTCACCGCGCACGCCCTCAAAGACGGCCGGGTGGCTGTCCACCACATCGGCAAGCCGCTGTTTCAAGAAGCCGCCCTTGGCCTTCACCCCATCCATAAAGCCATCGGCCAAGACGACATCGAGCACAGCATTGCCCACCGCACAGGCGAGCGGGTTGCCGCCATAGGTTGTCCCATGGGTGCCAGGCACAAGTCCCTTTGCGGCCTCCTCCGTCGCCAGCATCGCGCCGATGGGAAAGCCCCCACCAAGGGCCTTGGCGCTTGCCAAAATGTCCGGCGTCACCCCCAGCGCGTCGCAGGCAAAGAGGGTGCCGAAGCGGCCGATCCCCGTCTGCACCTCATCGAACGACAACAACAACCCATGCTCATCGCAAAGTGCACGCAGGCCCTTGAGCACTGCGGGCTCCACGGCGCGGATGCCGCCCTCGCCCTGCAACGGCTCAATATGGATCGCAGCCGTCTCGGGCCCGATCGCCGCGCGCACCGCATCAATATCATTGAGCGGCACCTGGTCGAAGCCGGGCGCGGCCTCGCCAAACCCTTCCAGATATTTGGGCGCGCCGCCGGCTGCGATGGTGCCCAGCGTGCGCCCATGGAAAGCGCCCTCAAAGGTGATGATGCGCCACCGCTCCGGCGCGCCATTCACAAAATGGTAGCGGCGCGCGGCCTTTATGGCGGCCTCGTTCGCCTCCGCACCGGAATTGCAGAAGAAGACACGGTCGGCAAACGAGTGGGCGGTGAGGCGCTCCGCAAGCCGCTCCTGCTCATCAATGCGAAAGAGGTTGGACGTGTGCCACACCTTGGCGGCCGCCGCCTGGAGCGCTGCCACAAGGTGCGGGTGGGCGTGGCCGCAGGCGGAGACGGCGATGCCGGCGCCCATGTCGAGATATCGTCGCCCATCCGAGCCCATGAGCCAGACACCCTCGCCCGTCTCAAAGGACACGGGGGCGCGGTTGTAGGTGGCGAACACGGAAGAATGGGTCATCTCGTCCTCAAATTGTCCGGGCGCGGCTTGTTCACAGTCTCCTTTCGCGCCGGAGCAGCCCTTCTTCCCGAACGTTGGGGAAAAAGCAACTGAAGAGTCCCCCAGACTCCCTCGACTCTAGACCAAGAATCAGCAGTTCCTGTACGATTCTTGTCATCACAACGCGGCAAACGCGTTGCCCACATCTTCGATGAAATCTTCGCGGTTTTGCTGCGCCGATCTCGGCGTGCGCGTGGGGATTCTTTGTGGGCGCGCTGTGGACAAAGGGTGTGCCATGAGCTGGACCGACGAGCGGATTGACGAGCTTCGCAAGCTGTGGGCGGAAGGCCTTTCAGCCAGCCAAATCGCAACCAGCCTTGGCGGCGTTTCGCGCAATGCGGTGATCGGGAAAATCCATCGGCTGGGCCTGTCGGGCCGGGTCAAAACCCCGCGCGCGCCCCGGCGCCCGGCCCCCCGGGCAACGCCCGCCGCGCCCCGCGTGATGGCGGTCGGCTCAACGGTCGTGAAGGTGGTGGAGCGGGAGATGATCGAGCCCGAACCCTTGCCGCCGGCGGACGTGGTGCCCCTCCACCCGGCCGTGTCCCTCCTCGACCTTGGGCGAGAGACCTGCCGCTGGCCGGTCGGCGACCCCTCAGACGAGAATTTCGGCTTTTGCGGCGCGGCCTGCGCCCCCGGCGAGACCTACTGCAAGGCCCACGCCGCCCTCGCCTTCCCCACCCGCGCCCGCCGGGCCAAAAAGGCCGGGTGATGTCTTCTCAGCCGGAAAACTGATCGTCGAAGGCGTACCCGGCGCCGCGCACAGTGCGGATCGGGTCCTTGAGGCGGGAGCGGTTGATGGCCTTGCGCAGGCGGCCGATGTGCACGTCCACCGTGCGCTCGTCCACATAAACGTCCCGGCCCCAGACGCCGTTCAAAAGCTGCTCCCGGGCGAACACGCGGCCGGGCGACTGCATCAAAAACTCCAAAAGGCGGAACTCGGTCGGGCCGAGCCGCACCTCTCGGCCCGCGCGGCGCACGCGGTGGGTGGCGCGGTCGAGCTCAATCTCGCCGCCCTTCAACACCGTTGACACCACCTGCGGCCGCGCGCGCCGCAAGATCGCCTTGACGCGCGCCAAAAGTTCGGGCGTCGAAAAAGGCTTGGTGATGTAATCGTCCGCGCCGGTGGAGAGGCCGCGGATGCGCTCGACCTCCTCGCCGCGCGCGGTCAGCATGATGATTGGCAGCTCTTCCGTGTCCGGCCGGGCGCGAAGACGGCGGCAAAGCTCGATGCCCGAAAGCCCCGGCAGCATCCAATCCAGGATCAAGAGGTCAGGCACGTGTTCGGCAAGGCGAACCTCCGCCTCATCCCCCCGCGCCGCGCTTTCGACCGAAAACCCTTCGGCCTCCAAATTGTACCGCAAGATCTCGGTGATGGGCTCTTCGTCCTCCACCACCAAAATTCTCGGCACTATCGCTGCGCGCGACTTGCTCTTTGGCTCTGAAGGAGTGTCAAGCGTTGCCATCAGCGTCTCCGGCCTGCGCGGTTATTGAAGCGGCCGCCCATCCCGCGCAATGTACGGCGAGGCGTCAGCGCGAAGGCGAGATTCCATCGGCTGCTCACCGGTCACCACGTAGGCGATGGCTTCGGCAATGTTGGTCGCATGGTCACCGATGCGCTCAATGTTCTTGGCGCAAAACAAAAGGTGCGTGCAAAACTGGATGTTTGACGCGCTCTCGGTCATGTACGCCAGCAACTCGCGGAAGATGGACGTGTAGATCTGGTCGATCTCCGCGTCGCGGTTGCGCACGTCAATCGCGGCGGACACATCTTGCCGGGTGAAGGCGTCGAGCACTGTTTTGAGTTGCACCAAGGCAATGTCGGCCATGTGCTCCACGCCGAGGGCAACGCGGGGCGGATGCTCGCTCCCCTCAATGGCCATGACGCGCTTGGCGTTGTTTTTGGCAAGGTCGCCCACGCGCTCAAGATCGGCCGCAATGCGCAGCGCCGCCACCAACTCGCGCAGCGGCTTGCCGTCGGGCCGTTGGCTCGCAATCATCGCAACGGCCGTGTTTTCCACCTGCCGCTGCATGGCGTCCACCCGGCGATCCTCCGCAATCACCGTGCGCGCCTTTTGCGCATCAAGCCGGGTGAGCGCCGTCACGCTCTCCATAACAAGATGCTCGGCAAAGCCGCCCATCTCCGCGATCTTGCCGGCCAAAAGCCGTCGTTCAAATGCCTCTGCGTCGGAAGCCGCAATCACGGCACCACTCCTTACTCGTCTTGCCCGGGCTCCGGCCTTAGCCGAACACGCCCGTAATATATTGCCGGGTCCGCGTCTCTTGCGGATCCTTAAAGATGGCCTCGCTCGGCCCCTCTTCCACCAGGTCGCCGAGATGAAAGTAGCAGGTTTTTTGGCTCACCCGTTCCGCCTGGCTCATGGAGTGGGTGACGATGACGATGGTAAAATTCTCCGCAAGCTCGCGAATGAGCGTCTCCACCGTGCCGGTGGCGATGGGGTCAAGCGCCGAGCACGGCTCGTCCATCAAGATCACTTCGGGCGAAACGGCCACCGCGCGCGCAATGCAAAGCCGCTGCTGCTGCCCGCCGGAAAGCCCGGTCCCAGGCTCCTGCAGCCGGTCTTTCACCTCTTTCCAGAGGCCGGCGCGGGTGAGCGAGCGCTCCACAATTTCATCAAGATCCGCTTTCTTGCGCGCCAGCCCATGGATCTTTGGCCCATAGGCAATGTTGTCATAGATCGACTTTGGAAACGGGTTTGGCTTTTGAAACACCATGCCAACCCGCGCGCGGAGCAAAACAACATCGCGGCTGTGATCGTTGAGATCTTCGCCATCCATCATGATCGCGCCATTCACCACGCAACCATCAATGGTGTCATTCATGCGGTTGAAGCAACGCAAAAATGTTGACTTCCCGCACCCCGAGGGGCCGATGAACGCGGTCACCGCGCGGTTTGGAATGTCCATGGAGATGCTGCGGATCGCCCGCGTTTCTCCGTAGTCGACGGACACATCGCTCGCGGCAATTTTTGTGTCGAGGGGCGTGTCGAACGGACGGCGGATGGTCTGAAACCCGGCGCTGGCGGCGGCGGACGCCGTGGCACCCGCGAACGCTGCGGGTTTTGCGCCGTCGATCGCGGGGGAGGCTTGGCTCGTCATGGGAAAAATCCTGAGGTGGGCGGCGCTACCAGCGGCGCTCAAACCGGCGGCGAAGGAGAATGGCGATGAGGTTCATCACCATCAAGAAGAGGAGCAAGATGATGATGCCGCCCCACGCGCGTTCATAAAACGCGGGGTCTGCGCGCTTGGCCCATTCGAAGATTTGGGCCGGCATCGCCGAGTTAGGGTCAAGCAACCCCGACGCAATGCCATCGGGATAGTTCGACGCAATGAACCCCACCATCCCGATCAGCAAGAGCGGCGCCGTCTCGCCCAGCGCCTGGGCAAGGCCGATGATTGTGCCCGTTAAAATCCCGGGCAGCGCCAGCGGCAGCACATGGTGAAACACCGCCTGCATTTTCGAGGCGCCCACACCAAGCGCCGCCTGGCGAATTGACGGGGGCACCGCTTTCAGCGCCGCACGCGTTGCAATGATGATGGTCGGAAGCGTCATCAACGTCAGCACAAGGCCACCCACCAGCGGCGCCGATTGGGGCAGGTGCATGAACTGGATGAACACCGCGAGCCCCAAGATGCCAAACACAATGGAGGGCACCGCGGCAAGGTTCGAAATATTCACCTCGATCAAGTCTGTCAGCCGGTTCTTTGGCGCAAACTCTTCCAAGTAAATGGATGCTGCGACGCCAATGGGCAGCGAGAGCACCAAAACCGTCAGCATCATGAAGAGCGAGCCGAGCATCGCAACGCCCATGCCCGCCTGCTCGGGCCGGTTGTCGGACGCGTCGGCCCCGGTCACAAAGTCGATGTTGAACCGCCGCTCGATGATGTCGGCCGCCACCATCTGATCCACAAGATCAAGCGCTTCAGAAGATAAGTTGCTGTCCCGCGCGATGGAATCCCGCGTCACCCGCCCCTTCATGTAGCCGTCCACACGGGAGGACGTGCGGAAGTTAAAGGTGATCGCCTGCCCAAGCTGGTCCGGGTTGTTTTGCAAAACTGTGCGCAGCTGCGCCGCCGCCCCGTCCGACAAGATCTGCCGATAGTCCCGCGCGCGGCTGTAAGCCGACTCCAACCCCCGCGCGTCCACGTCCGCCATAATCGCGGCTGTGATGAGCGCGCGATATTTTGACGTTTTCACGAACGAAGCTTCCGCATCGTCAAATTGCGCCTTCGTCACCGTCATCGGCACGCTGATGAAGGTTTGCGTGAACGCGCCCGTGCCGTTGGAGATGATGGCCGTCAAAAGCGCGACCAGGAAGAAGAGGCCGATCAGGATTGCAACAATCCCATAGACCTGAAACCGCTTCTCGGCCCGGTTTCGCGCTCGCATCCGCCGCTCCAGCGCATCGCGGGAAGGGGGCGCGGTGACGGCCGGCTCGGCAACGTCGCTCATTCGTATTGTTCCCGATACTTGCGCACTATTGTGAGCGCCACGATATTAAGCCCCAGCGTCAGGACAAACAGCGACATGCCAAGCGCGAAGGCAACCAGCGCTTCGGGGCTTGCAAAATCCTGATCACCGGTGAGCTGGCTGACGATTTTTGCCGTCACCGTCGTCATCGCCTCAAAGGGGTTGAGGCTGAGCCGGGCGGCCGCGCCCGCGCCGAGCACCACAATCATCGTCTCGCCGATGGCGCGGGAGGCGGCCAACAAAACCGCGCCCACAATGCCGGGCAACGCCGCCGGCAAGATCACCTTGCGGATCGTCTCCGACTTGGTGGCGCCCAATCCCAGCGAACCATCCCGCATTGCCTGGGGCACCGCGTTGATGATGTCATCTGACAGCGAGGACACAAACGGGATCAACATGATCCCCATCACAAGCCCGGCCGTCATCACCGCCGTGCCGCCGGCCATCCAGTCGACCCCCAGCGCCCCGCCATCGCCAAAGACCGACACCAGCATCGGCCCGACGGTCAGCAGCGCAAAGAGCCCGTAAACAATGGTCGGAATGCCCGCGAGCACTTCCAACAGCGGTTTTGCAACAGCGCGCACCGTAGGCGTTGCATATTCGGCCAAGTAAACCGCCGCCATCAGCCCGATGGGCACCGCCACCAAGAGCGCGATGATGGAGATATAAAGCGTGCCCCACAACAGTGGGATGATGCCAAGCTCAGACCCACCGCCAAAGCTTGGCGACCAAGTGAGCGACAAGAAAAAGTCCTGCGCGGGATAAAGTCCAAAGAATTCGATGGTGCTGAACACCAACGACAGGACAATGCCCAACGTCGTCAAGATCGCAATGGACGCCGCCAGGATCAGAAGGGTCCCAATCGCCCGCTCCACCGCGTTCCGCGCGCGAAAATCGGCTGATGTGCGCAACACCGCAAACGCAAACCCGGCCGCGGCAATGCCCAAGATCACGAGCGTGCGGAGGAGCTCCCCCGTGCCGGTGAGCGCACGGTAGCGTTGCGCGGCAATCAGCACCGATTGGTCGACGTTGCTCGCGAGCGCGACGCCGACGCTCCCAAGCCGTGCGCGAACATCCGTAAAGTCGGCGCGGATGTTTTGCGCGTACTCATCCGTCATGGCGCCAGCAGCGACGGCCGCGTCAAGCCCGTTGGCCACCCGCGTCACATCGCTCATCACCAGGCTAAGGTTCGACCCGGGCGGGACCGCGCTTGGCGCAATGTCCCCCTTGACGAGCTCGCTGACAATCAACGGCTGGGCGAGCAACCACACCGCCAGCACCAAAAACGCTGGCACGGCGGCGAAAATCGCGACGTTGGCGCCGTAGTAGGGCGGGCGAGAGTGGAGCGCGCGAGGCTCACCGCCAGCGGCCGCAAGGGCACGGGCGCGCCCCACAAAAAATCCAACGACCGAGACGAGAGCGACGATCGCGACAAGCCAAATGGCGGGCATGAATGGGGTCCGGTCGGCCGCAGGAAGGGTGGAGGCGCCCCGATTGGAGCACAGGGCGCGCGCCAGGCGCGCCCATGGGAGCAAAGGGCGCGCGCCAGGCGCGCCCATGGGAGCACAGGGCGCGCGCCAGGCACGCCCTGCAAGGTCTTCAAAGACTAGAGCGTGTCTTCGTTGTTGACGGCTTCTTGCGTCGCGCTGAGCTCCGGGTCGGAAACCAGACCGTAGGCGGACAGCGGCCCTTCCCCGCCAGCAATTTCATCAGAGACGAAGAATTGCGCGTATTCTTTCAGACCGGGAATGACGCCGATGTGCGCCTTCTTCACGTAGAAATACAATGGACGGGACACCGGATACTCACCCGACGAAATTGTTGCCGTGGAGGGCGCAACACCGCCCATGGTGGCAACCTTCAGCTTGTCGGTGTTGTTCTCATAAAACGCCAAGCCGAACACACCGATGCCTTCGTTGTTGGCATCGATCCGCGCCAGCGTCTCGGTGTAGTCGCCATCGATATCGACAGACTTGCCGTCGGTGCGCACCGCAATGCACGCATCCTCCGCATCGTCTTCAGACATACCGGCCTCCATCATGGCCGCCATGGCACCGGTCTCTTCACAGCCGACCGCCAAAACCTTCTCTTCGAAGACTTCGCGTGTGCCGTGCTTGGTGCCGGGAATGAACGCCAGGATTTCAACATCCGGCAGATCAGGGTTCACGTCCGCCCAGGTCGTGTGGGGGTTGTCGACAACTTCGCCATCGACCACCACCTGCGGCGACAGCGCCAGGAACCAGTCGGTCGCCTCAAACTCGGTGAAGGCCGGACCATCGATCTGCGAGGCAAACACAATGCCGTCGTAGCCGATGCGCACTTCCATGATGTCGGTCACGCCATTGGCAGCGCAGGCGGCCACTTCACGATCGCGGATTTTGCGCGAGGCGTTTGCCACGTCGATGGTATTGGCGCCAACGCCATCACAAAAACGCTTCAGGCCCGCGGACGACCCGCCCGATTCCACAACCGGGGTCGGGAAGTCGGTGTTCTCGCCAAACGCCTCGGCAACGATGGACGCATAGGGCAGCACCGTGGACGAGCCGGCCACCTGAACGTTGTCACGCGCGTGGGCAGCGGTTGCAAACGCAACGGCGCCGGCAAGAGCAAAAACGCTCGCCGTGGTCATAAGTTTCACGAGGGACGCTCCTTGAGAGTGTTGGTCACGCAGGCCTTGGCCCGCGTTTGAGCGTCGGAGTACCGCGCTTATCTCTCAGGGATATGACAAAGCGGAAACAGGATTATGACAGCGCAACCCTTTGTTCGGCCTCCTGTTTTGCCTCCAAGGGGATGAGCGCAGCAAATGTCGACCCCGCCCCAAGCTCGCTGCGCACCTGGAGCCGGCCCCTGTGCCGCGCCACAATGTGCTTCACGATTGCAAGGCCAAGCCCCGTCCCCTGCCGGGCGCGCGAGGCTTCCACGTCCACGCGGTAAAACCGCTCCGTCAGCCGCGGCACATGCTCGGGCGCAATCCCCTTGCCAAAATCCTGCACCTCGACAACGGCGGCGCCATTCCCCCCCGTCTCCCGCCGGAAGGTGCGCACCACAATGCGCTGTCCCCCGCCGCCATACTTCACCGCGTTCTCGATGAGATTGTCGACCAGCTGCACAAGCTCGTCCGCATCCCCCCGCACGAACAGCGGCCCAGCGCCCATTTCGGTCTCGATGGCAACGCCATGCTCTTGCGCCATCGCCCGCGTCAGCTCGATCGCGGTGCCCACCGCCACCGCCATATCCACACGGTCCGCCGGGCGCACATGGGCCCGCATCTCAATGCGCGAGAGCGACAGCAGCGCATCAATCAGCCGGCGCATGCGCTCCGCCTGCGCGTGCATGGTGCGCAAAAAGCGCGTGCGGGCCGGCGCATCATCCCGCGCGGGGCCTTGCAGCGTCTCAATATAGCCGGTCAGCGCGGCAAGGGGCGTGCGCAGCTCGTGGCTGGCGTTGGCGACAAAGTCTTCCCGCATGCGGTCAAGGCGCTGCTGCTCGGTCAAATCGCGCACGAAGACGGCCGTTGCCTCCTGCCGCCCCGCCCGCGCAAACGGAACGACGATGGCCTCAAACCACCGCGTGGTGGGCACCTTGTCGTGCCACTGCGCCCGCTCGGTCGCCCGGCTTTCCCGGCAGCGGTCGACCGCGCGGATCAGCTCCGGCACCCGAATGATGAACGAAAACGGCGCGCCGGTGCTGCAGGCGGGAAACTGCTCGCACGCGGCGCGGTTCGCCCACACCGTCAACCCGTCCGGCCCCAGGATGATGCAGGCATCGGGCAGCGCGTCCAAAATCGCCCGCGCGTCGGCCGAGAGCGCTGCTGGCCGCCGCGGCCCCTCCGCCCGCGCCGGGCGCGCCACCAAACACGCCGCCAGAACCAGGAGCGCGAAAAACCCTGCCATCAAGAAAGAACCCTCACCGCCGCGCGAGCTTGAAAGTGTGGACACCCTTTGCGACACACGTATGACGTGTACCCAACCGTTGCGGACGGTTTGCGATTTGTCATCCACATCACCCCTTCGTGTCGCACCTTTGGTGCCACAAACGCGCTACATTTCGTAAAACACGAACGACGAACCACCGAGGACCGGCCATGCCCCCCTTCCAAAAACCCCGCTGGGCCCTGCCGGAGCGCGCGGCCACCCCAGAAACCCTTTTCCGCAGCCGCCGCAGCATCTTAAAGGCCGCCGCGCTGGGCTCCCTGGGCGCGGCGGGCGCCACCATTGCCGGCCCCGCCCAAGCCAACCTCCTCCAGCGCCTCCTGGGCGACACCGACACCCCCGCCCCGGACAACGAGGTCGACCCCACCGCCGACCTTTATCCCGCCACCCGCAATCCGGACTACGCCACCATCCGCCCCATCACGGATGAGAATATCGCCCTCACATATAACAACTTTTACGAGTTTGGCTCCCACAAACGCATTTTCCGCGCCGCCCAAGACCTTTCGATCCGCCCCTGGGCCATCAAGATCGACGGCATGGTGGAAGAAGAGCGCACCATCGACATCGACACCCTCATCCGCCAAATGTCGCTGGAGGAGCGGGTCTATCGCTTCCGCTGCGTCGAGGCCTGGTCGATGGTCGTCCCGTGGACGGGCTTCCCCTTCGCCGACCTTGTGAAACTTGCCAAACCCCTGTCCGGCGCGCGCTATATCCGCACCGAAACGTTTATGAACCCCGATGTGGCGAGCGGCCAGCGCCAGTCCTGGTACCCCTGGCCCTATGTGGAAGGGCTCACCATCGAGGAGGCCATGAACCCCCTCGCCCTCATGGTCACCGGCGCCTACGGCATGCCCCTCGAAGAGCAGATGGGCGCCCCCCTGCGCATGATTTTGCCGTGGAAGTTCGGCTTCAAGTCCTCAAAATCCATCGTCCGCCTCACCTTCACCGATGAGATGCCCACCACCTTCTGGATGGATGTCGCCGGCAACGAATACGGCTTTTGGGCAAACGTGAACCCAGAGGTGCCCCACCGCCGGTGGAGCCAGGCCGACGAGCGCCCGCTCGGCAACGCGGAAGGCGACCGCGTCCCCACCCTTCTTTACAATGGCTATGCCGACGAGGTCGCCGGCCTCTACAGCACCATGGAGGGCCAAAAGATCTTCTTCTGATCGCCGGCCATGAAGATCGTCGCCCTTAACGCCTGGGGCGGGCGCCTCAACGATGCGCTCCTCCCCTACCTTGCCGCCGAGGCGCCCGACATCTTGTGCCTCCAGGAGGTGGTGGTCACGAACAACCCGCCCGGCCCCTGGCTCACTTACCGCGACGGCGACCATGTGCTCGCCCAACGGGCCAATGTGCTGGCGGACGTCGCCGGCGCGCTCCCCCACCACACGGCAATCTTTTGCCCCTCCGCCCAAGGCACCCTGCTCGCCGACGGTGATGAAGAAATCTTCTCCCAATGGGGCATCGCCACCTTCATCCACCCGCGCCTCACCCTCATCGGCCAGGCGCAACACTTTGTGCACAAAGACTTTTCCGCCAACGGTTACGGCGAACACCCCCGCTCGCGCACCGCCCACGCCGTGCGCGTGCACGACCCTGCCGGCCGCACCGTCACCGTTGCCCATATGCACGGCCTGCGCGACCTTGCCGGCAAGCACGACACCCCCGCGCGCACCCGCCAGGCGCACCGCTTTCGCGATCTCATCGCCCCCCTCCCCGCCGACATCAGGGTTCTCTGCGGCGATTTCAACGTCCTGCCCGGCAGCGCCACCCTCAAAATCCTCGAACGCGCCGGCTTCACCGAGCTCGTCACCGCCAACGGCCACACCTCCACCCGCACCAGCCTTTATGAAAAGCCCGTGCGCTTCGCCGACTACATGCTCATCAACCGCATAGACGCCGTGCGCACCTTCACCGTCGTGACCGACCCCGAAGTCTCCGACCACTGCCCCTTGCGCCTCACCATCTAAGTCGCGCCACCTGTCGAAAGGCGCCCGCGCGCGCTTCGCGGGCCGGTCCCGCTCCGGTACTCTCCGGGTGATTCGGCTTTGGGGGAGACGCGCGATGGTGACGGCCTGGCTCGTGGCATCGGCAGCGTGCGCCTTTGCGGCCGCCCTTGTGGTGCGCATTGACCTCACCGAGCGCGCCCGCCGCACCGCGGATGCCGCCGCCCGCACGGCCGAGGCGGACGCAGCGCTTGCCGCCGCCACCCTGTCCCGCTCCGCCGTCGGCGCCCTTGCGCTCCGAGCCGAAGGCGCGCCCATCACCGTTGGCCTCATCCCCCCCGCCCTCGCGGGCGCTGCCGACGGCACCGGCCCCCTCGCCGCCCCCTTAAATGCGCTGACGGACGGCACCCCCTTCACCCAGCCCATCGACGGCGCGCTGGAGGCAACCGGCACCTATGTGAACGGCGCGCCCACCGTCTTCATCGCCCCCCGGGGCGCGGGCATCGGCGATGGCCGCCACGCAAAACACCTTGCCGCGCTCCTTGCCACCGCCCCCCACCCCACCTGGGTGGAAGACGGCAAAAGAGCGCGCCTGTGGTGGAACGAGGCCTACGCCAAAACCGCCGGCGGCGATCATTCCCTCCTCGACGCCAACGCCAGAGGCACCTTCCCCACCGCCAACGGCCCCAACCACGCGCGCGTCGCCACAGTGGTGGACGGCGCGCGCAAGGTGCTCGACGTCGCGACGCACCGCGAAGACGGCATCCTCGCGGCGCTCGCCATGGACATCACCGATGTCGCCGCAACGCTCACCGCCAAAGAGCGCGCGCTCCAAAGCCACGCCGCAACGCTTGACCACCTCACCGCCGCCATCGCCATTTTTGGCCCCGACCGGCGCCTTGCCTTCCACAACGCCGCCTTTGCCGACCTCTGGTCGCTCCCCCAAAATTTCCTCATGAGCGCGCCGGAGGAAGAAACCGTCCTGGACCGCCTGCGCTCTGAGCGAAAACTCCCCGAAACCGCCGACTTCCGCGGCTGGAAGCGCGACCAACTCAAAGGCTACGCCACCCGGGAACAGTTCGAGCGCTGGTGGCACCTTCCCGATGGCCAAACCCTGCGCGTCATCGCGAACCCCGGCGCGGACGGCGGCGTCACCATCATCTACGAAAACGTCACCGAACAACTGGCGCTGGAGCGGCGCTACAACGCCCTCTCCCGCACCCAGTCCGAAACCATCGACAATCTGGGCGAGGGCGTTGCAAGCTTTGGCCCCGATGGCCTGCTCCGGCTTTCCAACCCCGCCTTCTGGGCCCACACCGGCGCCACAAAGGCCCCCCTCGGCACCCATGTGCGCGACATTGCCGCCACCGCGCCGGCCGAGACCTCCGGCGCCTGGTCGGTGCTGGCCGCCCAAGTCACAGGCCTCACCGACCACCGCACCGCCGCCAAGGGCCGCACCGAGCGGCTCGACGGCCACGTCCTCGACTATGCGGTGAACCCCCTGCCCGACGGCTCAACGCTTGCCACCGTTGCCGACGTCACCGACAGCGTGAACGTTGCGCGCGCCCTCGTGGAGCGCAACAGCGCGCTGGAGGCGGCCGACAAGCTCAAAAACGCCTTCATTGAGCACATTTCTTATGAGCTGCGCTCCCCCCTCAACACCATCATCGGCTTCACCCAGCTTTTGACGCGCCCCGACACCGGCCCCCTCACCGACCGCCAGCGTGACTATGCGCACTACATCTCCTCCTCCTCAGAAGCCCTCCTCACCATCATCGACGGCATCCTCGACCTTGCCACCATCGACGCCGGCATCATGGAGCTGTCGATTGCCCCGGTCCGCCTAAAAGCCTCCCTCGACGAGGTGCTGGCGGGCCTCAAGGATCGCATTGCCGAGGCCGCCATCGGCGTCGAAGTTTCCATCGACGAGGCGGCCGGCGAGTTCGAGGGGGACCCCCAGCGCGTGCGCCAAGTCCTCTTCAACTTGGCGTCCAACGCCGTCTCCCACTCGCCGGACGGGGGCCTTGTCACCATCCGCGCCTGGCGGGACGGCCGGTTTGTCGCCCTTTCTATCCGCGATCGCGGCCCCGGCATTTCGCCCGACAAGGCCGAGGCCGTCTTTGACCGCTTTATGACCAACACCGCAAAAGGCCGTCGCGGCGGGGTTGGCCTTGGCCTCTCCCTCGTCAAAAGCTTTGTGGAGCTCCACGGCGGCAGCGTTGCGGCGCTTCCCGTGGATGGGCCCGGCGCAGAGGTGGTGGTGCGCTTCCCCCGCCACGCCGAGCGGCATGGCGACGACAGCCGACAAGCGGCGTGATCACCGTCCCCCTCGCCGACGAGGCCGCCACAAACCGCCTCGGGGCCGACATTGCCGCCATCCTCGCCCCCGGTGACAGTGTCGGCCTGGTGGGGGACCTTGGCGCCGGCAAAACCACCCTTGCCCGCGCGATCCTTCGCGCCCTCGCAAACGATCCCGCCATGGAGGTGCCAAGCCCCACCTTCACCCTCGTCCAGATCTACGACGAGGGCCGCGTGCCCGTGCGCCACGCCGACCTTTATCGCCTCCAAAACCCCGCCGAGGCCGACGAACTCGGCCTTGGCGAGCCGGGCGCTGCCGACCTCATCGAGTGGCCCCAACTCCCCCAGCCCGCCACAATCACGCTGACATTCGACGGCGAAACCGCCCGCACCGCCACAATCTCGGGCGAGGCCCCCTTCGTCACCCGCCTCGCCCGGCTCCGACAAGGGCGCGAAAAATTGCCCGACCTCGGCGCGCTCATCCCGCTCAAGCAAGACGCCTCCACCCGCAACTATTTTCGCACCCCGGCGGGCATCCTCATGGACGCCCCCGCCTTCACCCCGCCCGCCGACAGTTACCTCACAAAAGCGCGCCTGGCGGACGGCAACATGGCCGCCTTCCTCTGCGTCGGCGCCCTCCTCAACGCGCGCGGCATCGCCGCCCCCACCGTCCGCGCCATCGCCCCCGACGACGGCTTCCTCCTCCTCGAAGATTTTGGCGATGAGACCATCGCCCCAAAGGGCACCGCGAACCCTGAACGCTACCTCCTCGCCGCGGAGGCCCTCGCCCACTTCCACCAAGACCCGCACCCAAAAACGCTAGACGGCCCCGCCGGCACCCACCACACCCCACCAACCTTCGATGCCGATCTCGCCGCCATCGAGGTGGCGCTCTACCCAGAGTGGGCGCGCCAAGAGCCCATCGACCCCACCTACATCGCCCTGTGGCGCACTGTGATCGACGCTCTTCCGCGCGCGGATGATCGCCTGGCTTTGCGCGATGTCCACGCCCCAAACCTCTTGTGGCGGGCGCAGGAGACAGGCATCCAAAGGGTCGGCTTCATCGACTATCAGGACGCCATGGTCGCGCCATCTGCCTACGACGTCGTCTCCCTCGCGCAGGACGCCCGCGTCCCCATCGACGATGGGCTGGAGGCGGCCATCCTCGCCCGCTACTTCGCGCACCGGCCGGAGGCGGACACCCAAGCCTTCCGCACCGCCTACCATGTGTTGGGCGCCGAGCGGGCCGCGCGCATTGCCGGCGTCTTCCACCGGCTCGACCTTCGCGATGGCAAACCGCACTATCGCGCGTACCTCCCCAACGTCCTGCGCAACCTTTCCAAAAACCTTGCCGCCGCCCCGGCCCTTGCGCCGCTCGCCGCCTGGTTCGCAAAGCACCCGCCACAATGACGCCGCCCGCCCTCATCCTGGCCGCCGGCCGCGGCCAGCGCATGCGCCCCTTGAGCGCCATCTCGCCAAAACCCCTCATCGAGGTGGCGGGAGAGGCCCTCATCGACCGCACGTTCGACCGGCTGGAGGCCGCCGGCATCAACCGCTTCGTGGTGAACGTCCACTACCTCCCCGATCTCATCGAGGTGCATGTGCGCCGCCGCGTCGGCGACCGTGTGACCATCTCCGACGAGCGCGCCGAACTTTTGGAAACCGGCGGCGCCGTCGTCAAGGCGCTCCCGCTCCTGGGCAACACCCCGTTCCTCGTCACCAACGCCGACACCTTTTGGGTCGAAGGCGCCTCCCACACCCTCAAACGCATGATCGAGGCGTTCGACCCCTCACGCATGGACGGCCTGTTGCTCCTCGCGCCCACCGTCACCGCGGTCGGCTATTCCGGCCGGGGCGACTTTTCGCTTGCCCCCTCCGGCCGCCTTGCGCGCCGGGCGGGGCGCACCATCGCCCCCTTCGTCTATTGCGGGTGCGCGCTTTTCTCCCCCGCAGCGTTCGAGGGCGCCCCAACCGGCCCGTTCTCGCTCAACGTCATTTTCGACACCCTCATCAAGGCCGACCGGCTCTATGGCCTGCGCCTCGACGGCACGTTCATCCACGTGGGCACCCCCGCCGCGATCCGCGAGGCCGAACGGGCGCTGGCCGCCACATGAGCCGCCGCGTCCACTCCATCGACGCCGACGTTCCCTTCCTTGATACCCTCGCTGATGCCCTCGTCTCGGGCGCCTTCTGGCCAGACGGCCCGCCGCCAGAGACCCAGCTCCCCCTTGCCCGAACACGCGTCTTCCTCCCCACCCGCCGGGCCGCGCGCGCGCTTTCGCTCGCCTGCCTCAAGGCCGCCGGCGGGCCAACCGTCCTCCCCACCATCGACGCCCTGGGCGATGACGAAGCCGACGGCGCCATCCCCCCCATCGCCGCGCGCATCGCACTATCGGGCATCATTGCGCGCCTTTCATCTGCGGCATCCATCGCGCTCCCCTCCACCGCACCCGAGGCTTTGCGACTGTCGGCCGACCTTCTCGACCTCATCGACCAAGCCGAGACCGAAGAGGCCGACATTGCCGCCCTCGAAACGCTGGTGGAGCGCGCAGAACTTGCCGCCCACTGGACGCTCACCAGCGCGTTCCTGATGGCCGCCATTGACGAATTCCACGCCCACCTTGCCGCCAACAAGCTCAAAACCCCCGCCGCTGCCCGAGCCGCCGCCGCCGAACGCGCCATCCAAAACCTTGCCACCGCGCCGGGCCCGGTGATTGTCGCCGGCTCCACAGGTTCCATCCCCGCAACGCGCCGCTTGATGGCTGCGGTGGCCGACCACCCCATGGGCGCCATCGTCCTCCCCGGCTTCGACCGCCTTGCAACGCCCGCCGATTGGGACGCCCTCGCCGTCGCCGACGATGCACCCAACCACCCCCAAGCGGGCCTCAAAACCCTCCTCGACGCCCTCAACGTCGCCCCCGCCGAAGTCACCCCCCTCGGCCTCAAAAAACCCCAATCGGCGCGTGGGCAATTCATGGCCGCCGCCTTCCGCCCCGCCCCCGCAACCGACGCGTGGGCGGGCGACCGCGCCACCATCGACCTCGAAGCCGCCATCGCCGGCCTCTCCCTGGTGGAGGCAGCGGACGAGCGGGCGGAGGCGGCTGCCATCGCCCTTGCCATGCGCGAAGCGATCGACCGCGGCGAGACCACCGCGCTGGTGACCCCCCACCGCGGCCTTGCCCGCCGCGTGAGCCATGCGCTCGCCGCCCACGGCCTCGCGGTGGACGATTCGGCCGGCGTCAGCGCCGATCAAACGCCCGCCGGCCGCTTTGCCCGCCTCCTCGCCTCTGCCGCCACAGGCACCGCGGGCGCTGCCGCCTGGCTCTCGCTGCTGAAACACCCGCTGATGGCCGCCAGTGACGCCATCGCCGTCGCAGCGTTCGAGGCCAAGCTGCGCGCCCCGCGCCGCCCCCCCGCAACCCTCCTCCCGCTGCTCGCCAGCCTCCCCGAGGGCGCCCGTCTCGCCGCATCCCTCAGGGCAGCCTTCGCCCCTCTCGCCGACCTTCCTGACCGGCCGCTCCCAGCGCAAACCCTTGCCGAGGCCCACGCGCGCACCCTTGCCGCCCTCCTCACCGAGGGCGCCGCGGGGCCTGACATTGAAGCCATCGTCGGCGCGCTCTCCGGCGCATCGGCCGCGCCCGGGCTTGCCCTTCGCCCCGCGGAGTGGCCCGGCGCGTTCGACACCCTGTGCGCCACCATCACCGTGCGCGGCCACCCGGCGGAGGGCGCGGTGCGCATCCTCGGCCCGCTTGAAGCGCGGCTTCAGGCGGTGGACGCGGTGGTCCTCGGCGGCCTCAGCGAGGGCATTTGGCCCGCCCCCGCCGACCCCGGCCCCTTCCTCTCCCGCGGCATGATGGCCGCCTTCGGCATCGGCCTGCCGGAGCGCAAGATCGGCCTCTCTGCCCACGATATGTTCGTGGCGGCCCACATGGACAGCGTCACCCTCACCAGGGCCCGGCGCGCCGGCGGCGAAGCAAAACTCCCCTCCCGCTGGTGGCAACGCCTCACGACGCTGGCAGGCCCGGCCATCACCCCCGCCAAAGCCCGCGGCGCCCGTCTCCTCGCCTCCGCCGCCGCGCGCGAGCGGGTCGGCACACGCCCCCCGCCCCCGCGCCCCAACCCCGCGCCGCCGCAGAACGCCCGCCCCACCGCCATCCGCATCACCGACGTCGGCCCCCTCATCCGCGACCCGTACGCGTTCTACGCCCGCCGCATCCTCGCCCTCTCCGCCCTCGACCCCCTCGAAAGCGACGCCGCCTTCGCCGAACGCGGCACCCTCATCCACGAGGTGATGCGCCACTACCTCACCCACCCCAAAGCCCCTGCGCGCGCCGCCTATGACGCGGCCGTCGAAAACGCCCTTGCGGGCCACGACGCCACCCCCGACCTCAAGATTTTGTGGCACGCCCGCCTCCAAGCCATGGCCGAGGCCGTCGTCGCCGCCGAAGAGGCGCGGCGCCCCACCTGGCGCCCCGGCCACATCGAACACCCCATCGAGGCGACCTTCGCGGGCGTGCGCCTCCACGGCCGGGTCGACCGCATCGACGGCAACTCTGAGGGCGCCATCGACATCATAGACTACAAAACCGGCACCCCGCCGGCGCTAAAGGCGATCGCCGCACTCCTCGACCCCCAACTCCCCCTGGAAGCCGCCATCCTATCCGACGAACACACCGTCGCCGCCCTCACGCTGGTCGCCCTCGGCCGCCCCAAAGCCCCCGTCGCCTGGCGCAGCGCCCTCCCCAAAGACACCCCACCCGCCGACATTGCCGCCCGCGCCGCCGAGCAGTTCGCCGCCCTCATGGAGCACTACAAAAGGCCCACCACGGGCTACCTCAGCCGCGCGCGCGTCGCGTTCGAGGGCGCAGCGGCCGGCCCCTATGACCACCTTGCCCGCACCGCCGAGTGGCAGGTCTGATGCCGCTCCCCACCCCGCCCGAAGCACACATACGCCCCAACGACCCGGCCGCCTGGCTCCGTATGCCGCCCAACGCTTGCCCCCGCAGACCGGTCGCCCTTGTGCGCTGCGCGGTGCCGCGTTTCCTCGGCGCGACGCCACCGGCCGAGGCTGCGGGCCGCGCCCTCGCCCATGCATCCGCCAGCATCGCGCAAGCCTCGATCCCCGCGCCGCGACACAAATCAGATGGTGTTGTCGATCCCACCCAAGGCGCTGGCCGCACGACCCCAGACCAGCAACCCAGCCACCTCCGTTTATCGGACGGCCAGCGCGGCCTCAGGCAAAAGCTTCACTCGCGCGCGCCCCATCCCTGCACCGGTCATCGCCCGTCTCAACACGGCCGCCGGACGGCGGACCTGATGGCGTTGCCCACCCCATCCGAGGCGATCGCCGCGCCAACCCGTTCCAGCGAACCGGCCGCCTTGGTCTGGGTTTTCATCAACACCGGGGCGGGCAAAGCTCTCGTCAGCGCCCGCCGCAGGGTCGCGCAACGCGCCACCGCGACGCCGTCTGGCTGCATAAGCCGCCGCGCCAACACCGCGCGGCGCGCCCCCGCCAGGCGGCCGGGCTGATGGCGCTCTCCATCCCCCCAGGCTCTGGCCGCGCGGACCCGCCCCCGCGACCCTACCGCTGTGGTCCGGGTCGCCGGCGCAAACTCGGGCCAGAGCGTCGTCCGCGCCCGATGCGGCCGAGGGCGGCGCTGCGCCGCGACGATGTCCGGCCGGGCCGCGGCCACCGTTACCGCTACGAGGAGGGTCTGATGGCGCTATCGATCCCCCCGAGGCGCTTGCCGGACAAACCCGCGCCGGCGACCCGACCGCCTTGTTCGGGTCATCGCCAACGCAGACTCGGGCCAAAGCGTCGTCCACGCCCGCCGCGCCCCCCGGCCGCGCTCCGCCGCGACGCCGTCTGGCCGCGCCCCTGCCACCATGACCGCCAGGTGGCAGGCCTAGTGGCGCTCTCGATCCCCCCCGAGGCTCTGGTTGCACACACCCGCCCCAGCGACCCTACCGCTGTGGTCCGGGTCGCCAACGCAAACCAGGGCCAAAGCGTCGTCCGCGCCCGCTGCGGCCGAGGGCGGCGCTGCGCCGCGACGATGTCTGGCCGCGCGCCTGCCACCATTACCGCCAGGTGGCAGGCCTAGTGGCGCTCTCGATCCCCCCCGAGGCGCTGGTTGCACACACCCGCCCCCGCGACCCTACCGCTGTGGTCCGGGTCGCCAACGCAAACCCGGGCCAAAGCGTCGTCCGCGCCCGCTGTGCCCGAGGGCGGCGCTGCGCCGCGACGATGTCTTGCCGGGCCGCGGCCACCGTCGGCGCTAGGTGGGCGGGCTGATGGCGCTCTCGATCCCCCCCGGGGCGCTGGCCGCGCAAACCCGCTCCAGCGACCCGACCGCCTTGGTCCGGGTCATCGCCAACGCAGACTCGGGCCAAAGCGTCGTCCGCGCCCTCCGGCGGCGCTCCGCCGCGACCCCGTCTGGCCGCGCGCCTGCCGCCGCTACCGCCAGGTGGCAGGCCTGATGGCGCTTTCGATCCCCCCCGGGGCGCTGGCCGCACAAACCCACTCCCGCGCCCCCGCCGCCTTGGCCCGGGCCGTCGCCAACGACGAGTGGCGTCCAAGCGTCGTCCGCGCCTGCCGCGCCCTAGGGCAGCGCTGGGCCGCGACACCGTCTGGCCCCGCCCCCGCCACCGCCAGCCTCAACGCCACTGCCAGGTGGCGGGCCTGATGGCGTTCTCGATCCCCCCCGAGGCTCTGGCCGCGCGGACCCGCCCCCGCGACCCTAGCGCTGTGGTCCGGGTCGCCAACGCAAACCCGGGCCAAAGCGTCGTCCGCGCCCGATGCGGCCGAGGGCGGCGCTGCGCCGCGACGATGTCTGGCCGCCCCCCTGCCACCGTCGGCGCTCGGTGGGCGGGCTGATGGCGCTCTCCATCCCGCCCGAGGCGCTGGCCGCACAAACCCGCTCCAGCGATCCCACCGCCTCCGTCTGGGTGTCGGCGAACGCCGGCTCGGGCAAAACCTTCGTGCTTGCCCGCCGCGTGGTGCGGCTTCTTCTGGCGGGCGCGCCGCCGGGGCGCATCCTTTGCCTCACCTACACCAACGCGGCCGCGGCCGAGATGGCCGGCCGCGTCCTTGCCCAGCTGGCCGACCTTGCCGCGCAGGATGACGCGACCCTCAAAACCTCCGTCGCAACGCTCGCCCCCGGCCGGCCCGAGGCGGACGCCATGCGCGAGGCCAAAACCCTCTTTGCCCGCACGCTGGAAACCCCAGGCGGCCTGAAGATCGAAACGCTGCACGCCTTTGCCGCCCGCCTCCTGCGCCGCTTCCCGCTGGAGGCCGGCGTCCCGGCCGCCTTCACGCTCATGGATGAGGCGGCCGCGGCCGACCTCACCCAGCGCGCCCTCTCAAAAACGCTCACCGCCGACGCGCCCGATCTTTCGGCGCTGACGCCAGTCATTGGGGATGCAAGCCTCGTGGGCGCCGTCGCCGCCATGGCCGCCCACCACCGCGATCTTGGCCGCATCGGGAACATTCCAACCGCCCTCAAGGCAGCGCTCGACATTGCCCCGCCCATCGGCGGCCCAAACCTGTCGGCCGACGACGTGGCCGCCCTCACCGCCGCCGCAACCGCCAAAAAGCGCAGCACGGGCAAGGTCGACGATCTGGCAGCCGCCCTCACCCTTGCCCCGCCCGCCCGCGAAAAAGCCCTCGCCAAGCTGTTGTTCAAGGTGGACGGCACGCCAAAGGCGCCCTTCGCCCCCGCCGTCATCGCCGCCATCCCAGGCCTCGGCGACCGCATCGAGGCCGAGCAAGCACGCCTTGAGGGCGCGATCGACGCGCAAAAGGGCGAGGCGGTGGCCATCGTCACCGCCGCCCTCATCGCGCTCACCCAAAAGGTGGTGGCGCGGATGGCGGCGGAGAAAACCCGCCGCGGGCTCCTGGATTATGACGATGAGATCCAGGCCGCGATGGAACTTGTCACCAACACCGATGCCGCCGCCTGGGTGCGCTACAAGCTCGACGAGGGCATCGACCACGTCCTCCTCGACGAGGCGCAGGACACGGCCCCCGCCCAGTGGGACCTTGTGGACGCGCTGGTGTCCGAATTCTTCGCCGGCGCCGGCGCGCGCGAGACCCGCCGCACGCTCTTTGTGGTGGGCGACGAAAAACAATCCATCTACGGTTTTCAGGGCGCCGCCCCAAAACTCTTTGCACAAATGCAAGGCACGTACGCGCAAAAGGCCGCCGGCGCGGATTTGCCCTTTGCGCCGGTCGCGCTCACCCACTCGTTCCGCTCCGCGCCGCAAATCCTGGCCGCCGTCGACCGCGTCTTTGCCGAGCCCGATCTTGCCGGCTCCGTCGCAACCGACCCCGTCAAGCACCGGGCCGTGCGCGCGCTCGACGGCGGGGTCGACATCTGGCCCCTCGTGGGCGACATCCCCGCCGAGGAGCCCGAGGCCTGGGACGCGCCCCTTGATGCAACCCCGCAAAACGCGGGCGTCATCCAGCTCGTCACCGCCATCGCCGACGAGATTGCCGCCTGGCAAACCGCCGGCCCCGATGGCGGCCCGCCAATCCTGCCCGGCGACATTCTCATCTTGTCGCGCAGCCGCGGCCGCTTTGCCCCGCTCATGAACCGCGAGCTCAAGGCCCGCGGCATCCCCGTTGCCGGCGCCGACCGGCTCAATGTGACCGGCCACATTGCGGTCAAAGACATGCTGGCGCTTGCAAGCGCGCTCCTGTCGCGGGACGATCTCTCCCTCGCCGCCACCCTCAAAAGCCCGCTGTTCGACCTTTGCGAAGACGCCCTCTTCGCCCTTGCCCACGGGCGGGAGGGGAGCCTGATGGCCGCCCTTACCGCCACGCAGCCCGCGATCGCCGAGACGCTCAGCCGGTGGCGTCGCCTGGCCCGCACCGCACGCCCGTTCGACTTTTTCGCCGCCATCCTGATTGGCGAGGGCCGCCGGGCCGACTTTGCCGCCCGCATGGGGAGCGAAGCGGAGGACGCCCTCGACGCCCTCCTCGACGAAGCGCTCGCCTTTGAGGGTGGCGCCGTCCCCACCCTCCACGCCTTCCTGTTCGAGATGGGCGCGCGGACCACCGAAATTCGCCGCGCCAGCGAGGGCCGAGGCAAGGCCGTGCGCGTGATGACCGTCCACGGCGCCAAGGGGCTTGAGGCAGAGGCCGTGTTCCTGGCCGACAATGGCACCGAACCCGTCCCCCGCGGCGGGGGCGGAAAGCCCCAAACCCTTGCCCTTTTCGCCGGCGACGACCCCGTCCCCGTCCTCCTGCCGCCGAAGGACGAGCAACCCCGCACCATCCGCGCCGCCCTCGACGAAAAGGCAAAGGACGCGCAGGCCGAAGAGCATCGCCTGCTTTACGTCGCGATGACCCGCGCCGAGCGCCACCTCGTCGTCTGCGGCTGTTACAAGACGCGCCCCCCCAAGGACGGCATGTGGCACGACCTTGTGACCCGCGCCCTGTCGCCCGATTCACAACCCCTTGCCACCCGCACCGGCCCAGGCTCTGCCTGGCGCATCCCCGCCCCCTCCGGCGCCGCGCCTGCGCCCAAAGCGCCCGACACCCAGGCGCCGCCAGCGCCAGTTGCCCGCGGCCCCGCCATTGCCCCGCCCGCCCCGCCGCCGCCCCTCACGCCCTCCATGGCGGACGAGGCGCCCATCGCCCTCCTCGCCGATGATCGCCCGCTCCCCGCGGCAATGTTTGGCACCCTCCTCCACGCCCTCCTGGAGACCGGCGACCCCGCCGCGCTCGACGGTGCCGACCTTTCCGATGCCGCACGCGCCGCCCTCATCGCCGAGGCAAACGCCACCCTCGCCCTGCCAGAGCTTACCGGTGACGCGCTCGCGGAAGTCGCCGTGATCGGCGATGTCCGGGTCGCCGGCGGCCCCGTCCAGCGCGCGTCAGGCCGCATCGACCGCATCATGCTCAGCCCCACCCCGCTGATTGTCGATTTTAAGACCACGCGCGCCATTCCAGACGGGCCGGAGGGCGTTGCACCCGCAACATTGCGCCAGCTCGCCGTCTACCGCGCGCTCCTCACAAAACAGCTTCCGGGGGTCGGGGCGGCGGTGGTTTACACGGCCGGCCCGCGGCTGATCCGTGTGGAGGGGGCGCTCCCGACCGTCACCGTCGCTTGACGGGGGTGGGGGCCGCTCATATCTGCGAACCTTCAGCCACACTTCAGGAGCCGGTGAGCCATGTCTGCCTCCACCGTGACGGACGCGTCCTTCGAAGCCGACGTCATCCAATCGAACGAACCCGTCGTGGTCGATTTCTGGGCCGAATGGTGCGGCCCGTGCAAGATGATCGCCCCCTCCCTTGAAGAAATTTCCGCCGAAATGGGCGGGCAGGTCAAAATCGCCAAGCTCAACGTCGACGAGAACCAAGAAACGGCGATGAAATACGGCGTGCGTTCCATCCCGACCTTGATCATGTTCAAAAATGGCGAGCAAGTCTCGCAACAGGTCGGCGCGGCACCAAAGGGGAAACTCGTCGATTGGATCAAGTCATCCATCTGACACCCAAGGTTTAACCATGGACACCACAAAAGAGGGCGCCCCCACCGAGGCGCCCGACGAGGCCACGACCGCAGACGATGCACCCATCGCCTTCGACGCGCCGGCCGAACCCGACCCCACAGAGGCCCTGCGTGCCGAGCTTGAAGAAAGCCGGGCCAACATGCTGCGCGCCCTCGCCGAGGCCGAAAATGTGCGCCGCCGCGCCCAGCGGGACGTGGCCGATGCGCGGCAGTACGCCGTCACCGCCTTCGCGCGCGACCTTTTGAACGTTGCCGATAATTTCGGCCGCGCCCTCTCCGCCATCGACGATGACGCAGAAATGACCCCGGAGATCAAAAACCTCCTGGAGGGCGTGCGGATGACCGAGCGCGAACTCACCAGCACGCTCGAGCGTCACGGCGTCAAAATCGTGAGCCCCGAGGGCGAGCGGTTCGACCCCAACCGCCACCAGGCCATGTTTGAGGTCGAAAACCCGGACGTGCCCACCGGCACCATCCTTCAAGTGGTCCAGGCCGGGGCCATGATTGGCGAGCGCACCCTCCGCCCCGCCATGGTCGGCGTCTCCAAAGGCGGCCCCAAACCCGGCGAAACCCCGGCCCCGGCCGAGGAAGGCGACAGCTAACCCCTGTCGCCTTGGCGAGGGCGCCAGGTCATCTATACTGCGCGAAATGGAGTTCGCTCGTTCTTCGCGCGAAATGGAGTTCGCGGTGACGACCCAAACCGATGATGTCGTCCTCTCGCTGGAGGACGATTGCGTCCTTCCTTTTTCGGTGGAGGCGCTGGACGTGCGCGGCCGGGTCGCCCGCATGGGCCCCGCACTCGACGATATTTTGCGCAAGCACGACTATCCGCCCGTGGTCTCCCGCCTCTTGGGCGAGGCGGTGCTGCTGAACAGCCTCATCACCACCGCGCTCAAGCTGGACGGCCGCGTCATCATCCAGCTCCAGGGCGATGGCCCCCTCTCGCTGCTCGTGACCGATTTCAGCACCCCCGAGGCGCTGCGCGGCTACGCGCGGTTCGACGCTGACGCCCTCGCCGCCCTTGGCCCCCACCCGACCCTCAAAAACCTTTGCGGCGAAGGCACACTCGCCCTCACCATCGACCCGCGCGCCACCACCCGGCGCTACCAAGGCGTTGTCCCGTTGAGCGGGGACACGCTGGAAGAGGTCGCCCACGCCTACTTTGCCCAGTCCGAACAAATCCCAACCATGATCCGCCTTGCGGTGGCCGAAACGCTGGAGCGCCGGCCGGGCGAGGCGCCGCGCCGGGTGTGGCGCGGCGGCGGCGTTAGCGTCCAATTCTTGCCCGAAGCGTCGGACCGCATTGTCGTGCGCGACCTTGACCCCGGCGATGCCCCCGATGGCGCCCCGCTCGACGATCGCGCGGACGACGACGCCTGGGTCGAAGCCAGCGCCCGCACAAAAAGCGCCCAGGACCACGAGCTGGTGGACCCGGCCATCACCGCCGAGCGCTTGCTGTTGCGTCTTTTTCATGAACGGGACGTGCGGGTGTTCGACGCATTCACCTTGCGTGCATCCTGCCACTGCTCACCTGAACGGGTGGGTGCGATGCTGTCCCAGTTTGACGACGGCGACCGTGCGTCCATGATTGAAGACGGCGTCATTAAGGTCACATGCGAATTTTGCAACGCGAAATACCGGTTCGACCCGGAAACGCTCCAACCCCTGCCAAAACCCCATTGAGCGGGCCGGCATGATCGCGCGCCTTCTCCGCCTTGGCGCGCAAGGGGTCTTGCCGGCGCTCGTTCTGATCACCGCGTTTGCCATCACAAGCGCGCTCTTGTCCGGCCCGTCGCGCCAAAACGCCCAGCGCGAGCGGACCGAAACCGTCTACAGCGTCACCGCTGTTGACGCCGCCTTGGCCACCAACCGCGCCACGCTTCGGGCCTTTGGCGAGGTGGTCGCCGCCACCAGCGCCGACCTTCGCGTCGCCTCCCCCGGCACGGTGATTGCCGTCCACGACACGCTCCAAGTGGGCCGCACCGTCGAGGCCGGCACAAAACTCGTCACCATCGACCCCTTCACCTACGAGGGCGCACTGCGCGATGCGCGCGCCCAGCTTGCCGAGGCCCGCGCCCGCAAAACCGAGGCCGACGCGCGCATTGCCATGGAAGGCGCCATGGCAAAAAGCGCGGCCGAGCAGCTCACGTTCGCGCAGACCGACCTTGACCGCGCCGAACGCCTTTCCCGCAGCGGCGCCATCACCGAGCGCGCGCTCGACGATCGCCGCCTTTTGGTGAGCCAGCGCCAACAAACCCTCGATCAGCGCCGCTTCACCCTGGAGGCCGAAGAGGCACGCCGAGCCCAACAGGCCGCCGCCATTGATCGGCTGGAATGGGCCGTCGAAAAGGCCGAGCGCGCCCTTGCCGACACCGTCCTCACCGCGCCCTTCACCGGCGTTGTGCGTGCCGAAAACGCCGCCATAGGCCGCCTTCTCGCTGCCAACGACATCGCCGTCTCCCTCATCCGCGCCGATGCGCTGGATGTGCGCTTCGTCCTCTCCGACCAGCGCTATGGCCGGCTCCTCGCCGGCAACGCCCTCTTCGAGACCCCGGTCGACGTCATCTGGCGCATTGGCGACCAACCCATCCGCTACACCGCCACCATCACCCGCGCCGGCGCTGACATTGAGGCCGGCCGCGCCGGCGTTGACGTCTTTGCAAGGCTCGCGCTCGATGGGCGCCCCACCCCGCGCCCCGGCGCGTTCGTGGAAGTCCTCGTCCCCGGCCTTGCCCACGAGGAGACTGCCCGCATCCCCACCGCCGCGCTCTACGACGGGAGCGTCTTTGTGATCGGCGCGGACGAGCGGCTGGTGGCAAAGCCCATCACCCTCGTCGCGATCGATGATGCGGAGGCCATTGTGCGCGGGGTTGCCGAGGGTGACGCGGTGGTCACAACCCGCCTCGCCGAGGCCGGCGTTGGGGTCAAAGTGCGCCGGGTGGACCCGTTTGCGTCCCCGGGCGCCACCGACCCCAACACCATCGCCGATGCCGAACGCGACGCGCCCCCCCGTCGCGCCCGGGGGGCCTCCCGCGATGCCACGTAGCCCGTTCGCGCTCATCTCATTTTTCACGCGGCATCCGAACGCGGCCAACATCTTGATGGCGCTGATGCTGGCGCTCGGCCTCTTCAGCATTGCCAACCTCACCACCCGCTTTTGGCCGCCGGCGAATCTCTCGCAGGTGGAGGTCTCCATCGCCTGGCCCGGCGCCAGCGCGGAGGACGTGTCCGCCAACATCCTGGATGCGGTGGAACCCACCGTCCGCTTCCTCTCCGATGTCACTGAAATCCGGTCCTACGCGCGCGAAGGGTCCGCCTTCACCTCCATCGAATTTCAGCCCGGCACCGACATGCAAAAGGCGCTGGGCGATGTGGAGCAGGCCATCGCCGGCATCACCACGCTGCCCGAAGATGCCGAACGCCCCCAAATCGCCACCGACGCCATCCGCGACCCGGTCGCAAAAATCGGCGTTGCCGGCCCCTTCACCGAAGCCGCCCTCCAGGTCTTTGCGCGAAAAATCCGCGACGACCTGCTCGAGCGGGGCCTTGACCGTGTGACGCTGGGCGGCGTGCGGGAGCGCGAAATTGTCGTCGACGCGCGCGAGCATGACCTTTTGCGCCACGGCCTCACCACCGCCGACATTGCCGCCGCCATCCGCGGGAACACCCGCGATCGCCCCTCCGGCGTGCTCGACGGCGCGGTCGACCGCCAGGTGCGCGTCCTGGGCGGCGAAGAGACCCCCGCCGCCATTGCCGCCGTTGTCGTCAAAGCGCTCCCCTCCGGCGAAGCGCTCACAGTGGGCGATGTTGCCACCGTGCGCGATGGATTTTCCCGCGGCGGCATCACCGGCCTTCGCACCGGCAACCCTGCCATCGAGCTCACCGTCCAGCGCGCGCAGAACGACGACGCCCTCGCCTCCGACCGTCTGGTCCGCGCCTACCTGGCCGAAGTGGGCCCAACCCTCCCCCAAAGCCTCAACATCTCACTTTACGATGTGCGCACCGACCGGCTGTGGGAGCGCATCTCCATCCTCGTGCGCAACGGCTGGCAGGGCCTTGCCATCGTCCTTGTGGTCCTCTTCCTGTTTTTGCGGGCGAAAATCGCATTTTGGGTCGCGCTCGGCATCCCGGTCGCCTTCGCCGGCACCCTCGCGGTGATGTTTGCCACCGGCCAGACCATCAACATGGTCTCGCTCTTCGCGCTCATCATGATGCTCGGCGTCATTGTCGATGATGCCATCGTGGTGGGCGAACACGCCGACACGCTCGCCGCCCGCGGCCTTTCCGCCACGGAGGCGGCCGAACGCGGGGCGAGCGAAATGCTTGTCCCCGTGCTTGCCTCCTCCGTTACCACCATTGCCGCCTTCGGCCCCATCTTCATGATGCGGGACGTGATGGGGCAAATGTTTTCCGCCATCCCCCTTGTGGCGATTGCGATCATCATCGCCTCCGTCATCGAGTGCTTTTTGATCCTGCCCGGCCACCTGTCGCACGCGGCGCAAACCACCACGCTGCGCATTGGCCGCTTCCTGCGCCTCACCATCATCGCAGGCCTTGGCGCGGCGATGCTCACCGCCCTCTTCGCCCTCATCCGCAACGCAAGCCCCGAAGCGCTCTCGGCGGTCTTCTCGCTCCCGCCCCTTCTCCTTGCGGTGGTTGCCGTCCTTCTCAGCCTCACCGCCGCCGCCTTTGTCGAAAGGCGCCTCGCACAACGGGCCGGCCGCGCCACACCCGGCGCCATGGAACGCTTTCGCCTGGCGTTTGACGCACGCTTTGCCGCCGTGCGCGATGGCCCGTTCCACCGCTTCGTCGCGGCGAGCTACCATTTTCGCTACACGACGCTCGCCATCGCCGCCGGCACCATCATGGTCATCGTCTACGGGCTTTATATCGGCGGCGGTCACGTCAAGTTCGTGTTCTTCCCCGCGCCCGAGGCCGAATTCGTCCAAGCGCGCGTCGAGTTTCACCCCGGCACCCCGCGCGAGCGCGTGATTTCGGGCGTTGCGGCCATCGAACGGGCGCTCACCGCCGCAGAGCGCAGTTTTGGCGACGACCCCCTGGTGGAGGACGTTTACGCCCTCATCGGCCGCGCGGGCCGCGACCGGGGGGACAATCTTGCCACCCTCAACGTGCAGCTCACGGCCTCCGAACTGCGCGACGTGCGCACCCCCGCCATCACCCGCGCGTGGCGCAAAACCGTGCCTGACATTGCCGGCATAAAACGCCTCTCCATCGCCGAGCGGCGCGGCGGCCCCCCCGGCCGCGATGTGGACCTCAAACTCACCGGCGCCGCCCCCTCCACCCTCAAGGCCGCCGCCACAGACGCTGCCACCCAAATTGCCGCGATCCCCGGGGTTGCCGGCGTCACCGATGATCTGCCCCTCGGAAAGCCGGAGGTTGCCCTCTCCCTCACCGCGCGGGGCAAGGCGCTCGGCTTCACAGCCGAGCGGGTGGGCGCCCAAGTCCGCGGCGCCTTTGAGGGCGAAATTGCCCGCCGCCTCGCGCTCGGGGACGAGGAAGTCCCCATCCGCGTGCGCCAACGGGCCGGCGGCGAGGCCGTCCCCCTCACCAACCTCTTCCTAAAATCCCCCGACGGCGCCTTCGTCCCCCTCACCGAGATCGCCTCATTCGACGAGCGCAACACCTTCTCCGTCATTCTCCGGCGCGATGGCGACATCACCATCTCCGTCTTTGCCGACGTCGACACCGAGACCGTCACCCCCCAAGAGGTCACCGAAGAGATCCGCACGGCGATCCTCCCCGGCCTTGAAGCGCGCTACGGCGTGCGCGGCGAGTTTGGCGGCCGCGACCGAGAACGCCGCCGCTCCTTTGAAGATTTGCGCCAGGGCGCCTACCTGGCGCTCGCCATCATCTACCTCACGCTCGCGGTCGTGTTCGGCTCCTACTGGCGGCCCATCGTGATCATGCTCATCATCCCGTTTGGCGCAGTCGGCGCGATCCTGGGCCATGCGCTTTTGGGCATGAACCTCACCATCGTGAGCTTTGCCGGCCTTCTGGGCCTTGCGGGCATCTTGGTGAACGACAGCATCATTCTGGTGCGCCGGTTTGACGAACGCTTGGCCACCGGCGAGGCCGCCGCGACCGCCGCCATCGGCGCCAGCGCCGACCGCTTCCGCGCCGTCCTCCTCACCTCGCTCACCACCATCGGCGGCCTCATCCCGCTTCTCTTTGAAACGTCCACATCCGCGCAATTCCTGGTGCCGATGGCGGTCACCATCGTGTTTGGCCTTGCCGCGGCGACGGTGCTCGTCCTCGTCCTGGTGCCAACGCTCATCGGCATCGGGCTCGACATCGGCCGCGTCGTCACCACCCTGATTGGGCGGAAAGAGCGGGCCTCTTCCAATCCTGTGCCATAGCACCCAAATCGGGGAAAACCGCGTTCAGGAGCGTTCGTCCGTGATCATTCCCGGCCTGCACCACATCACCGCCATTTCCGGCCCGCCGCAACAAAACGTCGACTTTTACGTCTCGGCCCTCAAGCAACGCCTCGTCAAAAAGACCGTCAACTTCGACGACTCCGGCACCTACCACCTCTACTATGGCGATAACGCTGGCACCCCCGGCACCATCTTGACGTTCTTCCCCTTCGTCGACGCCGGCCCCGGCCGCGCGGGCCCCGGCATGGCCAGCGCCTTCGCCTACACCCTTGCCCCCGGCGGCCTCGACCCCCTCATGACCCACCTCGCGGGCGAGGGTCTGGACTTCGACGGCCCAGCAGAGCGCTTCGGCCGCCCCATGATCACCGTCCACGATCCCGATGGTCTGGCGGTGGAATTCATCGAGGCCGACACCACAGAAGGCGCCTTCCACTCCGTCACCCTGTGGGAGCGCGACCCGGACAAAACCGCAAAAATCCTCACCGACATTTTCGGCTACACCGCCGCCGGCACCGAACGCACCGGCACCACCGAGCGCCTGCGCTTTGCCTCCCCCTCCGGCGATGCAGCGTCCATGGTGGACATCATCCGCTCCGACGCGCCCTCCATCGGCCGCCAGGGCGCCGGCACCATCCACCACGTCGCCTTCCGCGCCGAGACCGACGAGATTCAAAAAACCTGGCAAGAGCGGGTGCGCGCCGCAGGGCTTGATGTGACCCCGGTGATCGACCGGCAATATTTCAACGCCATCTATTTTCGCGAGCCCGGCGGCGTCCTCTTCGAGATTGCCACTGACCCGCCCGGCTTTGCCGTCGACGAACCCGTCGAGACGATGGGCGCGGCCCTCAAACTCCCGCCTCGCTATGAAGAAAACCGCGCCAGGATCGAACAAATCCTCCCGCCCCTAAAGGTGCCCGCATGACCGCCGACCCCCATCTCGCCGGCAAGATTCTCACCGCCGGCCCACCCCCCGAAAAGGCGAACTACGCCGCCATCTTGCTTCACGGCCGCGGCGCCCCCGCCGCCGGCATGCTGGCGCTGGGCGAACAATTGGCCCTCCCCGATATTGCCTTCCTCGCGCCCGAAGCCGCCCACAACACGTGGTGGCCGCACTCGTTCCTCGCCCCGCTGCCGCAGAACGAGCCGCACATCACCTCCGCCATCGCCACCGTGCACCGCGCCGTCACCGAGCTTGGCGCGGCGGGGGTCGCCCCCTCGCGCATCCTCCTCGCCGGCTTTAGCCAAGGCGCCTGCCTCGCGATCGAATACGCCGCCCGCCACCCGGCCAAATTCTTGGGGGTGGTTGCGATGTCCGGCGGCCTCATCGGCACCGCCGACAACCCCCTCGCCTACCCCGACGAGGCGCTCCACAAGCACCGCGAAAAACACTTTGGCTACGAGGGCCGGCTCGACGATGTCCACGTCTCGCTCAGCGTGTGCGAAAAAGACCCGCACATCCCCCTAAAGCGCGTGCATGACACCTCGGCCATCCTCACCGCCATGGGCGCGCGGGTGGAGACCTACACCCAGCCCGGCATCGGCCACAGCATTTTCCAGCACGACATCAGAATGCTGCGCCACATCTTGAACGACGGCTAACGCCAAGTCGGCGGGTCACTCCGGCCACCACCACCGCCCGCCGACCACCACCCCGTCCGAGCGGATTTTCCTGTCCCCCACCACCGTCTCACCAACGACATCCACATAGTCGAACGCCCCCTCCTCGATGGATAAAATGGTGGCATCCCCCACCGCGCCGGCGCGCAGCGTGCCAAGCTCGGGCCGCTTCAGCGCATCGGCCGCGGCCACGGTGGAGGCCGCAATCACCCGACCCAGCGGCATCCCCATCACCAAAAACTTCGACATCGTCGTCACCTGGTCGAACGCCGGCCCATCAATGCAAACGCTGTGAACGTCGGACGAGATGGTGTCCGGCTCAAACCCACCGGCAAGCATCGCCCGCGCCGTCTTGAACGAGAACGAGCCGCCCCCGTGGCCCACATCAAAGATGATGCCCCGCTGGCGCGCCTCGCGCACCGCCTCCTTCACCGCGCCCTGCCCGTTGCACGGCGCGTTGGGAAACGGGCGGAAACAGTGGGTCAAAATATCGCCCGGCCGCAGCGCGCCAATCACCTCCTCATAGGTGGGCGGCGGATGGTCGATGTGCGCCATCAGCGGCAGGCCCGTCTCGTCCGCCACCTCCAGCGCCATTTGGAGCGCGTT
The DNA here is from genome assembly GCA_039034015.1 of Pseudomonadota bacterium. Classification (GTDB taxonomy): domain Bacteria; phylum Pseudomonadota; class Alphaproteobacteria; order Rhizobiales; family Amorphaceae; genus Acuticoccus. Next base: position 119,062 of record JBCCBM010000008.1, on the reverse strand, counting down.
CCACCCTTGCGTGCCCGACGCATGGCGACCGCACCGCACCTTGATGCCCACAATCACATCGCGGTTTTCGTCCGCCACGCGCGCGCAATCGGCCGGCGCCATCAGGCGAATTTCCTCGCTCTCCCCCACCATCACGGTGTTGGAAAACGCGTAAATCCCCGCAAACGAGACGTGCAGATAAGCGAGGATCCGAACCTCGGATCGATCGATCACATGCCGGCGAAACCCCATAAAATTGCCGGGCCCCGCGCTCCCCGTGTCCACCGCGGTGGTGACGCCCGACATGCGGCAAAACTCTTCCGCATCAATCCCCAGCGAGGTGCCTCCCCAATAAACATGGGTGTGAAGGTCGATGAGCCCCGGCGTCACAATCTTGCCCGACACATTGCGCCGCTCGGCCCCCTCCAGCGCGGCGCCAACGGCCGAAACGCGCCCATCCTTGAAGGCCACATCCATCACACCGTCGATCTGTTGGGATGGGTCGATCACCCGCCCCCCGGTGAGCACAAGGTCGTTCATCAACTCTCCTCAGGCGGCACGGCCCCGGCCCGCGCGGTGATGAGGCCATAGGCCTCCGGCCGCCGGTGCGCGGCAAAATTGAACACAGAGCGCTTGTAGGACCCGCAAAGATCAAGGTCGCAGCGCGCCAAAAACACCTCATCCTCAAGGGTGGTCGCCGCGCCAATCGTCTCCCCCGAGGGCGCGATGATCTGCGAGCCGCCGATCTGCATCACCCCCTCCTCCACGCCGCATTTGGCAACGCCCACCACAAACGTTGCGTTCTGATAGGCGCCCGCCTGCATCACCAGCGTGTTGTGGTGGAGGCCCAGCGCATCGTGCACGGGCGCCGGCGGGTTGTGCAGCGGCGTGTTATAACCAATGGCAATCAGCTCAACATCCTGAAGCCCCATCACGCGATAGGTTTCCGGCCATCGCCGATCATTGCAAACGGCGAGCCCCATGTTGCCGCCCAGCGCCCGCACCACCGGAAACCCAAGGTCCCCCACCGCAAAATACCGCTTCTCCAAATGCTGAAACGCCCGCCAGGGCTCATGTTCCCCATGCCCCGGCAAATGCACCTTGCGATATTTTAAGACTATCTTGCCCCGCTCCACCAAAATCGCAGTGTTGAAGCGCTGCCCATCGGCCGTCAGCTCCGCATAGCCAAGCACGAAGGCAATGTTCAGCCGCAAGCTTTCTTCAAACAGCGGCTGCGTTTCGGGGGACGGCATCTCGCGCTCATAAAAGCGCAGGAGCTCCGCCTCATCCTCCATCATCCAGCGGGGGAAGAATGTGGTGAGCGCAAGCTCTGGGAACACCACAAGGTCGGCCCCATGGTCGGCCGCCGCGCGCATCATCGCGATGAGGCGCTGCACCACCGCGTGGCGCGGTTCGTCCCGCGCGATGGGGCCAAGCTGCGCCCCCGCAACGGTTAGGATGCGGGCCATGGCGTCTCCTTTTGGCAAAGCGTCGCGATCACATCGGCAAGGACCATCACGGCCGCATCAATGTCGGCCGCATCCGTCGCCTCGGCGGGGTTGTGGCTGATCCCATCGATGGAGGGCGCAAAGATCATCGCCGCCGGGCACACGCGGGCCAGCATCTGCGCATCATGCCCCGCGCCCGAAATCATCCGCCGCGCCGAAAGCCCCCGGCCCGCCGCGGCATGGTCAATCACGTCCACCACGCGCGGGTCGAACACCACAGGGTCAAAGCGCGCGAGCGGCGTCACGGTGCCAGCCGCGGCCAGCGCCTCCACCGCCGCATCCGCCTCCGCCAACGTTTGCGCGTCCGGATGGCGCAAATCCACCGTCACGCTCGCCCGCGCGGGGATGACGTTGATGAGCGAAGGCTCCATCACCACCCGGCCGACCGTCACCAAAAGCTCGTCCCCAAACCGCTCCGGCAGGGCGAGCGCCGCGGCCGCAAATTCAATCGCCGACCGCCCGGCATCCTTGCGCAAGCGCTGGGGCGTCGCGCCCGCATGGTTCGCCTCCCCCTCAAAGACGACGCTGCGCCACGAAATCCCCTGCACGCCTATGACCGCTGCAAGCGGCGCGTCGGCCTCGTGCAGCACAGGCCCCTGCTCCACATGAAGCTCCACAAACGCGTGCGGCGGGATGGGCCCCGTGCCCGCCCCCGCATAGCCGATCCCATCAAGCGCCTCGCCAAGCGCCACACCGTCAACGCCCTCGGTCGCGCGAGCCGCCGCCACCGACAGCCCGCCCACCGCCACCAGCGAGCCCAACATGTCGGGCGCAAACCGCGCCCCTTCCTCGTTGGTGAAGTTGGCAACGCAAAGCCCGCGCGGCGAAGGCGCCATGGTCTCCGCGACGGCAAGCGCCGCCAACACCCCAAGCGCCCCGTCAAAGCGCCCACCGGTCGCCACCGTATCAAGGTGCGACCCGCTCATGACGGGCGCCAGCGCGGGGTTGGTCCCGGCCTTCAGCGCAAACATGTTGCCCACAGCGTCGATGGTGAGCGAGAGCCCCGCCTCCGCCACCCAGCCCGCAAACAGATCGCGCCCCGCCTTGTCCGCCTCGGTGAGCGCCATGCGGCACGCACCCTGGGGCGGCAATGGCGCAATGGCGCACAGCGCCTCAAGCCGCGCGTGAAGGCGCGAAAGGGCCATCTTCACGGCGCAACGCTCTCGGGCGCGATCCCCACCAGCCTCTCATAAAGCGCGGGGTCCGTGGCGCCCTCCGTCCCCAGCACAAAGACCCGCGCATCGGCGCCCATCTCAAGCGCTGCACGAAGATCAGGCCGTTCGGCCAGCGCCATCAGCGCGCCGATTGCCCCGCCCGCGCACTCACCGCCCACAATGGCCGGATCGCCCGCAAGGGGCCGCGCCAGGCGCTTCATCCCCGTCGCCGCCATCGCATCGGGCACCAAAAGCGCCGCATCCGCCCCCGTCGCGAGGACGTCCCACGCCAGCGAAGACACCGTTCCGCACGCCAGCCCCGCCATCGCGGTATCGGTGTTGCCGTCGATCGTCACAGGCCGTCCGGCCGCAAGGCTTGCCGCGACACAGGCCGCATTGTGCGGCTCCAGCACAATGAATTTCGGCCGCTCTGCCCCCCAAAATTGCCAAAAGCGCGCACAAATCGCGCTCGCCACCCCGCCGACCCCCGCCTGCACAATCGCATGGGTGGGCGGCCGGTCGAGCGCGTCAAAAACCTCCTGCGCAATCACTCCATAGCCCTCGGTGATCGCAAAGGGCGCGGCCGTGTCGTCCCCCATCGTGGTGTCCTGGATGACGGGGTTGCCGGTGGCGGCCCCTTCCGCATAGGCGGCGCGCACACTGTCGTCATATCCGCCCGGGCAAATTTCGAGCGCTGCGCCCAGGGCACGGATCGCGGCCCGCCGCCCCTCGCTCATCCCCGGATGGGCAAAGATTTTCGCCCGCGCGCCAAACGCCTTGGCGGCATACGCCACCGCGCGCCCATGGTTGCCATCGGTGGCCGACAGCAGCGTGACGCCCGACAAAGCGTCCGCAAACGCCCCCCGCACCACGCCCTCAAGGCTCGCCGCAGGCTCAGTGCGCCGGGCAATGTCCAGCAGCGCCCGCGCCGCCGCATAGGGCGCGCCAAGGGGCTTAAAACTCCCAAGGCCAAAGCGCCCCGCCTCGTCCTTATAGTGGATTTCATCAACGCCCAACGCATCGCCAAGCCCAGAAAGCGCACGCAGCGGCGTCGCGCCATAGCCCGGAAATGCGCAAACCGCCCCGTGGGCCGCCGCAAACCCATCGGCCGTAAAGGGCCCCGCAACGGCCGCCTCTCGCGCTGCCGCGCGCGGGTTCACGACCAGGCCAAGCGCATGTCCATCACCATCCATGGCCAAAGCGTAGCCCGCCGTCTCGCACCGCACAACGATCGCCCGTTGCCCTTGCCGCCCCATCGCCCCATCCTCCCGCGTGCGATCAAGAAGGGGCGTTCGTGGACAAAGTCACCGTTGTGGGCCTCGGGGCCATGGGCCTGCCGATGGCCAAAACCCTCCAATCGGCCGGCTTTTCCGTCAAAGGCGTCGACCCCGAAAACGCGGCCCTCCCAGAAACCACCCCCCGCGTCACAACCGCCAGCGACGTCTTCGTCCTGTCGCTGCCCAACGAGGCGGTGGTCGACGCCGTCCTCGCCGACATCCTCGCCGTCAGCAAAGACGGCACCCTCATCATTGACACCTCCACAATCTCGCCGGACGCTGCGCAAAAAAACCACGCCCGATGCGCAAACGCAGGCGCGCGGTACCTCGACGCGCCAGTCTCCGGCGGTGCGGCGGGCGCGGCCACGGGCGCCCTTCTCATCATGGCCGGCGGCGCGGAGGCGGACATCGCCGCCGCCAACCCCATCCTGGACGCCCTCTCCCGCAAAACGGTGCACTGCGGCGGCCCGGGCGCCGGCGCAACGGTGAAGCTTGCCAACAATCTCTTGTGCGCCGGCCATCTCCTCCTCGCCGGCGAGGCGCTTTCCATGGCAGAAGCCGGCGGGGTTGCCCCCGAAACGCTGCTCGATGCGCTCAACGCCGGCAGCGGCCGCAGCGCGGTCAGCGAACTCAACCTCCCCCGCTGGGTCCTGTCTGGCGCGTTCGACAGCGGCTTCACCCTCGGCCTCATGGCAAAGGACGTCGCACTTGCCAAAAACGCCCCCGGCGCCGGCCCCCTTGCCATCGACATTGCCGAGCGCTGGCGCCTTGCGGCCGACACAATTGGCCCCGGCGAAGACTTCAACCGCATCGTCATCGAAGGCAAAGCCCCATGACCCACAGCCTCATCGACGGCGACATCCTCACCGGCACAGGCGACCCCGTCACCATTGAAGACCCGGTCACCGGCACCCTTGCCGCCACCTACGCCGATGGCGCCGCCCCCGCCGCAACCGCCGCCATGGACGCGGCAGAGGCCGGCGGCACCGCCTGGCGCGCCCTCACCGCCAGCGCCCGCGCCAACATTTTGATGGACGCCGCCACAAAAATCCGCGCATCGGCCAAGACCCTTGCCGAGCTTGAGGCCCGCACCGCCGCAAAGCCCATCCGCGATTGCCGGGTCGAGGTCGCCAAAGTCGCCGAGATGTTTGCCCACTATGCCGGGTGGGCCGACAAGATTTTGGGCGACGTCGTCCCCGTCCCCACCACCCACCTCAACATTGTGACGCGCGAGCCCTTGGGCACCATCGTCCAGCTCACCCCGTGGAACGCGCCGATCTTCACGGCCGGCTGGCAAATCGCGCCCGCCCTTGCGGCGGGGAACGCGGTGGTGATCAAACCGTCCGAGCTCACGCCCGCCTCCACCCTCGCCCTTGCAGCGCTCGTCCACGAGGCCGGCGTGCCACCCGGCGCGCTCAATGTCGTGGCGGGCCATGGGAGCACCACGGGGGCGGCCCTGGTCTGCGATCCGCGGGCCGGCAAGGTGGTCTTCATCGGCTCGGTCCCGACCGGGCGAAAAGTGGCCGCGGCTGCCGCATCCGCTGGCCGCCCCGCCCTTTTGGAGCTTGGCGGCAAATCGGCCAACATCGTGTTCGCCGATGCCGACCTCCCGCGCGCCGCCCACACCGCGCTCGGCGCCATCTTTGGTGCAGCCGGCCAAAGCTGCACCGCCGGCGCCCGCCTCCTGGTGGAGCGCCCGGTCTACGACCAAATGGTCGAGTGGGTCGCAACGGGCGCGCAAAACTTGTGCCTCGGCCCCCCCCTCGACGAGGCGACCGAGGTCGGCCCCATCAACAACCGCCCGCAGGTGACCAGCGTGCGCGCCGCCATCGCAGCGGGCGAGGCCGCCGGCGCCACCCGCCTCGGCGGCACTGTGCCGGCCGCGCTGTCGGAGGGCTTTTTCGTGGCGCCCACCGTCTTTGCCGGCGTCACCCCAAAAATGCCCCTTGCGAACGAAGAAATCTTTGGGCCCGTCCTTGCCGTCATCCCGTTTGACGATGAGGCGGAGGCCCTCGCCATTGCCAACGGCGGCGCGTTCGACCTTGCCGGTGCGGTCTGGACCAAAAATATCATGCGCGCCCACAGGGTCGCAAACGCCCTGCGTGCTGGCACAATCTGGGTCAATTCCTACCGCGCCCTCTCCGTCCAAACCCCGTTCGGGGGGATGCTGGGCTCCGGCTTCGGCCGCTCATCCGGCGCCGATGTGATGCGCGAATATACGCAGTCCAAATCCATCTGGATCGAAACGGACGAAGGCGCGGTGCCACCCTTTGGCACCGCGCCCACGCGTTAGAAACCGTCCGCGGAAAACTTAGTTGATGGCGATTGAGCGCTCGCCCTCAAGCACCGCGTCGGACGGATAGTCAAAGTCCGACGCCGCTTCCATCTCCGCTTCTGTCATCTCAGAAAGGCGGATCTGCGATCCCGCCACCGAAAGACGGTCAACGGGAATTGCAAGATCCGTCCCGCCGAAGCCAAGAAAACCACCTTCAGACACGATCATGAACTGCTTTTGCGCAAGTTCAATGAAAGCCTCCGGCTGGCCCACATCGTTGCCATCGGCAGCAATGACGGTCATGTCCATCAGCTCTTCAACACGAAACGTCTGGCCCGTTTCGTTGCTCGCGGCCATGGCCGGGTCGGCAAGCGGTTCGGCGCTGTCCGCGGCTTCCATCTCACCGTCTGCGATCGCCGGCATCGGCGTTTGGTTGGACGCGGCCTCCTCAGTGCTCTCTTCGGCGCGGCGCGCGTTGCGCTCTTCCATCGTCTCAAACGTCACCTGCGGGTCGCCGGTGCGCACGATCTGGACGGTGGGCTCTTCGGCGAACGTCACCGTCACCTCAGGCGTCATGTCCCGGTACTCGATGGTCGGCTCAGCGGCATCAAACGAGATCTGCGCCTGGGCCTCTTCCGGTTCCATGAACTCCACCGACGCTTCGGCAGATTGCGTGCTCACATCGCTCGCCACGGGCTCGGCCGATCCGGCGTTGGCTGGTGTCATGGTGCCCGCTTCGACCCGGTCGGACGCGGTCCGGTCGGTGGCCGCATCGTCCGTGCGGTCCTCAGCGTCAACCGCAAGCGCGAGCTGCGGGTCGGCCTGGCGAACAGACACGGTGGGCTCGGCCTGCGAAACCTCGATCGCCGGATCAGGGTTCGTCACCGAGACGTCCGGCGCTTCAGACAAAACGTAGATCGCCGGCGCCGGGATCTCCACGGTCACACGAAGTTCCGGCACTTCCACGCGAACAGTTGGGCGCGCTTGGCGCAATTCAATGTTGGTGGGGGCGGCCGTGATGGAAACTTCGGGCTGGGTCTTGCGCACGGTGACCTGCGGCGGGGCCACGGTCACGTCAACGTCAGGCTCAGGAACCTGAACAACCGCCTCACCTTCGATCTGCACCTCGTCGGTCACGGTCACGGTCTCGGCATCGTCCGCCGCGGCCATGGCTTGAACGGACGCATCGGCCGACGCTTCAGCGCTCACCGTCTCAGCGGAGCCCATGTTAAGCACGATCTCGTCGCAAGCGACCAGATCGTTGTCATTGATGGCCGAAACGATGCGCTCGGCCTGATCGCGAGTGTCAACCGCACCGTCCATCGCCTCGACCCGCTCAGCGAGCGTGGCGCAGGAGCCGGTCAAGCCAGCAACCTTGTCTTCATTCAGAGAGATCCGGGTTTGCGCATGCGCACCCGCGGTCATCACCAGCGAAAGCGCCGTCGCCGTGGCGAGGCCCCAGTGGGGGAACTTCGTCATCGTTCACCTGTTTCGTTGCCAATAGGGTAGGCTTAAGTACCTATCTCAACAACGACAGACTGACGCAGGCGTTCCTAACGTTCTAAGAAAATTTTCATATATCCAGGGGAACCAATCGCCGTTTGACGAAGTCGCCGTGCCGCGCCCATCCTCCCCCGCCTGCCGATGGGAGAGACAATGCGCCTGTTCGTTGCTTCACTCGCCACCGAGACCAACACCTTCTCACCGCTCCCCACGAGCCGCGCGAGCTTTGAGGCCGCCTTCTACGCCCCCGCCGGCGCGCATCCCGACCGGGTGAGCCTGTGCACCGCGCCGCTCATCGTCGCCCGCCGCCGAGCCGCTGCGGAAGGCTTTGCCCTCCTCGAGGGGCCCTCCTTCTGGGCCGAACCCTCAGGCACCGTCGATGCGGCAAGCCACGCCTCCATGAAGGCGGAAATCCTGGAAAGCCTCAGCGCCGCCCTCCCGGTGGATGGCATCCTCATGGGCTTTCACGGCGCGATGATGGTGGAAGGCATCGCCGATGTGGAGGGCGACATGCTGGAGGCGATCCGCGCCCTTGCGCCAAACGCCGTCATCGGCTGCGAGTATGACCCGCACTGCCACCTCACCGAAAAGCGCGTGGCGTTGGCCGACATCTCCATCCTCTTTAAAGAATACCCCCACATCGACATTATCGAGCGCGCCGAAGAGCTCATCACCCTCGTCCTCGCGACGCTGCGCGGCGAGATCACGCCCAAAACCTCCCTCTACGACCCGCGAATGTGGGACTTTTTCCCCACCACCACCGAGCCCGTGCGCACCCTCGTCAACGACCTTCAGGCGCACGAAAAACACCCGGTGCTCTCCGTCTCCCTCGCCCACGGCTTCCAGCACGGCGACCATGCCGACATGGGAACGCGCGTCCTCGTCATCACCGACAACGCAAAGGCCGAAGGGGATGCCCTTGCCGAGCGCCTGGCCAAACGCGTCTTCGAGGGCCGTGGCACCTGGTCCCCGCCCGCACAACCCTTTGACGCGGCGCTAACAGCGGTCATGAACCACCCCGGCCGCGCCATCATCGCAGAGCCTGCCGACAATGCCGGCGGGGGCGCCGCGTCCGACAACACCTTTGCCATCGCAGCGCTGCGCATGATTGGCGTCAGCGGCGTTGCGGTCGCGCCCCTGTGGGACCCGCTCGCCGTCCAATTCTGCCACGAGGCAGGGCTCCACCGAACCTTTGACCTTCGCTTTGGCGGCAAAGCGTCCGCCGGCTCCGGCGACCCCATTGACGCCACCGTCACCGTCATCGGCCTTTGCGACGCGGGGGAGCAAATGTTCGGCGCTGCCCCGGTGCCGCTTGGCAAAATGGCCGCCATTCGCATGGGCGGGATCGATGTGATCCTCATCGAAAAGCGCACGCAGGCGCTGGGCCTTGGCCTCTTCACCTCGGTCGGCCTCAACGCGGAAGACTATCGCCTTCTGGTGCTAAAATCGGCACAGCACTTTGCCGGCGCCTTTGGCGCGCTCGCCGATCTCATCCTGCGCGCGGACACTGGCGGCGCCTGCCCGCCCGACCCGCGCGCCCACGCCTACAAGGCCGTCAAACGCCCGCTTTGGCCGCTCGACGAGGGCCCGTTTGCCGGCAAGCGCCTCATCTGAGCACCCCCTTGCCCAAAAGGGGGGCTTGCCCGCAGTTTGAACAACGTTGAAAGTACACGCGGTCGTGACCAGACGATGCGCGACCCGAGAAAAATTTGAGGGACCTGACATGAGACCCACGCGCCGCCTGATCCTGAAGGGCTCCGCCGCCTCTGCCGCCCTGCTTGCCACGCCCGCCATCATCGGCCGCGCTCGCGCACAGACAGATGCCAACACCCTGCGCGCCGTGCTCCACGGTGACCTTCAGGTGTTCGACCCCATTTGGACCACCGCGAACGTCACGTCCTACCACGGCGCGATGATCTACGATGTCTTGTTCGCCTACGATTCCAACTTCCGCCCGCAGCCGCAGATGGTCTCCGAATGGTCGCTGTCAGACGACAGGCTGACCTACACGATGACCCTGCGCGACGGTCTCACCTTCTCCACCGGCGAGCCGGTGACGTCGGAAGATTGCGTGGCCTCCGTGCGCCGCTGGGCCGCCCGGGATGGCGCCGCGCAGCACATGTTCGCCCGCGTCGCCGACATGCCGATTGTGGACGAAAAAACCTTCCAGATCGTCCTGTCAGAACCCTACGGCCTTGTGCTCGACGCGCTCGCAAAAGTGTCGACCAACGTTTGCTACATCATGCGCGCGTCCGAAGCCGCGACAGACCCCAACGAGCAAATCACCACCTACATCGGCTCAGGCCCCTTCACGTTCAACCAGGATGAAACCATCCCCGGTCAGCGCTACATCTATGACAAGCGCGATGATTACATCCCCCGCTCCGAGCCTGCCGATGGCGCGGCCGGCGGCAAGGTGGTCAACATCCCCCGCGTGATTTTCGAAAACATTGGCGATGCGCAAACCGCCATGAGCGCGCTGCAAGCCGGTGAGATCGACTTTTACGAAACGCCCCCCATCGACCTCCTCCCCGTGCTGGAGGCCGACCCCGGCATCACGGTGGAGATCATCAACAAGGGCGGCAACGTCGGCATGGCCCGGCTCAACTTCTTCCACCCGCCGTTCAACCATCCGGCCGCCCGCCAGGCGATGCTGCACCTCATCAAGCAGAATGACATTCTGACCGCCACCTTCGGCAACCCGGCCTACTTCCAAGAGTGCCCGTCCCTCTTCGGCTGCTCCGGCAACATGGAATCGACCGTCAACACCGACTGGTTCTCCGGCGGCCAAGACATTGAAAAGGCAAAGGCCCTCTTCAAAGAGGCCGGCTATGACGGCGCCCCTGTGACCGTCCTCCAAGCGACCAACATCGACTTCATGAACAACGCTGCGCTCCTGATTGCCCAGGAACTCCGCAAAGCCGACGTCAACGTCGTCCTGGAACCGTCCGACTGGGGCGGCGTCGTCACCCGCCGCGCGGTCAAATCCCCGCCCGCCGACGGTGGTTGGAACATCTTCATCACCTGGGCGTCCGGCCACGCGTTCGACAACCCGATCGGCCTCTCCGCCCACTCCTCCGCCGGCGACAACGCCTGGTTCGGCTGGCCCAACGATCCGACCCACGAGGACCTGCGCGATGCATGGGCCGCCGCGCCCTCCTTCGAGGAACGCCAAGCCGTCGCCCAGCAACTTCAGGACAACGCCTGGAACTATGTTCCCATGGCCGTCCTTGGCCAGTGGACGCCGCCGGTCGCCTATCGCGCCAACCTTCAGGGGTTGATCGCGATGCCGGAGCTGGTCCCCTTCTGGAACGTTTCTAAAACGTAACCATCATGCCGTGGGGCGGGGGAGCAAGCCTCTCCCGCCTCGTACCATTCTCTCGCGCGGGGGATGACGCCTCAAGGCACGCTGCGCTCCGCCGGCATAGTTGCCGGCACTCTTTGATGCCAAAGTCGGCGACAGCCCACTTTGGTGGCCTTGACCCGTCATCCCCCGCGCGAGCTCCTGAAATTGTCGGCTCCACGGAACTGGCCTTTTGGCCAGTTCCACATCAAAAGATGCTCAAACCCGCCACGCGGGTTTGAGTGGAAGGTCGCGTCTCTCATCTCACCAAAGGAAGTGTGGGGGTGGACGTGGCGCAGTCTGGGGCAACCAAGGGGTCCAATGGCCGCTTTCATCATCCGCCGGCTTTTCTCCACCATCTTGGTGATGGCCATTGTCGGCGTGCTCGTTTTCTTGCTCGTGCATCTCTCCCCGGGCGATCCTGCAGCCATCATTGCGGGCGACAACGCCACCCCTGCCCAAATCGACCAAATCCGCCAGCGGCTCGGGCTCGATGATCCGCTGCCCGTCCAGTTCGTGCGCTGGTTCGGCGGCGTCGTGCAGGGGGACCTTGGGGTCTCAATCTTCTCCGGCGAACCCGTGTCGCGCCTCATCGCACAGCGGGTTGAACCCACCGCGGCGCTTGCGCTCACAACGCTGATCCTTGCCGTCATCCTCGCCATTGCGGCCGGCGTGCTGGCGGCCTGGTCGGCGGGCGGCTTCCTCGACCGCGCGCTCATGGGCGCCTCGGTGCTCGCCTTCTCCGTCCCCGTCTTCGTGGTCGGCTACGCGCTGGTTTACGTCTTTGCCATAAAGCTCCAATGGCTACCTGTTCAGGGGTATCGCCCCATCGCAAATGGGCTTGGGGAGTGGGCGCGCCATCTCATCTTGCCCTCCATCGCGCTCGGCCTTGCCTATGTGGCGCTGATCGCGCGCATCACACGCACCGCCATGCTCGACGTGATGAGCGAGGACTATATCCGCACCGCCCGCGCCAAGGGCGTTGCAACCCGCCCCGTCCTCCTCAAACACGCGCTCAAGAATGCCGGCGTTCCCATCGTCACCGTCATCGGGATTGGCGTCGCGCTGTTGATCGGCGGCGTCGTCATCACCGAGACCGTGTTCAACATCCCCGGCATGGGCCGCCTTGTGGTGGATGCCATCACCAAACGCGATTACCCCATCATCCAGGGCGTCGTGCTCGTCTTTTCAGGGGTTTACGTGATCGTCAACCTCCTCGTTGACATCGTCTACACCGTCATCGACCCGAGGATCCGCTATTGACCGACGCCACCCTCGGCGAGGCCCCCGCCAAACGCGGCCTCTGGCGCTTTGTCCGGCGCAACCCCACCCTCGTGTTCGGCGCGCTCACCCTCGGCGCAATGTCCCTGGTGGCCCTCATCGCCCCCTGGATCACCGGTGACCCGCTCCTGATGCAGCCGCTCCAGCGCCTGCGCCCCCCCTCCGACACCCACCTCCTCGGCACCGATCACCTCGGCCGCGATGTCTTCGCCCGCACCGTCCACGGCGCGCGCATCTCGCTCACCGTCGGCCTCACGGTGGCCGCGCTCGCGGTCGCAACAGGCCTCGTGGTCGGCCTCCTCACGGGCTACTTTAAGTGGGTGGAGGCCATCGTGATGCGGCTTCTGGATGGCCTCATGGCCATCCCCGCGATCCTCCTTGCCATCGCCCTCGTCGCACTCACCGGCGCGTCAGTCTTCGTCGTCATCATCGCGATTGCCATCCCCGAGGCGCCCCGGGTGGTGCGCCTGGTGCGCGCCGTCGTCTTCTCGGTGCGCGAGCGGCCTTATGTGGAAGCGGCGATTGCCGGCGGCGCCCCCACCTGGAAAATCCTGGTCCGCCACATCCTGCCGCCCTGCATCCCGCCCCTCATCGTGCAGGCCACATACATTTGCGCCTCCGCCATCTTGGTGGAATCGGCCCTGTCGTTCCTGGGCGCCGGGGTCCCGCCCGAACTTCCCACCTGGGGCAATATGATCTCCGGCAGCCGGCTCTTCGTCTCCATCGCGCCGTGGACGGTGTTTTGGCCAGGCCTCGCGCTTGCCCTTGTGGTGCTCGCCGTGAACCTCGTGGGCGATGGCCTGCGCGACCGGCTCGACCCGCGCATTGCGAGGCGCATGTGAGCGCGGTCCTCAAGGTCGAGGACCTCTCCACCCACTTTTACTCCGAAGACGGTGTTGCCCGCGCCGTCGATGGCCTCACCTTTGAGGTGCAGGCGGGCGAAACCCTCGGCATCGTGGGCGAATCAGGCTGCGGCAAATCCGTCACCGCCCTCTCCGTGATGCGCCTTCTGCCGCCAAAAATCGCAAAAACCGTCGGCGGCACCGTCACCTTCGAGGGCACCGATCTTCAGGCGCTGTCGGAGCGCGAAATGCGCGACATTCGCGGCAACCGCATCGCGATGATCTTTCAAGAGCCGATGACGAGCCTCAACCCCGTGCTCACCATCGGCGGGCAAATCGCAGAGGCCGTCAAACTCCACCGCGGCGTCTCCACCAAAGCCGCTCGCGAGCGCGCCCGCGAAGTGCTCGACATGGTCAAAATCCCAGGCGCCGCCTCGCGCCTGGACGACTATCCGCACCAATTCTCCGGCGGCATGCGCCAGCGCGTCATGATCGCAATGGCCCTCGCCTGCGACCCAAAGCTCCTGATTGCGGACGAACCCACCACCGCGCTCGATGTCACGATCCAGGCGCAGGTGCTCGACCTCATGATCAAGCTGAAAGACGAGACCGGCGCCTCCGTCATCCTCATCACCCACGACCTTGGCGTCGTGGCCGAAACCTGCCAGCGCGTCATCGTGATGTACGCCGGGCGCAAGGTGGAGGAAGCGCCCGTGGAAGACCTCTTCGACCGCCCCGCCCACCCCTACACGCGCGGCCTCCTGGGCTCCCAGGCGCGCGGCCACCCCGGCGGGCGCCTCACCGAAATCCCCGGCATGGTGCCTTCGCTCCGCCAAAAAATCCAAGGCTGCGCGTTCGCCCCCCGCTGCCCCCTCGCCATCGAAAAATGCCGGGTGGAGCGCCCGCCCCTCACCGACATTGGCAAGGGCCACAAGGCCGCCTGCTTCCGCTCCGACGCGGTGCTTAGCGCATGACCCCCACCCTTGCGGTCACAGATCTCGTCAAACACTTCCCGATCCAAAAGGGCCTTTTGGCGCGCGAGGTGGGCCAAGTGCGCGCGGTGGACGGCGTCTCCTTCGCAGTCGCGCCCGGTGAAACCCTCTGCGTGGTGGGTGAATCGGGCTGCGGAAAATCCACCGTCGGCCGCCTCATCCTGCGCCTTCTGGAACCCACCGCCGGCACCATCACCTTTGAGGGGCGCGATGTGGGACGCCTCTCCCGCAGCGACTTTCGCCCCTTGCGCCAAGAGCTCCAGATCGTCTTCCAGGACCCTTACGCCTCGCTCAACCCGCGCATGCGCGCCGGCGCCATTGTCGGCGAGCCGCTGGAAAATTTCGGCACCCTAGGCCGGGCTGAGCGAAAGGCGCACGTGGCCGAACTCTTTGCCAAGGTCGGCCTCCCGCAAGACGCCATGGACCGCTACGCCTTTGAATTTTCAGGCGGCCAGCGCCAGCGCCTCGGCATTGCCCGCGCCCTTGCCGTTGCCCCAAAGCTGATTGTGGCGGACGAGCCCGTCTCCGCGCTCGACGTTTCGGTCCAAGCGCAGGTCCTCAACCTGATGATGGATCTGAAGGCCGAGTTTGGCCTCGCCTACCTTTTCATCAGCCACGACCTTGGCGTGGTGGAGCACGTGGCCGACCGCGTCGCTGTGATGTATCTCGGCCAAATCGTCGAAATTGGCACCCGCGCCGCCATTTTCGCTGAGCCGCGCCACCCCTACACAAAGGCCCTCATGTCCGCCGCCCCGCGGCCCGACCCCCGCGCCAAACGCGAGCGCATCATCCTGGAGGGCGACGTCCCCTCCCCGGCGAGCCCCCCCGCCGGCTGCCGCTTTCACACCCGCTGCCCCTTCGCCTTTGACCGCTGCCGCACCGAAGTCCCCACCCTGCGCGACATCTCAGCAGACCAAAAAGCGGCCTGTCACCTCGACGAGGTCGGCTCCAGCTAAGCGCGGGCCTCCGCAACCAGCGCTTTCATCTTGGCAACCGCCGGGCCAAAGCCGAGCATCACGCCCTCGCCCACCAAAAAGTGGCCGATGTTGAGCTCCATCACCTCCGGCAATCTTGCCACGGGGGCCACATTCTCAAAGGTCAGCCCGTGGCCAATGTGGACCTCAATCCCAAGTCCGTGGGCGGCGGTCGCGGCTTTGGTGAGGCGCTCCAGCTCGGCGGCCTGCGCGGAAGGTTCGGCGTCCGCGTAGGCGCCTGTGTGCAGCTCAATCACCGGGGCACCCACCCGGTGCGCCATCTCAATCTGCGCCAAATCCGCGTCAATGAAGAGCGATACCCGCGCCCCGGCATCCGCCAGCTTTGCCACATAGTCAGGCAGCGTTGCGGCCTGCGCCACCACGTCGAGCCCGCCTTCGGTGGTCACCTCGGTGCGCTTTTCAGGGACGAGGCAACAGGCGTGGGGCTGCACCTGCCGGGCGATCGACAGCATTTCGTCCGTCACCGCCATCTCAAAGTTCAGCGGCAGCGGCACCTCGGCCTTCAGCCGCGCCATGTCGGCATCGCGGATGTGGCGGCGGTCCTCGCGAAGGTGCGCGGTGATGCCATCAGCGCCCGCCTCCATCGCGATCAGCGCGCCACGCACCGGGTCGGGATGGTCGCCGCCACGGGCGTTCCGAATGGTGGCAATGTGGTCAATGTTGACGCCAAGGCGGGGGACGGTCACGCGGCAAATCTCCTCGTGCGCCGCGCGGCCAGCGTCGCGGCAAGGGTGATGGCGGAAATGAGGCTGTCGGGCCGCGCCACCCCGCGCCCCGCAATATCAAGCGCGGTCCCATGGTCGGGCGAGGTGCGCACAAACGGAAGCCCGAGCGTGACGTTCACCCCCTCATCAAAAGCAAGCGTTTTGACCGGGATCAGCGCCTGATCGTGGTACATGCAAAGGGCCGCATCATAGCCGGCACGGGCCCTTGCGTGGAACATCGTGTCCGCCGGCAGGGGCCCGAAGGCGTCAATCCCCTCCGCCCGCAGCGCTGCGATCGCCGGCGCCACGACGGCGGCATCCTCCGTCCCCATGCGCCCCTCTTCGCCCGCGTGGGGGTTGAGACCCGCCACCGCAAGCCGGGGCGCCGAAACGCCGAACATCTCGATGAGCGCGCCGTGCACGATGCGGCCCGTCGCCACGATCGCGTCCACCGTCAGGGCATCGGGCACGGCCTTCAGCGCAATGTGGATGGTCACCGGGACCACACGAAGGTCTGCCCCCGAGAGCATCATCACCGTGCGGGAGACGCCGGCAAGTTCGGCCAAAAACTCAGTGTGTCCCGGGTGCGCGAACCCGGCGCCCTGCAACACCGCCTTGTGGATCGGGTTGGTGATGACGCCCGACACGCGACCGGCCTGCGCAAAGCCCACCGCGCGGCGGATGGCCTCCAGCGTCGCGCCGGCCGTCTCGGCGCGGAGGACGCCCAGCGAAAGCGGCACAGCCTGGGAGAGCGGCAAAACCGGCAAGGCGGACGAAAAGGCACCGGCCGCCGCCTCGGGCGCGTCAATTCTCGTGACCGGCGGGCCGCCAAACCGGGCCGAGAGCGCCGCCACGCGCGCCGGATCGTCAATCAAGAAGAACGGCGGGCCCGCGCGGAGGCGCGACCACGCGCCAAGCGTGATTTCGCCGCCGATCCCGGCCGGTTCCCCCATGGTGAGCGCAAGCGGTGCCATCGCAGCCATCATGGGGGGCCAGCGCGCGGTGACAAGGCGCTGCGACGAAGGGGAGCCATGCACCGGCCTTATTTCGGCCGCCGTTTGCCCATCGCCCGCAGGCGCACATAAAGCGCCCCGCTGCCGCCATGCCCCACATGGGCCTCCGCAAGGCTCACAATCAGCGGCTTCAGCGTCCGCTGGCCGAGCCAATGGGGCACACTGCGACGCAACACGCCCGACCCCTCGCCGCCCTCGCCCCGCCCCTTCCCGGTGATCACCAGGACAAGGCGCTTATCGGCCGCCGCCGCCGCCAAAATGAAGCGGGTGAGCGCGCTGTGCGCCTCCTCCTGCGTCATCCCATGAAGGTCGATGCGCCCCTCAATCCGCGTCTCCCCCTTGGCAATCTTGCGCCGATCTTTGCGATCCAGCGGCCCAGGATCGGGCGCGCGCACCCGCGGCGGCTTTTTCGCCGCAGCGCCGTTGGCCTTTTTGACCGGGGCGGGCGCGGGGGCCGGCGGCTCGGGCGCCTCCACCGGCGCACGGCGGCCACCCAGCGGCGTCACGCTGCGGGCAATCTTGTCCCACAGCGCGCGTTCGCCGGGGCGCAGATCCCGCCGCCCCTTCACAAAAAGCGCGGCGCAAACACCGTGAGCCGCCCCGAACCCTTCATGCCCCCTGCCATGGCGCCGGCCGCATCGCCCGTGCCCATAAAAATGTCGCCGCGGGCGGGGCCGAGGATGGCGCTGCCCATATCCTCAGCAAACATCACCTGCGCGATGGGCCCCTTTTCGGGCACCACCGTCTCCACATAAAGCGGGGTGCCGAACGCAATCTCCCGCCGGTCCACCGCAAGGCTGCGAAAGGGGACAAGCGGAACGCCCCCCGCCGCCGTTGCACCCAGCGAAAGGTCCCCGTCCGCCCGCTCGCGAAAGAACACAAAGCTGCGGTTTTGCTGGCACACGTTCCGCGCCAAAACGGGATCCGCCGCAAGGGCCGCGCGGATCGTCTGCATGGTCGCGCCGCCCTCCGGCAACACGCCCCAGTCGATCAGCACCCGCCCAATTGCGGTATAAGGGTACCCATTGCGGCCGTGGTAGCCGATGCGCGTCTGGCGCCCATCGGGGAAGGTGAGCCGCGCGCTCCCTTGCACTTGGGCAAAAAACGCGTCCACCGGGTCGGCGGCAAAGGCAAGCTCCAGCCCAGCGCCGGCGAGTGCCCCGTCCTCAATTGCAGCCCTGTCAAAATGCGGCACAATCTGCCCATCCGGCAGTGCGCGGCCAAACGTCCCTTCGCCCGGCAGATTTTCGCGCGGTTCGGTGCGCACAAGGTCGGCCGGCCGACGATAAATTGGGGTGGCGTAGACCGCGTCGCGGGTGCGGGAGGCGCGGATCACCGGCTCAAAATACCCGGTGAAAAAGGCCTCAGCCTCAATCACCTGCGGCTCGAAAAGCCGCACCACCACTTCAAGCGGTGGCCCGTCAAGATCGGGAAGTTTGGAAAGCCAGGGTGCCTGAAATGGCCGCGCCATGACGTCTGGGTCAAGATGGCGCGCGAGGCCGGCCACAAGCGCCTCGGCCTCCGCCGCGCCCCACCCGGGGAGCGCATCGAAGGGAACCGGCCGGCGCGGCCGTGTGGGCGCCGGGCCGCCGTCCAACAAAACGCCTTACGCCGACTCGGTCGCGACGAGCGCCCAGTTGGGGTCGGAGGAGCGCGTGTCCCGCTCAAAGGTCCACACGTCCACCACGTCGACCACCTTGTTGGGGTCGCCTGAGATCAGCGCGCCGCCCTTGTCGTAGGTTGCGGTGATCATCTCGCTGTCGATCCGCGTGGTGACGCGGGCCACATCGTCCTTCACGTTGGCATCCGTGATGGCGATTTTCTCGATGCCGATGAGCGTCGTCGACATCGTTTGCCCAGAATCTTCTCGGCCAGCGATTGCCGCCTCAAACCCTTCATACACCTCCGCGGCGAGGAGCGGTTGCAGCGTGTCCCGGTCGCCATTGGCAAAGGCAGTGACAATCATCTCGTATGCCATGGACGCGCCCTCGGTGAAGCCCCTTGGGTCAAACGACGGGTCGGCCGCAATCACCGCCTTCAGCCCATCGTAAAGGGGGGTTTCTTTCTCGGCATGGTCCTTGATGCGGGCCTCGATGTCGGCCGGGCCCGTGTCCGCATCGGCGGGCGGCGCGTTGCTCGTGGGGAGGGACACCACATTGTCCCGCGCCCCGGCATCGCCGTTCGGCTTTGCGGTGTAGGGGTCATAGGGCTGACGCTCCTGCCCCGTCCGCCGGCCCAGGACCGACCGCAGGCGAAAGAATATCGCCACCGCGATCGCCAGGATGATGAGGTTCTCGATCCCGAAAATGTCACTCATTCCCAAAACTACCCGCCAGCGCTCGCCCTGCGGACCCTTCTTCGCCGAAGATCGCGCACGACGGCGGTGCGCGCCCACATCCCGATAGCTAAGTCGCCGGCGGCCATCGAACAGGGGCAGGGCCCAGTACGCGACAATTCCACACGAGGCAACCGCGCTCGGCCGGGCTCCCACCTGACATGACGCTCATCGACCCCATATCAAGCGCCGTGCCAAGTTTTCGGGGGTTCATTTGATCCGCTCCGCCCTATTTGTTTTGCTGGTGGCTGTGCCCATCGCCGAGATCGCCGTTTTCCTGGTGGTCGGCGGCGCCATCGGCACGTTGCCCACCATCGCCCTCATCATCCTGACCGCCCTCCTGGGCGCCACACTCTTGAAGCGCCAAGGCGTTTCCGCGCTCACCCGCCTCAAGGCTGACATGGACGCGGGCCGCGTGCCCGCTGGCGCCATCGGCCAGGCGGTGGCGGTGGCGGTGGCGGGCGTCCTCCTCCTCACGCCAGGCTTCATCACCGATGCGATCGGCTTTTTGCTCTTTGTGCCGGGCGTGCGCAGCGCCATTGGCCGCCGCATGGCCAGCGGCATTAAGGTGCACCAGGCTGGCCCCAGCGCCGGGCCGCGCCAACGGGGCGCACGCACCATCGACCTTGATGCTGACGATTATCAACGCCAGGACGACCCCTCCCCCTGGCAAGAGCCTCGCTAACGCGCCACCTCTCGTGGTTGAAGCACAACGGCCCGCATGCTTTATGCGCGCCAATCCAACACAGTCTGACTGAGACAACGGAGCCGACATGACGGACAGCACGGCCGCGGACACGGGCGCGGGCGCCCCCCAAGAGGTGCAGCCCACCGTGCGCGTTCTCGCGCAGTACGTGAAAGACCTCTCGTTCGAAAACCCCCGGGCCCCCGTATCCCTCCAAAAACAAGAGAACGCGCCGCCCATCAACATCGGCGTGAACGTCGGCGCCAAGGGCCTGTCGGCAAACGATTATGAAGTCACCCTCTCGCTCGAGGCCAAGGCCGGCTCCGGCGATGCGGTGAACTTTGAGGTGGAGCTTCAGTATGCGGGCGTCGTGCGCGTCCAAAACATGAAGCCCGAGCACATGCAGCCCTTCCTCCTGATTGAAGGCCCGCGGCTTCTCTTCCCGTTTGCCCGGCAAATTTTGGCGGACGCGGTGCGCAACGGCGGCTTCCCCCCGCTGATGATCGACCCCATCGATTTCGTCGCCCTCTACCGCAAAAACATGGAGCGCCAGCAGGGCCAGGCGCCCGCAGCAGGCGAAGCGGTTAACTAAATCGCATCGCGGATGGCGGCCGCTGCATCATAGCGCGGCTGCCACCCGAGCGCCGCTGCCCGCGCACAATCATAGTGCGCCTGCCGTGCAAAAAGCCGCCGCTCCCCCTCCCGGGGCACGGCGGCCAGCGCAGAAAACCCCGGCAACTTTGCCTTGCGCCACGCTTTCGCCGGCAGCACGAGGGCCGCCAGCGGCGAGCTCGCGGCCGGACGCCTCGGCAGCGCAATCCCCTTTGCGTCGGCAAGCGCGGCAAAATATCCGTTCCAGCGCAGCGCCCCGTCGCCCACCGCGTTCAGCACATGGTGCCCGGCGCCTTCCGCCACGGCCGCGCGCACCACAAGATCCGCCAAATCACGATTGTCGATAATGGGCGCAAACCCTTCGCCCGCCGGCCCCAGATCACCGATGGCCCCCAGCGCGATGCGCTCGGCGAGCCCATCCACCCAAAGCGCGCTCCCCCGGCCCACCACGCACCCAATGCGCAGCGCCACCGAGCGGCACCCCTCACGCGTCAGCCGGGCAAGGGCCGCCTCCGACGCGCGCTTGCCCGCCCCATAGGGAAGGAGCGGCGGAACAGGCGGCGTCTCCTCGGTGACAGTGCCGCTCGCCTCGCCATAAACATCGATGCTGCTCAGCGTCACCAGCGTTTTGACGGCGCCAAGGTGGGCGGCCAACGCCTCAACATCGGCCATAAGCCGGTCCGGCGCGCCGCCATAGGCCGCGTGCACAATGGCATCCACCCCGCGCGCCGCCGCCGCAACGCTTGGCCCGTCCTCAAGCCGGCACGGGACAGAACTCACCGCCGGATGCTCGGCCAACGCCGGGGGCAATGGCATGCGGTTCACCCCCGCGCGCACGGTGTGGCCAGCGTCCGCAAACGCCGCCACCACAGCGCGCCCCACAAACCCCGCCGCCCCCGTGACGAGGACGATCACGCCAAGAAGCCCACAACCGCCTTCACATCGCGCATGACAGGCTCGGCAATCGCCCGCGCCCGCTCCGCCCCCTTGGCCAGCACCCCATCCAAGTGCGACGGGTCGTCCAAAAGCCGGCGCATCTCATCGTTCACGGGCGCGAGGGTCTCCACCGCAAGCGCGCCGAGTGCTGGTTTGAATTGGCCAAACCCCTGCCCGCCGAACTCCGCCAAAACATCCGCCTTCGACCGGCCCGACAGCGCTGCAAAAATCCCAACCAGATTGTCCGCCTCCGGCCGGCCTTCTAGCCCCTTCACCTCGCTGGGGAGCGCGTCGGGGTCGGTCTTGGCGCGCTTCACCTTCTGGGCAATCTGGTCGGCACTGTCGGTGAGGTTGATGCGCGAGGCATCCGAGGGCTCCGATTTGGACATTTTCTTCGACCCATCGCGCAGGCTCATGATGCGCGTCGCCGGTCCCTGGATGATCGGCTCCGTCAGCGGAAAGAGCCCATCCTCGTGGCCAAGCGCTGCCAGCCGCTCACCAAAATCGTGGTTGAACTTTTGAGCAATGTCCCGCGTCAGCTCCAGGTGCTGCTTTTGGTCGTCCCCCACCGGCACATGGGTCGCCTGGTAGGCCAAAATATCGGCCGCCATCAGCGCGGGATAGGCAAAGAGCCCCACCGAGGCGTTCTCCCGATCTTTGCCGGCCTTTTCCTTGAATTGGGTCATGCGGTTCAACCAACCCATGCGGGCCACACAGTTGAAAATCCACGCAAGTTCTGCATGAGCCGTCACCCGCGATTGGTTGAAGACGATGTTTTTCTCCGCATCGATGCCCGCCGCAAGATAGGCCGCCGTCACGTGGCGCGTCGCCTCTTGGAGCTCCACCGGGTCCTGCCACACGGTGATGGCGTGAAGGTCCACCACGCAATAGATGCACGGATAGTCGGCCTGCATTTCGGCGAAGCGCTTGATGGCACCCAGATAGTTGCCAAGGTGCAGGGCGCCGGTCGGCTGGACGCCTGAAAAGACGCGAGGTGTGAAGGGCATCGGGCTCTCGGGGGGTGGTTTGGCGCCGTCTTACGAGCCCCACCCGGTCGCATCAACTGCTCGTGTCGTTCCATTGCCACCAATCGCCTATATGCGTGTCACAACAAGCAACGTCAGGAGCACCCGATGAGCCTCTCTCGCAGAACCGTCCTGGGCGGAGCAGCGGCCACCGCGGCCACCTTCCCCGTCTCGGTCACCCTCTCGCGCCGTGCCCTTGCCGCCGAGGCCACCGCCCAGGCCCCCGCCTTCCACCGCATGGCGGTGGGCAACATCACGGTGACCGCCATTGCCGACGGTCACCTCTCACTCGGCGCGCAAGTCTTCCCCAACGCGTCGGAGGAGGATTTTGCCGCCGCCATGCGCGCCGCCTTCCTGCCCGAGGACCAGCCCTACGCCGCCCCACTCAACGCCTACGTCGTCCAAACCGGCGACCGCACAATCCTGATTGACGCCGGCGCCTCCCCTCAAATGGCCCCCTCCGTGGGCAAGCTTGATGAAAATCTTGCCGCCGCCGGCATCGCACCTGACACCATCGACACCATCCTCATCACCCACCTCCACCCCGACCATATTGGCGGCCTGATGACCGACGACGGCGCCGTCCGCTTCCCCAACGCGGAACTGATGGTGCGCGAGGCGGAAGTCGCGTTCTGGACCGACCCCGCCACCCGCGCCGCGGCTCCGGAAGGGTTCCGCCCCATGATCGATGGCACCAACGCCGTCGTCACCGCCTACGCCGACCAGACCACCCGCTTTGCCGACGACGGCGAAAAGGCCCCCGGCGTGACCTCGGTGTCCATGCCCGGCCACACCCCCGGCCACACCGGCTTCCGGGTGGATGATGGCGATGCCTCGCTCCTCATCTGGGGTGACATTATCCACAACGCCCCGCTCCAGATGGGGAACCCAAAAATCTTCATCGGCTTCGACATTGACGGCGAGCAAGCGGTTGCGACCCGCGCCAGCGTCCTTGACATGGTGACCGCCGACCGCACCCTGGTCGCTGGCATGCACATGCCCTTCCCGGGCGCGGGCCACATTGCCGCCGCGGGCGAGGGTTTTGCCTTCGTCCCCCTCCCCTGGCAGTACCGCTAAGAAGCTGGCGGCGGCCCGGGAGGGTCGCCGCACTCACCCCGGCGCCACCAGCAAAAGCTGCGCGGCCACCGAGGCCGCAATCACCGCCGGCGCCTTGCCAGAAATCCCCGGCAGACCAATCGGGCAGGTGAGGCGAGAGGCATCAACGCCCCGCTCCTTCAACCGGCGCAGAAAGATCGCCCGCTTGGTCGCCGAGCCAATCAGGCCCACAAAGCGCGCGCGGCGGGAAAGCGCCGCCGCCACAATCTCCAAATCCAGCGCATGGCTGTGGGTCATCACGACAAAGAGCGCATCGGCCGGCGCCTCCGCCACCGCTGCCTCAGGGATTGCAAGCCGCTGCCCCGGCCCGTCCCCCGGCCGCCCATCAATCAGCGTCACATCAAAGGGGAGCGGCGCCAGCGCCTCGCACAGCGCAAGCCCCACATGCCCCGCCCCAAACACAAAAACGGGCGTCTCCCGCCGGGTCGCAAGCGCCGGCCCACCCGGCCAAAGGTGACCCGCTGGCGGCGGCGCCTCCAGCCGCGCAAGGGTCACCGTCATGTGCCCACCGCAACACTGATCGAGCCCCGGCCCCAGCGAAAAATCCAGCGTACGCACGCCCGTTACCGCCCGCGCCGCCGCAATGACCGCATGCTCCACCGAACCGCCGCCGATGGTGCCGACCGTGCCGCCGGCAAGAATCACCATAAATGTGCCGGCGGCCCGGGGGGCCGAGCCGCGCGCCACATCAATGTGCGCCACCACCAGCGGAAATGGGCCCAAAAGGTCGGCCGGCCCCGCGTCCCTCACCCGGCCGGCGAGAGCGCGAAGAGCACCCGCTCAGGCGTTGCTGGGGCATCGAGCCCATGAAAGTCGGGTCGCACCGCAGCAATTGCCGCCCCCACCGCCTGGTGCGCCGCAATGGCCAGCATCAGCGGCGGCTCCCCCACCGCCTTTGACCGGCGGATGGTGAGCTCCCGGTTTTCTCCCCGCGGCCAGATGGCAACGCGCATGTCCGCCGCCCGGTCCGACGCGCACGGGATTTTGTACGTCGACGGCGCGTGGGTTTTGAGCCGGCCAGCCTTGTCAAACACAAGCTCTTCGGTGAGGAGCCAGCCCGCCCCTTGCACAAACCCGCCCTCAATCTGCCCAAGATCGATGGCCGGGTTCAGCGAGCGCCCACAATCATGAAGAATATCGACCCGCAACAGCCGGCTTTCCCCGGTCAACGTGTCAATGGCGGCCTCCGCCACCGCCGCGCCATAGGCAAAATAGTAGAACGGACGGCCCGTCGCCGCTTCCCGGTCCCACGAAATCTTTGGCGTTGCATAAAACCCGGTCGATGACAGCGACACGCGCGACAGCCACGCCTCCAAACACAGCGCGCCAAAGGCCCATGCGCGGGCACCGGCAATAACCTCGCCGCCGGAAAAGACCACGTCGCTGGCCGCAACGCCTGCCGCCTGCGCGGCAACCCCGGCCAGGCGATCGCGGATGGTCTCGCACGCGTTCTTGACGGCCATCGCATTCATGTCCGCGCCTGAGGAGGCGGCGGTGGGCGCGGTGTTGGGCACCTTGTCGGTGCGCGTCGCGGTGATTTTCACATCGTCCAGCGCAAGGCCAAAGGCGTCGGCGGCCACCTGCGCCACCTTCACGTAAACGCCCTGGCCCATCTCCGTGCCGCCGTGATTGATCATCACGGAGCCATCTTTGTAGACGTGCACGAGCGCGCCGGCCTGGTTCAAAAACGTGGTGGTGAACGAGATGCCGAATTTCACCGGCGTCAGCGCAATCCCCCGTTTGAGGATCGGCGACCCAAAATTCCACGCCGCAATCTCCGCCCGCCGCCGCGCGTAGTCTGACGATTTTGCAAGATCGTCCACCAGATCGGCAATCACCGCATCCTCAACCACCATGCCATAGTGGGTGGTGCGCGCCTCTGCCGGTGCAGTCGGGCAATAAAAATTCGCGCGGCGCACGGTGAGCGGGTCGCGCCCCAGCGTGTGCGCCACATGCTCAATCACCCGCTCGATCCCCACCATCCCTTGCGGGCCACCAAAGCCGCGAAAGGCGGTGTTGGAGGGCGTGTTCGTCCGCCAGCGGTGGGACACCACCTCAAGCGCGGGGATCGCATAGGCGTTGTCAGCGTGGAACATGGCCCGGTCGCAAATCGCGCGCGACAGGTCCAGCGACCAGCCGCACCGCGCGTGCTGGTCAAATTTGACGCCGAGCAGCCGGCCCTCCCCGTCAAACCCCGCCTCATATTCGATGATGAAATCGTGCCGCTTGCCGGTGAGGATGAACTCATCATCCCGGTCGAGCCGCAATTTGGCGGGCCGGCCCGTCACCCGCGCGGCAAGGGCGGCAACGGCCGCAGGGCCATTCCCCTGGCTCTCCTTGCCGCCAAAGGCGCCGCCCATGCGCCGCACCTCGACCGTCACCGCGTTGGCCGGCACCCCAAGCACCCGCGCCACCACCTCCTGGCATTCCGACGGGTGCTGGTTGGACGAGACGACGAGCATGTCCGCATCCTCGCCCGGCGTTGCCAATGCCACCTGCCCCTCAAGGGCAAAATGCTCCTGCCCGCCAATCTCGATGACACCGGCGACGGTGTGGGGCGCGGCTTGAATGGCCGCCGCCGCATCCCCCCGCCCCATGCGGTAGGGCGCGTCGATGGTGCTCCCCGCCCGCCGCGCATCGGCGATGGTGACAATCGCCGGCTCTTCCGCCACCGAGAGCTTCGCCGCCTTCACCGCAAGGCGCGCGGCCCGGCGCGTTTCCGCCGCCACCGCAAAGAGCGGCTGCCCCTCAAACTGCACGACCCCCTCGCCCCCGACGAGCGCCAACATCGGCTCATCATGGGCAACGGGGCCGACATCGTTCTCCCCCGGCACATCGTCCCCGGTGAGGACGGCAATCACCCCAGGCGCACCCCGCACGGCCGAAAGATCAGCCCGCACCCGCCCCCGCGCAAAACCGGCAAGGCCGAGCTGCACGTGGCAAAGATCCCGCGGCTCGGCAATGTCGTCGGTGTAGATCGCCGTGCCCGACACATGCTTGTGGGCCGAATCGTGCCGTGCCGAGGTGTGGCAAACGCCCGGCCGTTTGGGGAACGCCAGATCGTCCATCAGGCCGCCCACGCTGCGCCCGCAAGGCGCGTTCCGCCGGCGCCCGCCCGCTCGGCCATGTCCCGCACAAAAAGGTTCTTCGCGACCTGCATGCGGTAGGCCCCGCTTGCCCGCATATCATCGATGGGCGCAAAGTCGTTCGGCAACGCCGCGCCCGCCGCGGCCGCCGCCTCGGTGAGCGGCTTGCCGATCACCGCCGCCTCCACCGTGGGCGCGCGCTTCGGCGTTGCCGCCATCCCGCCGAACGCAACGCGCGCCGCCGCAATCAGCCCGCCCTCAAGGTTGAGCGAGAGCGCGGCCAGCACCGCCGTAATGTCACTGTCGAACCGCTTTGACACCTTGTGGCACGAGAGCGCCGCGAGCCCCGCAAGCGGCACGGTCACATGGCGCAGGTATTCGCCAGGCCGGCGGTCTTGCCGCCCGTAGGCGATGAAAAAGTCCTCCAGCGGCAGCGTACGACGGCCGTCCCGCTGGGCGAGCGTCACCGTCGCCCCCGCCGCAATCAGCGCGGGCGGCAAATCGCCGATGGGCGACCCGTTCGCAATATTGCCGCCCACCGTGCCGGCGCTGCGCACCTGAAGCCCGCCAAAGCGCCGCAACAGCTCCCCCAGCGCGGGGGAGAGCGGGCGAACCGCCGCCGCGAACGCCTCGTGGGTGGCGCCGGCGCCAACGGTCAACGCCTCGCCATCGCGGGAGATTGTGGCAAGCTCATCCACATCGCCAATAAAGATCGCCGTGTCGCACTCGTAGAGCGACTTTGTCATCCAAAGCCCGACATCCGTTGCGCCGGCGATGATGCGCGCCTCCGGATGGTCGGCAACGGCGCACGCAAAGCCGGCCTCCGTGCGCGGCGCAATCACCCGCTTGGCGCCGGTGCGATGGTCCAGCGGGCCGATCGCCTTCAGCTGCGCAAGCGTTGCACCCTCAGCGGGCATCTCGTCGGCGGCCTTTGCGGAAGCGGCGGCCGCCTCCAGGATTGGCCCATAGCCCGTGCAGCGGCAAAGGTTGCCCGCCAGCCGATCCTCCAGCGCCTGGCGGTCGGTGGGGGCGCCCGCCTCCCGGGCCCAAAGGCTCATCACAAAGCCGGGCGTGCAAAAGCCGCACTGGGCCGCATGGTGCGCCACCATGGCGGTCTGGATTGGGTGGTCGCCGCAAAGCGCCTCCACCGTCACCACCTCTTTGCCGTGGGCCATGGCAAGCGGCATGATGCACGCGTTGACGGCGCGGGTCGCAACGCGGTCCCCCACGGGCTTGCGCAGCGCAACAGTGCAGGCGCCGCAATCACCCTCCGCGCAGCCCTCTTTGGTGCCGCAAAGGCCCTCGCCGCGCAAAAATTCTAGCAGCGTCAACGTTGGCGGCGCCGTCTCGACCGCCCGTTCGCGCCCGTTCAGCACAAACTCCACCGCCACCGCCTCAACTCCCCCGATACGTGGAATAACCGTAGGGCGACAGAAGCAGCGGCACATGGTAGTGCGCCGACGCGTCCGCGATGCCAAACGCCACCGCCACAACGTCCAAAAACGCGGGCTCCGGCAACGTCACACCCATTTTGCGAAAGTAGTCACCCGCCGCAAATTCAAGGACGTACTGGCCGGTTGCCATTGCCTCATCCGCCAACAGCGGGGCATCGAGCCGGCCATCGGCGTTGGTGGTGGCGTGGACAATCTCGGTTCCATCCGGCCGGCACAACGTCACCCCAACGCCAGCGGCTGGCAGCCCGTGCGCCGTGTCGAGCACATGTGTCGTGAGCCGCCCCGCCATCGGATCTCCCCCCGCCCCCGCGTGAAGCAAACCCTATACCACGCCCTACCGCTTTTTCGGCCAGGTGATGGCAAGGAGGACGGCCGCAATGGCCGCGGCCGGCGCAATGTCGCTGCGCGTCACGGTGCCGAACGGGGTCTGGATGGGCGCCCGCTTGGGCCGCTCCCGCACCGGCGCGTCGGTGGCTTGGCGTGCGGCCGCGGCCCGGCGGTGGGCAAGGCCGGAAAGGCGCGCGCGACCCGCCGTGCGCGCCCGGCCGAGCGCATCGGCCGCACCCGTCAACCGCTCGGCCGCCACGCGCCGCACCCGTTCGCGCGTTTGCCGCGCCATCAACCGCTCGCGCGCCATCGCCCCCTTGTCGGGCACGTCAACATCGGCGGAGGTGGGCCACGCCCGCTCCGCCTTTGCCGCAAGGGTGAGCCGCTCATCCTCCACCACCACCAGGAGGCCGTAGGCGCCCTTCAGCGCAAAATCGAGGATTAGGAAGAGCGCCACCGTCACCGTTGGCCCCGCAACGCCGGCGCCCTGGGGGCCCACCACCGTCACCAGCGGGTAAAGCACCAAAAACAGCGTCAAAACCCCTGCGTGCCGGTCAAATGTGACAAGCCGATAGGGGTGGCCCTCGCCCGCAAGGTCCCGCAGCGGCACCCAGATGGTGGCGACCAGGATCGCAAACGCAATCCCCATCACCACGAACCACACCCAGGCGGTGAGCCCATCGTTGAGCGCCATCACGCCGCCGGTCGCCATCGTCACCGCGGCGACAAACGCAAGGGCCGCCATCAGCCCCACCGCGCGCCGCCCGCCAGGCGTTGCCGTCAGCGCCAACCCGGTCAGCAACAGCGGCATGGTGATGATGCCATCGGCAAACACAATGAGGTTCACCGGGTCGCCGCTTTCATCAGCCGCCCGGCCATACCCCAGCGCCATCAGCGCGTAGGCCCCTGCCGCGACCGCCGCCACCACCGCATGGAGCCCCGTGCGCACCCGCTGGCGCCGCGTGCGGTAGCGCCCCAGGGCAAGAATGGCAAAGGCGGCGAGCGACAGCACCACCGCCCCCACCACAAACACCGCCCCCTCCGTCATGCCGTCCCCACACGGCCAAAAACCCGCTCACGCATCACACACCCCCAACACACGAAAGAAACGGATGCCCGCAGATTTGGTTCGCGGCAAGGGCGGGGGCAGGGCCGGGCGGTGGTTGCATCGCAGCCCACCCCGCGGCAGGACGGGTAAGCGCACCCCGCGGAGCCCTCCCTTGCGTTACGCCCTCTACCTCACGCCATCGCCCCACCACCCGCTCACCCGCGCCGCCGAGGCCTGGCTCGGCCGCTCCGCCTTCGGCCACCCCGCCGGCCCGCCCACCGCGCCAACGGATGTGACAAGCGCCGCACGCTACGGCTTTCACGCCACCATGCGCGCGCCCTTCCAGCTGCGCGAGGGCACGACGCGGGACGATCTGATGGCCCGCTACACCGCCTTTTGCCGCGCGCACCCTGGCGTTTCAACGCGCCTCTCGGTGCAAACGCTGGGCAGCTTCATCGCCCTCATGAGCGATGACAACGCGTCCCTTCGCGCCCTCGCCACCAAAGCGCTCCACGCGTTCGAGCCCCTGCGCGCGCCCCTCTCCGCCGCCGAGCGCACCCGCCGCGGCGAAGATTGGCTCGACCCCCGCGGCAAAACCCTCCTCAACGCGTGGGGCTACCCCTACACCGAGGAGCGCTTTCACTTTCACATGACGCTCTCGGGCCCCCGCCCCGCCGCGGCCACTCACACCGCCGCCAGCGCCACATTCGACGGCCTTCTAGCGCAAAAAATCCCCCTCGCCTTCGCGCTCTTTGCCGAACCCATGGCCGGCGCGCCGTTTGACGCCATCGCTTTTGCCGGCCGCCCGCTGTAGGGTCCGCCGCGCTGTCCGGAGACACGTCGTGCCTGTCCTCACCAACGCCAAACTCGTCCTCCCCGGCGAGGTCATCACCGGCCACATCGCCATTGAGGATGATGCCATCCACGCCATCGGCGAGGGCGACGCGGCCGGCATCGACATGGAGGGCGACACCCTCATCCCCGGCCTCATCGAGCTCCACACCGACCATCTGGAGGTGCACGTGCGCCCCCGCCCAAAGGTGGAGTGGAACATGATGGCCGCGATCCAAGCCCATGACGTGCAAATCGCAGGCTCCGGCATCACCACGGTGCTCGACGCGCTGCGTATTGGCCTTGGCCAGGACGGGGGCTCCACGTCGGAAGACTCCCGCCGGATTGCCGATGCCATCCTCACCGCCCAGCGCGGCGACCGCCTGCGCGCCGAACACAGGCTTCACCTGCGCTGCGAAGTTTCAGAACCCCTGGTGCGCCAAGGTTTTCACCTTTTTGACGATGTGGACGAGGTGGATGTGGTCTCGCTGATGGACCACTCGCCCGGCCAGCGCCAATTCCGCTCCCTCGCCGCCTACCGCGCCTATTTCGACCCCGACGCGACGGACGAAAGCTTTGAGGCCCGCGTTGCCGTCGCCCAAGCCCGCTCGGCCGAATGGGCAAGCCCCAACCGCGATGCCATCGCAAGCGCGGCACGCCTGCGCGGCGCGGTCGTTGCCAGCCACGATGATGCCACCG
Source organism: Pseudomonadota bacterium (assembly GCA_039034015.1). Classification (GTDB taxonomy): domain Bacteria; phylum Pseudomonadota; class Alphaproteobacteria; order Rhizobiales; family Amorphaceae; genus Acuticoccus. The sequence continues at coordinate 88,042 of JBCCBM010000008.1, read as the reverse complement.
AGGCCCACGTGGAGGAGGCGCTGGAAAACGGCGTCACCCTTGCCGAGTTCCCCACCACCGAGGAGGCGGCCGCCCGCTCCCGCGCCCACGGCATGACCGTTTTAATGGGCGCGCCCAACCTTGTGCGCGGCAGTTCCCACTCCGGCAACGTCTCCGCAAGCGCCCTCGCCGACGCCGGCGCGCTCGACATCTTGTCGTCTGACTATGTGCCCTTTTCGCTGATCCAGGGGGCGTTTGCCCTTTCGGAGCGGGCGGGATGGTCCCTCCCCCGCGCCATCGCCACCGTCACGCAGACGCCGGCCGATGCCATCAACCTTTGCGACCGCGGCCGCCTCATGCCCGGCAAACGCGCCGACATCGTGCGCGTCCACCGCAAAAACCCCGGCGATGTCCCCGTGGTGCGCGAGGTGTTTCGCGCCGGCCGCCGCGTGGTCTAAACGCGCCTCAACGCAACTTTCTCTAAACGCGGCGCAGAGCGACTTGCGCAATCCTGTGGTCGGCCCCCTTGTGGAGCACAAGGTCGGCCCGCAGCTTGGTGGGCCCCACATTGTCTCTGAGGTTTTTGAGGTTGATGCGCTCCCAAAGGCCGGCGGCAAAAGTCAGCGCCTCGGCCTCCGAAATGTGCGCGTAGCGGTGAAAATACGACTTTGGATCGGTGAACCGCCGCTCCCGCAGGCGCTTGAACCGCGTCAGATACCAACGCTCAAGGTCCGCCTCATCGGCGTCGATGTAGATCGAAAAATCGAAAAAGTCGGACACGAAGGGCACCCGCGGCCGCTCAAACGAAAGCCGCGTCGTCTGCAAAACATTGAGCCCCTCCACAATCAAGATGTCGGGCTGGTCGATGACGACCTCCTCCCCCGGCACCCGGTCATAGGTGAGGTGAGAGTAGACGGGCGCTGAGACGTGGCGCTCGCCCGCCTTGATGTCGCGCAAAAAGCCAATCAACGCGTGGACGTCATAGCTTTCCGGAAAGCCCTTCCGGTCCATCAACCCTTGGGCCTCAAGGTGGGCGTTGGGCCACAAAAACCCGTCGGTGGTGATGAGATCCACCTTGGGCGCGGTGGGCCAGCGGCGCATCAATTCTTGCAACAGCCGCGCGGTGGTCGTCTTCCCCACCGCCACCGAACCCGCGATCCCGATGATGAAGGGCACCGCCGCATCATCCCGCCCCAAAAAGCGATGGGTCACGCGGTGAAGGTTTTGCGTCGCCTCCACATAGTAGGTGAGGAGCCGCGAGACGGGCAGATAAATCGTCTCCACCTGCTCGGGCGCCACACGGTCGTTAAACCCCTGGAGCCCGATGATTTCGTCCACCGCCAGCGGCATGGGGTGATCATCGCGCAGGTGCGCCCACTCATCTTCAGAGAAGACGTGGAACGGTCCAAAGTCTTCCCGCGGCAAAGCGTTGGTCGGGGTCAGCGCATCCATCGCGGAAATCTTAAAGCCAGTCATGGCGTTGGCAAGCGGCTTTGCTTTTCATCCAGGCCCGATTGCCCCGTCCGGCGGGAAAGTTCGCCCAAAACATCCCCCCACGACAGGCCCGACACAGCCAGAAGCACCGTAAGGTGAAAAACCACGTCCGCCGCCTCCCCCGTGAGCGCGGCCTTGTCCCGCGTCACAGCGGCAATCACGGTCTCCACCGCCTCCTCGCCAAATTTCTCGGCGCACTTTTCGATGCCCTTGGCCGCCAGCGTGCGCGTGTAGGAGCCGCCGCCGCTCTCAGAAAGGCGCTCAGCCACAATCGCCTCAAGGTCGGAGACGGAGAACTCAGCCACCCGCCGCCCCTTGGGCACGATCCATCCGCATGGGGATGCCGGCGGCCGCCATGTGCGCCTTCGCCTGATGGATCGTAAACGTGCCAAAATGGAAGATTGAGGCGGCCAGCACCGCCTCCGCGCCCGCCCGCGCCGCCTCCACCAGATGATCAAGCGTCCCCGCCCCGCCGGACGCAATCACCGGGATGGTCACCGCGTCCGACACCGCCTTGGTGAGTGCGGTGTCAAACCCCGCCTTCGTCCCATCGGCATCCATGGAGGTGAGCAAAATCTCGCCCGCCCCCAGGCCTGCGACCTCCCGCGCGAAGGCCACCGCATCAATCCCCGTTGCGGTGCGCCCGCCGTGGGTGAAGATCTCCCACCGGCCATCGGCGACGCGCTTGGCATCGATCGCCACCACAATGCACTGGGCACCAAACTTTTCCGCCGCCCGCCCCACAAAGGCCGGCTCCTTCACCGCCGCCGTGTTGATGGAGACTTTGTCCGCCCCCGCCAGCAACAACTGGCGAATGTCGGCAACCGTGCGCACCCCGCCCCCCACCGTGAGCGGCATGAAACAGCGCTCCGCCGTCCGCCGCACCACATCAAACAGGATCGCGCGCTCTTCATGGCTCGCCGTAATGTCGAGAAACGTGAGCTCATCCGCCCCCGCCGCGTCATAGGCGGCGGCGGCCGCCACAGGGTCGCCCGCATCCACAAGGTTTTCGAACTGGACGCCCTTCACCACCCGGCCGTTTTTCACGTCCAAACACGGGATGATGCGCTTCTTCAGCACGGCAAGAGTTCCAGCGCCAGGGCCGCATCAAGCCGCCCATCATAAAGCGCGCGGCCCACAATGGCGCCTTCCAGCACCGCCATCTCCGGCCGCGCCAAAAGCTTCACATCCGCCATCCCCGAAAAGCCGCCCGAGGCGATCAGCGGCGTCGACACGCGCTTGGCGATGGCGAGAGTTGCGGGAAGGTTGAGCCCCTTCAACATGCCATCGCGCCCAATATCGGTGTGGACGATGGCCGCAACGCCGCAGTCTTCATAGCGCGCGGCAAGGTCGGGGGCGGCAAGGTCGGTGTCATCGGCCCAGCCAGCCACCGCAACACGCCCATCCTTGGCATCAATCCCCACAACGATCTTGCCAGGAAACGCCCGGCACGCCTCCCGCACCAAGTCCGGATCCTCGGCGGCAACGGTGCCCAGGATCACCCGCGTGACCCCCTTGTCGAGCCACGCCTCGATGGCGCCCATGGTGCGGATGCCGCCGCCAAGCTGCACCGGGTTTTTGGTGGCCGCCAAAATCGCCGCCACCGCGTCCCCATTGCGGCTCTCGCCGGCAAAGGCGCCATCAAGGTCCACCACGTGAAGCCAGCGGAATCCGATCTCCTGAAAGTGGGCGGCCCGCGCGCCAGGGTCAGTGTCGAACACGGTGGCGCTCTCCATGAGCCCCCGCTCCAGCCGCACGCACGCCCCGCCCTTCAGGTCGATCGCCGGAAACAAGATCACGGCCGCCACCCCAAAAAATTCTGGATCAACGCCAACCCCAACCCTTGGCTTTTTTCAGGGTGGAACTGTGTGCCCACAATGTTGTCACGCCCCACAATGGCGGCAAACGGCGCGCCATGGTCGGCGAGCGCCACAATCGCCCCCTCCCGCTCCGGCGCAATCACATAGGAGTGGACGAAATAGGCGTGCCACCCCGCAGCCCCCAGCGGAATGTCCTTCAAAATCGCATGCTCCCGCGCGCCGTCCAAAACATTCCACCCCATGTGCGGGATTTTGAGCGCGGGGTCTTTCGGCTCGAGCCGGCGCACATCGCCCGCAATCCAGCCAAGCCCCTCGGTGATGGTGTGCTCCAGCCCCCGCGTTGCAAAAAGCTGCATCCCAACGCAGACGCCCAGCATCGGCCGGCCCCGCGCAATCACCGCCTCGCCAATCGCCTCAATCATGCCCGAGGTGGACGAGAGCCCGGCCATACAGTCCGCAAACGCGCCCACCCCCGGGAGCACCACGCGCTCGGCCTCTGCCACCCGGTCCGGGTCCGCGGTCACGGTGATGGCGCTGCCATCCCCCGCCTCGCGCGCCGCGCGCTCAAACGCCTTTTGGGCCGAGCGAAGGTTGCCCGAGCCATAGTCGATGATGGCAACGCTCATCGAAACGCGGTCGGAAAGACGCCCGGCACCGGGTGCGGCGGCACAGAAACGGGCGACGGCGGCGCCACAGGGCGCATCGCTTCATCAAAATACCGGCGCTCCGCATCAAGCCGGGTTTTCGCTTCAATCATCGCCATCAAGCGAAAGCCGCGGCGTGCCAACGCCCAGCGATGCAGCGAACGCGCCTCAAACCCGAACCACACCGCCATCACCAGCATGATGGGCGCCACCGCCTGTTCGCCCAGCGAAAGCGCCCCAAAGGCTGCCCCCGCCATCACCACAAGGTAACCCAAAAGCACCACAACCATGCCGTGGGCGATCAGCCACAGCGGCCCAAACACCAGCGCGCGCCACGAAAACCCATCGCGCACGATGATGGTCTTTTCGCGCCGGCGCTCGCCGAACTTGTCATGTTCCCAAACCGTAAAGACGGCCACGGCGCCCTCCATAAAACGGGACGCTCTAGCGCATCCTGCACCCAATTGGGCGCAGACAAGATGCGCGCCCCTTTGACTTGCGAGCGTTTTTCTTTCGCGCAGGTGATTCCACCTGCGCGCAAAACGCTCTAGGCCAGCGCGGCGCATCCTGTCAAAGCGCACCTTTGGTGGAGGGCACTGTGCCGCCCCGCACCGCGACCGCCGCGCCAAGACACCGCGCTACGCCCTTAAAACAGCTTTCCGCAATATGGTGGTCGTTTGCACCATAAAGCGTCTCAATGTGCAGCGTCAGCCGCCCGTTGATGGCAAAAGCGGTGAAAAACTCTTGCACCAGCTGCGTGTCGAACGTCCCAATCTTGGGCGTTGCAAACGCTGTCCTGAACACGATGAACGGCCGGCCCGAAATGTCGAGCGCAACCCTTGTCAGCGTCTCGTCCATCGGGAGCAGACAGTCCGCGTATCGCACAATGCCGCGCTTGTCTCCCAGCGCGGAAAGCAGCGCCTCGCCAAGGGCAATCCCCACATCTTCCACCGTGTGGTGATCGTCGATGTGACGGTCCCCATCGGCCAAGATCTTCATCCCAATGCCCGAATGGCGGGCCAGCTGGTCGAGCATATGGTCAAAGAAGCCAACACCCGTTTCTATGCGCGTCTCCCCCCCCTCGAGGTCGACGCGCACGTCAATTTTGGTCTCGGCGGTCGCCCGGTGGATTGTGGCTGTGCGTTCCATGAAGCCCGGTCTAACGGCCGCGATCAGACCCCGCAATTCATTCCCCCCGCGATCCGGCCGCGCTAAGGTGCGCCATGGCCTTCACCAACGCACAATCCCGTCTCATCCTCGCTCTTGATGTGCCAAACGTTGCCGCCGCCGAACGGCTGGTGGACGCAACGCGCGGCGAGGTGGGCGTCTACAAAATCGGCCTGGAGCTTGCCCTTGCCGGCGGCCTCCCGCTTGCGCAATCCATGGCCACCGCGGGCCTCTCCGTCTTCCTCGACATGAAGCTTTTGGACATTGCCAACACGGTCGCCGGCGGCGTGCGCAGCGCCGGCACACTCGGCGTGAAATACCTCACCGTCCACGCCTACCCCCAGGCGCTCGCCGCCGCCGTCGCCGCCCGTCCGCCGGGGCTCTCCGTTGTTGCCGTCACCGTCCTCACCTCGCTGCATGATGTTGACCTTGCCGCCGCCGGCTACACGGCGAGCGCAAAGGATCTTGTGGCAACGCGCATTGCATCAGCCGTCGCATCCAGGGCGGACGCCATCGTCTGCTCCCCGCAAGAGGCCGCACTTGCCGCCGGCCGGGGCCTTGCCGTCATCACCCCCGGCGTGCGCCTTCCCGAAGACAGCCCCAACGACCAAAAGCGCATCGCAACCCCAGGCGCTGCCATCCAAAACGGCGCGGATGCCGTGGTGGTCGGCCGCCCCATCACCGCCGCGCCCGACCCCGCCGCCGCCGCAAAACGCTACCGCACCGCTATTGAGGCCGCCCTTGCCACACGCGGCTGATCGCGCCCGCCATTGGCATTTTTCAGCCGCAGCGCTAAACCCCCGCCTGTCACCGGGGTGGACCTTATGGGCTTGATCAAAACGCTTCTCGCAACGGCCATCCTCAGCCTGTGGGCCTTGGCCGCGCGGGCCGAGCCCATCACCATCGTGGCGCTCGGTGACAGTCTGACGGCCGGCTATCTCCTTGCCCCCGGCGCCGGCTTCCCCGCCCAGCTGGAGCGGGCCCTCCGCGCCGAAGGTCTCGACATCATCGTGCGGGACGCTGGCGTTTCGGGCGACACCACGTCCGGCGGCCTTTCCCGGCTTGACTGGTCGGTGGGCGAGGATGCGGACGCGGTCATCGTCGCGCTGGGCGGCAATGATGCCCTGCGCGGCCTCCCCCCCGAGACCACACGCCAAAACCTCACCCAAATCCTCGACCGGCTTGACGAACGGGGCCTCCCGGTGTTGGTCGCCGGCATGCTTGCCCCGGTCAACCTTGGCCCCGACTATGGCGAAGCGTTTAAACAAGTCTTTGACGATCTCGCGACCCGCGATATTGTGTTTTACCCCTTCTTTCTCGAAGGTGTCGCCGCAAATCCAGCCCTCAACCTTCCCGATGGCATCCACCCCACGGCAGAAGGCGTCGGCGTGATGGTCGAAAACATCTTGCCAAAGGTGAAAGACCTCATCACGCGGGCGAGCGAACACCACACCTGATGCATCGAACACTGGCCGCCACCACAGGCGTGGTGGCAACACTTGGCATCCTCCTCCAGGGTTACAATGTCGGCGAGGCCATGGGCACGTACGCTGCGGCCGCCCGGCGCATGTCGATGTTCTTCACAATCTGGACCAACACGACCCTCGCCATCGTCATGCTGGGCGCCGCCATTGCCCCCCAAGGCCCGTTTGCCTGGCGCCGCGTCCAATGCGTGCTCCTCGCGTGCATCACGCTGGTGGGCCTCGTCTTCTACACCGTGCTCGGCGGTGGCCACGCCGACACCACGTCCGACGCCGTCGCCCAATTCACCCTCCACGCCATCACGCCGGCCCTCGCGCTCGCCACCTTCCTCACCGCGCCCCACACGCGCCTTCCCTGGCGCGCGATCCTCTGGGGCCTCGTCCCCCCCGCGGTCTACGGCCCCGTGCTCCTCGCCCGGGGTCTTTTCGCCGATGAGTGGCCCTACTTCTTTCTCAACTACAATTCTCTGGGGCTCATCCCCTTCATCCAGTGGTCGATCGGTTTGATCGCCGCCTTCCTCGTGTTCACAGCCCTTTTCGTCGCGCTGGAACGCGCCCTCTCCCGCTAGGATTTCTTCCATGGAACACCGCCCGCTCGGCCGCACGGGCCTTTCGGTCAGCCTCTTGTCCCTCGGCACCATGACGTGGGGCGAGCAAAACACCGAAGCCGAGGGCTTTGAACAGATGGACTACGCCCTCGACCACGGGCTGAACCTGTTCGACAACGCCGAACTCTACCCCATCCCCCCCAAAGCCGAGACCCAGGGCACCTGCGAAGAGATTATGGGCAAGTGGCTGAAATCCCGCGGCGCCCGCGACAAAGTGATTGTCGCCACAAAGGTCGTCGGCCGGTCCGACAACACCTGGTTCCGCGATGATGGGCGAAAGGCGCGTCTCACCCCCGCCGACATCGAAGAAGCCTGCAACAAGAGCCTAAAACGCCTGCAGACCGACCACATCGACCTTTACCAGGTCCACTGGCCCGACCGTGTGCCCACCCAGTTCGGCTCCAACCCGACGGTCTTCACGCCGCCCGAGCGCGCCGCCGACGAAACCCCCATTGACGTTTCGCTGGAGGCGTTCGACCGGCTCAAAACCGCCGGCAAAATCAGCCACCTCGGCCTGTCCAACGAGAGCACCTGGGGCCTTATGACCTGGCTTGCGGCGGCCGACGCCGGCAAGGGCCCACGGATCGCGTCCATCCAAAACGGCTACAGCCTCGTCAACCGCACGTTTGAGACCAACCTTGCCGAGGCCTGCATGCGCGAGGACGTCTCGCTCCTCGCCTACTCCGCGCTTGCCCAAGGCTATCTCACCGGCAAATACCGCAACGGCGCCCGCCCCGAAGGCGCCCGCAAAACACTCTTCGACCGCCTCAGCCGCTACGAGGGCCCCGGGGCCGTTGCCACCAACGACCGCTACGTGGCGCTCGCCGAAGAGGCCGGCCTCGACCCCGCCCAAATGGCGATCGCCTTTGCCGCCTCCCGCCCCTTCATGGGCTCCGTCATCATCGGCGCCACCAAGATGGACCAGCTCAAAACCGCCATCGCCGCCGCCGACTTAAAGCTCCCCGACGACCTTCTGACGAAGATCGACGAGATTCATCGCGCGGCGGCCAACCCCAGCCCCTAAAGAATGCCCTGTGGCAAGACCACCGCACCGCGCCCGTCGAGCGAGTTCAACAGGTCGAGCTCGTTCGCCGCATCCAGCGCCTTCTTCTGTGCGTCATCGGTCCGGAAGGCAAAGGAGACCGTCAGCCGGTGGCGGTCAAACCGCGTGTAGGTTGAGCCAAGGTTGAGGCCTGGAGCGCCAAGGTTCGGCGGCGCCGTCACGTTAAAGCCGCCGCCTGCGCTGACCGTGGTGGCGAATTCAACCTCATTCGTCACCACCGGAGGCGTCCCAGGCTTCTCCCGGTTATCGAGATTTTGCGAGACAGAAAGCTCGTAAAAGTCAGTCAAAATCCGATGAAGGCCGATCCGCCCCGCGATCGGGTATGTTCGGCTCAGGCTGACAAAATGGACGTCCTGCAATATCTCATTGTTTTCAGCACATCGCTTACGGTTGAGACTCGCAAGATCTTTAAACGACTCTCCAATGCGGAACTTTTGCTCATTCTGACGCTCAATCTTTAGCCCTTTGTTCGCTTTGAATCCGACCGACTCCCCAGCGTCGATCAAACGAGCCAAGAGATTGATGTCTGCCTTGTTGTCCACCGTTGACTTGGCGAACAGCGTAAAGACGTAAGCCACTTGCGCCTCAGCAAACTGGTCAAGCAGAAAGCCGGCGTCGCCCTTCACGGTCTGACCCAACAATTCGATCAGCGGTATATTTTGCGATGGAAAGCGCGCAAAGAGCGCGAGGACACTGGGCTGCTGCCGATACTCTGGCCGCCGCAATTGTTGGGTGACGAGTTCTTCCGCAGCGTCAAGCAGCTCGCACCGCACCTTCAGTGCCAGGACGGCTGGCGTCAGCTCCGGCTCAATGTCCACAAACGAAGGCGCGCCGCCACACGCCCCCAAAACTGCACAAATCCCAATTGTTGTGATTTTCTTCGCAATCGACTTCATAATCGCCACCTTAAATAAACCTTGGTGACGAGCTGACACGCCCCTTCCGCGCACAGCAAAACCAAAACACCCAAACTTGCCGCCTTCGCCTTGCCACAATCAAAACTGTGGCGAAGCAGCAACGCCCATCACACACCCAACGTTTTCACCAAAATCTCCTTGGTCAGCGCCGGCGCCTCAAGATGAGGCATGTGCCCAACGCCCGGCAAAATGTGCCGCGCAAACACTGCCGGCGCCCCATGCGCCTGCCGCACGGGCAAAATCCCGTCATCCTCGCCCCACACCAGCGTCACCGGAAACGGCTGGGCCGCCAGCTTTGCCAGCGGCAACGTCCCCTGCCCGTCCCCCTTGGTGATCACACCCACAATTGCCGCGTGGGACGCGGCCAGCGCATCATCCTCGCGCGCCGCCACCATGCCCTCCAAAAGCCCCGCGGGCAGCGCAGCGGTGGGCGCAAAAAGCCCTTCTAACGGCGCGCGCAACGCGGCCCCATCCCGCGCCACCGCAAAATGGCGCAACAGCCGCGCGTTCATCTCCGGCCCAAACCCCCCGGGCGCCAGCAGGATAAGCCGCGCCACAAGGTCAGGCCGCAACAGACCCACCAGCGCCGCCACCGCCCCGCCCAGCGAATGCCCCACAAGGGCTGCCCGCGCGATCCCCATCGCATCAAGGCTCGCAATCACCGCATCCGCCATGGCCTTGGCGTCCGGCACAGGCGCCCACGGCACGGCCGCCCCATGGCCGGGCAGATCCATCACAACCGTCCGCCGCACTTTGGAGAGCGGACCAAAGAGCGCCGTCCACCCCTCCTTGTCGCCCGCAAACCCGTGCAACAACACCACCAGCGGCCCCGCCCTGCCGCGAACTTTGTGCGGAAGTGGGATCATCAAACCCTCCTTAAAGCCGCGTTAACCAACAGCCTTTACCCCTCATTCACCGGGATCGGAGGCTTTTTCATGCGCACAACCCTCCTCGCCGTCATCGTGATGGCCCTCCTCGCCATGGACGCCATGGCCGGCCCCGTCGAGCTCGTGGACCCATCGACCGGCGAGACCTTCGCCTACCGCCCGTCCTTCGCCAAGACGCCCGAGCCGCACCGCCCATCCCGCAAATTCTTCGATGTGGGGGAGCAAAAGTGGCGCACCATCAAAGCCTCCCGCGCCGAAATGGCCGAGCGCCACCGCATGCACTACGCCCGCGCCCATGTGCGTTTCATGTCCGCCGAGCCCGCGGGCACCATCGTGGTCGACACCCTGTCCCGCCATCTTTACTTCACCCTCGGCGATGGCACCGCCATCCGCTACGGCATCGGCGTTGGCCGCACCGGCTTCACCTGGGCGGGCGTGGAGCGCGTCACCCGCAAGGCCGAGTGGCCCGACTGGACGCCCCCGCCCGAAATGCTGGAGCGCCAGCCCGAACTCCCCACCTTCATGCCCGGCGGCCCACAAAACCCCATGGGCGCCGCCGCGCTCTACCTCGGCTCCACGCTCTACCGCATCCACGGCACCACCGAGGACCACACCATCGGCTACGCCGTCTCCTCCGGCTGCATCCGAATGCTGAACGAGGATGTCCAAGACCTTTACGCCCGCGCCACGCTCGGCACCCGCGTGATCGTGCTGGGGCCCAACAGTGACCGCAACGGCCTCATCGCCGCCATCAGCGCGATGTGAGCGCTAACGCCGCGTCACCCGCCCCCGCGGCGGCGCCACCAACGCGTCCTGCGCCGCGCCCAGCGCAAGGTCCGGCCCGTCGGACGCGTCCACCACTGCAACCGTTGCCGCCAGCGCATCATGGGTCGCATCGGCAAGGGTTTGCCCCTCCACAAGCCCCGCCAAGATGAGCGCTGCCGACAAATCCCCCGTCCCATTGGGCGCAGAGGCCGCCTTGGCGTGGGAAAATGCGCATGCCTTTCCGCCCGCCACGAGACGAGAGGTGAGCGTCCCCTCGCGCTCCTGCGCCGATGTCACCACCACCGCCTGCGCGCCTGAGCCAAGGCCAAACAGCGCCGCCTCGGCCCGGTTGGGCGTCAGAACGCTCGCCCGGGGGATCAGCGTCTGGAAAAGCGCATCGCGCACCGGCTCCGGCACATAGGGCCCGCCCGCATCCGCGCTCACAGGGTCCACCAACACCGGCGCGTCCCCCCGCGCAGCGTCAATGAAGCGCGCCGCCGCCGCAACATCCTCCGCGCTCGCAAAATACCCGGTCAGGATGCCATCGGGCCGCACGCGCGCCGCAATCTCAGAAAGCTGAGCGCCCAGCGCGCCCGGCACCGTGCGCGTCGACTGGCCAAGCCCCGGGTGCCACGGCAAAAGCACCGTTGGCACCGCAACCACCGTGTGTCCCCGCCGCTCCAGCGCAAATAAAATTGGCCGAAGGCCCACCGTCCCGCGCATCACGAAGGACGAAATTGCCACAATTGTCGCCAACCAAGCCCCCGCCCGACACCCGCCGGTAACCCAACCATCGATCACGCGATGGATAATCCCACGCCGCTTCTTTAAACCTTAAAGCACCATGACAAAGCTGCGCCGCACTGTCCTCTACGTCCCCGCCGACAACCGCCGCGCCCTGGAAAAGGCGCTGACGCTCCCCGCGGACGCCCTCATCATTGACCTGGAAGACGCCGTCGCCCCCGACAAAAAGGACATCGCGCGCGACAATCTGCGCACCCTCCCGCGCTTTGACCGCGAGGTGGCGCTGCGCGTCAACAGCCCCGAAACCGCGTGGCATTTCAAAGACCTCACCGCCGCCCGCGCCAAAAATTTCCACGCCATCGTCCTGCCCAAAACAAAGTCGGCCATGGAGGTGACGCGCCTTGCCACCCGCACCGGCCACACCGTCTGGCCGATGATTGAGACCGCCCGCGGTGTCCTCGACGCGCGCCCCATTGCCGAGGCGGCCGCCGGCACCGGCCCCGCCGCGCTCATCTTCGGCACCAACGACCTTTGCGCCGAGCTTGGCATCACTCCCGGCGGCGGGCGCATGCCGCTGCGCATGGCCATGCAGCAACTTGTCCTCGCGGGCGCTGCCCATGGCGTGGATGTGATCGACGGTGTCGTCAACAATTTCAAAGATTTAAAGCGCCTCAAGCAGGAGGCGATGCAGGCGCGGGGCATGGGCATGGCCGGCAAAACCATCATCCACCCGCACCAGATTGAGGAGGTGAACCGCATCTTCACCCCCACCGTCGCCGACTATAAACGCGCCGAACGCATCATCGCCGCCATGAAAAAGGCCGAAGGCGAGGGCAAGAGCGTCGCCACCCTCAACGGCCGCATGGTGGAACAACTGCACGCCCGCGCGGCCGAAAAGCTCCTGGAAAAAGTGCGCCTCATCGGCGAGCGGGGCGAAACCGCCACCCAAGACGATGAATTGGTGGACGAATGAGCGCCCCACTCACCGTCGTCACCTGGAACATCAACTCCGTCCGCGCCCGGCTCGACCTGTTGTCCAAGATGATCCGCAAGGTGAAGCCCGACGTCATCTGCCTCCAAGAAACCCGGTGCGACAACGCCGTCTTTCCCAAAAAACATTTTACGCGACGCGGCTACAAACACTTTGCCCTCAACGGTCGCGGCGGCCACCACGGCGTCGCCATCGTCTCAAAACACCCCCTCGACGCCCCCCGTGCGGAAGTCGTCGCCGAGATCGACCACCCGCGCCACGTGAGCGCCATCGTCGACCACGGCGGCCCCATCCGCCTCCACAGCCTTTATGTGCCCTCCGGCGGGGATGAGCCCGACCGCACCATCAACCAAAAATTCGACGAAAAACTCCGCTTTCTGGACGCCATGGCCACCTGGGGCGCCACCGAGGCCGCCGAACCCGCCCTCATGACCGGCGATTTTAACGTTGCCCCCCACGAGGACGACGTCTGGTCCCACAAACAGCTGGTGGACGTGGTGAGCCACACGCCCCAAGAGACCGAGCGGCTCAACGTTGCCCAAGCCTCCGGCCATTGGGTGGACATTGTGCGGCGCGATCGCCCGCCGCCCGAAAAAATTTACACCTGGTGGAGCTATCGCAACAAAACCTGGCCAGGCTCCAACCGCGGCCGGCGGCTCGACCACATCTGGGCCTCCCCACCGGTGGCCGACCGGGTCAGTGTCACCATCCTCACCGAGGCGCGCGGGTGGGAAAAGGCGTCCGACCACGTCCCCCTCATTGCGACAGTTGCGCCCTCAGCGGTGCCCAAGGTCCCGTAGCGCGGCAGGAAGTGCGCGCGCCGCCTCAATCCGGCTCATACCCGGCGCAATGGCCGGGTGGTACAAAACATTAAGAAGCGCAGCGTCAAAGGCGGTGAACGTCGTGTGGCGCGACGTGTCGTTGAAGACGCTCGCATAAAGCGACGGGTCATCGTTCATCGGCCCGAGCCCCTGGAGCGTCTCTTCCACCAGGCACCGCTCAAACAAATAATCATCATCGCCGATGATGACCGCGACCGACTGCACAATGCGCCCGCGGTCCGTCACAACCCCCACCAGGCAGCGCGCATTCATGGCGAGCGCGTCGGCCTTCAATTCCCGCTCCACAACGCCGGCAAAGTCCGCCCGGCGCACGATGATCAGCCGAAAATTCGCCTCCGCCGGCTGCGCCACAAGCCCTGCTCGCAAAAAGTGGATCCGCTTCGGCAACGCCCGCACAAAGGCCTCTGCCGCCGCCCCGCGCGAAAAACCGGAGCGATCGCTCACATGAAACCGCACCGGTCCCACAAAACGTTTCACCCGGTGCGCGTCCGCGTGGGCGCCGTACTCCAGGCCAAACACGGTGCGAAAAAAGCCCGATTTCACCGCCTGGGCGGGCAAGCGGTCGCTCGCCTGCGCCATCAACACGGCAGCGCTTGCAACGACGAAGCTCAAAACAGCAACGATCACGCGGCGCAACATAGGCCCCCCTCGGGTTCCGACCGTGAGAGTGTGCCCCGCCCCCTCCCCCCAGGGAATGCACTTTGGTAACTATTGGTTAACCCTGTGGCGCGCCCTCCCCGCGCCCGATGTTTCGCCGCCACACAAAAAAGACGATCCATGCCCGACGGAAACGGCCCCATCATCGTCGGCGACGACGGCATTCCCCGCTGTTTCTGGTGCGGCACCCTGCCCGACTACATCGCCTATCACGACACCGAATGGGGCCGCCCGGTGGGTGACGACACGCGCCTGTTTGAAAAAATCTGCCTGGAAGGTTTTCAGTCCGGCCTCTCCTGGCTCACAATCTTGCGCAAGCGCGACAATTTCCGAACCGCCTTCGCCGGCTTCGACATCGAAAAAGTGGCCGAGTTTGGCGAGGCCGACGTTGCCCGGCTCCTCGCGGATGCCGGCATCGTGCGCCACAGGGGAAAGATTGAGGCCGCGATCAACAACGCCAAGGCAACCCGCCGCCTGCGCGATGATGTGGGGAGCCTTGCCGCCCACATTTGGCGTCACGAGCCAGCCGAACGGGCGGCGCCAGAAACCATGGACGACCTTGCGTCCCTCTCCATCCTGGAGGAGGCAACGGCCCTCTCAAAAGACTTGAAAAAGCGAGGCTTTCGCTTTGTGGGCCCCACGACGGTCACCGCAATGTTCCAGGCCGCGGGCCTCGTCAACCATCACTTTGCCGGCTGCGCGATCCGCGATGCGGTGACCGCCGACCGCGCCGCCTTCATCCGCCCAACCTAGAGCGTTTTTCGCAAATCAGAGGTGCGCGCATCGTGTCTGCGCCCAACCGGGCGCAGGATGCGCTAACCGTTCGCCACCACCGCGTCGGCAATCTCGTTCACGACAGAGCGGACGAGCATCGCATCATCCCCCTCCGCCATAATCCGAATAAGTGGCTCGGTCCCGGAGGGGCGCACGACCACGCGGCCCGAGGCGCCCAGCGTCACCTTCGCATCCGCAATCGCCTCATTCACCGGGGCCGCATCCAGCGGCGCCCCCCCGTTGAAGCGCACATTCTTCAAGATTTGCGGCACAGGCTCAAACCGGTGGCAAATTTCTGACACACGCTTGCCCGACTGCGCCACCACCGACAACAATTCCAGCGCCGCCAACAGCCCATCACCGGTGGTGGTATAGTCCGTCAAAATAATGTGGCCCGACTGTTCGCCGCCAATATTATAGCCACCCCGCCGCATCTCTTCCATGACATGGCGATCACCAACCTTGGTGCGCTTCAGCGTGATCCCAATACTTTCAAGATACCGCTCCATCCCAAGGTTCGACATGACAGTCGCCACAACAGTCGCACTCTTCAGCCGCTCCGAACGCAACCAGGACGCGGCAATCACGCTCAACAGCTGATCACCATCGACCACCTTGCCCTTTTCGTCGATGATGATGACGCGGTCCGCATCCCCATCAAGCGCGATGCCAATGTCAGCGCGGACCTCAAGCACCTTTGCGCGCACCGCCCCCAGGCTGGTGGACCCGCAATCGCGGTTGATGTTGAGCCCATCGGGCTCCACCCCCAGCGGCACGACCTCCGCCCCAAGCTCCCACAGCGCATCGGGCGCCACGCGGTAAGCGGCCCCGTTGGCACAGTCGATCACCACGCGCAGCCCATCCAGCGACAGCGTGCGCGGGAAGGTGCGCTTGGCAAACTCCACATAGCGCACGCGATCGCCCTCAACGCGCTTGGCCCGCCCAATGTCGGCGCCCGACACTAAGCGATCCGAAAGGTCGGCATCCAACATCGCCTCGATGGAGGCCTCCGCCGCGTCGGACAGCTTGAACCCGTTGGAATCAAAGATCTTGATCCCATTGTCGTCGAACGCGTTGTGGGAGGCGGAGATCATTACCCCAACATCGGCCCGGAGCGAGCGGGTCAGCATCGCGACCGCGGGCGTCGGCATCGGCCCCAGCAGGAACACATCCGCTCCCACCGCCGTGAACCCTGCCACCAGCGCCGTTTCAATCATATAGCCCGAAAGGCGCGTGTCCTTGCCGACGACGATGCGCTGGCGCCCGTCCGCCTTTTTCAGCGAAAGCCCCGTTGCCATCCCAACGCGCATGGCAACCTCAGGCGTCATCACCGCACCGTTGGCCCGGCCCCTGATCCCATCGGTGCCAAAATACTTTTTCGCCATCACCGCACTCCGCACACGCCGCCCAAAGGTCTACCGCCCCCGCCGCGCTAAAGCCACCGCCGCACGCGGTTGGCATAGGCCACAAAGTCTTCGCCGAATGCCGCGTGGAGCCGCCGCTCCTCCGGTGCCGCAAACCGACGATCAAGCACAACAAAGAACGGCAAACAGAGCGACGCTGCGAGGGGTTGCTCGACTGCCAAAGCAAAGCCAAACAAAAACGCAAGGTCTGCAAGGTAAATCGGGTTGCGCGTGAACCGAAAGGGTCCCGATATTACCAAAGCATCCGGCGCCCGGTGGGGGATGACAGTGGTTTTCGCCCGCGCGAGGGTCACCGCCGCCCACACCATCACGCCGAGCGCCAATACCATAAAAAGCCCACCAGTGACGGCAAGCTCCGTGAGGTCAAACGACCACGCGAGCGACCACCCATAGGCCACCCCCATAAAGGCCAACAGCCACAGCGGCGGATAGTCAAAAACCTTCACGCCTCGCCAAGCCGCTTGCAAACATCATCAAGTTGATCGAGCGACGAATACTTGATTGTCAACACGCCGCTGTCATCCGCCTTGTGCGACAGCGCCACCGCAAGGCCAAGCCGGGTGGAGAGCCGCTTGGCGAGCGCCCGCGTGTCGGCGCTCTCCGCCGGCGCGCGCCGTTGGCGGGTCGCCTCTTTCTCGGCCGTTGCCGCCGCCACAAGCGCCTCCGTCGCGCGGACCGAGAGCCCCCGCCGGATCACCTCATCCGCCAGCGCCTCGGCCCCCGCAACCCCCACCAACGCGCGGGCGTGCCCGGCCGACAGCGCCCCCTCCGCGACGCTCGCACGGATCGAAGGCGGCAACGACAACAAGCGCAGCGTGTTCGCCACATGGCTGCGGCTCTTGCCGATCAGCTTTGCAAGATCCTCCTGCCGGTGGCCAAACTCATCCATCAGGCGCTTGTAGCCGGCCGCCTCCTCCACCGCGTTCAGCCCCTCCCGCTGAACATTCTCGATGATGGCAAGCTCGAGCGCCTCCCCCGCCGACACGTGCCGCACCACAATGGGCACATCATGAAGGCCCGCTTTTTGCGCCGCCCGCCACCGCCGCTCCCCGGCAATGATCTCGTAGTGATCATCCACATGCCGCACCACCAGCGGCTCAATGATGCCGTGGCTTTTGATGGATGCTGCCAGCTCATCCAGCGGCTCATCGTGGAAGGTGGAGCGCGGGTTGTAAGGGTTTGGAACCAGCGCTTCGATGGGAGCACTGCGCACGCTCTTTTGCTCGGGCGCGGCGCCGGCGGGAGCATCCACGTCGCCCAGCAAGGCGGAAAGACCCCGCCCCAAGCGCTTTTTGGGTTCGGCCACCATCACTGCGCCTCCATCAAGCGTTCCCGCTCCACAATCTCCTTCACCAGGCGCAGATAGGCCTGGCTCCCCGCGCACTTCAGATCGTAAAGCAGCGCGGGCTTGCCGAACGAGGGCGCTTCTGACAAGCGCACGTTCCGTGGGATCATCGTGTCAAACACTTTTTGCCCCATCACCGCGCGCACATCCTCCACCACCTGGTTCGCAAGGTTGTTGCGCTGGTCGTACATGGTCATCACAATGCCGGACCAATCGAGTTCCGGGTTCACGCTTCCGCGCACCTCCTCAATTGTCTTCACCAGCTGCGAGAGGCCCTCCATCGCAAAGAACTCGCATTGCATGGGCGCCAAAATTTTATGCGCCGCCGCAAGCGCGTTCAGCGTCAGCATGGTGAGCGAGGGCGGACAGTCGATCACGATGGTGGCCGGCCGCACCATCTCCGGCAACGCGCTGATGGCGTTGCGCAGGCGCAGCGCACGGTCCGACTCGCTGGAAAGCTCAATATCAATGCTCAGAAGGTCCAGCGAAGCGGGGGCGAGCGAAAGGTTCGGCACCTCGCTCGGCACGATCGCGGCCTCCAATGGCGCAACCCGGGTCAGCACATCGTAGGTGCTCGTTTCGCGCGCGTTGGCGTCAACGCCGAGGCCGGTGGACGCGTTGCCCTGGGGGTCAAGGTCGATGAGGAGGACCGGGCCGCCGATGGTCGCAAGGGCGGTCGCGACATTGATGGCGGTCGTCGTCTTCCCGACACCGCCTTTCTGGTTGGCAACGGCGATGACACGGGGGCGCGACGCCAACATGGTTAACCCTTCACATCTGTGATTTTTAAGATGACTGCATCATCGGCGGTGGCAGACGGCACCCGCGCCACCTGAAATCCTGCGCCGGCCGCCGCAATCTCATCGTCCACCTCCCGCCCTTTGGGGAAAAGGCCAATGGTGTGCGGGCCAAAAAACGGGGCCGCCAGCGTGAGCAAGGGGCCAAGGGGCGCGAGCGCCCGGGCGGAGACAACATCGTAGGGTTTTGCCGGCAAGGCCTCGGCGCGCACGGGGCGCACGGTGGCGGGCGCGCCGGTTTCAGCGATGGCTTTGAGCAAGAATGCGGCCTTCTTGCGGTTCGATTCCACCAGCGTCACCTCTGTTTGCGGCCGGGCCAGCGCGACGACCATGCCGGGAAAGCCCGCCCCCGCACCCAAATCAATCCAACGGAGCGGGCCATCGGGCGCGAGGGCCACCAGCTGAAGGCTGTCGGCAATGTGCCGTGACCAAAGCCGCGCACCGTCCGCCGCGCTCACAAGGTTGGACACCGCGTTCCACGTTCTCAATGCGCGCTCAAACGTTTCGAGAGTTTTAAACACCTCTGTCGAAACCGCGGCCGCCACCGCCGCCTTGGCCGCATCCTCGCTCACGCCGCACGGCGCGCGTGGGCAGCAATCAAGGCAAGCCCCGCCGCCGTCATCCCAGAAATGCGCCGCGCCTCGCCAAGCGTTGCCGGTTGCCGCGCGGCCAACTTTTCCGACAGCTCATTGGAAAGCCCCGGGATTGGCCCCGCGGCAAGGCTTGCCGGAATTTTGAGCCCGTCGATCGCAGCGCTCCCCGCCGCTTCACGGCGCTGACGGTCGGTGTGGATGCGGTAAAGCGCTTCGGCAAACAGCGTGTCGGAGATGGGGCGCGGCAGGTCGGCAAGGCCCGGGAGCAACTGCGCCACGGCGGGAAGGCCGCCATCGTCGTGGGCGAGAATGTCAAACCCATCGCGCTTTTTGCCGTCCGCCTTAAAGCGCACACCGATGGCCGCGGTCTGCTGGGGGGTGAGTGAGAGGGATTTGAGCGCCGCGGTCGCTTCGCCCAGTTGGGCTTGCCGCGCGTGGAAGGCGGCGGCCCGCGGTGCGCGAACCAAGCCAAGCGCAATGCCCCGGGCGGTCAGGCGGTCGGCCGCATTGTCGGCCCGAAGCGTGAGGCGATGCTCGGCGCGGGAGGTGAACATGCGATAGGGCTCGTCAACCCCGTTGGCGATGAGGTCATCCACCATGACGCCGAGGTACGCCTCGCTGCGCGCGATGGTGACGCCATCGGCGCCGCCCGCCCGCCGCGCTGCGTTCAAACCCGCCAAGAGGCCTTGCGCGGCGGCCTCTTCGTATCCCGTGGTGCCGTTGATCTGGCCGGCGAGGAAGAGGTTTTTGAGCGCGCGCACCTCGAGTGTTGATGTGAGGGCGCGGGGGTCCACCATGTCATACTCGATGGCGTAGCCGGGCTGCGCGATTTTTGCGTTTGCGCAGCCTGGCATGGAGTGGACGAGCGCGCGCTGCACGTCCTCCGGCAGGGAGTTGGAGATGCCGTTGGGATAGATGAGGTCGGAGTGGACGCCCTCCGGCTCGAGAAAGACCTGGTGGGACGGGCGGTCGAAGCGAACGATCTTGTCCTCGATGGACGGGCAGTAGCGCGGGCCCACCCCCTCGATCCGCCCAGAATACATGGCGGATCGATCAAGGTTGTCTCGCACCAGGGCGTGGGTCGCCTCGGTGGTGTGGGTGATGTGGCAGGGCTTTTGGGTGAGCGCGACGGCGGTGGTTTCTTCGGCGAAGAACTCGATATCGGTGTCGCCGGGCTGGGGCTCAAGAGCGTCAAAAGCGATGGTGGACGCTTTGAGGCGCGGCGGGGTCCCGGTCTTGAGCCGGCCGATGGGGAGGTTGGCGGCGCGCAACCGTGCGGCCAGGGCGCTGGCCGCGGCCTCACCCATCCGCCCCGCGGGCCACGAACGGTCGCCCAGGTGGATGAGGCCTGAGAGGAATGTGCCCGTTGTGATGACGACGGCGGCGGCGGGCAGGGCGCAGCCATCGGCGAGCACCAGGCCGGCAACGTTGGCGCCATCCATGAGAAGGTCCGCCGCCTCGCCCTCGACGACGGTGAGGGTTTTTTCGGCGGCGATGGTGGCTTGCATGGCCTCGCGGTACGCATCGCGATCCACCTGGGCGCGGGGGCCACGAACGGCGGGGCCACGGCTGCGGTTGAGGAGGCGGAATTGGATGCCCGCGTGGTCGGCGACGTGGGACATGGCACCGCCGAGGGCATCGATCTCCCGCACCAGGTGGCCTTTGCCGATGCCACCGATGGCCGGGTTGCAGGAGAGGCGGCCGATGGCGGCGGCATCGAGCGTGACGAGGGCGACCTCTGCGCCAACCCGCGCGGCGGCGAGGGCGGCCTCACACCCGGCGTGGCCGCCGCCCACAACGATCACATCGTGTTTCACGTGAAACATTCCCACTTCGCATCCCTGGGAGGGACCTCGCGAGTGGGCCGCTGAATGTCAAGTGGCGAGGCCAAGCCAATGTTTCACGTGAAACATCACCTCATTTTCCGATGCAGAACCGGCTAAAGACGCGGTCAAGCACATCCTCCACCCCGACCTCACCCGTGAGCTGCGCCACAGCTTGGAGCGCGCCGCGGATCCCCTCCGCCTTCACCTCCAAATGCTGGGCGGACAACGCGTTCTCAACCGCAAGCCGCGCTGCCTCAAGAACCTCCCGCTGGCGGGCGCGGGTGACAAGCGCCGTCTCCGCCCGGGCCATGTGGCGGGCCGCCGCCTCAGCAAGGCGCGCCGTCAAACGGTCAATGCTTTCTGGATCGGAGACGCTGGTGGAGAGATCCCCCGCGACCGGCGCGACATCCGCCTTGTGACTAACCACGACGTCCGCAGCGCCGTCAAACACGGCCGCTGTGTCCGCGCTGCGCACCTCAACCACAAAATCGGCGCCGGCAACGGTGGTCCTGGTGCGCGAAATGCCGAGGGCCTCGATGCCTTCCGCGCCGGCGCGAAGTCCCGCAGTGTCGGAGATGATCGTGCGGTAGCCGCCAAGGTCGACGGTGAGCGTGACGACATCGCGGGTGGTGCCGGCCTCATCGCTCACGATTGCGACGCTGCGGCCGGCAATGGCGTTCAAAAGGCTCGATTTACCGGCGTTCGGCGCGCCGACCAGCACCACGTGAAACCCCTCGTAAAGCTTGTCGGCATCGATGGCGCCGGCGAGGAGGGCGGACACTTGGCCTGCAATGGCGCGGAGGGCGCTGTCGACGGCGGGTGTCCCGTCGGGCACATCGCTCTCGTCCGAAAAATCGATGTGGGCCTCGCAAAGGGCAAGCGCGGTGAGGGTGGCCTCGCGCACGTCTGCGGCCGCCCGGGTGAGCGCGCCGCCCGCAAGGCGCACGGCCCGGCGGCGCTCGGCCTCTGTGCGCGCGTCGATGAGGTCGGCAAGGGCCTCCGCCTCGGTGAGGCCCATCTTGCCCGACAACACGGCGCGGAGGGTGAATTCGCCGGGCGCGGCAAGGCGTACGCCCGGGACGGCCACCGCCTCGGCCAGAAGACGATCCACGACGGCGGGGCTCCCGTGGCAGTGGAGCTCCAACACGTCTTCGCCGGTTGCGCTGGCGGGGGCGGTGAAGGCGAGGCAAAGGGCGGTGTCAATCACACCATCCGCGGCGCGCAGTGTGCGAAGGGCCGCGCGGCGGGGGGTGAGGTCTTCGATGGAAAGGGCCGCCGCGACCTTGGGTGCGGCAGGACCGCTGATCCGCACCACAGCCACGCCCGAGGGCAGCGCGCCGGACGAGAGCGCGACAATGGTGCCCCCTTCGATGCGCACCTATTCGGCGGCGAGCTTTGTGGCCCCATCGTCCCAGATGTCGTGCCACAGGGGGTCTTTCAGCGTGGCGATGAAGGCGCGGTGGGCGGCGCGGTCCGCCTCCGTGAGGCGCGGGGCAAGGGGTTTTGGGCGCTGGCGGCGCTGGCCGGCGGCGTCGGCGGCATGGTCGCGCGCGGAGGCGAGCTCAAACGCGGCTTGGCGGCCGCCCGAAAGTTCCAGGTAGACTTCGGCCAGAAGCTCGGCGTCGAGGAGGGCGCCGTGGAGCGTGCGGCGGGACGTGTCGATGTTGTAGCGCGCGCAAAGGGCGTCCAGCGAGGCTGGGGAGCCGGGGTTTTTGCGCCGCGCAATGGCGAGCGTGTCCACCACCTGGGAGGCGGCGATGGTGGGGCGGCCGCAGCGGGCAAGCTCCGCGTTCAAAAAGCCCACATCGAAGGATGCGTTGTGGGCAATCAACGTGTCGCCGGAAAGGAAGGTGAGGAAGTCATCCGCCACCAGGGTGAAGACCGGCTTGTCGGACAAGAATTCGGCGGACAAGCCGTGCACGCGGAAGGCGCCGTCGGGCATATCGCGCTCAGGGTTAATGTAGACGTGAAATGTCCGCCCGGTGGGAATGGCGTTCAACACTTCCACCGCACCGATTTCCACGATGCGGTCGCCCCCTGTGGCGTCCAGGCCAGTCGTCTCAGTGTCTAGAATGACTTCGCGCACGAACCATCCCCCTTGGCGGCCGACGATAGCGAAGGGTGGTGCCGGGTGCGAGCGGTTTCAAACCTTTCAACCGATTGCAAACAAGGCCCTGCGAATTGCGGCAACAGTTGCCCGGGCGTGGGCATGCCCGTGGGCCGTGTCCACCACGAAGTGCGCACGGGCGACTTTGTCATCGCTCGGCATTTGGCGGGCGAGGATGGCCGCCAGTGTCTCCTCCGTCATGCCCGGGCGCGCAAGGAGCCGGGCGCGCTGCACATCGGCCGGGGCGTGGACGACCACCACCGCGCGAAAGTCTGCGGCGCGGCCGGTTTCAAGCAGGAGCGGAATGTCGAAAACGGCGATGCGGCGGCCCTCGGCGGCGGCGCGATCGGCAGCGCGCGCCTCCTCGGCGCGCACCAAGGGGTGGACGATCGCTTCGAGGCGCTTCAGCGCCGTGTCATCATTAAGGACGCGGGCGCGAAGGGCCGGGCGATCGACGACGCCCTCGCGGGTGGTGCCGGGGAAGGCGGCCTCGATGAGGGGTGCGGCGGCGCCCGCGTAAAGGCGGTGGACGAGGGCGTCGGCGTCAATCACCGCATCGCCGTGGGCGGCAAAGTGTGCGGCGGTTGCCGACTTTCCCATCCCGATGGAGCCGGTGAGGCCAAGGCGGATCACAAGGTGGCGTCCACCGCTGCGCGCAAGCCCGCATCCACCTCCGGCGCGATGCCGAACCACTTTTCAAAGCCCAGCGTTGCCTGGTGGAGGAGCATGCCAAGCCCGTCCACCGTGCGCAGGCCCCGCGCCGCCGCCGCGGCCAACAGCGGCGTGGTTAAGGGGGTGTAAACAATGTCGGTGACCATCGCGTCGGCGGGAAGAGGGGAAAGGTCGATCGTGAGGGGCGGGGCGCCGGTCATGCCAAGGGTCGTGGCGTTGATGAGGAGTTTTGCCCGCTCAAGATGGGACGGGAGCGTTTGGATGTCGGCGGCCGTCAGCGCCCCGGTGCCGAGGCGGGCACACAGGGCCTCGGCCCGTGCGTGGGTGCGGTTCACGACGATAATTTCACCCGTGTGGGCGGAGAGGGCGTTCACGATTGCGGCGGCGGCGCCCCCTGCGCCGAGGATCACAACCGGGCGGTCGGGGCCGGGGCCAAACATGGTGGCCCACCAGGCGGGGTCGGCGGCGGCAAGGTTGGCAATAAAACCGCCGCCATCGCTGGAGGCGCCGAAAACGCGGGGGTCGTCCGGCGGGCCGCGCCACAGGGTGTTGGCGGAGGCGAGCGGCGCTTCGGCCGGCGGGATGATGGCGTTGGCGGCCGCCATCTCCTTGTGGGGGACGGTGACGTTCACGCCGTGAAACTCTGGCGGCAACGATTTGAAGAAGGCGGGGGCGTCATCGGGCGAGACGGGGATGCGCTCGTAGGTGGCCTCGATGCCGTAGCGATGGAACCAGTGCTCAAAAATGACGGGGGAGCGGGAGTGTTTGATGGGCCAGCCCACAACGCCGACTCGGACCATCAGTAGGTCTCCGTGAGCTGGTTGCCATAGCGACGGTCGCGCAGGAGGGCGACGATTGCGGCCGCAGTTTCCTCAATGGAGCGGCGGGTCACATCGATGAGCGGCCAGCCATTTTCGGCGCAGAGTTTTCGCGCAAACGCGATCTCTTTGGCGACCGATTGGCGGTTCACATACTCGGAGGATCGGCGCTCGGCGTTCATGGTGAGGAGGCGATTTTCGCGCAGGGCCACAATGCGGTCGGGCGAGGCGGTGAGGCCCACCACCAGCGCCTGCTCGGCCTTAAAAAGCTGGGGCGGGAAGGCAAGCTCGGTCACGATGGGAAGGTTTGTGGCGCGCACGCCCCGGTTGGCGAGGTAGATGCTGGTGGGGGTCTTTGACGTGCGGGAGACGCCGACGAGGACCACATCGGCCTCGTCGATGTTGTCGGGCAGGGCGCCGTCATCGTGGCGCATGGCAAAGTTGAGCGCTTCGATCCGGCGGAAATAGCTGGCGTCGAGGTTGTGTTGGGCACCGATGCGGCTCGCCTTTTGGACGTTGAGATAGCTTTGGAAGACGGCCACCAGGGGGTCGAGCACGTCAATGCAGGGGAGGCCCAGTTCGCCGCATTTTTGCTGGATCCGGTGGAGGATGTGGGGGTCCACCAGGGTGAACATGACGATGCCGGGGGCGTCCTCGATCTCGGAGACGATGCGGTCCACTTGGCGGTCAGACCGGACGAGGGGGTAGATGTGTTCGATCGCCTCCACATCCTCATAGCGCGCGACGGCGGCGCGGGAGGCGGTGATGAGCGTCTCGCCCGTGGAATCGGAGACGAGGTGGACGTGGACGAATGTGCGTTTGCGGTTCACGACCCGGTGGCCTTTCGGCGGAGAGTGTTTGGATAAGTCGTGCGCCAAGGCGCTCCACGCCGCAAGGGTGTGGATGGGGGGCCAAACCATTCAGAGCGCCGTCCACGCCAAGAGGGCTGTGGAGACGACGTGTCGCAACGGCCGGGGTGTTTTGGCAGCGGAGGGGCGCGTGCAGGCCCCATCCACCTCTCGTGCGGACGTTTTGCGAACTGGGTTGACGGGGCAATCGGCCAGGGGCGCCGGGGCGATCGGCGGGGACATTGCGAAGCGGGCACGGGCGTGTGAACAGTGCCCCGTTGCGCACTGTGAGCGAAAGGCTGCCCATGAACACCCCTGTGCGCCGCGGGACGATCCCCACCGTCCACCGGCCAACATCATCATCATCCCTTTTATATAAGAACTGTTGTTTTAATGGGTGAGGCGGTTCCCGCGCTTCTGCGCGCGTTGAAAGGGGAGGTGGCGCGGCCGGCGCCGGTCTGGTTCATGCGCCAGGCCGGGCGGTATCTGCCGGAGTATCGTGAGATCCGGAAAGAAGCGCCCTCGTTCCTCGATTTTTGCTATTCGCCCGACCTTGCGGTGGAGGCGACCCTGCAGCCGATGCGGCGGTATGCGTTCGACGCGTCGATTATCTTTTCCGACATTTTGGTGCTGCCCCATGCGCTGGGCCAAAAGGTTTGGTTCGTGGAAGGGGAGGGGCCGCGGCTGGAACCGTTGACCGACACGTCGGGGCTGTCGTTCGATGGGTTTGAGGCGCATTTGGCGCCGGTTTATGAGGCGCTCCGGCGGCTTCGGGCAGCGCTTCCGGCCGAGAAGGCGGTGCTGGGGTTTTGTGGCGCGCCGTGGACGTTGGCGACCTACATGGTGGGCGGCCGCGGGGGCCAGGATTCGTGGCCTGGGCGCAAGTTTGCCGCCAGTGAAGCCGCGATGGATGCCATCACCGCGATGCTGGTGGAGGCGTGCACGAAGCATCTGATTGCGCAGGTGGATGCGGGGGCGGATGCGGTTCAGATTTTCGACAGTTGGGCGTCGGCCCTTGATCAGCGGGGATTTCTGCGGTGGTCCATTGAACCGACGCGGGCGATCGTTGAAGGGGTGAAGGCGGCGCGGCCGGGGACGCCGGTGATCGGCTTTCCGCGCGGGGCGGGCTTTGGCTATGAGGCGTTTGTGGGTGAGACCGGGGTGGATGGCGTGTCGCTGGACTGGACGGTGCCGATGGATGCGGCGCGGCGGATCCAGGCGGGCGGCGTATGCGTTCAGGGGAACCTTGAGCCGGCGCGGTTGGTGGCCGGCGGGCCGCAGCTTGGGGAGGCCGTGCGCCACATTTGCCGCGAGCTTCGGGATGGGCCGTTCATCTTCAACCTTGGCCACGGGATCTCACTGGAGACGCCGCCGGAGCATGTGACCGAGGTGATTTCCATTGTGAAGGAAGAAACGGCGTGATCTACCTTTGGGTCAAAGCGCTGCATGTTCTTGCGATTATTTCGTGGATGGCGGCGCTTTTGTACCTTCCGCGGCTGATGGTCTATCATGTGGCCGCTGAAAAAGGGTCGGTTCAGTCCGAAACCTTTAAGGTGATGGAGCGGCGGCTTTTGAAAGCGATCGCGACGCCGGCGATGTTGGTGGCGTGGGCGAGCGGGCTTTATCTGGCGTCGGCGGCTGGGTGGTGGGCGGCGGGCTGGTTCCAGGGGAAGTTTGCGGCGGTGGTCGCCATGTCGGCCGTGCACATGGCGATGGCGGGTTGGGTGCGCACGTTCGCGGGGGATCAGAACACGCGGTCGCAGAAATTTTATCGCATGATGAACGAGGTGCCGACGCTGTTGATGGTTGTTGCGGTGGTCTTGGTGATCGTGAAGCCGTTTTAAGGCTGGCCTTGCAAAACGGGGCGGGGTGCGCCAGTGTTGCAAGGTCGCTTGGGCAGGCGTTGCCGTCCGCGATCCCTCCTTTCTGCCAGTCCGTGTGATTTCCCCGCTCTCCGGCTGCGCAATCCATGATCTAAGGCTCCCGATCCTATGCAAGAGCTGAAACTCCAAGAGTTGAAGGCGAAAAGCCCTGGCGACCTCATCGCCTTTGCTGAAGAGTACGATGTTGAAAATGCCTCAACCCTGCGCAAGCAGGAGTTGATGTTTGGCATTTTGAAGCAGCTTGCGGCGCAAGACATCGACATTATTGGCGAAGGTGTTGTGGAGGTCTTGCAGGATGGGTTCGGCTTCTTGCGATCGCCGGACGCGAACTATCTACCGGGGCCAGACGATATTTATGTGAGCCCGAGCCAGATCCGCAAATTTTCGCTGCGGACGGGGGACACGGTGGAGGGGCAGATCCGCTCGCCCAAGGAGGGGGAGCGGTATTTTGCGCTGTTGAAGGTCAACACCATCAACTTTGAGGGGCCGGAAGAGGCGCGCCACAAGATCCATTTTGACAACCTGACGCCGCTTTACCCGGAAGAGCGGTTCATGTTGGAGATTGATGGGCCGCCGACGAAGGACTTTTCGGGGCGTGTGATCGACCTTGTGGCGCCGCTGGGCAAAGGGCAGCGGGCGTTGATCACCGCGCCGCCGCGCACGGGCAAGACCGTGCTTTTGCAGAACATTGCAAAGTCGGTCACGGCGAACCATCCGGACTGTTATCTCATCGTGCTTTTGATCGATGAGCGGCCGGAGGAGGTGACCGACATGCAGCGCTCGGTGCGCGGCGAAGTTGTGTCGTCCACCTTTGATGAGCCGGCGGTGCGCCACGTTCAGGTGGCCGAAATGGTGATTGAGAAGGCCAAGCGGCTCGTGGAGCATGGGCGCGATGTGGTGATCCTTTTGGATTCCATCACGCGGCTTGGGCGGGCTTACAACACGGTTGTGCCCTCGTCGGGCAAGGTGTTGACGGGCGGTGTGGATGCGAACGCGCTGCAGCGGCCGAAGCGGTTTTTCGGCGCGGCGCGGAACATTGAGCAGGGTGGGTCGCTCACCATTATCGCGACGGCGCTGATCGACACCGGGTCGCGCATGGACGAGGTGATCTTTGAGGAGTTCAAGGGGACCGGCAACTCCGAGATCATTTTGGATCGCAAAGTGTCGGACCGGCGGATTTGGCCGTCGATCGACATCCAGCGCTCGGGCACGCGCAAGGAAGAGCTCCTTGTGCGCAAAGAGGACCTCAAGAAGGTTTATGTGTTGCGGCGCATTTTGAACCCGATGGGGTCGGTGGATGCCATCGAGTTCTTGCTGGATAAGCTGCGGCAGACGAAGAACAATGCGGAATTCTTCGATTCTATGAACACCTGAGGCGTTTGGAGCAGGCTTTGTGGGCGCGGTCGCACCCATCTTTGTAGGTAAGCCTGGCTGTAGCGGTGGCGTGGCGAAGCGGGACCTTGTGAAAGGTCCTTTTTCGTTAACGTGTTAGGTTGAGAAGGGCGCCGTTCGTGCTTGCGGGCGCTCGACCGCTGCCTGCGGGCAGGATCCGGGCAGCCGTTGGGCATAGGGCGCGTGGTCGGAAGGGGCGGTGGCCGCCCCTGCAGTGCGCCCCTCAGGCGTGAATGGCGAGGGGCGGGCGCTTGGCGGTGGGCATGGTGAGCATCGGTTGCTCGGACAGCCACTCGTTGATGAGGCTGAGGGCGCTGGGGCGCACACGGATCATCCGGCGCTGACGGTCAATCCGTCGCTCGACAAGGCCGGCCGTTTCCAAAACGCGAAGGTGCCGGGAGATGGCCGGGGGCGTCACGCTGAAGGGCGCGGCGATGGCACCGACCGGCAATTCACCATCATTCAAGAGGCGATTGACAATCGCGAAACGGGTTTCATCCGCCAGGGCGGCAAAGACCGCAAGGAGTTCAGCAGTGTCACGCATCGTGGTACCCCTATCCGTTGAGTTACACAACTCATACGATGTGCAATCGTGAATTGCAACTCCTTTTTGCAACCCATGATCGAACTCATTTTTACGGTGCAGCATGATTGTGTTCAGTTCAAGGCATGAACACTTTACGCGAACGAAAAAAGCCGGCCCGAAGGCCGGCTTTCCGCATCAATTTTGAGTTGCTGACCGGAGCGATCAGGGCAAACGGCACCGGCGACGAATGCCGTCATAGCCGAGGAAGGTGCCGTCGCTCGCCCGGAACGAGCGGTATTTGTAGGAGCAGCGGCGGTACCACTCGCCCGAGTAGGGCTGGGGGGCGTTGCGGTAAACGACGCGGGGCGGGGGCGGTGAATAAAGCGCGCCCGCCGCAATCGCGCCGGCGGCAAGGCCGATGATCCCGCCGACGACGGCGCTCGGGTCGTTATAATACCGGCCGCGATAGGGGCGGTGGATGCGGCCGCGGCGGAAACCACGGTTGCGCGCGCCACGGCGCAGGTTGCGCACCCGCGCGCGGCGGGCATTGCGGCGAAGACGGCGTACGCGCCGCGCCCGGTTTTGCGCAACCTCAACCAGCCCATCAAGGGACGCGGACGGGGTGTTGGCGCCGGTAGTGGCAGCAAAGGTCGGCGTGATGGTGAGCGCGGTTGGCCCGGCGTGGGTGGCCGCGCTCGCCGTGCCGGTGGGCAAACAAAATGCAAATGCGGCAGCAAGGCTCGACCAGATTGCCGGCCGTCTTAATGATTGAAAAACCATGACCCTTTCTCCAATTGCGGGGCGCGCGTCGGGCCCGTGTGTGACGTCAGTTCTGCCCAAAACCCATGAACGGCGCTTGAACACGCTTTCATCATGACCGTGCCGAAAGAAGCGTCAATGGTTTGGGCGGGTGTTGGGCGCGCAAAAGCGCCATGCAAGCCCGGTTAGTGGGGCACGCCGAGGTAGGCGTCGATCACGTCTTGGTTTTGCCGCACCACCTCTGGCACGCCGTCGGCAATTTTTTGGCCATAGTCGAGCACAACCACGCGGTCGGAAATGTCCATGACGACGCCCATGTCGTGCTCGATGAGCGCGATGGTGGTGCCAAACTCCTCGCGAACGTCGAGGATGAAGCGACACATGTCTTCTTTTTCTTCAAGGTTCATGCCGGCCATGGGCTCGTCAAGGAGCAAAAGGTCGGGCTCCATGGCAAGCGCCCGGCCAAGCTCCACCCGCTTTTGCAGACCATACGGCAGGCGGCCGACGGGGGTTTTGCGGATCGCCTCGATCTCCAGGAAGTCGATGATGTCTTCCACCCGCCGGCGGTTGGCGACCTCTTCCTCAAGGGCAGGGCCTGCGCGGACGAGCTGCCAGAAAAAGCCGCGCTTCATCTTGAGGGTGCGGCCGGACATGATGTTGTCGAGCGTCGTCATCCCGCGGAAGAGGGCAACGTTTTGGAAGGTGCGGGCAATGCCTGTGGCGGCGGCGTCATGGGGCTTCATGCGGCTGCGGGGCTTGCCGCGGTAGGTGATGGTGCCCTCTTGTGGGTGGTAGAACCCGTTGATGACGTTGAGCATTGAGGTTTTGCCCGCGCCGTTGGGACCGATGATGGCGCGGATCTCACCCTTTTGAATGTCGAAGGAGACATCGCGGATCGCCTTCACCCCGCCGAAGGAGAGGGAGACGTTGGCAACTGCGAGGAGGGGGGCGTCGTTGGTCATTTGTCCTCGTTCACCGGGGTCCAGGTTTGCCAGGCGCCGGCCTCGCACCGGAGGGCATAGCTGCCTTCGGCCATGATGCTGCCCGCGGTGAACACCTTGTCGGCGTAGATGCAAAGGGGGGCGCGCACGTCCTCGTCCGCCTCCCAGCGGCCGCCAACGCAGGTGACGCCGGCGCCCGTCTCGGCGTTGATGCGCAGGGAGGCGCCATTGGAGAATTCTTCGCCCGCGTATTCACACGCGGCGGCTGCCGGCCCGGCGAGGGCGAGGGATGCGAGGACGATGAAGGTGCGTCTCACTCGGCGGCCTCCTTCATGGAAGGTGTTTTGGTTTGTGCGTCGTGGATGGCGACGGTTGCTTCAATAAAGCCGCGGCGGCCGTCCTCGAAGGTGACTTCGGTGCGGATGAAGGCGTCTTTGGCGCCGGAGTAGAGGGCGTCGATGAGGGGGGCGTAGCGGTCGGCCACAAAACTGCGGCGCACCTTTTGGGTGCGGGTGAGCTCGCCGTCGTCTGCGTCAAGTTCTTTGTGGAGGATGAGGAAGCGGTTGATCTGCATGCCGGCCATGGGTGGGTCCGCGGCAAGGTCGGCGTTGGTTTTGGCAACGTGCGTCGCGATGATCTTTGCCACATCCGGGTGTTGGGAAAGTTCAAGGTATGAGCCGTAGGCGACGTTGTTGCGTTCGGCCCAGTTGCCCACCGCCACAAGGTCAATATTCAGCATGGCGGTGACATGCTCTTTGCCATCACCGTAGGTGACGGCCTCGCGAATTTCGGGGAAGAATTTGAGTTTGTTTTCCAGATACTTTGGGGCAAAGAGCGCGCCGGCGGATGTTTTGCCGACATCTTTGGCGCGGTCGATGATTTTGAGCTGACCGTCGGGCTCGAAGACGCCGGCATCGCCGGTTTTGACGTAGCCGTCTTCGGTGAGGGTTTCGCGGGTTTTCTCGTCGGCCTTAAAATATTCGACGAACATGCCCGGCGATTTGAACAAGACCTCGCCGCTGTCGGCAATTTTGACGTCAACGCCGGGGGCGGGCGGGCCGACGGTGTCGGCGCGCACCGCGCCATCGGGCTGGGCGGTGACGTAGAGGAAGGCCTCGGTCTGGCCATAGAGCTGTTTGAGGTTGATGCCGAGCGAGCGGAAGAAGGAGAAAAGATCGGGGCCGATGGCCTCGCCCGCGGTGTAGGCGACGCGAATGTTGGAAAAGCCCAGGACGTTTTTGAGGGGGCCGTAGATGAGGCGCTCGCCGAGCGCATAGGTGAGGCGGGCGGTAAGGGGGACGCTCTTGCCGTCGAGGATGGCTTCGCCATGCCTTTTGGCGTGGGCCATAAAGGCGGCGAAGATTTTGCGCTTCAAGGGGCCCGCGTCTTCCATGCGGATGAGGACGCGGGTGAGTAGGCCTTCGAAAACGCGGGGCGGGGCGAAATAGAAGCTGGGGCCGATCTCGCGAAGGTCGTGCTGGACGGTCTCGGGCCCTTCTGGGCAGGCCATGCAAAAGCCTGTGACGAGGCCTTGGGCGTAGTTGAGATAATGGTCCCCCACCCAGGCGAGGGGGAGATAGGCAAGCACCTCGTCCCGGTCGGACAGGTGGTCGAAGGCGGCCGTGTCGCGCGCGGCTTGGACGGCGCGGGCGGCCCGCAGGACGACGCCCTTTGACTGGCCGGTGGTGCCGGACGTGTAGAGGATTGTGGAGGGATCGTCTCCCGAGGCGGCCGCGATGCGGGCCTCCCAGGCGGCGGCGAGCCCCGGGTCGGCGGCGAGGCGTTCGTCGCCCTTGGCCTGGACGCTGGTGAAGGCGTGGAGGTGGGTGTGGTCGTAATCGCGAAGGCCGCGGACCTCGTCGTAGATGGCGTCGGAGAGTTTTGGGGCGGTGACCTGGGCGGTGAGCACCTTGTCGACCTGCTCTTGGTCTTGGCAAAGGGCGAACCGCACGTCGGCGTGGGCAAGGACGAAGGCGAGCTCTTCGGCAATGGCGTCGGCATAGACCGGGACGGGGATGCCCTGGAGCGACTGGGCGGCCATAAACGTCCAGTAAAGGCGCGGTTTGTTGCCGCCGATGATGGCGATGGCGTCACCCTTTTTGAAGCCGAGCGCCTCCAGGCCGAGGGCAAAGCGCATGACTTCGGATTTCACCTGGCCCCAAGTCCAGGTGCGCCAGATGCCAAGGTCTTTTTCGCGCATGGCGGGGCGGTTTGGCCGGCGGGCGGCATTGTCGATGAGGAGTTTTGGGAATGTGTCGCCGAGCGCCTGACCGGCGGGCACGTCGTTGGTCACAGGTCTCTCCCTCGGCCATTTTTCCCACAGAACCGCGTCCTGGCGGGGGGCGCAAGGGTCATCCGCCCGCCGGTGTTTCCATGATGCGGATGATGTTGTTGTCGGGGTCGGTGAATTCGAGGGATCGGCTGCCGTCGGCGTTGGCGTGGATGGCGGCGTCCGTGGCGACGGATTTGGCGGTTTTGATGTGTTCGTCGAGGTTTTGCGCGCTGAGGTGGACGTCGACGGTGCCGCCGGGTTGGCGGTCGCCGCCGCCGTTGCCTGGGACGTAAAGGGCGAGGGGGATGGCGGCGCCTTCCATTTGTGCCCAGCCGTATTCCTCGGACACGAAGACGGGGGTGAGGCCGAGGGCGCGTTCGTAGAATCGGGTGGCGATCGCTAGTTCAAGCACTGGAATTTTTAGGAGTGCGAGGTTGAGTAGTCTATCGACCTCTCTGCAAATCTCGACCGCCTCGAAATCCCGGCGACGGCACCAGGGGGCCAACGCTCCCGCCGACAACCGCAGTCTGCCGGCGGGGCCATCGCGCATCAACCCACGCTTCGCTCCGCCGGCATAGTTGCCGGCGTTCTTTGATGCCAAAGTCGGCAACAGCCGACTTTGGTGGGGTTGACCCGCGATGGCCCCAGCGGCGTCCCGGGGGTAGGTCGGCTCCGAAGGAAGGTCGCGTGCCAATCTCACCAAAGGAAGTGTGGGGGAGGGTTGGGCGCGTCCTCGCTAGTACAGCCAGCTTGGGAGTGCGGTGGCGATCTGGGGGATGAACCAGATGACCGCGATGCCGAGGGCCTGCAGGGCGATGAAGGGGAGGACGCCGCGGTAAATGGCGCCTGTGGTGACCTCGGGTGGCGCAGCGCCGCGGAGGTAGAAGAGGGAGAAGCCGAAGGGGGGCGTGAGGAACGACGTCTGGAGGTTGATGGCAACCAAGACCGCGAGCCACGTGGGGTCGTGGCCCATGCCGATGAGGACGGGGAGGAGAAGCGGCAGAAGGATGACGCTGATCTCCACAAAGTCGAGGAAGAAGCCCAGGACGAAGATGAGCGCCATGGCGAAGAGGAGTGCGCCGGTCGCGCCGCCGGGCATCGCTTCGAGGATTTGCTCGATGCGGGTTTCGCCGCCGAGGCCGACCAGGACGAGGCTGAACATGGAGGCGGTGATGATGGTGGCAAAGATCATCGCCGATATGGTCATCGTGCCGCGCATGACGGGGGTGAGGATGCCACTTTGGGCAATGCGGCGCAGCGATAGGATGAGCGCTGCAAGGCCCACGGAGAGGAGGGTTGCGGCGATGGCGGCGACGACTAGGTCGGCGGCGTCCGTGTCGGCCCGCTGGAGGCGGATGGGGCGGGCGGAGGCGAGAACCGCAAGGGCCGCGAAGGCGGCGGCGCCCGTCAGGATGAGGCGCTGGGGGCCAAGGCGCGCGCCGGCCATCAAGATTGCGCCCACCGCGCCGACGGATGCGGCCTCCGATGGGGTGGCGACACCGCCCAGGATCGAGCCCAGAACCGCGAGGATGAGCGCGATGGGCGGCAAGATCACCGTGAGGAGGGCGCGGCGGCTCACCGGCGCGACGTTTTTGAGCGGCGGGAGGTCTTGGGGGCGGAGGCGCGCGCGCAGCCACAGGTATGCGATGTAGATCGCGACGAGGACGAGGCCGGGGAAGAGGGCGGCGGCAAAGGTCTCGCCCACGGAAATGGTGTCGATTGTGAATTTGCCGGCCGCGTATTGCGCCTGCTGGTAGGCGTTGGACATCACGTCCGACAGGATGATGAGGAGCGTGGACGGGGGGATGATCTGGCCGAGCGTGCCGGAGGTGGCGACGATGCCCGCGCCCAGCGACGGGGCGGTGCCGGCGCGCAACATCGCCGGCAGCGCGATGAGGCCCATGGCGACCACCGTTGCGCCAACAATGCCGGTGGAGGCCGCGAGGAGTGCGCCGACGAGGACCACCGAGATGCCAAGGCCGCCGGGGCGATGGCCGAAGAGGCGGCCCATGGTGGTGAGGAGTTCTTCGGCGATCTTCGATTTTTCGAGGACGAGGCCCATGAAGACGAAGAGCGGGATCGCGATCAGCACCGGGTTGGTGAGGATGCCGAAGACGCGCTGACCAAGGGCGCCCAAAAGGCCAAGGTCGAAGACGCCAAGGCTCGACCCCCAGAGCGCGAAGAGCATCGCGACGCCGCCGATGGCAAATGCGGCGGGGAAGCCGGTGAGGATCGCGACGACGAGGCCGGCGAACATCAAAAGGTCGAGGTGTTCGGCCATCTCTTTAGCGCAAGCCCAGGAGAAACAGCGGCGCAAGGCCTGTGGTGGCGGGCGCAAGGGCAAGGATCGTGGGCGCGACGGCGGCGGCGATCTGGATGAGGCCGATGGTGATCATGCGGGCGCTTTTGTGAAGAGGGCGCGGCAGTCGCGAATGAGCCGGGCCACGCCCTCGATGGCCATGAGGATGCAAAACGCGGGGATCAGCGATTTGAGGAGGAAGGAGGCGGGGATGCCGCCGACCGAGATGGGGCCCTCAAAAATGGCCCAGGAGCGGCGGACCATGGGCCACGACCAATAGGCCAGGAGCGCCAGCGCGGGGGTGAGGAAGAGGAGGGCGCCAAGGGTGTCGATGAGGGCGCGGGCGCGGGGCGGGAGGGCGGCGTAAAAAATATCGACACGGACGTGGGCGTCGATGACGTAGGCGTAGCCGGCGCCCAGCATGAAGAGGGCGGCGTGCATATAAAGCACCGCCTCGTTGGCGGCGATGAACGAGACGCCGAACACGTGGCGCATCACCACCACCGCAAACTGGGTTAGGACGAGCGCCAGCGCGATCCAGGCCACGGCCGCCCCCGCAATGCGGTTGACGGCCGTGAGGGCGCGGTCGACCCGCTGCACGTTACTTGGCGAACGCGCTGCGGGCGTTCATCTGGCCGCCATCGGCGTAGGGCATGTAGCCGGCCATGAGATCGCGGTAGGTGACGAAGCTTTCGGTGATGCGCTTCACCAGCTCATCATCGTCGTTGCGAAGGTCTTCGATGACTTCTGCGGCAGCGGTTGCCATGGCGCTCACCACATCTTCGGGAAGTTCGCGCACCATGACGCCCTCGTTGGCGACCATTTGCTTGAGCGCCTCGGCGTGTTTGGTGGTGTATTCCATCCAGACGGGGTTGTAGAGGCTTTCGGCAGCGTACGAGACGGCCTGTTTGAGATCGTCGGGGAGGTTTTCATAGACCTCCATATTGATGGCGCACTCTTCGGCCGAGGAGGGCTCGCCGACGCCGGGCCAGTAGTAGTTTTTGGCAATTTGGTAGAAGCCGAGGGCGCTGTCGGTCCAGGGGCCGATGAATTCGCCAGCGTCAAGCGCGCCGGATTGGAGCGCCTGGAACATGTCGCGCCCGCCCATGGCTTGGACGGCCATGCCGAGCTTGTTGCACATTTCGGACGCGAGGCCGGTGGTGCGGAAGCGAAGGCCCCGAAGATCGTCGACAGAGGTGATTTCGTTGCGGAACCAGCCCGCCCATTGGGGGCCAGAGTTGCCGCAAAGGAACGGTTTGAGGCCGAACTTGCCGTAAATCTCGTCGTAGAGCTCTTGGCCGCCGCCCCAGCGGAGCCAGCCGAACTGTTCGCCCGCGCCAAGGCCAAAGGGTTGAGAGCCGAAAAGCAAAATGCCCTTCGATTTAGAACCCCAGTAGGCGGGGACGGCGTGGTAAATTTCGGCAGTGCCTTCGGCGACGGCGTCGAACACGCCGCGACCGGGGACGAGTTCACCGGCAGCGTAAAGCTCGACATTGATGCGGCCGCCGGAAAGAGCGGTGATGCGGTCAGCCAGCATTTGGGCCGCAACGCCCGGGCCGGGGAGGTTTTTGGGCCAGGCGGTGACCATCTTCCACGTCATGGTGGATTGGGCGATGGCGGGGGTGGCGAGGGCAGCGCCTGTGGCGGCTGTGCCCGCGAGGACGGTGCGGCGTGAGAGGTTGGTCATGGATGGGCTCCTCTTTTAAAAAAACGCTGTAGCACGTTTGGGGCCATGGGGGCCGCGCGGGGGGTGCTCACTTGCCGAGGGGTGGGTCGGGGCCCAAAACCATTTTCGTGAAACCCGTGATGAGGCCGCCCCATGCGCATTGATGCCATCCCGATTGGGAAGAATCCGCCAGATGATGTGAATGTTGTCATCGAAGTTCCGGTGGGTGGCGAGCCGATCAAATATGAGCTCGACAAAGAATCCGGCACGCTGTGGGTGGATCGATTTCTTTATACGCCCATGCGCTATCCGGCGAATTATGGGTTTGTGCCGCATACATTGTCAGACGACGGTGATCCGATTGATGTGATGATTGCGTCGACCCGGCCGATTGCGCCGGGCGCGGTGATGAATGCTCGCCCCGTCGGTGTGTTGAAAATGGAGGACGATGGGGGGGCGGATGAAAAGATCCTTGCCGTGCCATCCAACAATTTGACGAAGCGGTATGAGAAGGTTCGCTCTTACGAAGACTTTCCGCCAATCACTATTGAGCAGATCCAGCACTTTTTTGAGCATTATAAGGATCTTGAGCCTGGCAAGTGGGTGAAGGTGAATGGCTGGGGCGACGTGGATGAGGCCAAGCGCTTGATTGTGGAGGCGATCGCGCGGGAGAAGGCGCGCAAGTCGGGCGCGGCCTAACCCCATTGCCCGCGGCGGCAAAATAGGTCACCCCATGGCGATGCCTGATTTGTGGATCTTTCTGCCCGCCTGCTTTGCGCTGAACGTTGCCTTCGGGCCCAACAACCTTTTGGCGCTCACCCATGGGATTGTGCGGGGGCCGGGGTTTGCGCTGGTTGCCTCCTTGGGGCGGTTGGTGGGGTTTTCACTCTTGATCGCGCTGTCGTCGGTGGGGCTTGGCATTGTGCTGGCCGCCTCGGTGCAGCTCTTCCTCGCCATCAAGATTCTGGGCGCGGCGTACCTCATTTACCTTGGGTGGCGGCTTTTGTTTCGCGCCAAAGGGCCGGGGGGGATCGGCCACCATGTGCCGACCTTGCGTGAGGCGACGGTGCGGGAATTCTTGGTCTCGATTGGCAATCCGAAGGCGGTTTTGATCTTTGTCGCCTTCCTGCCGCAGTTTGTGGATGCGGACCGATTTGTCACCTCCACGCTGATTGTGGGGGCGCTGTTCCTCCTGATGGAGGTGGTCGCCATCATCATCTATGCGGTGGGCGGGCGCATGGCCCGGCGCTTTGCCCAAACGCGCCTTCACTGGCTGACGCGCACATCGGGCGTCGGCATGATCATTTTTGGCACGCTGCTGTTGCTTGCCAAACCGCCTGCCTCCCAGAACCCTTGAGAGACGACAATGCCCAGCCTTCTTCTCCTTGCCGGTGACGGCATCGGCCCCGAAGTGATGGCCGAGACCGAACGGGTGATTGCCTTTTTCAACGCGCGCGGTGCGGGTTTTGACGTTGAACACGCGCTGGTGGGCGGCGCGGCGGTGGATGCGGAAGGGGCGCCGGTGTCGGACGCCACGGTTGCGAAGGCGGATGCGGCGGATGCGATCCTCTTCGGCGCGGTGGGCGGGCCGCAATATGATGGCCTTTCCTACGAGATGCGGCCGGAGGCGGGGCTTTTGCGATTGCGCAAAGCGTTTGACCTTTTTGCCAACATTCGGCCGGCCATTTGTTACCCGGCGCTGGCCGATGCCTCGTCGCTAAAGCGCCACGTGGTGGAAGGGCTCGACATTGTCATTTTGCGCGAGCTGACGGGCGGCGTTTATTTTGGTGAGCCCAAGCGGATCGATGATCTGGGCAATGGGCAGCGGCGCGCCATCGACACGCAGGTCTATGACACCTTTGAGATCGACCGGATTGCGCGGGCGGCCTTCGAGCTGGCGCGGGCGCGGTCGGGCCGGGTGACGTCGATGGAAAAGCGCAACGTCATGAAATCGGGCGTGTTGTGGCGCGAGGTGGTGGATGCCGCCCACGCCGATGGCAACACTGATATTGTGCTTGATCACATGCTGGCGGACGCGGGTGCGATGCAGCTTGTGCGCGATCCAAAGCAGTTCGACGTGATTGTGACGGACAACCTTTTTGGCGACATGCTGTCGGATATTGCGGCGCAATTGACGGGCTCTCTCGGGATGCTGCCGTCCGCCTCGCTGGGGGCGGCCGATGGAGCGACGGGGCGGCGCAAGGCCATGTATGAGCCGGTGCACGGGTCTGCGCCCGACATTGCGGGCAAGGGGATTGCGAACCCGATTGCGATGATTGCCTCGTTTGCGATGGCGCTCAAATATTCGTTCGGGATGGGCGAGGCGGCGCACCTTGTGGATGAGGCGATTGCGGTCGCGCTGGAGGGCGGCGCGCGGACCGGCGACCTTGCCGGCGGGGGTGCGGCCATCGGCACATCGGCGATGACCGATGCGATTTTGGCTGAGATGGAGCGGGCGGGCTGACCGATGCGCCGGTCCGCGAAAGGGGTGATGGCCGGGTGGCTTGGGGCGCTTGCGGGCGTTTTCTTGAGCGGATCGGCCGTGGCGCTTGACAGTGTGCGGTGGGAGTATCGGCCGCTTTTGATCTTTACGCCGTCGGGGACGGATGCGCGGCTTTCCCGCCAGACGACGCGGCTTGCGGATGCGGCGGCCGGCCTGACCGATCGGAGGCTTGCGGTTTATATCGTGGAGCGTTCGCGGGTTTTTACGACGTTTGGTGCGCCGGCCACCGGGGTCAGCGCAAAAGGGTTGCGGCGGCGCTTTCGGGTGCCGGACGATGCGTTCAAGGTCGTGCTTGTGGGGCTTGATGGTGGGGCGAAATTGTCGGTGGATGCGCCGATCACCACCCAGCGGCTTTTTGCGGTGATCGATGGGATGCCCATGCGTCGGCGGGAACTGCGGGAGCGCGCGGCGCGCTGAATGAAAGCCCTCACCGACAACACCAAAGGCGCGCTTTTGATGTGCGCGACAATGGCCGGCTTTTCCATCAATGATGGATTGTTAAAACTCACGTTTGATGCGTTTTCGATCCCGCAGTCGTTGTTTTTGCGGGGGTTGGTGGCCTCTTCGTTGGTGTTGCTCCTCGCGTGGCGGATGGGGGCGCTCAACTTTTGGCCGACGCGGGCCGAGTGGGGGCCGTTGTCGCTGCGGGCCATTGGCGAGGTGGGGGCAACGGCGGCCTTCATCACCGCGCTTGCCAACATGCCGATTGCGGATGCGACGGCCGTTCTGCAGGCGGCGCCCCTTGCGGTGACCATGGCCGCTGCGCTCTTTTTGGGGGAGCGGGTGGGGTGGCGCCGCTGGTCGGCCATCGGGGTCGGCTTTGTGGGGATGCTTGTGATTGTGCGGCCGGGGGCGGCCAGTTTTGACGTCTTCACGCTGCTTGCGGTGGTCTCGGTGTTTTTTGTGGTGGTGCGCGATTTGGGGACGCGGCTCACCAGCGCGCGCACGCCAACGCTCTTCACGAGCGCGTTTTCGGCGGTGCTCATCACGGTGGGCTCGGGGCTTTTGACGCCGCTCACGGGCTTTGCACCGGTGTCAGCCCAGGAGTTTGGGATTCTGGCGCTCGCCGGGCTTTTTGTGGGTCTTGCCTACATTGCCAATGTTGCCTCCATGCGCATCGGTGAGATCGCGGTGGTGGCGCCATTTCGCTACACGGTGCTGTTGTGGGCCATTGTGGTTGGCTTTGTGTTCTTTGGCGATCTTCCGGATGGGTGGACGCTTTTGGGGGCGGCCATCGTGATCGCTGCGGGGCTTTACACGTTGTGGCGTGAGCGGGTGACGCGCCGCAATGTGGGGCGCGCGGCGGGCGTGCGCCCCTATGGCACGGCGGATCGATAGAGCGTTTCTCGCTCAGGTCGAAGCACCTGCACGAGAAAAAACGCTCGCAAATCAAAGGGGCGCGCATCTTGTCTGCGCCCAAGTGGGCGCAGGATGCGCTAGGCGGCGGCGCGGCCCAAAAGGTCGGCAACGCGGGGGTCGAGCGTTCCATCGGCGGCAAGGCCGGGGAGGACGAGGTCGGCCTCGAAAAAGTCTTGATCGTTGGTGTAGGCGCCGGGGGTGGCAATCACCGTGATGCCGGCGCGCTTGGCGGAGGCGACGCTGGCGGCCGTGTCCTCCACCGCAAGGGCCTCGTGGGGGGAAAGGCCAAGGGCCTCGAGCGCGGCGAAGTAGGGCGCGGGGTCGGGCTTGCCGGCGGCCACACTGTCCCGGTCGACAATGTGGTCGAAGGCGGCGGGTCCAAGGTCGGTGGCGTCGAGGATGGCGTCGATATTGTCCCGCGCGGTGCTGGTGACGAAGGCGGTTTTGAGCCCTGCGCCGCGGGCGGCTGACAACAGCGCGGCAACGCCGGGGCGAAGGGGCGGGCGTGTGTCGCGCACCTCTTTGCAGGCAATCTCGGTTTTGAGAGTGTGCACCTTGGCGATGGTGTCTTCGGTGAGGGGTTGGCCCGTGGCGCGGCCAAGCAGGGACAGCCGATCCCGCCCGCCGACAATCGCCAAAAGATCGCGATAGGTGTCTTCGTCCCACCGCCAGCCGACGCCGCACTGGTCAAGCGCTTGGTTGTAGGCCCTGCGCTGAATGTCAGACGTTTCGGCCACCGCGCCGATGGCGCCGAAAAACACTGCGCGCTTGTCCATGGGGGTCCTCGTT
The DNA here is from genome assembly GCA_039034015.1 of Pseudomonadota bacterium. Taxonomy (GTDB): domain Bacteria; phylum Pseudomonadota; class Alphaproteobacteria; order Rhizobiales; family Amorphaceae; genus Acuticoccus. Next base: position 46,390 of record JBCCBM010000008.1, on the reverse strand, counting down.
TGTGTCGCGGGACGCGTTCTACCGATCAAAAATCCCAAGGGCGACCCCCAAAGCGACCTAGGAATTTCCACCCGATTAACGCTGATGGGCGGGGATGGTTCCGGGTGGGCGGGCGTTTAAGACCGTCGAACAAAAGCGAATGTGAAAACAGCCATGCGTCTTATGGATCAATGTATTTATGCATAAATGAAGAAGTCTGATTGAAGGAAACTCGCATAGGTCATGTAAAATGAGCGCCATAGTTTATGCTCAGCTGATAAATTCACGGGGCCAAGGGCATGTCGAGCAATCCATTCGATCCGGTCAAATTCTTCACCGGTGTCACCGATACCATCAATGATACGATCAACAATTCCGCGATCGTGAACTTTGTGACACCGAATGGCGGCACAATCCTGGGTGGTAACCTGTCGGCTGAATATCTTGCAGGCACGCATTTTAACGATGGGTTGTTCGGCAACGGCGGCGATGACACGCTGATCGGCTTTTCCGGCGATGACTTCTTGGTTGGCGATGATGGCAACGATGTTTTGATCGGCGGTGATGGGAAGGACGTTTTGTCCGGATCAGCCGGCAACGATGTTGTCGTTGGTGGTAGTGACGATGATCTCATGTTCGGTGAGGAAGGTCACGACTATATGTGGGGGAAATCCGGCGACGATATTATCTTCGGCGAGGCTGGGAATGATTATATTAACGGCGGCCACGGCAACGATATTTTGTTTGCAGGCTCCGGCCATGACTTTGTCCGCGGTGGCAGCGGCAATGATGCGATTGTCGGCGAGGCCGGCCACGATTGGCTGAAGGGCGAGTGGGGGCACGACACCATCTTTGGCGGGGACGACAGCGACCGCATTGAGGGGAACGGCGGCAACGATGTCCTGTTTGGCGAAGACGGCAACGACCGGCTCGACGGCGACCGCGGCCACGACATTGTGGACGGCGGCAACGGCCACGACTTCGTGGATGGCGATGATGGCAATGACAGCCTGTTCGGCGGCCATGGCAACGACACGCTGGATGGCGATCGCGGCCACGACCTGATGGCGGCGGGTGCGGGCGACGACAGCCTGGAAGGCAAGTCCGGCAACGACACCATGATTGGTGGCGCGGGCGACGACACCTATGAAAGCTCGTGGCGCGACAAGGACATGTTCTACGTCGGGCAGGGGAACGACACGATTCTGAATTTTGATGTGGACAGTGGTCATGAACGGCACCATGACACGGTGCACTTTGTGTTCGATCTCAACAACGACCATCACATCGATGCGAATGAAGAGTTCAACCTTTCGTCCACCCACGACATCCTGAACTTTGTGCACGCGATCGAGACCAACGGCGATCGCAACGATGATGCGCTGATGCGCGGTCATGACATTGTCTTCGCGTTCGACCGTGATCATGACGGCAACATCACCAACAGCCTGACGCTGGAGAATGTTGTTGGCAACGATGGGCTGACCGCCCACGCGCTGCGCAACGCCAGCATCGACCATTTCGACGATACGTTCGCCTGAGGCTGCCGCCATCTTGTCGTGAAAAGGCCGTCGGTGCGCCCGGCGGCCTTTTTCGTCGTTGAAGGGTTTTGTCGTTCGCGCTTTTCTAGGATGTCTCGCCACGCCTCTGTCAGGCGTCGAGTGCCCCAGGAGGTCGAATGTTTCGCCTTGCCCTCGTGATTGTGTTGGCGATGCTTGTGGCGCGGCCGGCCGCGGCCCAGGACGGGCGCGGGTGGGAAGATCGGCTGGTGGCCGACCTTTTGGCGCTGCGGGCCGAAACGGGGTGTTTTGGCGGGCGCACGCCGGAGCGGGTCCATGTGCTGGGCCTGCGGCTGGAAGGGGTCGACATGGACCCGATCACCCAGTTTGAGACGCTGGGGCGCATTGGGGAGGCGTTGTCGCGCCGGCGCATCAATATGCGCGTCACCCAGGCGGACACGTTTGGCCTGATTGCCGGCCGCTCGCCCGACATGAGCCCCGCGCGGGTGGCCGAGATCAAGACGCTGCTCGCCCGGGCGCAGGACGCGGACATCACGCTGCTTGTGCAGGCCTACCGTGTGTCGCCCCGCGCGGTGTCGGCCCGGGTGGTGTTTTGGTCCAACGCCTCGCTGGACAATGTGGAGAACACCTGCACGCCGTCGGTCTTCATCGACATTCCGCGGCGCCAGAGCGTGGATCCGCTGTGCGCGCGGCTCTTTCAATCCGCCCGGGGCCGGGGCAAGCAGGCCCTCCAGTTCTTTAAAGAGGACATGGGCCATTGCCCTGAGGCGGGAGAGGTGGATGCGCTTTTGGCCGGGCTTGACCGGCAGGCGCAGGATGCCGCGCGCCAGGCCTGCCAGACAGCCTATAATGCGGCCGCGGCGCAGCGCTCGTCGAGCGCGCTTGGTGCCTTCATCCGCCAAAACCCGAACTGCCAGGAGGTGGCGAGCGCGCGGCAGCTGGAGGGCCTGTTGCGTGATGCGGAGGAGCGGGACCGGGCGGCCGCCCTGTGTCAGAGCCGCTTTGCTGCGATCCGCCCGGGGGATGGGGCGGGCTATCGCGCGTTTGCGGCGCAAAACCCCACGTGCCCGCAGGCGGCGACCGCGATTGCCCTTTCCTCCCAACGGCCCAGCCTGCCGGACCCTGAGCCTGCGCCGCAGCCGCCGGTGCGCGCGCCGGTGTGTTATGTGGATGATGTGCGCCCGCCGGACGATTGGTTGGCGCTGCGCACAGAGCCCTCGTCGCGCTCGGGGCGGCGGCTGGCGCGGCTTCGCTCTGGGACGCCCATTGCGATGCTGGGCGAGCGCAGCGGCCATTGGCACCGTGTTCAGACGGAGCGGGGGATGGTGGGCTGGGTCTCCTGGCAGCGTTCGCGCTGGATTGCGTGCTGATGGCGCGGTGGGTTGCCGTGTGCGCCGCGCTTTTTGTGATGGGCGGTGCGGCGGGCGCGGCGGAGGTTCCGCGCGAAAAGCCAGACGTTCCGGCGCTCGCGTGCCCAGCGCCCATTGCGGCGGCGCGCCGCTTTGTGCTCGTGAGCGCGCCGACCATGGCAAGCCCCACGGCAACGTTGCGGCTTTTTTCACGGGAGGATGCCGGGTGGACGGCGGGGCGGGCGACGCCCGTGACGCTCGGGCGGCGGGGGCTTGGCTGGGCGTTTGATCAGCCGGCCAACGGGGCGAAGCCGTCGGCCATCAAGCGGGAGGGGGACAAGCGCACGCCCGCCGGGGTGTTTCGATTGTCGGGGGCGTTTGGGATCGGGCCGTCGGACCTTCCGGGGTATCGCGATGTGCGGGCGGACGACCTTGTGTGCGTCGATGATCCGAAGAATGCGCTTTATAATGCCATCGTGCCCTGGAAGGCGGCGCAGGAGGCGGACGCGCGCTCGTTTGAGCGGATGAAGTCGACCCGGCTTTATCGCGCCGGGCTTTTTGTGGACCACCCGACGGGGCGGGCGGCGCGGGGCGGCTCGTGCATTTTCCTCCATGTGTGGCGGGCGCCGGGGCGGCCGACGGTGGGGTGCGTTGCGATGGCTGAGGGGCCGCTGCGGGCGCTGCAGGCGGCAACGGCGGGGGTGCCCTCGGCCATCGCGATTTTGCCGGAAGGGGCGCACCACCGGCTTAAGGGGTGTGGTCTGCCGCTTTGAGGGCGATGCAAAGGTCGCTCATCGTGCAGGTTTCGCACTTTGGGGCGCGGCTGGTGCACACGCGCTTGCCAAAGGTGACGAGCCAGACGTGGGCGTGGTGGCCGGCCCAATCGGGGATGCGCGGCTCCAGCGCTTCGGCGGTTTTGGCTTCGGTTTTGCCGCGCGCGAGGCCCAGACGATTGGCGGCGCGGTGGACGTGGGTGTCGACCGCGCAGACGGGCGCGCCATACGCAAATTGGAGCACAATGTCGGCGCACTTTCGGCCAATGCCGGGGAGCGCCATCAGGCCCTCGCGGGTGCGGGGGACGGTGCTGCCATGCTCGTCCACCAGTGCGGTGCACAGGCGCCGGAGGTTGCGCGCTTTGTTGTTGTAAAGGCCGGCGGGTTTGATGGCGGCGATGATGGCCTCGTCGGGGAGGGCGAGCATCGTTTTGGGGGTGCGGGCAAGCTTGAAGAGGGCGGTGGTGGCCTTGGCGGTGTTGGAGTTGAGGCTTTGGGCGGAGAGGAGACAGGAGACGAGCGAGCGGAACGGGTTCTTCTGGAGCTTTGCGCTTTCGCCGCTGCGGTCCGGCCTTGGGTATTTTTCGGCAAGGCGGCGGAAGAGGGTCTCCACCTCGCGGTCGGTGAGGGTCAGAGCGTCCATGGGGCGGTTTGTGTGTTGGCCCCGCAAATGAGGACGCCGACGCGCTCGGCCTCGGCCGGCTGATAGCGGCCGGAGAGGAGGGCGGCGTAGGCCGCGGCGCCGCCGGGCTCGGCCACAATGCGGGCGCGGTGCCACAGGTCTTTTTGTGCGGCTTGGATGGCCTCGTCGGGGACTCTTATGACGCGTTCGACGTGTTGTTGCGCGATGGCGAAAGGGGCAGCGCCGATGCGCCGGGCGCCGAGGCTGTCGGCCGCAACGCCGGAGACGTCCACATCGACCGGCTCGCCAGCGTCGAGGGCGGCGGCGAGGCAGCAGGAGGTTTCTGGCTCCACGCCGATGACGCGGGTGCGGCCGGCAAACCAGGCGGCGACCCCCGCGATGAGCCCGCCGCCGCCGACCGCGATGAAGACGGTGTCGAGCGCGTCGCTCTGGCGCTCCCACTCGAGGGCGACGGTGCCTTGGCCGGCGATGGTTTTGGGATGGTCGTAGGCCTCTATAACGGCAGCGCCCGTTTGGTCGACGTGTTGGCGGAGTGCGTCATAGGCGTCGGAATAGCGCGCGCCGGTGATGTGGACGGTGGCGCCGGTGGCTTTGATGGCGGCAAGTTTTGCGGGGTTGACGATCTCGGGGACGAAGATGGTGGCGGTGTGGCCGAGCGCTGCGGCAGCGGTTGCGACGGCGACCCCGTGGTTGCCGCCGGATGCGGCGGTGACGCCGGCGGGGCTGACGGGGATGGTCATCAACGTGTTGAAGGCACCGCGGGCTTTGAAGGAGCCGGTGCGCTGAAGGTGTTCAAGCTTCAACGCGATGGGGTGGGGGCCATCCAGCGTGAATGTTGGCGTTTTGCGCACGTGGCCGGCGATGGTGGTGGCGGCGGCTTCGATTTTTTCTGGGGTGACGTGGTCCATGTCGCGGTTTTGGACGATGGGTCGGCGGGCGGCAAGGCTTGTCAGCGGCGGCCGTTTTAACGCACGTTTCATCAAACGCGTGGAGGGCGGCATGGATCTATCCAAAGGCATCACCGAGGGTGGCACCGGGTTTGACGGTGTGGTCTGGAATATTTTGGGCCAGACGTATTTTCCGAAGGCGATCTGCGGGTCGACCTTTGCGTTTGAGACCAACTCTGCGCCCGGGCAGTTTGTGCCGGTGCACATTCACCCTAGCCAAGATGAGTTCATCTTGGTGCAGGAGGGGGTGCTTGATCTAAAGCTTGATGGGGTTTGGTCGCAGGCGAAGGCCGGCGACCTTGTGCGGATGCCGATGGGCATTCCCCACGGGTATTTTAACAAGTCGGACGCGCCGGCGAAGGCGCTGTTTTGGGTGTCCCCCGCCCGAAAGTTGCCAGAGCTTTTTGCGGCGATCCACAACAAGGCGGATCCGGAAGAGGTGGTGAAGATTTCGGCCGAGCATGAGGTGGAATTCTTGCCGCCTGAGGCGAACGAGTAGGAGCTCTTAAAGATGCTGGACCGGCGGACACCTCAAAAGAAAACGGTTGCGGTGATTGGGGCGGGGGTGAGTGGGCTGGCCGCCGGGGCCGTGTTCTCCCGCCACGGGCATGATGTTTCGATCTTTGAGCGGAGCCATGCGCTGGGCGGGGTGTGGGAGCCGTCCCGCTCCTACGCTGATGTGCGCACGCAAAGCCCGAAAGATCTTTATCGTTACACCACCAAGGCGATGCCTGATGACTTTCCAGAGTGGCCAAAGGGGCCGCAGGTCTTTCAGTATTTGACGGCCTATGCGCAGGACAACGGGCTGACGCAGAAGATTTCGTACAATGCGCCCGTCACCGCCATGGCGCGGGAAGAGGGCGGATGGCGGCTCGCGTTCGGCGACGGCCGGGAGGCCTCGTTTGACTTTGTGGCGGTGGCGACAGGGCAGTTTAGCGAGAAGAACAAGCCCGTTCACCCGGGCCTTGAGGGGTTTGAGGCCGCGGGGGGCGCCGTGTTGCACTCCAGCGAATACACCGACACGTCGGCGGCGGCGGGGAAGGATGTTGTCGTTTTGGGGTTTTCCAAATCGGCGACGGATGTTGCGGTGAACGCGGTCCAGAATGGGGCGAAATCTGTCACGATTGTGTATTTGCGCTCAGTCTGGCGCATCCCATACTTTTTGGGCGGGTTGATCAATTTCAAGCGGGTGCTTTTGATCCGCGCGCAGGAGCGGATGTTCCCGAGCTGGCGCTTGTCGCGGGGTGCAAAGCTTGCGCACACAATCGCAAAGCCGTTTGTGTGGGCAAATTGGCGGGCGGTGGAGGCGCTGCTCACCGCGCAGTTGAAGCTGAAGAAGACGGGGCTGAAGCCGAAAATTCCCATTGAGCAGGGGGTGAACTGCTCGGTCCCCATCGCAACGCCTGGGTTTCACGACATGGTGGCCGATGGGCGCATCAAGGCCGTGCAGGGGACGTTTGAGCGCTATGAGCCGGGCGCGGTGGTCCTGTCGAACGGGGCGCGGGTGGCGTGTGACCTTGCCGTTTTGGCAACGGGGTGGCGGCTTGGCGTGCCGTTTTTGCCCGATTGGGCGCAAAAGGCGCTTGTGGAGGGGGACGGGCAGTATCGCCTTCACCGGCTGATTGCGAACCCTGATTTGCCGGACATGGGGTTTGTGGGGTTCAATTCGTCGTTCTGCACGGTGCTTTCGGCGGAGATGGCGGCCAACTGGCTGGTGCGATACGCCGACGGGATGTTGGCCGAACAGCCGAGCGCTGCGGCGATGAACGAGAGCATTGCGGCAATGCTGCACTTTCGCCGGGTGGAGCAGCCCTCGGCCGGTGTTTATGGGGGGCTTTGTGTGGCGCCCTATCACTTCAAGCATTTTGATGAGTTGCTTGCCGATATGGGGGCGACCAGGCGCCGGCGGGGGCCCATTGGCGAGAACCTTTTGCCGCCGAATGCTGAGGCGTATGGCCGCTTCTTGGCAAGCGCGCCGCAGTATGAGGCCGTTTAAGCCGGGGGTTTTGTGACGCGGGCGACAAGACGGCGCACGAGGGGCGCCACCACGAGCACTGACGGGAATGCGATTGCCCAGGAGGCGAGCCAGGCCTGGAGCCAGAGCGCCGGATAGTCGGGCGTGGGGCCGACGGCGCGCAGGGTCGCAATGCCGGAGACGATGAGCGACATGAGGCCTGAGAGGAGCGCGCCGAACAGGATGGGCGCGGCGCGGGCGGGGAGCTTTTTCATGATGCGGTGCGTTTTGCGGCTCGGATGAGGCGGTCAAGGGTTTGGAGGAAGCGGGCGCGGTCTTTGGGGCCGAAGGATTTGCCACTGCCGGGGCGCAAGGGGTCGGCGGCGCGAAGGTCGGCCATCAGCTCTTTCATGCCAAGTTGGGTGCCGATGTTGGCGGGGGTGAACTCTTCCCCGTCCGGGCGGACGGCGAGGGCGCCCTGGTCGAGGCATTTGGCGCCGAGGAGAATGTCTTGGGTGATGCAGATGTCGCCGGGGCCGATGCGCGCTTCAATATATTGGTCGGCCGCGTCCGGCTCTTTGGGGACGATGGCGAGGGTGACGTTGGGCTCCCGCGGGGGGCGGATGCCGCCGTTGGCGACCATGACGACGGGCGTCCCGTGGCGGGTGGCAACGCGCACGGTCTCCTCCTTCACGGGGCAGGCGTCGGCATCAACATAGATCAAAGCGCTCTCCACTTTCGCCGACGGGTCCGATAACACGGGGGGCATGACGATCCCATTTCTCTCCCGCGCCGAGGCGGCCGCCGCTGCCCTCGGACCGCTCATGGCGCCGACGCCGCTTCAGAAGAACTTTCATCTGTCGGAGCGCTATGGCGCCAATATTTTGTTGAAGCGCGAAGATTTGTCGCCCGTCCGATCGTATAAGTTGCGCGGGGCGGCGAACTTTTTTCGCAAAGCGTTGGCGGTGGACGCGGGGCTCGAAGATTTCGTGTGTGCCTCGGCTGGCAATCATGCGCAGGGTTTTGCGTATGTGGTGCACCACTATGGGCTCTCGGGCACGGTGTTTATGCCGATTACGACGCCCAAGCAAAAGATCCAGAAGACGGAGATGTTTGGCGGTGGGCGGATTTCGGTTCAGCTGACCGGGGATACGTTTGATCAGTCGTACCACGCCGCGCAGGCGTTTGCGGCCGAGAAAGGGGCGCCCATCGTCCCGCCCTTTGACCATCCTGATATCATTGAGGGGCAGGCGTCGGTGGGCCTTGAGATCCTTGATGATCTTGAGACACCGCCTGATGTTTTGGTGCTCCCCGTCGGGGGTGGCGGGCTGGCGGCCGGGGTCGTCCAAGTGTTTGCCGAGCGGGCGCCGCAGACGGAGATTGTGTTTGTGGAGCCTGCGGGGGCACCGTCCTTTCAGAAAAGCTTGATTGCGGGGCGGCGCGTTGCGCTCAAAACCATCGACACCTTTGTGGATGGGGCGGCGGTGGCCGAAATGGGCGCCCACAACTTTGAGATTTTGAAGGATCGACATCCGGCGCAAGTGGTTTTGGTGCCGGAGGATCGGCTTTGTGAAACGATCCTTGAAATGCTGAATATTGAGGGGATTGTTCTGGAGCCTGCGGGCGCGTTGGAGATTGATGCGCTGCGTTCGCTGCCGCCCGAGCGCCTTTCGGGGCGCACGGTGGTGTGTGTCACCTCAGGGGGCAATTTTGACTTTGAGCGATTGCCTGAGGTGAAGGAGCGGGCGCTGCGTGCGGCGGGGTTGAAGAAGTATTTTGTGCTTCGCTTGCCGCAGCGGCCAGGGGCGCTTCGTGAGTTTTTGGATCTATTGGGGCCGGACGATGATATTGCGCGGTTTGAATATTTGAAGAAGTCTGCGCGCAATTTTGGCTCAATCTTGCTGGGGGTGGAAACGTCGACCCGGGGGAATTTTGACCTTTTGCTCAGCCGGCTGGATGCCGCCGGCTTTGTCTACCGCGACATTACGGATGATGAGGTGGTGGGCGGTCTTTTGGTGTGAGGGCCTTGCGGGGGGCGGCGCGCGTCCCCCAAACTCCCCGTCAAAATAAGACGGGGAGGGACGGATGCTGAACGATCTGGCGGTGGAGGCGCGGGAGGCGCTGCGGGGGCTGGCGGCGGCCCTTGCGGGCGATGGGGGTGCGGCGGCTGCGCTCTTTGAGCCTGGCGGATACTGGCGCGATCTGGTCGCGTTTTCGTGGAACCTTGCGACCTTTGAGGGGCGTGAGGCGATTGTGGCGATGCTGTCGGCCCAACTTGTGGGCGTTGCGCCGCGCAACTTTGCGCTTTCCGAGGGTGTGACGGCGGAGGGGGATGTGATCTCCGCCTGGTTCACCTTTGAAACCGGGGTGGCGCGGTGCACCGGGCACATGCGGCTGCGCGGCGGCAAGATTTTCACACTATTGACGGCGATGGATGCGCTCACCGCCCACCATGATCTCACCGGTGAGGGGCGGCCTTTGGGGGCCAAGCACGGCCAGTCGAAGGCAGCGCCCAATTGGAAGGAGCGGCGGGACGCGCAGGCCGCGGCGCTTGGCAGAACGACGCAGCCCTTTGTGGTGGTGATCGGCGGCGGGCAGGGGGGCATTGCGCTCGGCGCACGGCTGAAGGCGCACGGTGTTCCGGCTGTGATTGTTGAGAAGAACGCGCGTGCGGGGGACAGTTGGCGCAACCGCTATAAGTCGCTCTGCCTGCATGATCCGGTTTGGTATGATCATTTGCCCTATTTGGACTTTCCCAAAACGTGGCCAGTCTTTGCACCGAAGGACAAGCTTGGCGATTTTCTAGAGATGTACGTCTCGGTGATGGAGCTTGACTATTGGACGGGTTCCACTGTGACGTCGGCCGCCTATGACGAGATGGCGGGGCGCTGGACGGTGCGGGTCGACCGGGCGGGGGAGATGTTGACGCTCTTGCCCGCGCACATTGTGTTCGCGACGGGGATGAGCGGAAAGCCCCATGTGCCGGACCTTCCCGGGGCAGCGACGTTTGCGGGGGATTTGCACCACTCGTCGGCGCACCCGGGCCCAGAAGGGTTTGTGGGCAAGCGGGTGGTGGTGATTGGGTCCAACAACTCCGCCCACGACATTTGCCAGGCGCTTTGGGAGCATGATGTTGATGTGACGATGGTGCAGCGTTCACCCACCCACGTGGTGCGGTCGGACAGTTTGATGGAGCTGGGCCTGGGGCCGCTTTACTCCGAAGAGGCGGTGGCGCGGGGGATGACCACCGAAAAGGCTGACATGATCTTTGCCTCCGTGCCCTATGGGATCATGCATCACGATCAGATCGCGCTGCACAACGCGATCCGCGCGCGGGACGCTGATTTTTATGCGCGTTTGGCGGCGGCGGGTTTTATGCTCGACTGGGGGGAGGATGAATCGGGCATTCAGATGAAGTATCTGCGGCGCGGGTCGGGGTATTATATTGATATTGGTGCGTCCGAACTCATCATCTCGGGTCATATAAAACTTGCCAAGGGGGGTGTGGCGCGGATTGAGGCCAATGCTGTTGTTTTGGAGAGCGGTGAGCGGCTGCCGGCGGATGTGATTGTGCTGGCCACCGGCTATGGGTCGATGAACGGGTTTGTGGCCGACCTTGTGAGCCCACAGGTGGCGGACAAAGTTGGCAAGGTGTGGGGGCTTGGCTCCGGCACCACCAAAGATCCGGGGCCCTGGGAGGGTGAGCCACGCAACATGTGGAAGCCCACTGCCCAGGCGGGGCTTTGGTTCCACGGCGGCAACCTGCACCAATCGCGACACTATTCGCTCTACTTGGCGTTACAGTTGAAGGCCCGCATGGAGGGGCTGCCAACGCCGGTGTACGGGCAGCCTGCCGTGCACCACACATCATGATGATCCGGGCCATCACGGCGGCGGACGAGGCGGATTGGCGGCGGCTCTGGACTGCGTACCTTGCGTTTTATGAAGCGGAAGTGGCTGAGGTGGTTTATGCGACCACCTTCTCGCGGCTTTTGTCCGATGATGGGATGGCGCCGCGCGGGCGGCTTGCGCTGGTGGATGGGGTGGCCGTTGGCCTCGTCCATTTCATATTCCATCCGCACTGTTGGCGGGTGGAGCGCGCCTGTTACTTGCAGGATCTTTACGCTGCGCCTGAAGTGCGCGGCAAAGGTGTCGGCCGGGCGCTGATTGAGGCGGTTTACGCGGCCGCGGATGCGGAAGGGGCGCCTGGGGTTTATTGGTTGACGCAGGATTTCAACCATGAGGCGCGGCGGCTTTACGATCGAATTGGGTCGGTGACGCCGTTTATAAAATATAACCGCTGAGGGTGCCCTTTCGGGTGCCAAGCCGCTCCCGCCTCAGTTCCATTCTCTCGTGGAGGAGAATGAGCCTCAACCCACGCTGCGCTCTTCGGGGTTGACCCTCATTCTCCTCCACGAGCTTCTGGAGGTGTCGGCTCCGGAGGAAGGTCGGGCTTTCGTCTCACCAGAGGAAGGGACTGGGTGGATGTTGCTCGGTCATGGTTTCTCTTGACGCGGCCGGTCTGGTTTGGCTATCGCTTTTGGAACGATCTAAAATGGATCGACCACAAGAACACGGGCGGGGGGACGATGCGCTGGGGGTTGATTGGGGCAAGCACCATCGCGGCGGAACACGTGATTGGGGCGATCCGCGCCCAGGGGCATCAGATCGAGGCTGTCGTGAGCCGGGGTGCGGCCCGGGGCGCGGACTATGCGCAAACCCATGGGATCGCGGCGCACTATTCGGACCCCGGGGCGATGCTGGCGGCGGTGAAGCCTGACGCGGTCTACATCTCGTCCACCAACGAAAAGCACCACGCGGAGGCGATGGCGGCGATTGCGGCCGGGTGCCACGTTTTGTGCGAAAAACCGCTGGCGATGACGGTGGCTGATGCTGCCCAGATGGTGAAGGCGGCGGCTGACAATGGCGTCACGTTTGCCACCAACCATCACCTGCGCAATGCCGGTACCCACCGGGCGATCCGTGAGGCGATTTTCGCGGGGCGCGTGGGTGATGTGCTCTCGGTGCGCGTTTTTCATGCGGTGAACTTGCCGGACCATCTGAAAGGGTGGCGCATCAATGATGCGGCGGCCGGTGGGGGCGTCATCGTTGATATCACGGTGCATGACGCCGATACGGTGCGGTTTCACCTGGGAGAGGACCCTGCTGAGGTGGTCGCGCAAATGGCCTCCACCGGGCTCGGCGAGGGGGTGGAAGACTCGGTGATGTCGGTCTGGCGCATGCCGTCCGGCGCGATGGTCCAGGCGCATGAGAGTTTTACGCACCGCTTCGCCGGGACCGGGATTGAGATCCATGGGACCAAAGGGTCGATCATCGCGCGGGGGGTGATGACACAGGCCCCCGGCGGCTCGGTCATGTTGGTGAGCGAGGCCGGCGAAGAGGCGATCCCCTTTGATCTTGATGGGCTTTATTATGTGGGGCTTTCTCGCTTTGCTGCCGCCGTTGCGGGGGAGGGGGCGCCCGCGGCCGATGGGGTCGATGGGGTGAAATCGCTCGCCGTTGCGCTGGCTGTGCGGGAAGCGGCGGCCAGTGGGCGGGCGGTCACCGTCGACTATGGGGGGCTTTGATGGGCAAAGTCGTCTCCGCGGCGGAGGCGGCGGCCCGTGTGCCCGATGGGGCAACGGTCACGGTCTCGTCGTCCTCCGGCCTTGGGTGTCCCGACAAGGTGCTCGCCGCCATCGGCGCGCGGTTTGATGCCGAGGGTCACCCGCGGGATTTGACGACAATCCACCCGATTGCGGCCGGCGACATGTACGGCGTGAAGGGGATCGATCATCTGGCGAAAGACGGGTGTCTTTCGCGCATTGTGGCGGGGTCTTACCCGTCCGGCCCCTCCTCGCTGCCGATGCCCGACATTTGGCGCATGCTGGTGGAGGAGCGTGTCGCCGCCTACAACGTCCCCTCCGGCATTTTGTTTGACATGCACCGGGAGGTGGCCGCGCGGCGGCCGGGCGTCCTCACCAAGGTGGGGCTGGAGACGTTTGTCGACCCAATCCGCGAAGGGTGCGCCATGAATGCGCGCGCGGCGGAGGCGCCCATTGTGCGCCGGGAAACCTTTGATGGCGACACGTGGCTCTTCTTCCCAAACCTTGTGCCAAACGTTGCGATTGTCCGCGCCACCACGGCCGATGAGCGTGGCAACCTCACCTATGAGCATGAGGGCGCGTATTTGGGCGCGCTGGAGCAGGCGATTGCGGTGCGAAACCTTGGCGGGATCGTCATTGCGCAGGTGAAGCGGGTGACGGCGGCGGGGTCGTTGTCGCCCCACGCGGTGCGCGTGCCGGGGCACCTTGTCGACCTTGTGGTGGTGGACCCTGACCAGAAGCAAACCACGCAAACGCCCTATGACCCGGCAATTTCCGGCGAGATCACGCGGCCTTGGGACAGTTTTGAGACAACGCCCCACGGGGTGGAAAAGGCGGTGGCGCGGCGCGCGGCGATGGAACTCTCCCGCGGGGAGACGGCAAATCTCGGCTTTGGGATTTGCGCCGAGGTGCCGCGGATTTTGGCCGAGGCGGGGGCGCACGATGCCGTCACCTTTGCGATCGAGCAGGGCGCTGTGGGGGGGATGCCGTTGACGGGCTTTGCGTTCGGGTGCGCGTCCAACGCGGATGCGTTCGTGCCCTCGCCCCAGCAGTTCATTTATTTTCAGGGCGGGGGGTTTGACGTCTCTTTTCTCTCGTTCCTTGAGATTGACGTTCTGGGGAATGTGAATGTCTCAAAGCTTGGCAAAAAACCGTATCTGACGGCCGGTTGCGGTGGGTTCGTGGACATCACCGCCAATGCCAAACGGCTTGTGTTTGCGGGGCTTTTTGAGGCGGGGGCGACGCTCTCGCTGGGCGAGGACGGGCTGCGGGTCGAAGCGCCCGGAAAGTTCACGAAAATTGTCGAGGCGGTGGAGCATGTGACCTTTGCCGGCGCGCGTGGCCGGGCCAACGGGCAAGACGTTCTTTATGTCACCGAGCGCTGCGTGATGCGTGTGGATGATGCGGGGCCTGTGGCGATCGAAATCATGCCCGGCATTCTCCCGGAGCGGGACATTGTGGGCGCTTCGCAGGGGCGGGTTCGTGTTGCGGAGAATGCGGGGCTGATGCCGCTTGCGCTTTTGCAGGAGGCGCCGATGGCGCTTGCGCTGTGACGGGGCGGGTGCACCTTCAGATGGGGCGGGTGGCAACGCTGCGCCTTGAAAACCCTGCGAAGTTGAACGCGTTGACCGGGGCGATGGTGGCCGAGCTGGAGGCCCATGTCGCAACGGTGGAGCGGGCGGACGATGTGCGCGCGGTGGTGTTGTGCGCCGCGCCCGCAAAGGCGTTTTGCGCCGGCGCGGATATTGCCGAGTGGTCCGCGTTGTCGCCGGTGGACTTTGCGCGCCACTGGGTGCGCGAGGGGCACCGCGTGTTTGACCGCTTGGCGCATTTGTCAAAGCCAACGGTGGCGGCGATCGGCGCCCACGCGTTCGGCGGCGGGCTTGAGCTTGCGGCCTGCTGCGACATTCGCGTGATGGCGGAGCGGGCGACACTTGCCCTGCCGGAAGCCTCGGTGGGGATCGTGCCGGGTTGGTCGGGCACGCAGCGGGTGGCGCGGCTGTTGCCGGAACCTGTGGTCCGCGAAATGGCGCTTTTTGGGCGACGGATTGGGGCGGAGCGGGCGCTTTCCCTGGGGTTTTGCGCCGAAATTGCGCCCGATGTGGAAGTGGCCGCCTTTGCGCTGGCGGACGCGGCGGCCGCGCTTTCGCCCCGGGCGGTGGAGGTGGCAAAGGCCATGATCACCGCGGGGGCGGGGGAGGATCGAGCGGCACTCATCGAGGCGCTGGGGAGCGGCATGGTGGGCGCGACCGCCGACAGGGCCGAAGGGGTCGCCGCGTTTTTGGAAAAGCGAGCGCCGGATTTTTCATGATCGATCAACCGTTTACGATCATCGAAGGGGTTGTTGGCCCCGCGCCCGAGCCGCTTCGGATCAAACACCTCATCGATGGGGCGTGGGTGGAGAGCGCGGATGGGGCGACCTCCACGCGCCATTCGCCCGCCCATGGGTTTCTGGTGAGCCGGGCCGCCAAAGGGGGTGCCGTCGAGGTGGATGCGGCGGTGGCGGCGGCGCGCGCGGCGCTCCCGGCGTGGCGCGCCACATCGGGCAAGGAGCGGGCCGCGCTGTTGCTGCGGGTTGCCGACGCGATCTTGCGCGACAAGGGGCTTTTGGCGCGGATTGAAGCGCTGGAAAGCGGCAAACCCATTGCCCAGGCGGAGGCGGAAATTGAGGGCGCGGCGGACCTTTGGCGCAGCGCCGCCGGCCTTGCCCGCATGCAAGCCGGAGAAAGCCACAACGCCCTCGGGGCCGATATGTTGGGCCTTGTGTTGAAGGAGCCCATTGGCGTCGTGGCGCTGATCACGCCTTGGAACTTTCCGTTTTTGATTGCGAGCCAAAAGCTGCCCTTTGCGCTGGCGGCCGGGTGCACGGCGGTCATAAAACCCTCAGAGTTGACGCCGGCGACAACGGCGCTCCTTGGTGAGCTTGTGATGGCGGCGGGCTGCCCAAAGGGCGTTTTCAACATTGTGTTCGGGTTCGGGGAGCCTGTGGGCGCTGCGATGGCGACCCATCCGGGCGTTCAGATGGTCTCGTTTACCGGGTCCACCGGTGTCGGGAAGCGCATTGTGAAGGCCGCGGCCGACACGTTAAAGAAGGTTTCGTTGGAACTTGGGGGGAAGAACCCGCAAGTGATCTTCCCCGATGCGGAACTTGATCAGGCGATCGATGCGGCCGTCTTTGGCGTTTACTTTAACGCCGGCGAGTGTTGCAACTCGGGCTCACGGCTGATCGTGCATGAGGACGTCGCCGAGGCGGTGACGGCGGGGGTGGTTGAGGCCTCGCGCAGGGTGCCCTTCGGCGATCCGCTGGACCGCCGCACCATGGTCGGCGCGATCGTGAGCCCAGAGCACCTTGCCAAGATCGATGGATACGTCAAAGCCGCGCTGGCGGACGGGGCGGATGTGCGCCTTGGCGGCGAGGCGTTGTCCGTGCCTGGGCTGCCGGGGTCGTTTTATGCGCCGACGGTGGTCTCCCGCGTGAGGCCAGAAATGGCGATCGGGCGGGAGGAGGTCTTTGGGCCGGTCCTCTCGGTCATCACCTTTCGCGATGAGGAAGAGGCGATCGCGCTCGCCAACGATGGGGCCTACGGGCTTTCGGCGGCCGTTTGGTCAAAGAATGTGGACACGGTGTTGTCGTTCGCCCGCGCGGTTGAGGCGGGGACGGTGTGGGCCAACACGTTCATGGACGGATATCCTGAAATGCCGTTTGGAGGTTTTAAGGAATCCGGTCAGGGTCGCGAACTTGGAAAATACGGGCTAGAAGAATTTCTCGAGGTGAAAAGCGTGCAAGTTCGCATTGGCAACACGCGCACACCTTGGGTCAGTTGAGCCGGCAACATGGCTGGCGATCATAAAAACGCATATCGGGAGGATCCAAAAATGCGTCGTTTTGCAACTATGGCGGCTGTTGTCGCCCTTGCCACCAGTGCCACTGTGGCCGCCAAAGCCGACGATGTGGAGGTTCTGCATTGGTGGACCTCCGGCGGTGAGGCCGCGGCCCTCAACGTTCTGAAAGAAGATCTTTCCGGCCAAGGCATCGGCTGGCAGGACATGCCGGTCGCGGGCGGTGGCGGCACCCAGGCGATGACCGTGCTGCGCGCGCGGGTGACCGCCGGCAACGCGCCGACCGCCGTGCAAATGCTGGGCTTTGACATCACCGATTGGGCCAAGGAGGGCGCCTTGGCGGACCTTTCGGGCCTCGCGTCGGACAACAATTGGAACGATGTCATCCCGGCGGCGCTGCAAAAATTCGCCACCAATGATGGCGAGTGGGTGGCCGCGCCGGTGAACGTGCATTCCACCAACTGGGTGTGGGCCAACAAGGCGCTCTTGGAAGAGCTTGGCATTGCCGTCCCCACCACGTGGGATGAATTCGTGGCAGCGCTCGACGCGGTGAAGGCGGCCGGGAAAGTTGCGCTCGCCCATGGCGGTCAGCCCTGGCAGGACGCCACAATGTTTGACGCAGTTGCCATGGCAACGGGCGGTCCGGACTTTTATCAAAAAGCGTTCATCGATCTTGATGAGGATGCGCTTGGCTCCGACACAATGAAGCAAGTCTTTGACCGTATGGCCACGCTGCGTGGGTATGTGGACGATAACTTCTCCGGTCGTGATTGGAACCTTGCCACCGCGATGGTGATCAACGGGGAAGCCGCGTTCCAGATGATGGGCGATTGGGCCAAGGGCGAGTTTTTGAACGCCGGCAAAGCGCCCAACGAAGACTTCTTGTGCTTCCGCTTCCCCGGCACGCAAGATCAGGTGACGTTTAACTCTGACCAGTTTGCGATGTTCAGCCAGGGCGACACCCCATCTGATGAGCAACAGGCGCTGGCCCAGGCGATTTTGTCGCCCTCATTCCAGATTGCGTTCAACAAGGTGAAGGGTTCCGTCCCCGCGCGCACAGATGTTGCGGTGGATGAGCTCGATGCCTGCGGGCAGAAAGGTTATGAGGAGTTCAAGTCGGCGGCAGCGTCCGGCAATCTCTTCGGCTCCATGGCTCACGGGCACGCCAACCCTGCGGCGGTGAAGAATGCGATGTATGACGTCATCACCGCGCACTTTAACGGTGAGTATGATGCTGATGTTGCCATTGATGAGATGGTGACGGCGGTTCAGATCGCGCAGTAGTTTTGTTGCCGGGGCGTTCGCGCCCCGGCTTTTTTCTTGCCCGAGGAGCCTGCCATGTCCGTTGACACGGCCGGGCCCCGCGCTCGCCCGTCCGACGTCTTGCGCACGGCCCTCCCAAAACTCGTCCTTTCGCCGACGGTCGCGATCATCGCGATCTTCGTCTACGGTTTCATCGCGTTCACGCTCTATTTGTCGTTCACTGACAGCCGGATCTTGCCAAGCTTCGACCTGGTGGGCTGGAAGAACTACGAGAACCTCTTTCGCCTGCGCGCGTGGGACACGGCAGTTCTCAACCTTGCAATCTTCGGCACGCTCTACATCGCAATTTGCACCATCCTTGGTCTTGGTCTTGCCATTTTGCTTGATCAACGGATCCGTGCTGAAGGTTTTATTCGAACGGTTTACCTCTATCCGATGGCGCTGTCGTTCATTGTCACCGGCGTTGCTTGGAAGTGGTTTCTCGACCCTGGGATTGGGCTGGAAGCTGTCGTCCAGGGTTGGGGGTGGACGTCCTTCGAGTTCAAATGGATCAAGGATCGCGATTTCGCGATCTACACAATCGTCCTTGCCGCCGTCTGGCAAACATCTGGCTTTGTCATGGCAATGTTCCTCGCAGGGTTGCGGGGGATTGACGGCGAGATGCTGAAGGCTGCCCAAATTGATGGGGCCTCCACGCTTGCGCTCTACTGGCGGATCGTCATCCCACAACTGCGGCCAGCGTTCATGAGCGCGTTTGTGGTGCTCGCGCACATGGCCATCAAGTCCTACGACCTTGTCATTGCATTAACGGGCGGTGGACCTGGCACAGCGACCGAAATGCCCGCAACGTTCATGTATTCCTACACGTTCTCGCGCAACCAGATGGGAATTGGTGCAGCATCCGCCGTCATTATGTTGATGACGATCGCGGCGATCATTGTTCCCTACCTGTGGTCTGAGCTTCGGGAGAAACGGGCATGAGCGTCGCTGAAACGCCGCCGCGCAGCGGATCCCCGTCGGGCAGAACAATCGGCCGCGTCATCCTCTACATCACGCTTGCCCTCTTTTGCCTCTACTACTTGCTCCCACTCTATGTGATGGTGGCGAATTCTCTGAAACCCCTTGCCGAAATCACGGCGGGTGGGATGATGGCGCTGCCATCCGATTGGACGCTCGCCCCCTGGCAGTCCGCCTGGTCAACAGCGCAAGTGGGGGTCGAGGCCACGGGCCTGCGCCCTTACTTCATCAACTCCCTCCTCATGGTGATCCCCGCCGTTGCCCTCGCAACGCTCCTCGGCGCGCTTAATGGATATGTCTTGACCAAGTGGTCATTTCCGGGCGCCACACTTATCTTCGGGCTGCTGCTGTTTGGCTGCTTTATCCCGTTCCAGATGGTGCTGATTCCAATGGCGCGGATGCTGGGCCTTATGGGCATTGCTGGCAGTGTGCCAGGCCTTGTCTTCGTGCACTTCGTCTATGGGCTCAGTTTTTCGACGCTTTATTATCGAAACTACTATGCTGCCTTTCCGACCGAGTTGGTGAAGGCTGCGCAGATCGATGGCGCGGGTTTCTTCACGATTTTCCGGCGGATCTTGCTGCCCTCTTCGGGCCCCATCACCGTGGTCTGCGTGATTTGGCTGTTCACCAATATCTGGAATGATTTTCTGTTCGGCGCCTCGTTTTCAGATGGCGACAGTCAGCCGATGACTGTCGCCCTCAACAACTTGGTGAACTCGTCGACGGGTGTAAAAGAGTACAACGTCCACTTTGCCGGTGCGATCATGGCAGCCTTGCCGACGTTGCTTGTCTATATTGTCGCTGGACGGTTCTTCGTTCGTGGGCTGATGGCTGGGTCGGTGAAAGGATAGACCGATGAGTTTTCTTGAAATCAAGAATGCTACCAAGAGTTATGGCGCCGTCAAAGTCCTACACGAGACAGACATTGCGGTGGACGAAGGTGAGTTCTTGGTCCTTGTGGGCCCCTCAGGCTGCGGGAAGTCAACGCTTCTCAACATGATTGCCGGGTTGGAAGAGGTCACATCTGGCGAGATTGCGATCCGCGGGCATCGGATGAACGATGTTCGCCCGGCAGAGCGCAACATTGCGATGGTTTTTCAAAGCTATGCGCTCTACCCAAACATGTCGGTGAAGAAAAACATCTCGTTCGGGATGGAGATGCACGGTGTCCCGCGGGCAGAGCGGGAGCGCAAGATCACTGAGGTTGCCGAGCTTTTGCAGATCACCCAGCTCTTGAGCCGAAAGCCCGGGCAGCTCTCCGGTGGGCAGCGGCAGCGGGTTGCGATGGGGCGGGCCTTGGTCCGCGATCCTGATGTGTTTTTGTTTGATGAACCGCTTTCAAACCTTGACGCAAAACTTCGTGTCGACATGCGGACGGAGATCAAAAAGCTCCACCAAAAGCTTGGCACGACCATCGTCTACGTCACCCACGACCAGATCGAGGCCTTGACGCTGTCCACGCGCATTGCAGTGATGTTTGGCGGGTATGTGCAGCAATTGGGAACGCCGAAAGAGATTTATGACAATCCTGCCAACATGTTTGTGGCAGGCTTCATGGGGTCGCCTTCGATGAACCTCTTTCCAGCGAAGATTGCATCGCAGAACGGTCAGTCGGTTGCTGAGGTGATGTTGGCGGATGGGGCGGTGGCCGCGCTTCCCTTTGCGGATGATCGGGCAAGTGGGATGACAGGGCGAGATATTGTCTTGGGAATCCGCCCTGAAGCGATCACGGACCGCGATGGGGCGGACCGAAACTCCCGCGCCATCCACGTGGTGGAGGCACCGGTGGAGGTCACGGAGCCCGCGGGCTCAGACACGTTTGTCGTCAGCGTGATGGGGGGGAGGGATGTCACCGGCCGGTTCCGCGCCGATGTTGATGTTCAAGCGGGTTCGAAATTCCCGTTTGCGATCAATATGGAGAAAGCCGTCGCGTTTGATCCGCAGACTGAAGCGCGCGTCATCTGAGGGCAGGTGGCATGACGCCGGACGTTGTCATCATCGGCTCTGGCATGGGCGGGGCGACCCTTGCGGCGGGCCTTGCCGTGAGCGGTGCTGAGGTTCTCATTCTGGAGCGCGGGGAGCGTATCCCGGATGATGCGCCCGCGCGCGACCCCGACCGTGTCTTCAAAAACTCTGCATTCCGCGCGCCGGAAGCCTGGTACGACGGTGAAGGGCGGCAATTCACGCCTGGGAATTACTATCAGGTCGGCGGGAATTCAAAACTCTACGGTGCGGTCCTGATCCGTTACCGTGTGAAAGATTTTGAGACCGTTGAACACTCAGGCGGTGTGTCACCGGCGTGGCCTTTGTCTTATGAGACCTTGGCGCCGTTCTATGATGAGGCCGAAACGCTTTATCAAGTGCGTGGGGATGGCACGGAAGACCCGACGGAGCCACCGCGTGCCGCCTATCCGCACCCTCCGGTGCCGGATGAGCCGGCGATCGCTTTGGTGCGCGCGCGGGTAAGGGGGGCGGGCGCGCGCCCGTTCTCCCTCCCGCTGGGGGTG
The DNA here is from genome assembly GCA_039034015.1 of Pseudomonadota bacterium. GTDB lineage: Bacteria > Pseudomonadota > Alphaproteobacteria > Rhizobiales > Amorphaceae > Acuticoccus. The sequence continues at coordinate 24,992 of JBCCBM010000008.1, read as the reverse complement.
GACGTTGAGCGCTGGCTTGCGCACGGCAACACTGGGTGGGACGGCTATCCCGACCAGCGTTGCGGCAAGATGGACGCTGAAACCTGCGGCCTTGCCGAAGCGCTCCGCCACGACAATGTGACGCTTGTGACGGACGCAACGGTGACGATGCTCCACGCTGGCGGGGATGGGCGGATCGAACGGGTCACGTACGAGAAAAACGGTGAGCGCCACGATGTGCGACCGCGCTGTGTTGCGGTGTGCTGCGGGGCGGTGCAGTCGGCCGCGCTGCTTCTGCGCTCTGGCCTTGGCAATGATGAGGTCGGCCGTTGCTTTATGAATCACAATGCGAGTGCTTTGATTGCCATTGACCCAAGGTTTGAAAACACATCGGTCTACCAAAAGACCTTTGGGATCAATGATTGGTACTTTGGTGTCGATGGTGGGCCGCCGCTGGGCAATTGCCAGCTGCTGGGCCGGGTTGTCCCAAAAATTTTGAAGGCAAATGTGCCGTGGCTGCCCATGCCGCTGGCCCGGTGGATCTCGGCGCACGCGGTCGATCTTTATGCAATCTCGGAGGATCTTCCCGATCGAGACAGCCGGGTGACGGTGGACGGGGCGCGCATCAACCTTCACTGGCGGCGGTCCAATATGGGGGCGCACCGCGCGCTGGTGGCGAAGGTGAAGGAGACGTTTCGGGCGGCGGGGTTCCCGATCGTCCGGTCTCGGCTGTTTGATGGGCGCGTTCCCTCCCACCAGTGCGGCACGGTGCGGATGGGGGCGGATGCGGCAAGCGGGGCGGTGGACCCTGAGGGCCGGCTCTGGGGGCATCCGAACTGTTATGTGATGGATGCCGCGGCGCTGCCGACGTCAGCCGCGGTGAACCCGGCGCTGACGGTGGCCGCGCTGTCCCTGCGGGGCGCGCGGACCATTGCAGCGGATTTGTCGTGAAAACGGCGCTTGTCACCGGCGGCCAGCGGGGGATTGGCCGGGCAATTGCCGAGGCGTTGTCCGGGGCGGGGTGGGCCGTTGTGATCGCCGCCGAGGTGCCCCACGACCACCCGGATGTGTTGGCAACGTTGGCCGCGACCGGGGCGCGTTACGTGCGCCATGACCTTGCTGATATTGCGGCGATCCCCGCGACGCTTGAGGCGGTGGGGCCGGTGACATGCCTTGTCGCCAATGCCGGTGTTGCTGCGCGGGTGCGGGCCGATATGCTTGAGGTGGCGCCCGAAGACTTTGACTTTGTCATGGATATAAACTGCCGCGGGACATTCTTCTTGGCGCAGGCGGTGGCGCGGGCGATGGTTGGCGCGCCGTCGGAGGCCTATCGCAGTCTTCTTTTTGTGACCTCGGTGAGTGCGGCGTTTGCGAGTGTTGAGCGTGCCGAATACTGCGTTTCAAAAAGTGCTGGGGCGATGATGGCGCAGCTTTTTGCCGTGCGGCTCGCCTCGGAGGGGATCGGTGTGTTTGATCTGCGGCCTGGGATCATTGAAACGCCGATGACGGCGGGCATTAAGGACAAGTATTCGGCGCGGATCACGGGTGGGTTGGTGCCGGCTGCGCGTTGGGGCACGGGGGCGGATGTGGCGCAAACGGTGGTGCCACTTGCCAGCGGGGCATTTGGGTTTGCGAGCGGAATGGTTGTTCCGGTGGATGGCGGGCTGTCGATCCCGCGGCTTTAAGCCATTGGAATGGTGCTGAAAACGGCGCGCTTTGGGGGGCAACTGTGTTTCAGGATGCGTATGACTTCATCATCGTTGGGGGTGGGCCGGCGGGCTGCGTCCTGGCGCGGCGGCTGGTGGACACGGGCGCCGTCTCGGTCTTGCTGCTGGAGGCGGGGCCGGGGGACCAGCACCCGTTTATCAAGATGCCGGCAGGGTTTACGAAGCTGACCGGGACGAGCCACACGTGGGGCTATGAAACTGCACCCCAGGCGGGCCTGAATGGCAAAGAAGTGTGGTACCCGCAGGCCCGTGTCTTGGGCGGCGGGTCTTCCATCAACGCCCAGCTTTACACGCGTGGCAACCGTTGGGACTATGACAACTGGGCCGCCCATGGGTGTGACGGTTGGACCTATGATGACGTGTTGCCTTACTTCGTGAAGGCGGAGGACAACAATCGATACGCCAACGAATACCATGGACAGGGCGGTCCACTCAAGGTGTCGGACGTGGTTCCCCATGCGTTGACGACGCGCTTTGTCCGCGCCGCGCAACAGGCGGGGATGGACTATAACCCCGATTTCAACGGCGCCGAGCAGCACGGGCTGGGGCTTTACCAGGTGACCAATCGGGATGGGCGGCGCTCCAACGCATCCCATTGTTATCTCTCATCGATCCTGGGGAACCCGCGGTTTCGATTGATGACGCGCTCCCACGTGACGCGCATTGAGCTTGACCGCGGGCGGGCCGTTGCGGTCCACGTGAATGGCGATCGGATTGCGGCGAAGAAGGAGGTGCTTCTCACCGCCGGGGCGATCGGAAGCCCCCGCGTTTTGATGCACTCTGGCATTGGTCCGGCCGATCACCTTCGCGAGGTGGGGGTCGATGTTGCGGTCGACCATCCTTACGTGGGCGAGAATTTGCACGACCACATGGATGTGTTTGTGGTCACAGAGTGTTCCGGCGATTACTCGTTTGATCGGTATAAGCCGTTGCATATGTCGGCTTGGGCAATGGCGCAGTATACCTTGTTTGGAACGGGGATCATCGCATCCAATATTTGTGATGGGGGTGGCTTTTGGTCGGTGAATGACAATGAGCCAGCGCCGGACATTCAATTCCACTTCTTGCCAGGCTCGGGGTTGGAGCATGGGCTGAAGCCAATCAAAAACGGGGTGACGCTGAATTCGGCCTGGCTGCGGCCGCGGGCGCGCGGTGAGGTCCGCCTTAAGTCGAACAATCCATTTGAGACTGTGCACATCAACCCCAATTACTGGGGCGATGCTTACGATGTCAAAATGTCGATCGAAGGGTTTAAGTTGGCGCGGTCAATTATGGCGCAACCTGTGTTCAAGGATGTGATGCGGGGCGAATCCAGCCCTGGCGCGGATGCCAAGACCGATGATGACATCAAAGACTACGCCTTTCGGCACGCCAAGACCGATTACCACCCGGTCGGCACCTGCAAGATGGGGGCGGCTGATGATCCGACCGCGGTGGTGACGCCTGATCTGCGGTTGAAAGATGTGGAGGGGCTGCGCGTATGCGACAGCTCTGTCATGCCCTTTGTGAATTCGTCCAACACCAATGCGCCGACAATGATGATTGCGGAAAAAGCCGCCGATATGATCCGCGCCGATCACAAGATCTGACAGTGCCATGGCGAAAACCTTGCGCCTTCCCATTGCTGGGCGGTTTGGCCCCGATCTGCTGAGCGGCGCGGCGTGAACCGGCGGCCGACCATTGTTGATGTGGCCGCGCGGGCCGGGGTGTCACGCTCCACGGTCTCGCTGGTTTTGCAAAAAAGCCCGTTGGTGCGGCCCAAAACCCGCGAGGCGGTGGAGCGGGCGATGGACGCGCTCGGCTACGTTTACAACCGCGCCGCGGCCAATTTGCGGCGGCCGGAAACCGGGCTCATCGGCCTTGTGATCAACGAGTTGCGCAACGCCTTCTTCACCGAGTTTGCGACCGCCGCGCAGATGACGTTCGCGGCGGCCGGCTACGCGACCGTTGTTGCCAACACCGATGAGGATGGCGACCTCCAGGCGCAGGTGACGCGCTCGATGATTGAGCATGGGGTTTCTGCCGTTTTGATTTCGCCCACCTATGGCTCCGGGGCGACGTTTGATGCGTTGCGGGCCGCAAAAATCCCGACGCTCCAGGTTCTGCGCGATGTGGAGGGCGACCGGGAGAGCGTGCCCTTTGCCTCGTTCGACTATGCGTCGGGGAGCCGGGCGGCGGTGGCGCACCTGTCGGCTGGCGGGCCGCGGCGCTACGCGTTTGTGGGCGGCCATGAGGATTGGCCCATCACCGCTGAGCGCATGACCGGGTTTTCCGAGCGCGGGGGCGATTGTGTGGTCTTTCCCGGCCGGCCGACGCGGCGGTTTGGGCAGGCGGCGGCGGCCAAGGTGCGGGCCGCCCGGGCCGATGCGGTGCTGTGCTTCAATGACTTGGTGGCGCTCGGCCTTTTGGCGCAGCTTGTGGCCGATGGCGCGCGGGTGGGGCAGGACGTGCGCCTTGTGGGGTTTGACGATGTGGAGGAGTGCGCGCTCTGCCATCCGGCGCTCTCGTCGGTGCGGTGTGACAGCGGGGCGTTCGGCCGGGTGTGCGCGACCCACATGCTGGCGTGGCTGTCCGATGGGGTGCGCCCGCCCGCGGAGCGACGGGCGCCGGTCTCGCTTGTGGTGCGCGCGTCCAGCGGGGCGCCATAAGGTTGTCGCAATTGTGCGGTGATCTGACGCAGGATGCCGACGCGCAAGGTCTTTGACGTGCCCCGCGCCGGCGATGGTCAGGCGCCACCTTTCCCGGCGCGACAGGGGTCAAGCGAGAGGCGCGCCGGCATGAACCATTGCAAGCCCAACCACGGGCCCTCGCGGCCCAACCCCTGCGCGGGGCTTCAACTGCCGCTCCCGCGCGGGGCGCACTGGTTTTCGCACAGCGTTTTGGGGGCAACGCGGGTCAACCAGGCGCGCCTTGCCGGTGGGACGGCGGATTCTGGCGCGGTGCACCTTGTGCAAACGGCGCTGCGCTATTGGGGGGCAGAGCGCAAGAAGGAGCGGCGGCTCTTGATGCCGGTCCATGGGCCGGATGGCGTGTTCGGCAACGAGACCAAGGCCGCGGTGGTCGCCTTTCAGAGCGAGAATGCCGATGGCGCCGGCATGCCCCTCGTGAAGGACAGCGTGGTGGGGTTCAAAACCATCGGCGCGCTCGACGCGATGGTGCGCCAGGACGACCCCGAGGCGCCCACCAACAAGGCGTTTGAAACCGTGACCGTCGACTTCGTCCTGTTTCCCGATGGGGAGCGCAAGGACATGATCGACCGCTGTATTGAAAAGGCGAACAAGCTTTACGCCCAGGCGCGCATCAAAGTTTTGCGCGGGACGACCGTTTTACAGCACGAGGCGGGGCCTGCCGCCTGCACCATTTTTGACAAGAACATCAAAACCGCCCACGAGCGCGATCCAAAGCTTGGCGGATGGTGCCGAAGCAAGCTGATGCGCGACAGCGTCAACAAAGGCGACACGGATGAGATCGCGCGGCTGATGGCGTTTCGGCCTGGGTCGACGGACCGGGTGACGGTCTATTTCACAACGTCATTCCCCGATGCGACGATGACGAACACCGGCTTTGCCATGACCAAAGCCTATGGGCACAAGGCGTTTGGCATTGTGATTGCCAAGTGGGCAACCACCGATGCCGCCGATACCTTTTGGCATGAGCTTGGGCACTGCCTCATTAATGCAAAGTTTGGTGAGATCGTCGATGGCAAGCATGACGATCACGACCATGACTTCATGCATCGGCCGTTTGTGAAGAGTTATAAAATCCCGCCCGTGTTGGCCCAGCGGCTGCGGGAGACGGCGCGCACCGTTTTGAAGTGAGGCCGCGGCGGCCGGCGCCGCCGCGAAGCCGCTAGACCAGCCGCGGAGCGCTGGGCGGGCGAACCACGACCCGGGTGCCGTTGGGGACGCGGTTGTAAAGGTCGATCACGTCCTGGTTCAGAAGGCGCACGCAGCCTGAGGAGACGGCGCGGCCGATGGAGTAGGCCTCCTGGGTGCCGTGGAGGCGGTAGAGCGTGTCGACCCGGCCCTGAAACAGGTAGAGCGCGCGGGCGCCGAGCGGATTTTTGAGGCTCGGCTCCATGCCCTCGCGGTAGCGTTCCAGCTCGGGCTCGCGGGCAATCATCTCGGCTGGCGGCGTCCAGGTGGGCCACTTGCGTTTGAAGGGGATGCGGGCGGCCCCATTCCACTCAAAGCCTTCCCGGCCAAGGCCGACGCCGTAGCGCATGGCGCGACCACCGGGCATCGTCCAATAAAGATAATAGCTGCCGGTATCGACCACCACGGTGCCGTCGGGCTCCCCGGTGATGTTGTCCACCTCGCGCCGCCAAAACTGGGATTTGACTTGGCGCAAGGGGACGGCTGGGATCGGGAAACGCTCCTCCGGGCGCGGGCCATACATCGCCAGGATTTCGGGCGGGGCAATGGGGCGGCGCACGGTGGTGAGCGAGGGGTTCGGCTGCGGCTGATACTGGCAACCCGCGAGCGCCGCCGCACCGGCGCCCACGACAAAGGTGCGGCGGTTCATCATTCCCGGCTCCTACTGAACGTAAACCCGGGCGCCAACGCGCACGCGGGTGTAAAGGTCTTTGGCGTCATCGTTCAGCATGCGAATGCAACCGTTGGAAACGGCCTGGCCGATGGAGCGCGGGTTGTTGGTGCCGTGGATGCGATACATCGTGTCCCGCCCGCCGCGGAAGAGATAAAGCGCTCGCGCGCCAAGCGGGTTGTTGGGCCCACCGGGGACGCCGCTGGCGTATTTCTTATATTTGCCGGGCTCGCGGCGGATCATGTTTTTGGTGGGCGTCCAGCGGGGCCATTTGGCCTTGCGCCCGATGACGCCTTGACCGCGGAACGCGCGGCCCGCCGCGCCCACCGCAATGGTGTAACGCCGGGCCCGGCCGTTGCCGAGGACGAGGTAGAGCCGTTTGTCGTTGGTTTTCACCACAATGGAGCCGGCGCGGGCGCGTGAGCCAAAGCGCACCGTTGTGGGGGAGGACACGCCGAACCGGCCAGTGTTGCGCTTGGGCTCCACAAAGCCGGGCAGGACCGCAAGGCTGGCGAGCGCTGTGGCGCCCGTCAGAAAGCGGCGGCGGGAAAGGCCTGTTCGGCCGTCGAACGAGGGGGTCATGATGCAATAAATCCTAGAATGTCGTCACCGCGGAAACGTTCCTCGCACGGCAGGGCCGCACGAGGCCTGCATCAGCCCGCGCGTGGTGGCGGCGGATCAGCCCCCTCAAGATCCTCGACTTCGGTTGCAGATGGGTGAAGAGCGCCCGATTTTACCGACGCGCTCGAGAGCGCCGCCAGGCCAAGCGTTGCCGGGATGGCAAGCGTCGGGCACGGGGCGGACATGCACTCGTCCTCCCGCTCACAATCGCCAAGGCACGGGCCGCTCTCCACCGTCACGGCACCGGCGTGGCCGATGTCGAACGGTGTGAGCGACGCTGCAAAGAGCGCGCAAAGGAGACAGATCACCCGCAACATGACCGTGAGGTAAGGAGTGGGCGGTGAGGCGGTCAACTCCGCCCCCCGGCCGAACACGCGGATGTGAAAGGGAAGTTCCGAGGACGGTGGCAGTGTCGCCACAGCCCCGGGGGCGTTGGGCCTACTCCAAGGTCAGCGTGACGGTCGCCGGTGTTTGCCCAAACCCTTTGTACTCGCCGACAATTTCGCCGGGCGCTGCCATCTGAAACCGGCCCATGGACCCAAGGCTGAGCACCTGCCCGGCCTCCAGCGTCATGCCGCGGGTCTTCACCGCATCGGCAATCCAAAGCACCGCGTCGAGGGGGTGGCCCAGGAGCGCTGCGGCGGGGGCCTCGGCCACCACGCGCCCATCAAGGCTGAGCGTGCCTGAGGCGGCGCTTGTGCCTTCTACCGTCGTTCCCGCCGTGGGGAGCGGGGCGCCCACGACGCCAAGGCGTGCGCCGGCGTTCATGGCCTGCAAGAGCGGGCCGGTGATGGCCGCGCCTTTCGGCACCATCAGATCACCGAGCTCAATGAAGGGGATGAACGCGTCGATCGCGGCCAGCGCCTCGACCCGGTTGGTGGCCGCGAGCAGCGCCTCGGGGTCCGCCACGCGGGCCAAAAGGTCGAGCTCAAAGATCATGCGCGCGCCCTCATCGATGGCGATGGTGGCGCCGCTCTCCCGCAGCATGCCATCCAAGAGGACGCCAAGGACGGGGCCATCGAGCCCCAGTTGCTTTTGTGCGCCGGCCGAGGTTGCGGCGGCCTTATAGCCTGCAACGGGGCCGAGCGCCTCGGACAAGCGCGCCACGAGTGTGTCTTGATGGCAGGCGCCGTCGGCCATGGTTGTGATGGTTTCGGCCGCGTCCGGTGCGCCGGCATAGGGCACGCCGGAGAGGAAGGCGTTCGCGTAAGGTGTTGAAAAATCAAACTGCCCGCAGGACGTCTGCGCCAGTGCGCCCCCTGCGAACGTGGTTGCCAAAATCGCCCCGAGAACCCAACGCATCATCACCCTCCGGCCCAGGAAAGTGCGCAGAATAGGGCATTGTTTCGCGCGCTGTATAGCGCCGGTTGGTTCCGCGCATATGTGTTTTCGCCGCCAGGCCCCGGCGCATAGCCGCTTGCGGCAAGCCTGGCGCAAACTCTCGGCCCGTTTGCCGGTTGTTGCCTCGTCTGGCGGGTCATGAGGACCCCGATTGCCACGGTCCGGATGAGCCGGTGCCAACAATCCTTATGACGAGGGAAGTCACGCGAATGTTGTCGTTCCAATCCATCATGGCGCAGACTCAAGGGCTCACGAAGGTCCGCAAAGACGCACTCAACACCACCACGGCCATCCAAAACGGAAGCCTGTCCAGCCTCTCCAAAAGCCAACAGGCCTTTCGTGTCGCATCGCTCGAGCGCAGCGATGCCACCGCCTTTCGCACCGCTGACAGCTTGGTCGCCCGCGGCACGAGGGGCCTGACAAGCGCCGTTGCCACACTCAAATCCAACGCCGCCGCGCTCACCGAACTGCGCGCCAGCCTCGACGCCGTGCGCGCCGGGGGCAATGACGTTGCGCGGGTGCAAAACGCGGTCAACAGTTTTCAGGCTGCGGCCTACGCGCTGTCCGCTGAGGTCGCCTCAGAGGGTGAGACGCCCGCCGAGGGCAACGACAGCGACAGCGACGGGGACATCGCCGAGGCGCTGGCCGACGTTGCGAAAACGGCCGCCCCGACGCCGGGCTCGGCGGCCAACCCCGCCGGGCAGACCACGCGCAATGTTGACTTCCTCGGCCAAAACCAGGGCGCGGGGGACCACACGCTGGTTGCGGGCTACCAACGGTCCACCGACGGCAAGATCAGCCTTTCCAACCTCACCATCTCCACGTCTGACCTTCAGCTTTATGGTGCTGGCGGTCTTTTGTCCCGCAACGTTGACACCGGCGTCTCCCTCATCGAGATGACCGCGCACGACCTTGTGGGCACCGACGGCACGAACGGCCATATCGACCTCACCGCGGCCATCGCCAAGATTGATGCCGCCATCGCCGACCTCGACAACGCGGCCCAAAAGGGCGTGCGCCTTGAGACGCGGTTGAAGAACCAAGAGCAGTATCTTCTCGACATTGCCGAGATCAAAGACGGCCTGCAGTCGACCATCGAGACCCGCGCCACGGAAGCGGCCGAGAAGGAGATCGCGTCCCTCAAGGAGCGCTATGAGTATGTGGCGGACGCCATCGACGTTGCGCTCACCGTGCAGCGCAATGTGCTGCACCTGTTTGGCTCCAGCTTCCAGGATGTGAAGATCGAGCGGCTTGGCACGCCCGACCTTGAAAAGCCTGCCGATGCCGTGGCCGAGGCCGATGAGAACCGCCCCACCGGCACCACGAATGTCTACACCCCGGCACAGGCCGCGCCGACGCCGGCCAACGCCACCTTCACGTTCGGCGTTGACAACCCTGCCGCTGACAACGCGCTCTCCGGCGCCAGCAGCGGTGGCACGGTGACGGTGGACGCCGCCGGCCTCAACCTTCGCCAAGACGCGTTGACGCTGTGGCTGGTGGATGCCGACACCGATGAGCGCGTCCAGCGTCTCTCCGTTGGCGGTGACCTTGACGCTTCGCTTCTGTCGGGCGGCAACTATGCCATCCAGGCCGAGCTTGCCGATGCGACGCTGGGCGTTGAATCGATCCGCCTCACCGTCAACGGCGCATCGCAAATGGAAAACGATCTGCCGTTCGCGAGCTTCACCGACGACACGAACGGTGACTTCGTCGGCCAGGCGCTTGCCGCAGGGCCGCTCACAATCCGCGCCGAAGGGTTCACGGAGACCGCGGGCGGCGGCGCAAAGGTCATCGACGCGACGTTCACCTTCAACCAGGGGGCGGCCTCCGCGCCGGATGCGGTGAGTGCCGACCAGGCCGCGTTCGATGCGCTGATTGCAGAGCTCGACGCTGCGCAGCGTGAGATGCGCTCGCCGATGGGTCTGTCGGCCATCAACGCCGACGTTGACGGCACCGACACCGTCCAGGTGACCGTGGCGGGCCAAACGCTGACCTACAACTTTGGCAACGATGTGCGCGACACGCCGACCCAAACGGTGAGCGCAAACACCGGTGCGGTGAACGGCACCGCGGGCAGCGACGCCATCCTGGTGGAGAACGGGGCAACGGTCACGACCCTCAACACCGGCGAGGGCAACGACACCGTGAACGCCGCCCAGGCGGGGGATGCTGGGACGCTGACGGATGGTGCGGCCGATTCCACCGCAGCCTTTGGCGGCCACCTCAACACCGCCAACCTTGGCAACGGCACCAACCAGCTGAGCGTCAACGGCCGGGTCGAAAACGCCACGGGCGGAACCGGCGAGGACGTGATCTACGCGCGCGATGCGGGCAATGTGGCACTCGGCAGCGGGAACGATGTTGTGGTCGTCTCCGGCGAGGTGGACGACATCAACACGAGCTGGGGCGACGATGCTGTCGTCGTTGGCACCGTGACGGGCACGGCGCAACTGGGCGGCGGCAACGACAGCTTCCGCGCAACCTCCGGCACGGCGGATGTCTCTGGCGGCATCGGCAACGACACGCTGCAGCTTGACGCCGGCGGTGTCGCGCTGGGTGAGGATGGCAACGACGTCTTCATCTACAACTTTGCGACCGCAACGGGTGCCGCCACCGACATTGACGGCGGCAACGACACCGACACGTTGCGCGTGCGCGCTGACCAGGGCGGTGTGACAAAGGCCCAGCTCGATGCCCTCGTGGCCGAGCTCGACGCGTTTGAGGCGAGCCACACGCTCCCCACCCGGCTCAACGGTCTTAATATGGACCTGTCCAGCATCGAGCAGGTGGAGGTTGTCGACCTTGACGGCGTCGTCACCACCTACCGCTTCGACAGCCCCATCACCAGCGACGGCGTCGTCCACGGCACGGCGGGCGCCGACAATATGGGCGTCGGCTTCATCGACGCCCAGGGCGACGACATCACCAACGGCGACGATTCCATCGAGGCGGGCGCCGGCAACGACACCATCGACGCGGGTGCCGGCAACGACACCATCAACGCCGGCGACGGCAACGACACGATCACCGATGGGGCCGGCAGCAACGTCATCAGCGCGGGCAGCGGCAACGATTCTGTTAGCGCAAGCGGCCAGAGCACGGTCCATGGGGGCACCGGCGACGATACCATCAGCATTGCCTACAACGACGGCGGCACCAACGCTGCCTACGGCGAAGACGGCAACGATTCCATTGTCGGGTATAACGGCACCCAGGCGCTCTACGGCGGCGCCGGAAACGACACCCTTCATGGTGGTGAGGAGCACACCACGTTCGACACCGACACACTGGACGGCGGCGACGGTGACGATCTGATCACATCCGGCACCGACGACGTTGCGGCAAACCCGTCTTGGCAGGCCAACGGCGATCTGATGCTTGGGGGTGCAGGCAACGACACCCTGATCGGCGGCACGAGCGATGATACCATCAACGGCGGCGACGACGCCGACCTGGTCCTGGTCACCCAGCCATTCGGGAACAGCTTTGGCAATGACACCGTCGATGGCGGCGAGGGCGGCGTCGACAACGACACGCTGGACCTTTCGGCCATCACCGCGCCGCTGACCGTCACCTACACGGGCGACGAAGCGGGCTCGATCACCAATGGCACCCACACAATCACGTTCTCCAACATTGAGACCGTGGTCCTGGGCTCCAACGCTGACGCGGTGGACGCCTCGGCCGACAGCGTCGGCGTCGACATCGACGCGGGTGCCGGCAACGACACGCTGAACGGTGGAGGCGGCAACGACACGCTGACAGGCGGCACGGGCCGCGACACGATCGTCCTCACCGATGGGTTCGGCAACGACGTTGTCACCGACTTTGACATGACCGATTCCGGTGATGGCACCACCATCGACCAGCTCGACCTGTCGGGTCTGACGGCGGGCGGCACCCCTGTCACCACCGCGGACGTGACCGTCACCGACACCAATGGGGATGGGACGGGCGATGCGATCCTCACCTTTGCGGGCGGGGAAACGGTGACGCTCCAGGGCGTTCTGGCGAGCCAAGTCAACAGTGTGGATGAGCTTGTGTCCATCGGCATCCCGCGCGCCAGCAATGGCATTGTGCAAGGTGGTGCGGGCGCGGAGGCCATGGCCGACGGCTACACCGATGCGGACGGTGACGCCATTGGCGCTGCGGACGACATCATCGCCGGCAATGGCGGCAACGACACCATCGACGGCGAGGCAGGCAACGACCTGGTTGTTGGCGGCGAGGGCGCCGACGTGATCGACGGCAACGTTGGCAACGACACCCTGTCGGGCGGCGCGGGCAACGACACGCTGAACGGCGGTGACGGCAACGACGTTGTGGGCACCGGCGCCGGCAGCAACGTCTTCACCTACAATTTTGAAGACGGCGCGTCTGGAACGGCCACCGACAGCAGCATCAACGGCCTCAATGCCAGCTACAAACGCGATGCGGCCGCGGGCGGAACCGGCTGGGACGGCACCGGCACCGCCGTCGCGCTCGATGGGTCGGGCGACTATGTGAAGGTGGCCGACGATGGCGCCTTCCAGCTTGCCGAAGGCACGGTTTCGCTGCGCTTCAAGGCGGACGAGGTTTCCGACACCCAGGCCCTCTTCTCCCGCGACAGCAATGACTTTGACGGCGGCGGCCACCTGTCCGCCTACGTGGAAAGCGATGGCAGCGTCCGGGTGCGCCTCCAGTCGGACTCTGCGAGCACATACGTTCAATCCGCCGCAGGGCTGGTCAATGCCGGCGAGTGGACGCACGTCGCCGTGACCTTCGGCGCGGAGGGCCTCACGCTCTACGTGAACGGGGAAGAGGCCGACACCGACAGCTACACCGGCGGCATCACCGGCAACAACGAGCCGTGGACCCTTGGCGCCTCGCAAAACAAGTCCGACGATGGGGTCGCCAACAAGCTGCGGGACCACTTCGCCGGCGAGATGGACGAGTTTGCGCTGTTTGACAGCCAGCTTGACGCGGCGACCGTTGCCAACCTGCGCACCGGCGGCGTGGAGGCCGTCACGGGCTCTGGCGATGGCGATGACGTTTTGACCGGCGGGGCGGGCGTTGACACGCTCACCGGCGGTGGCGGCAACGACACCATGACCGGCGGCACCGAGCGCGACACCTTCGTGCTTGCCGACGGCACCGGCAACGATGTCATCACCGATTTTGACATGACCGATTCGGGCGATGGCACCACGGTCGACCAGCTTGACGTGTCGGGCCTCACCGCGGGCGGCAACCCCGTCAACACCAACAACGTCACGGTCACCGACACCAACGGCGACGGTTCTGGCGATGCGATCCTGACTTTTGCGGGCGGCGAAAGCGTCACGCTCCAGGGTGTGCTGGCAAGCCAGGTCGACGATGCGGCCGAGCTTGTGGCGATCGGCATCCCGGCAGGCCCGACGCCCGATGGCATCGTTCAGGGCACGACCGGCGATGACACCATGCACTGGGCCTACACGGATGCCGATGGCGATTCCATCGGCGCTGGCGACGACAGCGTTGACGCGGGCGCCGGCAATGACAGCATCCAGACCAACAACGGCAACGACACCATCAACGGCGGCGACGGCAACGACACGATTGATGGGCAAAACGGCAACGACAGCCTGGAAGGTGGTGCCGGCAATGACGTGTTCGTGGCGAGCGCCAACAACAACACGGTGAGTGGCGGCGACGACGCGGACCACTTCGGGGTTGGCGTCGGCAACGACACCGTCATCGGCGGCGAAGGTGGTGTGGACAGCGACACTTTAAGCGCGGCCACGGCGAACGACGCCATCAACATCACCTACACCGGCAACGAGGCTGGGACGTACACGGACGCCGATGGCGACGTTGGTCAGTTCACGGAGATCGAGGCACTGGAGCTTACAACCGGCAACGACACCGTCAATGCTGCGGCCGACGGCGCGGGGGTCGACGTTGACGCGGGCGCCGGCGATGACAGCCTCATCGGTGGCGCCGGCGGCGACCGGCTCTCTGGTGACGCTGGCAACGACACCATCGACGGGCGCGATGGCGCCGACACCGTTGAAGGTGGTGCGGGTGATGACACCATCATCTTCGACTTTGGCAACCGGGGCACCACCGACGCCGTGACCTTTGATGGCGGGGCGGGCACCGACACGCTGCGCATTGTGCTCAACAACGGGGGGATCACGAGCCAGGAGGCGGCCGAGCTTTTGCAAGAGCTGAACGCGGCCGACATGGCGCAAACCGCACCAACGCGGCTTGACGGGCTGAACGCAGACCTCACCAGCATCGAGCAGGTGGAGGTGGTGAACCAGGATGGGTCGACCACGCTCTACACCTTTGACGGGTCGGTGACGTCCGGCGCCGTTGGCGGCACGGCGGGCAACGACACCATCGACATCGGCTACACCGACGGCGATGGGAACGAGGTGACCAACGGCAGCAACGAGATCTACGCTGGTGCCGGCAACGACAGCGTCACCTCCGGCAACGGGGCCGACAGCATCTACGGCGGCGAAGGCGATGACACGCTGGTGGCCGGCAAAGGCCATGACACTGTCATGGGCGGCGCGGGCGACGATGTGATTGCCACCGGCGACGGCAACGACGTGCTGACCGGCGGGGCGGGCAACGACCGCTTCCTGGTGAGCTACGACTTTGACGACGACACCATCATCGGCGGCGAGGCCAGCGAGGTGGCGGGCGACACCATCGACGCAACCGCCATGGACCGTGCGCTCGACGTCATCTTCACCGGCAACGAGGCCGGCACGATGGAGGACACCAACGACATCTTAGAATTCTCTGAGATCGAGAACGTGGTCCTGACCGACTTTAACGACACGGTGGATGCGTCGGTGACGACGGATGGCATCAACCTTGACGCGGGCGCGGGCAACGACAGCATCCTTGGTGGCGCTGGCAATGACACGATCGCGGTTGGGGCCGGCAACGACACCGTCACCGGTGGGGCGGGTCGCGACACGATTGTCTTGGCCGACGGCGCGGGCAGCACCCAGGTGACCGACTTTGACATGACCGACTCTGGCGACGGCACCACCATTGACCAGCTCGACGTCACGGGCCTCACCAACGGCGGCAACCCTGTCACCACCGACGACGTGACCGTGACCGACACCAATGGGGACGGCACGGGCGATGCGATCCTCACCTTTGCGGGCGGGGAGAGCGTGACGCTCCAGGGCGTTTTGGCCTCGCAGGTCGACACGGCGGCGGAGCTTGAGGCGATCGGGATTGCGGCCGCCGGTGCAACGCCGGTTGCCACCACCGGGCCGCACACCTTCAACGGGAGCACCTCAAGCGCGGTGATTGTGGCGCACGATGCGGCCCACGAGCTGACCGACGGCACCATCGAGCTGCACTTTGTGGCCGATGACACCAACGGCCGGCAGGGTCTCGTGTTCAAGGATGCGTCGGGCTACGACACCGGCGGCCACTTCGGCATCTATATGGATGGCGATGACATTGTCGCGCGGCTCCAAAGCGGCTCCACCACCTACACCATCACGGCAAACAACGTTGTGAGCGCCCAGGAAGAAACGACCGTTGCACTCAACTTTGGCGCAGGCGGGATGGAGCTTTTCGTCAACGGGGTGAGCGCTGGCACCAACGCTTACACCGGCGGCATTGAAACCAATGGCGAAGACATTGTCTTGGGCGCGGTGGCGTGGTCGAGCGGTGTGGGCCAGAACAACAACCTGGAGAGCGCGTTCGACGGCACGATTGACTCCTTCTCGCTTTATGGGACGCCCCAAACGGCGGCCGAGGCGGCGAGCTTTGCGACCGACAATGACGCGGGCAGCATTGTGATCGACCAGGACACGGGGACGTTCACCCTTGTCGACGATGGCGCGAACGTCACAGTGAAGGACGGGGCGAACGTTGCGCGCATCGACCTTCAGGATGGCAACAACACCATCGATGCCACCGATGCCGGTAACATCGACACCATCACCGGCGCGTGGGGCAACGACACCATCACCATGGGCTCGGGGACGATTGACACGATCAACACCGACAACGGCAACGACACGATCGTGTCTGCGGGGACGATCAACAACGTCAATACCGGCGACGACCATGATTCGGTCACGGCGGCAAGCGTCGGCAATGCGGTGATGGGTTGGGGGAACGACACCCTCACCGTTTCCGGCCACGCAACGAGCGTCAGCGGTGACAACGGCCACGACGTCGTCTCCGTCGGCAGCGCCGGCACGGTGGACCTTGGCGATGACAACGACAGCCTGACGGTGACGAACAACATCACCAGCGCGGTTGGCGGTTGGGGCAACGACACCATCACCGTTGGCGGCAACGCGGCAAGCGTTTCCGGCGGCAACGGCGACGACGTCGTCTCCGTCGACAGCGCCGGCACGGTGGACCTTGGCGATGACGATGACGCCTTCACCGCCACCGGCAACACCGACACGCTGACCGCGGGTTGGGGCAACGACACCGTGACCGTCGGCGGCCATGTGGATGACCTGTCGCTCGGCAACGGCCATGACGTTGCAACCGTCGGTTCGGTGAACACCGCCGACCTTGGTGACGACAACGATGCGCTGACCGTGACCGGGAACGCGTCGGGCACCATCAGTGGCGGCTGGGGCAATGACACCATCACCGTTGGCGGCAGCGCCGGAACCGTGAACGGTGGCAACGGCGCCGACCGGATCACCCTTGGCAACGGCGGCACCGTCAATGGCGGCGACGACAACGACACGCTTGTCGGCGGCGCCGGGGCGGATGCGCTCAACGGCGATGGCGGCAACGACACCTTCGAGCTTGCGGGGAACGCCACGGCGTCGGGTGGCAGCGGAAACGACACCTTCCGCTTCGACCCGTCCATCTCGGCGGGGGCCAGCACCATCACCATCGACGGTGGCGACGACAACGACACCATCGATGGGACCGGCCTCTCCAACGTCGTCTTCACCGCGGGGCCGACGGACGACGGGTCGGGCAACCTATCGGGCCAGTTCACCTACCTTGACGACAACGGCGACACGGTGACGGTGAACTTCTCGAACGTGGAGACGCTGACCAACTTCCCGCAGTTGAGCCCCGTCAACGGGTCGGCCGGCAGCGACTACATGGTCGTGGGCCACACCGACGGTGACGGCGACCAGATCGACAACGGCAACAACTACATCCTTGCCGGGGCCGATCAGGATGTCGTCGAGGCCGGTGGCGGCAACGATACCATCTTCGGCGAGGCGGGCGGCGACGCGCTGTCTGGCGAAGCGGGCAACGACGTGATCGACGGCGGCGACGGCGACGATGTGATTGTCGGCGGTGCCGGCAACGATACGGTCACCGGCGGAGCCGGGCGCGACACCCTCTACCTGGGCGATGGCGGCGGCGACGACATCGTCACCGACTTCGACATGACCGACAGTGGCGATGGCACCACCGTTGACCAGCTGCACGTGGGGAACCTCACGTCCGATGGCATCAACCCTGTGACCACCGCCGACGTCATCGTGGGCGACACCAACAACGACGGCACCGGTGATGCGATCTTAAAATTCACTGGCGGCGAAACCGTCACCCTGGTGGGCGTCTCCGTCAGCCAAGTGGACACGGTGGAGAAGCTTCAGGCGATCGGCATCCCTGAAGGCGCTCCGGCCAACGCTTTCGACGGGACCAGCGGCGACGATGTGCTGGGCATTGGCGACGTCGATGGGGACGGTGACGCGATCACCAGCGGCGATGACTATATCGTCAGCGGCGACGGTCAGGACATGGTCTTTGCTGACGACGGCAACGACACGGTGCTGGGCGGTGCGGGCGGTGACACGCTCTTCGGTGATGCTGGTGACGACTCCATCAAAGGCGGCGCCGGCGACGACCGCGTCGATGGTGACGGCGGGAACGACATCCTCTACGGCAACGAGGGCAACGACACCCTCAATGGTGGCGCGGGCAATGACACGCTTGTCGCTGGTGACGGTGCCGACACCCTGCGCGGCGACGATGGGGACGACACCTTTATCTACAAGGTTGTCGGCCGCCTGGGTGACGGCAGCACCATCGACGGCGGCGCCAACGGGGCGGGCGGCGACCGCTTGGAGCTGAACTTCTCCGCAGCGTCCGAAACCGGCGACGAGGTCTTGGTGGAAGATCAGCTGATTGCCTGGGAGGCGGGCAGCATCTCCAGCGGCACGCTCACCGCCATCGGCCTCTACGTTCAGAACGTGGAGGAGGTGCAGATCACCCGCCAAGACGGGACGACGCGCACCTTCAACTTCTAGCGAATTTCGCGCCGCATGCGGCGCGAAATGAATGTCCACCCCTTTGAAAGCAGGCGGTTTCGGGTCAGACAGGATCGTCTGACCCGGGCCTGAAAAGGCCCGAGATGCGCGAAAACCAAGAAGGCCCGGGGCAAAACCCCGGGCCTTTTTCATTCCGCAGCAATTTTGAGCGGTTCGCCCGGCATGTAATTGAGGATCGGCGCCAGCCACCGCTCCGCCTCCTCCAGCGACCAGCCTTTGCGGATGGCATAGTCCTCCACCTGGTCCCGCTCAATCTTTCCAACGCCGAAATAGTGGCTCGCCGGGTGGCTGAAGTAGAGCCCCGACACGGACGAGGCCGGCCACATGGCGCAGCTTTCGGTGAGGCGAACCCCTGTGTGCGCCTCAGCCTCCAAAAGGGGGAGGAGCGTGCGCTTTTCGGTGTGGTCCGGCTGGGCGGGGTAGCCGGGCGCGGGGCGGATGCCGTCGTATTTCTCGCCGATGAGGGCCTCGGGCGAGAGGTCCTCGTCGGCCGCATAGCCCCAGAACTCGCGGCGCACGCGCATGTGGAGGTATTCGGCAAAGGCTTCGGCCAGGCGATCGGCAAGGGCCTGGGCCATGATCTTGTTGTAGTCGTCATCGGCGGCGGCAAAGCGGGCCGAGAGGGCTTCCTCGCCAATGCCGGTGGTGACGCAAAAGCCGCCGATGAAATCGTCCGGCCCGTCGCGTGGGGCGATGAAGTCCGAGAGCGCGATGTTGGCGCGGTCCCCATCCCGGGCGATTTGTTGGCGAAGGGTGTGGAGCCGGGCGACCGGTGTGCCGGCCCCGTCAAAAAGGTCGATATCGTCGCCATCGGCCTGGGCGCGCCAGATGCCATAGACCCCCTTCGCAGTGAGGAGGTTTTGGCCCACAATTTCGCCAAGCATCGCCTCCGCGTCCGCAAACAGGCTGCGCGCGGCCTCGCCATAGCGCGGATCATCCAGCACGCGCGGGTAGGTGCCTTTGATCTCCCAGGCGGAGAAAAAGGGCGTCCAGTCAATGTAAGGCACCAGCGTTGCGACCGGCACGCTGACCGAGTGAACGCCGATTTGCCGCGGGGCGGGGGGCGTGTAGCCAGCCCAATCGATGGCGAATTTCTTGGCCCGGGCGGCGCGGATGGGGAGGCGCTTTTTCTCCGTTTGACCACGCAGGTACGCGTTGGCCGTGTCCCGATATTCGGCGGCCACCTCTTTGGCGTAGGTGGCGCGGTCGTTCATCAATCGCGCGCACACGCCCACCGCGCGGGACGCATCCGTCACGTAGACGGTTTGCCCGCGGTGGTAGTTGGGGTCGATCTTGACGGCCGTGTGGATTTTTGACGTGGTCGCCCCGCCGATCAGGAGCGGCATGTCAAAGTCTTGCCGCTCCATCTCGGCCGCCACGTGGCACATTTCATCGAGCGAGGGCGTGATGAGGCCGGAGAGACCGATGATGTCGACGTTTTCTTCCCGCGCGACATCCAGGATTTTTTGGGCCGGCACCATGACGCCAAGGTCGATGACGTCAAAATTGTTGCACTGGAGGACGACGCCGACAATGTTTTTGCCAATGTCGTGCACGTCCCCTTTGACGGTTGCCATCAAGATTTTGCCGGCGGAGGAGCGTGTGTTGCCCTCTTTTTCGGCCTCCATGTAGGGGAGAAGGTAAGCGACCGCCTGTTTCATGACGCGGGCGGACTTCACCACCTGGGGCAGGAACATTTTGCCGGAGCCAAAGAGGTCGCCGACGACGTTCATGCCGTCCATCAGCGGGCCTTCGATGACGTGGAGCGGGCGCTCGGCGGTCTGCCGCGCCTCTTCCGTGTCGGCCTCGATGAACTCGGTGATGCCGTGGACGAGCGCGTGGCGCAGGCGCCCCGCCACGTCGTCTTCGCGCCACGACAGGTCCTTTTCGCGGCCCTTTCCGCCGCCGCCCTTCCAGCGTTCGGCGGCCTCCAGCATGCGGTCGGTGGCATCATCGCGCCGGTTGAGGACGACGTCTTCGCAAAGCTCTTTGAGCTCGGCATCAAGGTCATCATAGACGGCGAGCTGGCCCGCGTTCACAATCCCCATGTCCATGCCGGCGTTGATGGCGTGGTAGAGGAAGACCGAGTGCATCGCCTCGCGCACCCGCTCATTACCGCGGAACGAGAAGGAGAGGTTTGAGACACCGCCCGAGACGTGGGCGCCGGGAAGGTTCTCGCGGATCCAGCGGGTCGCCTCGATGAAGTCGACGCCGTAGTTGTTGTGCTCTTCAATGCCGGTGGCGACGGCAAAGATGTTGGGGTCGAAGATGATGTCGTTGGGGTCGATCCCGGCGACTTCGGTCAAGATTTTGTAGGACCGGGCACAAATTTCGGTCTTGCGCTCAAAGGTGTCAGCCTGGCCCTTTTCGTCAAACGCCATCACGACGACGGCGGCGCCATAGCGGCGCACAAGGGCGGCTTGCTCCAAAAACTGTTCTTCGCCCTCTTTGAGCGAGATGGAGTTCACCACCGCCTTGCCCTGCACCTGGCGAAGGCCGGTCTCGATCACGTCCCATTTGGAGGAATCGACCATCACCGGCACGCGCGCAATGTCCGGCTCGCTGGCGATCAGTTTCAAAAATGTGTCCATGGCGGCGGCACTGTCGAGCAGGCCTTCGTCCATGTTGACGTCGATGATCTGGGCGCCGTTCTCCACCTGGTCGCGGGCGACATCAAGGGCGGTGGCGTAGTCACCCTCTTTGATGAGCCGGCGGAATTTGGCCGAACCGGTGACGTTGGTGCGCTCACCCACATTCACAAAGCGAATGTCGTCGGTGAGTTTGAAGGGCTCTAGGCCCGACAGCATCATGAAGGGCTGCGGATCGGGCACCGTGCGGGGCTCAAAGCGGTCGACGGTGTCGCGGATGGCGGCGATGTGGTCGGGCGTTGTCCCGCAGCAGCCGCCGACGATGTTGAGGAGCCCGGTTTCAGCAAAGCCCTCCAGCTGCTGCGCCATGAAGGCGGGGCTCTCGTCGTACTCGCCCATCTCGTTGGGGAGGCCGGCGTTGGGGTAAATGCAGGTGAGCGTGTCGGCAACGCGGGACAGTTCGTCCGCATGGGCGCGCATTTCGGACGCGCCGAGCGCGCAGTTGAGCCCCACCGAAAATGGCTTTGCGTGGCGCACCGAATTCCAGAACGCGGTGGGCGTTTGGCCCGATAGCGTGCGGCCCGACCGGTCGGTGATGGTGCCCGAAATCATGAGCGGCACGCGGCGGACGCCGGCTGCAAACAGGCCCTCAATGGCGTAGATCGCAGCCTTTGCGTTCAGCGTGTCGAAGATGGTCTCGATGAGAAGGAGGTCGGCGCCGCCCTCGATGAGGCCGCGCGCCGCTTCGCCATAGGCGGTTGCCATCTCGTCGAAGGTGACGGCGCGGTAGCCGGGGTCGTTCACATCCGGCGAAATGGAGAGCGTGCGGTTGGTGGGGCCGATGGCGCCGGCCACATAGCGCGGCAGGCCGGTGGCGACCGTCACCTCCTCCGCCGCTTCTTTGGCAAGGCGCGCGCCTTCCACGTTGAGGGCGTGCACCTTGTCTTCCAGGCCGTAGTCGGCCTGGGCGATGGTGGTGGACGAGAACGTGTTGGTGGCCACAATGTCGGCCCCCGCCATCAGGTACTGGCGGTGAATGTCGCGGATGGCGTCCGGCTGGGTGAGGATCAGAAGGTCGTTGTTGCCGGCCTGGGGGTGGTTGGTGGTGATGGTGCCGGGGGGGCCGCGGAAGGCGTCTTCATCAAAGCGCTCGGCCTGGATCATGGTGCCCATGGCGCCGTCCAGGATCAGGATGCGCCCGGCGGCCCGGTCGAGAAGAGGTGTTGGCATGATCGGTCGCCTTTAACGTTTCGGACGGCACGGACGCGCCACGCCATAGACAGTAGAGCATCCCCGGCCTTCTCCAGGCCCGGATAAGATGCTCGCCCCTTTAAACCTAGTGCGCTCTGCGCCCGCGGCCCCTACGCCGCGACAGCCTCCGGCGTGCGAACGCCGATGAGATGGCAGAGCGCAAACACCAGCTCAGACCGGTTCATGGTGTAAAAATGGAACCGGTCCACGCCGCGCTTCATGAGGTCGAACACCTGGTCGGCGGCGACATGGGCGGCAACGAGGCGGCGGGTGTCGGGGTCATCCTCCAGCCCCGCAAAGCGGTGCTCCAGCCAATCGGGGACGGAGGCCCCGCACATGCCGGCAAAGCGCTTGACCTGCGTGAAGGAGTGGATCGGCACAATGCCTGGCACGATGGGGATGGAAATGCCACGTTTGGCGACCCGCTCGCGGTAGGCGTCGAAAAGGTCATTGTCGAAGAAGAATTGGGTGATCGCCCGGTCGGCCCCCGCGTCGACCTTTTGGTGCAGCATGTCGATGTCGGTGTCCCAATTGCCGCTGTCGGGGTGCTTTTCGGGGTAGGCGGAGACGGAGACCTCGATGTCGCCGATGGCCTTGATGCCGGCGACAAGGTCGGCGGAGGACTGGTAGCCGTCCGGATGGGCGACAAACGGCGTGCCGGGGCCTTCGGGCATGTCACCGCGGAGGGCCACGATGTGTTTGACGCCCGCATCATAGCTCTCGCGGATGACGTCGTTGACCTCGGCCTTTGAGGCGGCGACGCAGGTGAGGTGCGCGGCCGCCGTCAGCGGGGTTTGCGAGACAATGCGCTTCACCGTGCGGTGGGTGCGCTCGCGGGTGGACCCGCCCGCGCCATAGGTGACGGAGACAAACTGGGGGGAGAGCGGCGCCAGCTGCGTGACCGTTTTCCAGAGGGTCTCTTCCATCGCCGCGTTCTTCGGCGGGAAAAACTCGAACGAAACGCGGGGGCTCGTCATGCGAAGGCTCCTTCGGGAAGGCGGATGTCGTCGGTCACGAGGCGGGGGTCGCGGGCGAGCCACACGGTGACGGTGAGCGTGTCGGCCCCGCCGTTCACGTTTTTGGTTGCCTCACTGTGGAGGCCGGCGGCGGTGAGCCAGCCGTCCATTTCGGCGGGTGAAATTCCAAGGCGCCTGTGGTGGGCTTCCAGGCGCAGCGCTTCCAGCGTGTGGGGCGCAAAATCGACCACGATGAGCCGGCCGCCGGGCGCCAGCGTGCGCGCCGCCTCCGCGATGGCGCGGGCCGGGTCGTCCAAAAAGTGCAGCACCTGGTGGATGGTGATGGCGTCAAACCCATCGGTGGGGAGCGAGAGGGCGTGGATGTCCTCTTGTGCCAGGCGCGCGTTGCGGATGCCGGCGGCGTCCAAATTGGCCCGGGCGACGGATAGCATGGAGGCGCTGCTGTCGACCCCCAAAAGGCGCTTTGCGTGGGGCGAGAGGAGGCGCAGCATCCGCCCTGTCCCGGTGCCAATATCGAGGAGGTTTTGGGCGCCGTGGGGGCCGAATGCGTCGAGGATGACGGCCTCCACCGCTTCGTCCGGGGCGTGGAGGCTGCCGATCTTGTCCCACAGGGGGGCGTTGCGGGCAAAATAGTCGGCGGCGGCCTCGGCGTTGGCGCGGCGGATGGCGCTGCGGCGGGCTTCATCGCGGGTGAGGGTGGGGTCGTGCCGGTCAAGGAGCGCCAAGAGATCGTCGGCGGGGCGGCGACCGTCGGCGCCTTCGGCGAGGCGATAGTAGGCGAAGGCGCCCTCGGTGGAGCGGGTGACGAGCGCGGCATCCGCCAAAAGTTTGAGATGGCGGGAGATGCGCGGCTGAGACTGGCCGAGGATGGCGGTGAGATCTTTGACGGTGAGATCGCTTGCCGACAACAGCGCGAGGACCCGCATGCGTGTGGGCTCTCCCGCGGCGCGCATGAGCGCGACGGTGTTGTCCAGGCTGGCTTGTGGCGGTGCGCGCAGCATCACACGTCCATATAAAGATTTCTTTATGACTTTATGGGCAGCCGTCCAACCCTGTCAACAGGCCCACCCCGCTGGCGCAAGGCCGGCGCGATGGCACAGCGCCGAGGCCCGCCGCTCAATTGGTTCAGTCTGGGAGAGGCGCGCCCGCGTGGCCTCTGGCCGACGCGAAGCGCTCTTTAGGTGCGGGGGCTTGCAAAGACGGTGATGCGCAGACCGGTGAAACGGCTGGTTTCGGGCCACTCGGTGGAGGCTGCAAAGCCGCTGGGGGCGCCCAGGAAACCGTCGGCGAGGAGGAGGCCGCCGCGGGAGGCACCAAAACGGTCCGGCGCGGTGAAGTCGGAGAAGGCCTTTTCATCGATGCTTGCCTTCTCGGCAATCAAGATCGGGCTTGCCCCGCGCACTGGCGAGAGGCTTGCCGACAGGATCGGCACCGTGCGCGACGACGCGGCGGACGGGGCCGGCACGCTGTCAGCCTGGGGCACGATGGCGGCGGTGGCGCCGAGCGCGGAGGATGGGTTGGCCGCCTCATCCGCCGGCGCATAGCCGAGCGTTACGGCCGGCACATCGCTGGTGGTGGCCGGGCCGCGCGGGTCGGGCAGCGCGGCGACGACCACGGGTTCTTCCTGGGCGGGCGCGGCGGCGGGGCCGCGGACCGCGGCGGGGACGCGGGGCGCCGCGCGCGGCACGGGCGGCGGGG